>NZ_JAXGGI010000011.1:0-152115 GCF_034105445.1 Xanthomonas sp. LF07-6
AGTGGACAGAGCATGTAGGCGATCCTGTGACTGGTCATTGGATGCATTACGCGCACTTCCTGGTGCGCGTTTCTCATCGATTGCAGATCCGCTCACGTGCAATCTGCCGATGAATGCCGATCAGCGCGTCCACATGTCACCGTCAAGTGCATTGGCGTTCAGCCGAACATGTGCGCCAGTCCGCACTCGGTGAGGCGTTTTGACGAGGCGCATCGCACCGTTCCATGTGGCGATGCGTCTCTTTCATGCCCCGCCGCTTAGACTTTTCCACCTCAGGCGACCGCGTAGGCATCGATTGCTCTACATGCGCACCGCCCTTCGGCCCCTTTCACCCACCACGAGGCCTTCCCCATGAGCCAAGCCAATGGATACGCCGCCAAGGCGTCCGATCAGCCGCTGACCCCGTTCACCTTCGAGCGCCGTGCGCTCGGTGCGCACGACGTCAGTATCGAGATCCTCTACTGTGGCGTTTGCCACTCGGATCTGCATACCGCCCGCAACGAGTGGCACAACACCCAGTACCCGTCGGTGCCGGGCCATGAAATCGTCGGTCGCATCACCGCGGTGGGCGACCAGGTCAGTGCCTTCAAGGTCGGCGATCTTGCCGGTGTCGGCTGCATGGTCGACAGCTGTCGGCATTGCGCTTCCTGTGCCGATGGCGAGGAGCAGTACTGCGAGAACGGCTTCGTCGGCACCTACAACGGTCCGATGTTCGGGGGCGAGAACACGTATGGCGGTTACTCCGATCACATCGTGGTCGACGAGAAGTACACGCTGCATATTCGCCATGATGCCGAGCAACTGGCGGCGGTGGCGCCGCTGCTGTGCGCCGGCATCACCACCTATTCGCCGCTGAATCACTGGAAGGTCGGCCCGGGCAAGAAGGTCGGCATCGTTGGGCTGGGCGGCCTCGGGCACATGGGCGTGAAGATTGCCCATGCGATGGGCGCGCACGTGGTGCTGTTCACCACCTCGGCCGGCAAGCGCGACGACGCGCTGCGCCTGGGCGCGAACGAGGTGGTGGTGTCGAAGAACGCCGAGGAGATGGCGGCGCACACCAACAGCTTCGATTTCATCCTCAACACGGTCGCGGCCCCGCACGATCTGGATGCGTTCCTGACCCTGCTCAAGCGCGACGGCACCATGACCCTGGTCGGCGCGCCGGCCGAGCCGCATCCGTCGCCGACGGTGTTCAACCTGATCATGAAGCGGCGCCAGTTGGCCGGTTCGCTGATCGGCGGCATCCGTGAGACCCAGGAGATGCTGGATTTCTGCGCCAAGCACGGCATCGTGTCCGACATCGAGACGATCGAGATGGCGCAGATCAACGAGGCCTACGAGCGCATGCTCAAGGGCGACGTGAAGTATCGCTTCGTCATCGACATGGCCAGCCTGGGGCAGGCCAAGCAAGCGGCCTGAGACGACGGCGACCGTGGCGGTCAGCCGCCGCGGTCACGTCATGCGTCATCGTCATGCCATGAAAGCCCGGGCAGCGCATGCCCGGGCGTTTCTGTAGCGGTAGCTCTCGTCGCGGCCGAAGTGCTCTACGCGTGGGCTTCCGATCGGCATTCGAGGCGCTCGGAAGACGTCCGGCAACCGCGCACCGCTGCATGCGGTAAGCGATCTGCACGAGGTGGTGGCAGCGACGATGCCCGGTGCGCCACGCGACCGATGGGGGCAGAGACGACAACGGCGCCGAAGCGCCGTTGCCATGAAGCTTGGGGAGAAGCCGCCGCCTACTTGCCGGCGGCAGGCTCGGCCGCGGGCAGCGACGTCGGCCTGCCCATCATCTTGTCGCGTGCGGCCTTGAACGGATTGTCCGCGTACCAGTTCGGCCAGCTGTCGCCGGCGGCCAGTTCCTTGCCAACGCCGTACACCGCCTGCAGGTCGTCCATCACTCCATCGAGCTTCCAGGTCGCCGGGTCGTACTCGTCGGCTGGCGTGTGGTAGCGCTTGGCGTACTCGGTTGCCGCACGGCGTCCTGCTTCGATGCCACCGTCGACAAGGTCTTCGCCGCCGTCGATGTACAGCGCGGGCACGCCGGCCTTGGCGAAGTTGAAGTGATCCGAACGGAAGTAGAACCCGCTCTGCGGCGCGTCTTCGGCGTGCAGCACGCGGCCTTGCGCGGCCGCGATCGGCTTGAGCAGGTCTTCCAGCTGTGAGCTGCCGAACCCGTTGACCACCAGGTCCTTGGCGCGCCCGGCCACCGGCATCGCATCCAGGTTGATGACGCCGGCGATCTTGTTCAGCGGGAAGGTCGGATGCGCCACGTAGTACTTGGAACCGAGCAGCCCCGATTCCTCCAGCGTCACCGCCAGGAACACCACCGAACGCTCGGGCTTGGGCTGCTGGTGCGCGAACGCCTCGGCGATTTCGAGGATGCCGGCCACGCCGGTGGCGTTGTCGACCGCACCGTTGTAGATGTTGTCGCCGGGCTCGCCCTCGTGCTTGCCCAGGTGATCCCAGTGCGCCATGTACAGCACCGCTTCGTCGGCGCGGCTGCTGCCGGGCAGCACGCCGACCACGTTGCGCGAGGTCTTCTCGGCGATGGTGCTCTTCAGGTCCACCGAGAGCTTGGCCTTCAGCGGGATCGGCTTGAAGCCGCGCTTGCTGGCGTCCTTGTAGGCCTGCGCCAGATCCAGGCCGGCATCGGCGAACAGCTGCTTGGCCGCCTCGGCGGTGAGCCAGCCCTGCACCGGAATGCGCGGCTCCGGATCGTCCTTTGCCGGCAGGTCGTACTGCGCGCCGGACCAGGAGTTCTTGACCACGTCCCAGCCGTAGCTGGCGCCGGGCGTGTCGTGCACGATCAACGCGGCGGCGGCGCCCTTGCGCGCGGCTTCCTCGAACTTGTAGGTCCAGCGCCCGTAGTAGGTCATGCGCTTGCCTTCGAACAGGCTGCCATCGCCGGTGTGGAAGCCGGGGTCGTTGACGAACATCACCACGGTCTTGCCCTTCCAGTCCTGGCCGGCATAGTCGTTCCACTTCTGCTCCGGCGCGTCCACGCCGTAGCCGACGAAGACCATGTCGCTGCCATCGAGCTTGACCTCGGGCTGGCCGGTGCGCGTGCCCACCACCGTGTCGCTGCCGAAGGCCAGCTGCCGTGCTGCGCCGTCGTGGGCGATGGTGAGCGTGGTGCCCGGCGCCGCGGTGGTCTCGGTCATCGCCACGTCCTGGAACCAGCTGTCGCCGTTGCCCGGTTGCAGGCCGATGCGCTGCATCTGGTCGCGGATGTAGCTGACCGTCTTGTCTTCGCCCGGCGTACCCGGACCGCGGCCTTCGAAGGCATCGGAGGACAGCATCTTGACCAGTTCCGCGAAGTCCGCCGGTGCGATCCCGGTGGAGAACGCGTGCGTGGGCGCCGCAGCGGGTGCGGGCGCCGCGGCCGGTGGCGCGGTGTCGGCGGCCGGGGCGGGCGCTTCGCGTTTGCACGCGGTCAGCGCCGCGGCTGCGGCCAGGCACAGCACGAGCTTGCGGGACATGGGGGCTCCTGATGGCGAGGGAACCCTGGATTCTATAGGCAAGCCGCGCGCGTCCGGGCGCGCACGGCACTACGGCACGGCTCAGTTGTTCGGCGCGGTGTCGCCGTCGAAGGGCAGCGCGGTGGCGCCGGTGATCGGCCCGGTCTTGGCGCTGCGGTGCACGTACAGGGTCACTTCGCGCTCGAAGCGCAGCGGGCCGTCCACCACCGCACGCGGGCCGACGATGACCCGCGGCTTGCGCGTCGGCTTGAACGACATGCTGAAACTGGGCTTGTTGATCGAAATGCCACCACCGACATGCGAATCGTGGCCGACGGTGATGTCGCCGTTGACCGTCTCGATGCCCTTGTCCAACTGCGTGGCGACCAGGCCGATGCTGCCGTTGACGCTCTCGATGCCGCCGCCGACGCGGCCGCCGCGGTCGACGAAGATGCCGCCGTTGACGGTTTCGATGGAACCGGCGACCTGCGCGCGCTCACCGAGGGTGATGCCGCCGTTGACTGTGGACAGCCCCTTGGTCTGCGCGCCGTCGGCGACCTTGACGCTGCCGTTGACCGTTTCCACGCTGCCCACCTGGGCGCCGGACTGGACGGTGATGCTGCCGTTGACCGTTTCCAGATCGCCGTACTGCTTGCCGGCGTCGGCAGTGATGCTGCCGTTGACCTTGCTGATGCCTTCGCCCGCGAACGCCGGGCCGGCCGTCAGGGCCAGCGCCAGCACAACCGCCAGATGCATGCGTTTCATCCTTCACCTCCCGGGCGCCGGCGATGCGGCCGCAATCAATCGTGGGGCGATCACAACACGCTTCGCTACAATCCACACCTGCCTGAAGTCACTGGACCCTCGCTTGCCCGCAGCCGCGCCTGTCCCATCGCATTCCGCCGCGCCCCGCGCGGCCGAGCGGCGTGCGCCCGTGCACTGGCGCGGCCTTGTGCGCCGCCTGCTGGCGCTGACGTGGCTGCTGGCCGCCGGCGTAGCCGCGGCGCAGAACCCGCGCGAGGCCGAGAAGCGCCTGGAAAAGGTGCGCAGCGAGCTGAAGAGCGTGGCCGAGGAGCGCCGGCAACTGGAAGGCAAGCGCGGCGACGCCGCACGCCAGTTGCGCGAGGCCGACGAGAAGGTCGCCGTCACCGGCCGCAGCCTGGCGCAGACGCAACAGGCGCTGCAGCGGCACCAGCAGACCCTGGCCGAGCTCGAGCGCAAGCGCGATGGCCTGCGCAGTGGCTTGACGCGCCAGCGCGCCGAACTAGCGCAGTTGCTGCGCGCCGCCTATGCCATCGGCGGCAATGCGCCGCTGAAGCTGTTGCTGGCGCAGGACCGCGTGGCCGATGCCAACCGCCTGCTGGCCTATCACCGTTATCTGCAGCGCGAGCGCGCGCAGCGCATCGCCACGCTCACCCACGAGCTGCAGGCGCTGGAACAGGTGCAGCGCGAGGTCGTCGAACAGAAGCAGCAACTGAGCGAGGCCCAGCGCCGCCAGCAGGAACAGGCCCAGGCGCTGCAGCGCGACCGCAAGCAGCGCGCCAGCGTGGTCTCGGAACTGGACCAGCGCTACCAGGACCGCAGCGAACGCGAGAAGGCGCTGGGCCAGGACGCCAAGGCGCTGGAAACCCTGCTCGCCAACCTGCGTGCCGCCGCCGCCCGCGCCGAGGCCGAGCGCCGCGCCGCGGCCAGACGCGAGGCGGCCGAACAGGCGGCGCAGGCCAAGGCCGCGGCGAAGGCCGGGCGTGGCGGCGGCAAGATACCGCCCAAGGTGGTCGCCTCGGCACCGCCGCTGAAGGTCGGTGGCCTGGGCTGGCCGCTGTCGGGCGACCTGATCGCGCGCTACGGCGGCAGGCTGCCCGATGGGCGCACCAGCAGCGGCGTGCTGATCGCCGCGCCCGCCGGCAGCACCGTCACCGCGGTCGCCGACGGCACGGTGGTGTTCTCCGACTGGATGACCGGCTACGGCATGATCCTGATCGTGGACCACGGCAATGGCTACATGAGCCTGTACGCGCACAACGACACCCTGCTGCGCGACGCGGGCGCCAAGGTCAAGCGCGGCGATGCGGTAGCCAAGGTCGGCAATTCCGGCGGGCAGGGCCGTCCGGCGCTGTACTTCGAACTGCGTCGCAATGGTCAGCCGGTGGATCCATCGTCGTGGCTGCAGCGCCGCTGAGCCACGCGGCTGCGGCGCGTTCAACGCGAATTTAGCTCGGCTTCGCGCATAATCCGGACAACCGCGCCGTGCACGGTGCGGGTCTTCCCCAATCGGAGTGCTTCATGCGCGTAGTCCTGTCCGCAGCCCTGTTGCTCGCTCTGGCGCCGCTGCCGTCGATGGCGCAACGCGCCGAGGCGCAGACGCCCACGGCCCCGGCGGCCAGCGCCGACGATCCGGATTCCACCGAATCGGCCAGTGCCAAGGTGCCGCTGGACGAGATCCGCCGCTACGTGGCGGTCTACAACGCAGTGAAGGAAGCCTACGTCGATCCGGTCGACGACAAGAAGCTGATGCAGTCCGCCATCCGCGGCCTGCTGCTGGACCTGGATCCGCACAGCACGTATTTCAGCAAGGAAGACGCCGAAGCCTTCGACGAGCAGACCAGCGGCGCCTACGACGGCATCGGCGTGGAGTTGCTGCAGCTGCCGGACAACACGCTCAAGGTGGTCTCGCCGATCGACGACACGCCTGCCGCGCGCGCCGGCCTGCGCTCGGGCGACATCATCATCGCCATCGACGGCAAGCCGATCAGCGCGGTCAAGGCGATGGAGCCGCTGCGCGGCGAGCCGGGCAGCAAGGTCGTACTGACCATCGCCCGCGACAAGGTCGCCAAGCCGTTCGACGTGACCCTGACCCGGCAGACCATCCGCGTGGCCAGCGTGCGCAGCCGCATGCTCGAACCGGGCTACGGCTATATCCGCATCAGCACCTTCCAGGCCGACACCGGCGCCGATTTCCACAAGCAGTTGCAGCAGCTGCAGGCGCAGGCCGGCGGCAAGCTGCGCGGCCTGGTGCTGGACCTGCGCAGCAATCCGGGCGGCCTGCTGACCGCGGCGGTGCAGGTGGCCGACGACGTGCTCGACAAGGGCACCATCGTCAGCACCCGCGGGCGCATCTCGGTCAGCGATTCCAAGTTCGACGCCACCCCCGGCGACCTGCTCAACGGCGCGCCGATGGTGGTGCTGGTGGATGCCGGTTCGGCCAGCGCCTCGGAAGTGCTGGCCGGCGCGCTGCGCGACAACAAGCGCGCGCGCATCGTCGGCAGCCGCACCTTCGGCAAGGGCTCGGTGCAGACCGTGCTGCCGCTGGACAACGGCGACTCGGTCAAGCTGACCACGGCGCGGTACTACACCCCCAGCGGCAAGTCGATCCAGGCCAGCGGCATCGTGCCCGACGTGGTGCTGCATCCGGAGGCCAGCGCGGACGATGCCGACAAGCCGGCGGCGATCGCCGACTACAGCGAAGCGACCCTGCCGGGCCACCTGCATGGCGACGACGAGGGCGCCGAGGGCTACACCGCCGGCGACGTGCTGCCGGGCGACGGCCCGATCGCGCAGGCGCTGGCCGAACTGAAGCAGCCCGGCGCGGTGGCGCGGGCGGCCGCGGCGGCACCGGCCGGCAAGGGCAAGGCCAAGCCGGCGCACAAGCCGGCGGGCGCGGCGCCGAAGGCAGCCCCGGCGAAGCAGCCGGCGGCGGAACCGACCAAGCCCGAGCCCACCAAGTCCGAACCTGCCAAGACCGAGTCCGACAAGACCGGCTCCGACAAGACCGGGCCTGCGCCGGCCTCCGGCACCTGAGCCGACGGCGGCCCGCCTCGCCATCGCGCGCGGCGTGGCCGCTGCGCGGTGGCGGTGGCCAGCCGCTCAGTCGGCGATGCTGAGGACCTCTGGATTGGCCAGCCGCTGCGGCGCATCGGCGGCGAAGGCGAGCACGTTGTCGAAGGCGGCGCCGAAATACAGGTCGTAGCTGCCCTGTTCGACGTAGCCCAGGTGCGGCGTCGCCAGCACTCGCGGATGCCGCAGCAGCGGATGCTGCGGATCCAGCACCGGTTCCTGCTCGAACACGTCCAGTGCCGCCTGTCCGGGACGGCCGGCGTCCAGCGCGGCCAGCAGTGCGCCGGGGACGAGCAGTTCGGCACGGCTGGTATTGACCAGCAGCGCATCGGGTTTCATCCGTAGCAGATCGTCCAGTCCGATCTGGTGGCGGGTGGCCGCGACCAGGCGGCGATGCAGCGTCAGCACGTCGCTCTCGGCGAACAACGCCTCGCGGCTGGCGGCGACCGCGAAGCCGTCGGCGCGCGCCTGCGCACAACTGTCCTCGCTCCCCCATACCTGCACGCGCATGCCGAAGGCGCGGCCGTAGGCGGCGACGCGGCGGCCGATCTTGCCGTAACTCCAGATGCCCAGGGTCAGCCCGTCCAGGCTGCGGCCCAGCTGCGCATCGCCGGTGGCCTGCCAGTGCCCGGCCCGCAGCGCATCGCGGTAAGCGGGCAGGTGCCGGCTAGCGGCCATCAGCAGCGCCCAGGTCAGTTCCGCCGGTGCCACGGGCGCGCCGACGCCTTCGGCCACGGCCACACCGCGCGCGGTGCAGGCGGCCAGGTCGATGTGCTCGCCGATCCGCCCGGTCTGGCTGATCAGGCGCAGCTTCGGCAGTCGCGCCAGCAGGGCGGCGTCGATGCGGGTGCGCTCGCGGATCAGCACCAGCGCCTCGGCCTCGGCGGCGTGGCGAACGAAGGTCTCGCGGTCGGGCGCCAGCGCGGTCAGCACCTGCACGTTGTGCGCCTGCAGCCGCGCGAAGCAGGGCAGGTGGCGCACCGCATCCTGATAGTCGTCGGCGATCAGGATGCGCATCGGCTCAGCGTGGCTTGCCGGGCATCGGGAACGGCGTGACCACCTTCTCGCCGGTGGCCGCGTCGCGGATCGTCGATTGGCCCTTCTTCTCCACTTCCTCGATGCGCACGATGCTCTGCATCGGCAGATGCAGCGTCTTGGTGTCGCCGAACTCCTCGCGCAGGCGTTCCTCGGTGGGGTCGATCACCAGCCCGTCGTGCACGTCGAACACCAGCGTGCCGATCTCGGTGAAGCCCCACAGGTGGCTGCTGCCGACGTGCTGGCAATACAGCTCGTAGACCTTGCCGTGGTTGAGGAAGGTCACTTTGTACAGATGCTTGAACATGCGCGCAGTATACGGGCGCCGTTGCCGCAGGCGGCTCAGAAGCCCTTGCGCTTGCGCAGCCGCCGCGCGATCGCCGCGCGCACGTACAGCCCGTAGATCATGCCGAAGGCGAAGCCGGCCAGGTGCGCCGACCACGCCACCATGCCGAACGCCGGGCCGATGTAGGCGAACACCACCTGCAGCGCCGCCCAGGTGCCGATCAGCAGCGAGGCCGGGGCGCGCACGAATTCCAGGAAAAGCCCCAGCGGCAGCACCACGCCGAGCTTGGCTCGCGGGAACAGCGCCAGGTAGGTGCCGATCAGCGCCGAGACCGCGCCGCTGGCGCCGATGATCACCCGGTCCGGGGTGCCGACCGCGAACACCGCGGCCAGGTTGGAAATCGCCCCGCCGCCCAGGAACAGCAGCAGGAACCGCCACGGCCCCAGCACGCGTTCGGCGGGCAGGCCGAAGATCAGCAGGAACACCAGGTTGCCGAGCAGGTGCGACCAGTCGGCGTGCAGGAACAGCGCGGTGAACAGGCGCAGCACGCTGCCGTCCTGCACCGTGGCCAGCCAGTCGCGCGGGCTGCCCACCCCGGCCGAGAGCGCGCCCCAGTCCAGCCACAGGGTCGCGCGGGCCTCGTCGGGGCGGCTGATCGACCACAGGAAGGCCAGCCACATCGCCGCGAACAACAACGGCGTGGCCCAGCGCAGCGTGGTGCGTTCGCGGGAGGGGATGGAAACGAACATGCGAGGGAACGGGGGAGCCGGAGACCGCCAGGGACGCCACGATAACGACTTCATCCGGCTGAACGCACGCCGACTCCACACGAAGCTGAACGCATCATGTCGTTATTGTTTAGTTAACGGTGCGGGGTATACTCGCATACGGCGTCGTATGTCGGGAGGGGACTCCGGCGCGCATTCCTGGACCATTCCGGCCCGGGAATGCGCAGGCGCGAACACAGACACTCGTCTTCCGGAGAAAGCTAGCCATGCAAAACGCAACCCAGTTCGTCCGTTTCACCGCTCTGGCCGTCGGCATCGTCGGCGCGCTGGCCATGGGCCAGGCGCACGGCGCCGCGTTCCAGCTCAAGGAGAACAGCGCCAAGGGTCTGGGCCGCGCCTTCGCCGGCTCCGGTAGCGCCCCCGGCGATGCCTCGATCATCGCCGTGAACCCGGCCGGCATGCGCCAGCTCGACGGCAAGGTGTTCCAGGCCGACGTCAGCGCCATCCAGTTCTCGGCCAAGTACCAGGGCAACGGCGGCACCTACGCCAATGGCCAGCCGATCTCCGGCGGCCGTGGCGGCGACGCCGGCATGATCGCGCCGGTTCCGGCCGCGTACTTCCACATGCCGTTCGGCGAAAACAACAACATGCACTTCGGCACCTCGCTGACCGTGCCGTTCGGCTTCAAGACCGAATACGACCGCGACTGGGTCGGCCGCTACAACGGCGTGAAGACCGAGCTGCAGGCGATCGACCTGAACTTCGCCTTCTCCTACGACGTCAACCCGTACGTGTCCTTCGGCGCGTCCGTGTTCGCCGAGCGCCTGGACATCGAACTGACCAACGCCATCGACTTCGGCACCGTCCTGGCCTCGCGCCGCGTGCCGGGCTTCGCGCCGGGCAGCGCCGACGGTTTCTCGCGCATCAAGGGCGACAACACCGCGGTCGGCTTCACCCTGGGCGGCCTGTTCAGCGTCGACGAGCACACCCACATCGGCTTCAGCTACCGCTCGCAGGTCGAGCACAAGATCACCGACGGCGACGCCGACTTCACCGTGCCGGGCAATGCCGCCACCGTGCTGGCCTTCGCCGCGCCGGGCACCTTCGTCGACACCAAGGGCCGCGCCACCGTCAAGCTGCCGGCCAGCGCCACCGCCAGCTTCACCCACGACATCAACGAGCAGTGGACGGTGATGGCCGACGTCACCCGCACCGCCTGGAGCAAGTTCGACAAGGTCACCGTCGACTTCGCCTCCAACCAGCCCGACAGCGTGCTGGACTTCTCGTACCGCGACACCACCTTCGTGTCGCTGGGCGCCGACTACCGCATGAGCGACACGCTGACCCTGCGTGGCGGCCTGGCCTACGACCAGACCCCGACCACCGACCAGCACCGCGACGTGCGCGTGCCGGACGCGAGCCGCAAGTGGGTCTCGCTGGGTCTGACCTGGAAGCCGTCCGAGCAGACCGAGTACAGCTTCGGCTACACCCACCTGTTCACCAACGATCCGAGCATCGCCACCACCAGCGCCACCGGCAACCGTCTGGTCGGCGACTACGACGTGAGCGGCAACGTGCTGGCGGCCTCGGTCAACTACAAGTTCTGATCGCAGGCGCTTCGCAGTTCCACGAAAAAGCCCCGCTTCGGCGGGGCTTTTTTTATGCCTGTCCGCAGCGTGCGCTGCGCGCTGCGGCAGGCTGCGCTCGGCGCAGGTTCCGGGCGGAACGCTGCGCCGAAGCGGGCCGGTCAGTCGCCCAGGGTCAGCAGCGAGGCGTTGCCGCCGGCGGCGGTGGTGTTGACCGTCACCACCTTCTCGGTGGCGAAGCGCAGCAGGTAGTGCGGGCCGCCGGCCTTGGGGCCGGTGCCGGACAGGCCCTGGCCGCCGAACGGCTGCACGCCGACCACCGCGCCGATCTGGTTGCGGTTGACGTAGACGTTGCCCACCGCCACGCGCGAGGCGATGCGCTCGATGGTCTCGTCGATGCGCGAATGCACGCCCAGGGTCAGGCCGTAGCCGGTGGCGTTGATCTGGTCGATCACCGCGTCGAGCTGGTCGGCCTTCCAGCGGATCACGTGCAGCACCGGGCCGAAGATCTCGCGCTGCAGCTGCGTCAGCGACTGCAGCTCGTAGGCGCGCGGGGCGAAGAAGCTACCGTGCGCGGTGGCGTCGTCGGTGGCGGCCACGGCGATCGCGCGCGCTTCGCGGTCCATGCGCGCGGCGTGGTCGGTGAGGATCTGCAGCGCATCGGCATCGATCACCGGGCCGACGTCGGTGGACAGCAGGCCGGGGTCGCCGACCTTCAGCTCGGCCATGGCGCCGGCCAGCATGGTCATCACCTTGTCGGCGATGTCGTCCTGCACGAACAGCACGCGTGCGGCCGAGCAGCGCTGGCCGGCGGAGATGAAGGCGCTGGAGATCGCGTCCTTGACCACCGCTTCCGGCAGCGACGAGGAGTCGGCGATGAAGGCGTTCTGGCCGCCGGTCTCGGCGATCAGCACGCCGATGGCGGCATCGCGCGCGGCCAGCGCACGGTTGATCGCGCGCGCGGTCTCGGTGGAGCCGGTGAAGGCGACGCCGGCCACGCGCGGATCGCGGGTCAGCGCGGCGCCGACGGTGGCGCCGTCGCCGGGCAGGAACTGCACCACCGCCTCCGGCACGCCGGCTTCGTGCAGCAGCTTCACCGCGGCATGGCCGACCAGGTTGGTCTGCTCGGCCGGCTTGGCGATGACGCTGTTGCCGGCGGCCAGCGCCGCGGCGACCTGGCCGAGGAAGATGGCCAGCGGGAAATTCCACGGGCTGATGCACACGAACACGCCGCGGCCGTGCAGCTGCAGTTCGTTGGATTCGCCGGTCGGCCCGGGCAGGCGCTCGGGCGCACCGAACTGCGCGCGCGCCTGGCCGGCGTAGTAGCGCAGGAAATCCACCGCCTCGCGCACTTCGGCGACGCCGTCGGGCAGGGTCTTGCCGGCTTCCTTGACGCACAGCGCCATGAACTCGGGCATGCGCGCTTCCAGCAGGTCGGCGGCATGTTCGAGAATGGTGGCGCGGCTGGCGGCCGGGGTGCGGTTCCAGGCCGGGTAGGCGGCCGCGGCGTTGCTCAGCGCCTTCTCCACGGTGGAGGCATCGGCCGGCTTCCAGTGGCCGACGATCTGGCGATGGTCGGCCGGGTTGGCGACCGCCAGGGCGTCGCCGGCGATCACCGCGCCGGGCACCAGCGGCGCGGCCTGCCAGGGCTTGAGCGCGGTGTTGAGCTGGTCGGCCAGCGCGCGCAGATCGTTGTCGTTGGCGAGATTGGCGCCCATGGAGTTCTTCCTGTTGTGGTTCTGGCTGCGCAGCAGATCGACCGGCAGCGGAATCTTCGGATGCGGGATGGAGGCGAATGCGGACACGGCCTCGACCGGGTCGCGGATCAGGTCTTCGATGGCCACGTCTTCGTCGGTGATGCGGTTGACGAAGCTGGAGTTGGCGCCGTTCTCCAGCAGGCGCCGCACCAGGTACGGCAGCAGGTCCTCGTGCGAGCCCACCGGCGCGTACACGCGGCAGGGCACACCGAGGCGGTCGGCGGGGATCACCTCGGCGTAGAGGTCGTCGCCCATGCCGTGCAGCTTCTGGTGCTCGTAGTCGCGGCCGCCGGCGATGGCGCGCACCGCGGCGATGGTCTGCGCGTTGTGGGTGGCGAACATCGGATACAGCGCATCGCTATGCGCGAACAGGCGCTTGGCGCAGGCCAGGTAGGACACGTCGGTGTTCTGCTTGCGGGTGAACACCGGATAGCCCGGGTGGCCCTCGACCTGCGCGCGCTTGATCTCCGCGTCCCAGTAGGCGCCCTTGACCAGGCGCACCGGGATGCGGCGGCCGACGCGGCGCGCCAGGTCGGCGAGGAAATCGATCGTGTACGGGGTGCGCTTCTGGTATGCCTGCACCGCCAGGCCGTAGCCCTCCCAACCGTCCAGCGAGGGATCGGAGAAGGTGGCCTCGATGATGTCCAGCGACAGTTCCAGGCGGTCGGCTTCTTCGGCGTCGACCGTGTAGCCGATGCCATAGGACTTGGCCAGTTGCGCCAGTTCCAGCACGCCGGGCACCAGTTCGGCCATCACCCGCGCACGCTTGGCGTGCTCGTAGCGCGGATACAGCGCCGAGAGCTTGATCGAGATGCTGGGCGCGGCGAACACCGCGTCCTTGCCGCCGCCCTGCTGGCGCTGGGCCGCGAAATGCTTGCCGATGGCGTGGATCGCCTGGCGGTAGGCATCGAGGTAGCGCTGCGCGTCCTTCATGGTCAGCGCGCCTTCGCCGAGCATGTCGAACGAATAGCGGTAGTGGGCGTTGTCGCCCTTCCTGGAGCGGGTCAGCGCCTCGCCGATGGTCCGGCCCATCACGAACTGGTGGCCCATGATCTTCATCGCCTGGCGCACCGCCAGACGGATCACCGGCTCGCCGACGCGGCCGATCAGGCGCTTGAACGCGCCGGACACGTCGGCACGGGTGAGATCGTTGATCTGCACCAGCTTGCCGGTGAGCATCAGGCCCCAGGTCGAGGCGTTGACCAGGATCGAGTCGCTCTCGCCCATGTGCTTCTTCCAGTCCGCATCGCCGAGCTTGTCGCGGATCAGCTTGTCGGCGGTGTCCTGGTCGGGGATGCGCAGCAGCGCTTCGGCCACGCACATCAGCAGCACGCCTTCCTCGCTGCCGAGGTCGTACTGGCGCATGAAGGCCTCGATCGCGCCCTGGTCCTGGGCGCGGGCGCGCACCCGGGTGACCAGGTCGGCGGCCAGCGCCTGCACCCTGGCCTGGTCGGCCGCGGGCAGGCGCGCCTGCTCGAGCAGTTCGCGTACGTGTTCGGCTTCGTCCTTGAGCCAGGCGGCGGTGATCGCCGCGCGCAGGGCATGGGGCGCGGGCGGGAGTTCGGGGGACAGCAAGGGCGAAGGAGACGCGGACGGCATCGCCGGGACAGAGCCGGCGCCAGGCAGAGCGTTCATGCGGGAAAGGCCAGGGACAGAGCCCGCTATTTTATGTCAGCGCCTGCACGCGCAGGGGGTTGCCGGCATCGCCACGGCGATGGCGGGCGCGTCCAGGCTGAACGCACATCTTGTTGCGCTACAGCATTTTTTGTGGTGAACGCGCGCTTGCCGCCGCGCAGGCCGGGGGCTACCATCCAGGCGTGCTCGCGGCTCGGGCACGAGCGGTTCGGAAGCGGCGGTTCGACATGATCGAAATGTTTCCGTTTTCTCCGGAGGGGTCGGGTACGCAGCTGCGGCTGCGACCGCCGCGGGCGTTGAATGCCCGGCAATTCGTTCTGTTGTTCGTCGCACTGGCCGGGGCGATGTGGGCCGTGGCTGGGCTGGGGTGGCTCGCCGGCAATGTGTTCGCGCCTGCGTTCGCCCTGTTGCACAGCATCGTGGTGGCGCTCGCGCTGCATTGGTCGTGGCGTGGCGGCGAGCGCGAAGAGGATATCCGGGTGGGTCCGGCCTGCGTGGAAGTGACCCGTCCGAATGCAGGAACGCCGGCGTTCCGCGCCCACCCGCATTGGGTGCGGTTGCGGATCGAAGGCGACGACAGGGTGGTGCTGGCATCCAGCGGCAAGCAGGTCCGGGTCGGCGAATTCCTCGGCCCCGACGAACGCCGGCAACTGGCGCAGACCCTGGAAGGCTTGCTCGCGGCCGTGACCGGCCGCAACCGATGACGCTCCAAGGGGTCTAGGCAATGAAGCAACGCGGCGGGTGGGTGCAACAGGCGGTCAGGGGCGGGATGGCGTTGGCGGCGGCGATGGCTGCACCGTTGGCGTGGGCGCAATCGGCCGATCCCAAGCCGTGGCAGCTCAACATGGGCAGGGGCGTCACCCAGAGCGCGCGCAACGCCTACGACGCGCACATGGTCGCGTTGTGGGTGTGCGTGGTCATCGGCGTGCTGGTGTTCGGCGCGATGGCCTATGCGATCTTCAAGTTCCGCAAGTCCAAGGGCGCGGTGCCGGCGCAGTTCAGCCACAACACCAAGGCCGAGATCGTGTGGACGGTGATCCCGGTGCTGATCCTGATCGTGATGGCATGGCCGGCCACCGCCAAGCTGATCGCGATGTACGACACCCGCGATGCCGAGATGACGGTGAAGGTCACCGGCTACCAGTGGATGTGGCGCTACGAATACCTGGGCGAGAACGTCTCGTTCACCAGCCGCCTGGCGCGCAGTTCCGACCGCCTGCGGCAGAGCGGCGCGGTGCCGACGGCCGAGCACGACCCGCACTACCTGCTCGACGTGGACAACCGGCTGGTGTTGCCGGTGAACACCAAGGTGCGCTTCGTCATCACCGCCGACGACGTCATCCACGCCTGGTGGGTGCCGGCGCTGGGCTGGAAGCAGGATGCCATCCCCGGGATCATCAACGAGGCATGGACCAGCATCGACACGCCCGGGGTGTACCGCGGCCAGTGCGCCGAACTGTGCGGCAAGGACCACGGCTTCATGCCGATCGTGGTCGAGGCGGTGAGCAAGCAGGACTTCCAGAAGTGGCTGGCATCGCGCAAGCCGGCGCCCGCCGCTGCGCCCGCGCCGGCCACGCCGGCGGCGGCCCCGGATGCTGCGCCGGCCTCCACCGAACCCGCTGCCGCGCCCGCCGACGCCCAGGCGCCGGCACCGCCGCCGCAGGCGCGGCTGTCGCGTCCTCGTTCCGACTCGCACCTGATCGTGCAAGCCGCCTGATCTCCAGCATTCCTTTTCTGAGGTAGCCGCCATGGCCCATTCGGCAGTCGATCACCACGACGAGCACGGGCATCAGCAGAGCTTCGTCGAGCGTTGGTTGTTCTCCACCAACCACAAGGACATCGGCACGCTGTACCTGCTCTTCAGCTTCACCATGTTCGTCATCGGTGCGGCGATGAGCGTGGTGATCCGCGCCGAACTGGCGCAGCCGGGCCTGCAGTTCGTCAAGCCCGAGTTCTTCAACCAGATGACCACCGTGCACGCGCTGGTGATGATCTTCGGCGGGGTGATGCCGGCCTTCGTCGGCCTGGCCAACTGGATGATCCCGCTGCAGATCGGCGCGCCGGACATGGCGCTGCCGCGCATGAACAACTGGTCGTTCTGGCTGCTGCCGGTGGCCTTCACCCTGCTCCTGCTGACCCTGTTCCTACCCGGCGGCGCGCCGGCCGGCGGCTGGACCATGTATCCGCCGCTGATGCTGCAGGGCGGCTACAACGTCGCCTTCTCGGTGTTCGCCATCCACGTCGCCGGCATCAGCTCGATCATGGGCGCGATCAACATCATCGCCACCGTGCTCAACATGCGCGCGCCGGGCATCGACCTGCTGAAGATGCCGATCTTCTGCTGGGCCTGGCTGATCACCGCGTTCCTGCTGATCGCGGTGATGCCGGTGCTGGCCGGCGCGGTGACCATGCTGCTCACCGACAAGTTCTTCGGCACCTCGTTCTTCAACGCCGCCGGCGGCGGCGACCCGGTGATGTACCAGCACATCTTCTGGTTCTTCGGGCATCCCGAGGTCTACATCATGATCCTGCCGGCGTTCGGCGTGATCAGCGAAATCATCCCGACCTTCAGCCGCAAGCCGCTGTTCGGCTACCAGGCGATGGTCTACGCGATCGCGGCGATCGCGTTCCTGAGCTTCATCGTCTGGGCGCACCACATGTTCACCGTGGGCATGCCGTTGGGCGGCGAGATCTACTTCATGTTCGCCACCATGCTGATCTCCATCCCCACCGGGGTGAAGGTGTTCAACTGGGTCAGCACCATGTGGCAGGGCTCGATGACCTTCGAGTCGCCGATGCTGTGGGCCATCGCCTTCGTCATCCTGTTCACCATCGGCGGCTTCTCCGGGCTGATGCTGGCGATCGTGCCGGCCGACTTCCAGTACCACGACACCTACTTCGTGGTCGCGCACTTCCACTACGTGCTGGTCACCGGCGCGGTGTTCGCGCTGATCGCGGCGGTGTACTACTGGTGGCCGAAGTGGACCGGGCGCATGTACAACGAGACCTGGGCCAAGTTCCACTTCTGGTGGACGATGCTGTTCGTCAACCTGCTGTTCTTCCCGCAGCACTTCCTCGGCCTGGCCGGCATGCCGCGGCGCATCCCCGACTACAACGTGGTGTTCGCCGACTGGAACCTGGTCAGCTCGATCGGCGCGTTCGGCATGTTCGTCACTCCGTTCCTGATGGCCGGCATCCTGCTGGCGTCGCTGCGCAATGGCGCGCGCGCCGAAGCGCGTTCGTGGGAAGGCGCGCGCGGCCTGGAGTGGACGGTGCCGTCGCCGGCGCCGGCGCACACCTTCACCCTGCCGCCGGTGCTCAAGCCCGGCGACCTGGCCCACGACGACATCAGCCACTGATGACCGCGCAACCGCCGCTCGACGACCTGGTCCTGCGCCGCAAACGTGCGGTGCGCACCGCGCTGGTGGTCGGCGCGGTGGCGCTGGCGATCTACGTCGCCTTCGTCCTTTCGGGGGTGCTGGGCCGATGAACGCGCCGGCGCCGCGGGTGCACAGCAGCGCCGGGCTGTTCAAGCTGGTCGGCGTGGCGCTGGCGGTGTTCGTGCTGACCTTCTCGCTGGTGCCGCTGTACCGCATCGCCTGCGAGAAGGTGTTCGGCGTGCGTCTGGAACGCGGCCCCGGCGAAGGGCCGCAGGCCGGCAAGCCGCTGGCGGGCAAGCGCACGGTCACCGTGCAGTTCGATGGCGGGGTGAACTCCAAGCTGCCCTGGTCGTTCCATCCGGAGCAGCTGACCATGCAGGTGGTGCCGGGCGAACTCAACGAGGCGCTGTACTACGCGCACAACGATGGCGCGCACGCCATCGTCGGCAGTGCGGTGCCGTCGGTGGCGCCGGCACGCGCGTCCGGCTACTTCACCAAGACCGAGTGCTTCTGCTTCACCGCGCAGACCCTGCAGGCCGGCGAGAAGCGCGACATGCCGGTGCGCTTCATCGTCGATCCCAACCTGCCCAGCGACATCAGCACCATCACCCTGTCCTACACCTTCTACAAGAACGATGCGCTGAGCGCGGAATTGGGATCGCCGAAACTGGCCGGTTCCGCGCGCGCGGCTCCCTGACCCGACCGGAATGCCTGCCATGGCCCAGCCCAGCACCGACGCCACCGCCAACGCCTACTACGTGCCCAGCCAGAGCCGCTGGCCGTTCATCGGCTCGATCGCGATGTTCGTGACCATGATCGGCGTGGCCAGTTGGCTCAACGACGCGTCCTGGGGCAAGTGGACCTTCTTCACCGGCATCGCGATGCTGGTGGCGACGCTGTTCATGTGGTTCGGCGATGTGATCCGCGAATCGATCGCCGGGCACTACAACCGCCAAGTCGACGTGTCGTTCCGCATGGGCATGGTGTGGTTCATCTTCTCCGAGGTGATGTTCTTCGGCGCCTTCTTCGGTGCGCTGTTCTACACCCGCACCTTCATCCTGCCGTGGCTGGGCGGTGAGGGCGACGGGGTGATGACCAACGCGCTGCTGTGGGACGGCTACTCCGCCGCCTGGCCGACCAACGGCCCGGGCGGCATCGGCGGCCAGTTCCAGACCATCCCGGCCTGGGGCCTGCCGCTGATCAACACGCTGATCCTGCTCAGCTCCGGCGTCACCCTGACCATCGCCCACCACGCGCTCAAGGCCGGCCAACGCACCCGGCTGATGGTGTTCCAGGCGCTGACCGTGGCGCTGGGCTGCACCTTCCTGTACTTCCAGGCCGAGGAGTACATGCACGCCTACAAGGAGCTCAATCTGACCCTGGGCTCGGGCATCTACGGCTCGACCTTCTTCATGCTCACCGGCTTCCACGGCGCGCACGTGCTGCTGGGCACGATCATGCTGCTGGTGATGCTGCTGCGGATCAGCCGTGGCCACTTCAGCCGCGACAACCACTTCGCCTTCGAAGCGGCGGCGTGGTACTGGCACTTCGTCGACGTGGTGTGGCTGGCGCTGTTCCTGTTCGTCTATGTGCTTTGAGGGCTGGGAATAGGGAATCGGGAATGGGGAATCGCAAGCGCGGCTTTCGCTTGCGCTCCCGCTTTGCCGATTCTCTTTTCCCGATTCCCCATTCCCGGCTTCTCAGCGGCCAAGTCCGTGGGGCTTGATCACTCCCGTATAGATGCCCAGGATCACCAGCAGGATCAGGCACACCGATAGGCCGATGCGCCAGGTCAACGCGTTCACCGTGCGCTTGCTCTGGCCGCGGTCCACCAACAGGTAGTACAGGCCGGCGCCCAGGTTCCACAGGATGAGCAGCAGGAACGCGACGATCAGCAAAGTCTTCAGCGAGTCGTTCATGGGCGTCTCGGCGCATGGTGTGTCCGCATTATGACCCTCGCCGCTGCCTCGCGCGTGGGTGCGCGCCGGCGCATGCCGCTGTGGCTGGGTTGGAGCGTCGCGTTGGCGGTGGCGGTGTGCTTTTGCATGCTCGGCCGCTGGCAGTTGCAGCGCATGCACGAGAAGCAGGCCTTGCTGGCGCAGGCGGCGCATGTGCGCGATCGTCCGCAGACGCTGGCCGACGCGCTGCGTGCGACGCCGCCAGGCCAGTTGCGCTGGGTGCATGGTGCCGGCCGCTTCCTGCCCGGGCAGATCCTGCTCGACAACCAGCTGCGGCAGGGCCGCAGCGGGGTCAAGGTGTACCAGCCGTTCCTGGCCGACGGCGCGGCGGCGCCGCTGCTGGTGGAACTGGGCTGGCTCCCGCTGCCGGCCGATCGTGCGCTGCCCGAACCGGCGCCGTTGCAGGGCCGCTACACGCTGGTCGGCCTGCTCGGGCCGCCACCGTCGCATGGATTGACCCTGGGTCCGGCGCTGGTCGCGGCGCCGTCGCCGCAGCGCTGGCTGGCGATGCGCATCGAGCCGGCGGCGATCGGCGAGGCGCTCGGCCGCCGCGACATTTTGTCGCAGGTGCTGCGCCTGGATCCGGCCTTGCCGCTGGGTTATCCGCGCGACCTGGACCTGCTGCCGAACACGCTGCCGCCCGAGCGCCACTTGGGTTACGCGGTGCAATGGTTCGGCCTGGCGCTGGCGGTGCTGGTCACCGCGGCGCTGCTCAGCTGGCGCGCGCGCAGGGGACGGGGCGGGCGCTGAGCGCGCGCGCATGAGAAAATCCCCGGCATGAATGCTCCCACCCCGGCCCCGCGCCCGGCGGCCGCACGCGGCCGCTGGCCGCTGATCGTGTTGTTCGTCCTGTTCTTCGGCTCGATGCTGGTCGCCGGCGCGTTGCGCTTTTCCGGCTGGCAGCCGGCCGCCAGCCGCAACCACGGCGAACTGCTGCAGCCGCCGGCCGACCTGCGCGCGCTGCAGCCGCGGCTGGCCGACGGCCGCGTCTACGCCTGGGAGCCGCAGCGGCGGCTGTGGCGCATCGCGCTGGCGCCGCCGGCGGACTGCGGCAGCGCCTGCGAGGCGCTGGCGCGCGACCTGGACAAGGTCTGGCAGCTGTTCGGCCACGACGCCGACCACGTGCAGATCCTGTGGATCGGCACGCCGCCGGCCGCCGCCCAGGCCCTGCCGCAGGTGCAGGCGCTGCGCGCGGATCCGGCGCTGCTGGCGGCGCTGCCGCGGGTGCGCGATGCGGCCGGGGTGCCGGTCTACGTCATCGATCCGAACGGTTTCGTGGTGCTGCGCTATGCCCCCGGGTTCGACCCGGCCGGGTTGCGCGCGGACCTGGCGAAACTGCTGAAACTCCTGTGAGCCGCTTCCTATGACCTTGTTCGCGCGCCCGGCGCTGTTCCGGCATTTCCATCGCATGGCCTGGCTGGCGGCGCTGTTCACCGCCAGCACCATCATGTTCGGCTCGTTCGTGCGCCTGTCCGATGCGGGCATGAGCTGCCCGGATTGGCCGACCTGCTACGGCCGCATCACCTGGCCGCAGACCAGTGCCGAAGCCGATACCCACGCCGCCAGCAAGATCCGGCCGCTGGAGACGCACAAGGCGTGGCGCGAGCAGATCCACCGCTTCCTGGCCGGTGCGCTGGGCGTGGAAGTGTTGGTGCTGTCGCTGCTGGCGGCGCGGCGGCGCCGGCTCGGCATCACCCAGATCGTGACGGCGGCGGCGCTGGTGGCGCTGTCGATCCCCCTGTACATGTCCGGCTGGCCGGGGCTGGCGATGCTGGTGGCAGTCGGCGGCGAGGCGATCCTGCTGCTGGCGGCGCTGCGCTGGTCCAACGACGACCTGGCCCGTGCCGCGGTGCTGACCCTGTCGGTGGTGATCTTCCAGGCCCTGCTGGGCATGTGGACGGTGACCCTGCTGCTCAAGCCGATCGTGGTGATGGGGCATCTGCTGGGCGGCCTGCTGATGTTCTCGCTGCTGGTGTGGATGGCCTGGCGCGCCACCCATCTGCCGATCACCCTGGCCGATGCGCCGCGCCTGAAGTGGCTGCTGCGCCTGGGCGTGGCGGTGCTGGTGCTGCAGATCGCCCTGGGCGGCTGGGTCAGCGCCAACTACGCGGCGTTGGCCTGCGGCGGCGGCAGCTGGTCGGCCGACAACTTCCCGCGCTGCGTCAGCCAGTGGTGGCCGCCGCACGATTTCCGCGAGGGCTTCACCCTGTGGCGCGGCATCGGCGTGGACTACGAAGGCGGCGTGCTCGACGGCGCGGCGCGCATCGCCATCCAGATGGCGCACCGGATGATGGCGATGGTGGTGGCGGCCTACCTGCTGTGGCTGAGCTGGCGCCTGAGCCGCACGCCGGGCATGCGCGGCTGGGCCGCGGCGCTGGCGCTGCTGCTGGTCGCGCAGGTGTGCCTGGGCATCCTCAACGTCAAGCTGGCGCTGCCCTTGCCGGTGGCGGTGCTGCACAACGCCGGCGCGGTGGCGCTGCTGTTCGTGCTGGTGTCGTTGCTGGCGCGCTTGCGGGCGCCGCAATGAGCGCGCATCGCGTCCACTGGCGCGACTACTGGGACCTGACCAAGCCCAAGGTGGTGGCGCTGATCGTGTTCACCGCCCTGGTCGGCATGTGCCTGGCGATCCCGGGGCTGCCGACCTGGGCGCAGGTGCGCACCGGCCTGCTCGGCTTCTTCGGCATCTGGCTGGCGGCCTCGGCGGCGGCGGCGATCAACCAGCTGCTGGACGCACGCATCGATGCGCAGATGGCGCGCACCTCCTGGCGTCCGCTGGTGGTGGGCAAGGTGCTGCCGTGGCAGGTGCTGCTGTTCGCCACCCTGCTGACGGCGCTGTCGATGACCGTGCTGGTGGTGTGGGTCAACGGGATCACCGCGGTGCTGACCTTCGCCTCGCTGATCGGCTATGCGGTGATCTACACGGTGTTCCTCAAGCGCACCACGCCGCAGAACATCGTCATCGGCGGCCTGGCCGGCGCGGCGCCGCCGCTGCTGGGCTGGGCCGCGATCACCGGCATGCAGGGCCAGTGGGACTGGGCCTATGCCTCGCTGTTGGTGCTGATCATCTTCGTGTGGACGCCGCCGCACTTCTGGGCATTGGCGATCTTCCGCCGCGCCGACTACGCCAAGGCCTCGATCCCGATGCTGCCGGTCACCCATGGCGTGGCGCATACCCGCCGGCAGATCCTGGTGTACACGGTGCTGCTGGTGGTGGTGACGCTGCTGCCGGTGGCGGTGGGCATGAGCGGGGTGTTCTACCTCGGCGGCACCCTGGTGCTGGACGCGGTGTTCCTCTGGTACGCCTGGCGCATGCTCGATCCGCCGGACGAGATGTTCTCGATGCGCATGTTCGGCTACTCCATCGTGTACCTGATGGCGCTGTTCGCGTTCCTGCTGGTCGATCACTGGATCGCCTGAACGGGTCGTTCAGTTTTCCGCTCAAGTGTTGCCGGTCGCGGTCGTTACCGGGCGAACGACCAAGATCGGCAAAGCCGCGGAGACATCCATGTGGGGCAAGAGCAAGCAAGACGCGGCGAAGCTGCAGGCACTGACCGAGCGCCTGCGCGAGGCCGAGGCCGAGCGTGACCGCGCCCGTGCGCAGGCCGACAGCGCCCTCGCCAATGTGGACGACATGCGCGTCCGTTTCGACCTGGTCACCAAGGCGACCACCGACGGCCTGTGGGAAATGCGGGTGATCGCCGGCGATCCGATCAACCCCGCCAACGAATTCTGGTGGTCCTCGCAGTTCCGCGCGATGCTGGGCTTCTCCTCCGAGCTCGACTTCCCCAACGTGCTCGACAGTTGGGCCTCGCGCCTGCATCCGGACGACAAGCAGGCCACGCTGGACGCGTTCGCCAAGCACCTGGGCGACCGCAGCGGCCAGACCCCGTACGACGTGGACTACCGCCTGCAGCTGAAGAACGGCCAGTACCGCTGGTTCCGCGCGATCGGTACCACCCAGCGCGACGCCCAGGGCTTACCGCTGCGGGTGGCCGGCGCGCTGACCGACATCACCGAGCGGCGCGAGCGCGAGGCGTTCCTGGACATCGTGCTGACGCGCTTCGAGCTGGGCCAGCAGATGCTCAACGACGGCCTGTGGGACATGAGCGTGACCGCCGGCGATCCGATCAATCCGGCCAACGAGTTCTGGTGGTCGCCGCAGTTCCGCGCGTTGCTGGGCTTCGCCTCCGAGGCCGAGTTCCCCAACGTGCTCGACAGTTGGTCCTCGCGCCTGCATCCGGAGGACGCGGAATTCGCGCTCAATGCCTTCGCGTCGCATATCAACGACCGCACCGGCCGGACCGGCTTCGACATTCAGTATCGGATCAAGCTGAAGAGCGGTGAGTACCGCTGGGTCCACGCGCGCGGCCTGACCAAGCGCGCCGCCGACGGCACCCCGCTGCGTGCGGTCGGCGCGTTGCTGGACATCCATGCCACGCGTCAGCTCGGCGAGGCGGCGCACACGCTGCAGACCGCGGCCGCGGAGATGGTCGAGGACAACAACGATCTGGCCCGGCGTACCGAGCAGCAGGCCGCGGCGCTGGAAGAGGCGGCCAGCTCGATGGAGGAGATCACCGGCACCGTGCAGCGCAACGTCGAGCACGTCGGTCACGCCAACCGCCTGGTGGATGGTGCCAGCGACGTCGCCCAGCGCGGTGGCGAGGTGGTGCGCGACGTGGTGCAGACCATGGCCGGCATCGAGAGCGCCTCACGCAAGATCGCCGACATCATCAGCGTGATCGACGGCATCGCCTTCCAGACCAACATCCTGGCGCTGAACGCGGCGGTGGAAGCGGCGCGTGCGGGCGAGCAGGGCCGTGGTTTCGCCGTGGTCGCCACCGAAGTGCGCAGCCTGGCGCAGCGCTGCGCCGATGCGGCCAAGGAAGTGCGCGGCCTGATCGCCAGCTCCAGCGAGCAGGTCGATCGCGGTTCGGCGCTGGTCGCACGCGCCGGTGCCACCATGGAAGAACTGCTCGGCTCGGTGCGCGAGGTGCAGCGCATTATGACCGACATCGCCGGCGCCAGCCGCGAGCAGAGTGCCGGCATCGGCCAGGTCAACCAGATCGTGGTGCAGATGGACACCGCCACGCAGCAGAACGCGGCGCTGGTCGAAAAGATGGCCGAAGCGGCGCGCGCGCTGGAAAACCAGGCCAGCGGCCTGAACGCGCATACCGCCAAGGAGCAGCAGCGCGCGGCCAACCAGGCGGCGCCGGTGCGCGTGGCGGCCTGATCGGGAGCGGCCCAGCCCACGGCGCGTCTGCCGCGTCGTGGGCGTGTGGGGGGCTGTCGCGTCCTGCGACGCGGCAGATCCGCCGGGTCGGGAGCAGGTAGCTGTGCAGGCACCGGCGGTCGCCGCCGGCGCAGTGCCCTGCCGTGGTGCGTGACGCGCCTCTCGCGCTCACCCCAGCCAATGCTGGCAGCCGTCGCCCTCCTGGCTGCCGCAGCTTTGCTGCATCTTGTGCTGCAGCCGCGCGAGCACCGCGCTGCCGTCGTGGCCCTTGCTCCAGGCCTGCAGGGTCTTGGCCAGGGTGTCGAAACGCTGCCGGGTCCGCTGGTGATAGCCGTCGGGCTGGCCGGCCAATTCTCCGATCACCTGGCCGGCGGCCGCCTCGATCGCGGCCGGATTGTCCGGCTGCAGCCGGACCAGCCCATCGACATAGAGCACGCCCCACTGCACGCGGGTGGCCGGGCCCTGCGCGCTCTCGTAGGCCTTCTTCAGCCAGAACAGCGCCGTCTGCTTGTCGCCGCGCGCCTCGGCCAGACTGGCCAGTTCCGGCATGTAGTAATACGGCGTCTTGCTGCGCTGGAGTTCGGCGAGCAGCAGTTGCTCGGCGCCGGCGCTGTCGCCGGCGGCGTCCAGCAGGCCGGCGGCGCTGCTGATCGTGGACTGGCGTTCGTAGTCGGTCCTGGCGGCCTGCTCGGCCCAGTGCACGCGCTGTTGCACCTTGGCGACCACCGCCGGCGGCAGTGGCGGATGCGGACCGTCGCCGGCCTCGGCCGGCTGGCCTTGCGCCAAGCGTGCCAGGGCGATGTCCGCGGCGGCGGTGTCCAGGCGATCGCTGATCGGCAGGCTGCTGTCGGCGTAGACCTGGTCCAGCGCATGGGTCAGCGCGTTCGACAGCGCAGTGCGCTCGGCGGCGTCGCTGGCCGCGGCCTGCACCAGCTCGCGCGCCGCATAGGTCAGCGTGCTGCGGTTGGCGCGCACCTCGGCCGGGTCGGCCAGCACCGCCTGCAGCAGTTCGCGGTCGGCGGCGCGGTGCTTGGCATCCACCTTGGCAGCCTTGGCCGGATCCTGTGCGGCCAGCGCCAGCAACGCGAAACGGCGTTGCAAGGCCGGCTGCGGCGCGGCCGCGGCCAGGCGCGTGAGCACGTCGGCCGCCTGACCCGGCTTGACCAGTTGGGCCGCATCCACCGCCCAGCCGTACTCGCCGAGCAGGATCCAGTCGTCGGCGCTGAGCGTGGCCGGCGCCTTCAGCGCTTGCTGCAGCAACTGCGCCGAGGTAGTGGTGCGGGTCGCGGCCACGCGCAGGGCCTCGGCCAGGCGCACGGTATCGCTGTCCCCGGCCAGGCGGGTGATCTCGCTGCGGTCCGGGCGCAGCACGATGATGGTCGGATAGCCCTTGACGCCGAAGCGCTCGCCCCAGGCCTGCGCGCCTTCCGAATCGCCGTCCAGGTGCACCGCGACGAAGGCGCGGGTGCGGGCGATGAACGCCGGGTCCTTGAACAGCGTGGCCTTGAGCCGGTTGCAGGGCGGGCACCAGGCCGCGCCCCAGTACAGCAGCACCGGCTTGTCGTGTTCGCGCGCTTCGGCGAAGGCGTCGTCGACGTCGCCCTCGCGCCAGGCGATGCCGGCGCTGTCGGCGGCAGGCGCCGCTGGGGCGGCCTTGGGCGCGGCCGGCGCGGGCGGTTGCTGGCAGGCACTCAGCGCCAGCAGCGCGGCCAGGCTGGCGGAGATCGTCGCGGAACGGCGGAACATGCGGCTCATGGGGGCACCGGGAGGGGAGGGAGACACGGCGCCGGCCGTGCCGGCCGTCTACTGTACGCAGCCGTTGCCGTCATCGCTCATGCCGGCTGCGCATCTGCATATGCCGCCCGTGCAGGTGCTGCGCGGCGCATGACACGCACTTGCGGCCCGCGTCGGCGCGGCGTGCCGGCCGGCGCCCGCGACCGCCCCTTGCCGTTCGCCGCTAGCCGGTCGCTTCTGCCTTCGCCGCGCGCGCGTAGCGTTGCGCGATCACCGCGCAGACGATCAGCTGGATCTGGTGGTAGATCATCACCGGCAACACGATCGCGCCGAGGCTGCCGCTGGCGAACAGTACCTTGGCCATCGGCACGCCGGTGGCCAGGCTCTTCTTCGAGCCGCAGAACACGATCGGAATCTCGTCCTCGCGGGAAAAGCCCAGGCGCCGTGCGCCGAAGGTGATCAACGCCATCGCCAGCGCCAGCAGCACCGCGCCGACCACGGCGACGCCGAGCAGCGCCGGCAGCGGCGTCTTGCGCCACAGGCCTTCGACCACCGCGGCGCTGAACGCGGTGTACACCACCAGCAGGATGGTGCTCTGGTCGGTGTAGCGCAGCACTGCGCGGCGGCGTTCGACCCAGCCGCCGATCCAGCGCTGCAGCAGATGGCCGGCGACGAACGGCACCAACAGCTGCAGCATGATCTTGCCCATCGCCTCCAGCGGATTGGACATGGCGTTCTGCGCGTCGGTCAGCACGCCCATCAGCAGCGGCGTCAGGAACACCCCGAGCAGGCTCGACAGCGAGGCGCTGCACACCGCCGCCGGCACGTTGCCGCCGGACATCGAGGTGAAGGCGATCGACGACTGCACCGTGGACGGCAGCGTGCACAGGAACAGCACACCGATGTACAGGTCCGGGGTCAGCAGCCAGTGCGACAGCGGCTTGAACAGCAGGCCCAGCAGCGGGAACAGGATGAAGGTGGCGGCGAAGATGGTCAGGTGCAGCCGCCAGTGCAGCGCGCCGGCGACGATGGCCGCGCGCGACAGCCGCGCGCCATGCAGGAAGAACAGCGCGGCGATCGCCAGATCGGTGACCACGTCCATCACCGACGCCGCGCGCCCCTGCACCGGCAGCAGCGAGGCCAGCAGCACCGTGCACAGCAGCGCCAGGGTGAAGGGTTCGATGCGCAGGCGCGCAAGCCAGGACTTGATCATCGGGGAAGGTCGAGCGGTGGGGGGAGTCGTGCATTTTAGAAAGCATGGCGCCCGCACGCGAATCCGGACGCACGGCGTAGACAACTCGCAGACATGTTGCGGCGACGGCCGTTTCGGTCAAATGCGCGTACCGGCAGCTTGCTAGATTGCCTTTGCCCGTCCGAGTGGGGGAGCGCGTCGGGCACGATGGCGCGCCACGCGTGCGCCATCGCCCCCCGCTTCTCCAGGGATCAGGAGCACGCACATGCAATACGATCAGTACCAGACCGTGTTTGCGCTTTCGAGCTTGGCCAATTGGGTGGGGACGCGGACCGGAATCGCCCCAGCACTGCAGTCCGATTATCAGCGCATGTTGCTGGACACCCTGAAGTCGGCGCCAGCGCAGCAGAAGATCGGGACCTGGGAGCTGGTCTGGGGGCCGCAGGTGTGGCAGGGGCAACACTCCGATCTTTCTGACAATGCAATGTTCGTCGCCAAGTGCGCGGACATGCCTGGCTTTTCGACCGCCGTCTATGTGGTGGCGATCTGCGCCACCAACCGAAGTCTCCCTACGACTGGTTGGTCGAGGATTTCGATGTCGCTTCGGTGGTCGACTTCGCCACCTACGATCCTTTGGCAAGCGCTGCGCCGACAAGGGCATCCAAGCCGATCCCGCAGGATGCCGCGGTCATCTCGATGGGCACGGCACTGGGCGTATGGCATCTGCTCACTATGGTGAGTCCAGACACTGCCATGGCGCCAAAGACGACCTTGTGCAGCTTCCTGCAGAGCAACGCGAGCAACGGTGCCACGGTGATCTTCGTCGGGCACAGCCTCGGTGGCGCGTTGTCGCCGACCACCGCGGCCTGGCTCAAGCAGGCGGGCAAGCTCGAATACAACGCGGTGTACTGCTATCCCACCGCAGGAGCTACGCCGGGTAACGCTGCGTTCGCCAGTCTCTACGCGCAGCTGTTACCGCCCACGCCGGCCAACGGTTACCAGGCATGGAACCGCGATATGTGGAATACCCTGGACGCGGTGCCGCACGCGTGGGTCATTGCCATGCTTCGGCAGATCAAGACGCTCTACGACAACAAGCCCATCTCGGATGTCGATCTGGCGGTGAATGCAGCCATCGTGCAAGCATGGGCGTCGGGTGTGGCCTACACGCAGATTGCCAATCAGCCGCTGGCCGGAACGCCGAGCGGTAGTCCTCCGACCGACCTGAAGACGTTCCTGCAGCAGGTGGCGTTCCAGCACACCAAGGCTTACGAGGCGCTGATCGCGAACTGGCTGCAGCCGGTATTTCCGCCCGGTGCCACGCCGCAGACGCTGCCGCTGGATGCAGATGCGCTGCTGGATGCGCTGGTCGCGCGTATCGAAGCCAAGGGGGCGGAGTGGGAGACGCTGGAGGCGGACGCGATAGCGGCGTTGGCGCGCGCAGAAACGTCGGCATAGTTCTGACGGGGTGGGGTCAGAGGTGGCGGTCCGGCATACGGATCGCCGCCATTTCGGACGTCCATGCGCATTGCGTCAATGCAGCCCCGCACGCGCCTTCAGCAGTTCCCGCAGCTCGTACTTGTCGGTCTCGTCCAACCCTTGCGCGCGCTGCTTGGCCTGCAGTTCGTCCAGGCGCTGCTGCAGCGTCTGCTTTTCCAACTGCACGACCACGTCGTGCAGTTCCTGGCGCCAGCTGGCGGTCTCGCCGGCGATCTCCTGCACCGCCAGCTTCTGCAGTGCGGCCAGTTCCTCGCGTTCGTGGAAGTGTTCGAGCAGGGCGCCGGTGGTGATCTCCGGGCGCGCATGCACGATCTGCAGCAGTTCGATCATCAGCTCGATGCCGGGCAGGCGCAGGCCGGCGAACGGGTAGGGCGGCGGCAGGTCCAGCGCCAGCGACGGCGCCTGCAGCAGGCGCACGATCCCCTCGCGGACCAGGCTGCGCTTGTGCGCCGGGCGCGGCGCGCGCGGCGGCGGCCGGCTCGCCGCGGCCGTGGCGACTGCCGGTGTGGCGGCGCCGATGCCGGTGAGTTCGGCCAGGCGCTGGCGCATCAGGTCGCCGAAGGCGCCGTCGGGAATCTGCGCCAGCATCGGCCGCGCGCGTTCGGCCAGGCGCGCCTTGCCGTCGAGCGTGCCGAGGTTGATCTCGCGCGAGAGTTCGTCGAAGAAGAACTGCGACAGCGGCGTGGCCTGGACCAGGCGCGCGTCGAAGGCCGCGGCGCCTTCCTTGCGCACGATGGTGTCCGGATCCTCGCCATCGGGCAGGAACAGGAAGAACGCCTGGCGTCCGTCCTTCATCCGCGGCAGCACCGATTCCAGCGCCTTCCAGCCGGCGCGGCGGCCGGCGGCGTCGCCGTCGAAGCAGAAGAACACGTCCGGCGCGTTGCGGAACAGCAGTTCGGCATGGTCCGGCGTGGTCGCGGTGCCCAGCGTCGCCACCGCCTGGGTGACGCCGAACTGGAACAGCGAGACCACGTCCATGTAGCCCTCGACCACGATCAGCCGCTCGATCTTCTGGTTGGCCTGGCGCACCTGCCACAGGCCGTACAGTTCGCGGCCCTTGTGGAACAGCGCTGTCTCCGGCGAGTTCAGGTACTTGGGGCCGTCGTCCTTGTCGAGCACGCGGCCGCCGAAGGCGATGACCCGGCCGCGGCGGTCGAAGATCGGGAACATCACCCGGTCGCGGAACTTGTCGTAGACGTGGCCGCGGTCGTTCTTGGAGAACAGCCCGGCGCGGTCGAGCAGCTTGAGCCGGCGCTCGTCGGTGCCCAGCGCGTCCTTGAGCGCGCTGTAGCCGTCCGGGGCGTAGCCGATCTGGAAGCGCGCGCGGTTTTCCGCGTCCACGCCGCGGCCGTCCAGGTAGACGCGCGCCTTCTCGCTGCCGTCGAACTGGCGCTGGAAGAACTTGGCCGCCGCTTCCAGCGCAGAGTACAGGTCGCGGTGGTCGTCGCCGGCGGCCTGCGCCGCGCCACGCTGCTGGGCGTCGCGCGGGATTTCCATGCCGGCGCGCTTGGCCAGCTCGTCGACCGCGTCGAGGAATTCGAGGCGGTCGTAGTTCATCAGGAAGCTGATCGCGGTGCCGTGCGCGCCGCAGCCGAAGCAGTGGTAGAACTGCTTGGTTGGCGACACCGTGAACGAGGCCGACCGTTCGTCGTGGAACGGGCAGCGCGCCGCGTACTCCTTGCCCTGGCGCTTCAGCGGCACGCGCGTGCCGATCACCTCGACGATGTCGGTGCGTGCGAGCAGGTCGTCGATGAATGCGTCGGGGATGCGGGCCATCCGCATAGGATGCCACGCGCGTGCGCCGTCACGCTGGCCGCGCGGCCTGCGTGTGGTTCAGCACCGTGCGGTCAGGGCGCCGGCGGTGCCTGCGCAGCGCTGCGCGGGTCGATCCCGGCCGCGACGAGCTTGCTGTGCGAGCGCAGCCGCTCGTCGATCACCGCGGTGATCAGCGCGCCGACGAAGAACACCACGGTGGCGTAGTAGATCCACACCAGCAGGATCACCAGCGCGCCCATCGAGCCGTAGGCGCTGCCGGGCGCGGCGGTGGCGATGTACAGGCCGATCGCGTAGCGCCCGGCCACGAACAGGCAGGCGGTGATCGCGCCGCCGATGATGGCCTGGCGCCATTCCACGCGGCGGTCGGGCAGATAGTGGTAGAGCACGGCGAAGGCCAGCACGTAGATCGCCAGGGTCGAGACGTAGCCGACCGCCGGCAGCACCGACGGCATCCGCGCGAACACCACCTGCAGCACGGTGGTCAGGATCATCGAGATCAGCAGCAGGAAGCCCAGCGCGAATACCACGCCGAAGGAGAACACGCGCTTCTTCAGCCAGGCCATGAGGCCGTCCAGGCGCTGCTTGTCGGTGCGGAAGATCAGGTTCAGCGCGTTCTGCAACTGCGCGAACACCGCGGTGGCGCCGACGAACAGCAACAGGGTGCTCCACAGCCCCGCCAGCGAGCCCACGCTGGGCTGGTTCTTGGCGTTGTCGATCACCGTCTGCGCGACCTCGCGCGCGCCGTGCCCGGCCAGTTGCCCGATCTGCGCGATCAACGCCTCCTGCGCCTGCGGATACAGCGAGGCGGTGAGCCACAGCAGCAGCACCAGCAGCGGCGCCAGCGACAGCAGCGCGTAGAACGACAGCGACGCCGCCTGGGTCATCACGTCGATCTCGACGAAGCGCCGCACCAGCGCGGCCGGCAGGCTCTGCTGCAGGCGGTCGAGATGTTTGTGCAGGCGATCGGACGACAGGGGCATGGACATGGGCGCGGGACCTTCGGCGCGCGGCGTCGCAACGCCGGTCCCGCACTGCGCGCAGAAGGGGGCGCGGGCTTGCCGGCGTTGTAGCAGCCCGTCGCCGAAAGGCGGGTGAAGCCCGCCGCGCGCGCTAACGCATCGGTGCGGTCAGCCGGCCAACTGCTGCTTGACCAGCACCGAGACCTGGCCCATGTCGGCCTTGCCCGCGAGCATCGGCTTGAGCACGGCCATCAGCTTGCCCATGTCGGCCGGGCTGGCGGCGCCGGTCTGCGCCTTCGCCGCCTGGATCGCGGCGACGATCTCGGCCTCGCCCATCTTGCTCGGCAGGTAGCGCTCGATCACCACGATCTCCTCGCGCTCCACCTGGGCCAGGTCGTCGCGGCCGGCGGCCTCGTACTGGCTCACCGAGTCCTTGCGCTGCTTGACCATCTTGTCCATCACCGCGATCACCGCGGCGTCGTCCATCTCCACGCGCTCGTCCACTTCCTTCTGCTTGATCGCGGCGTTGATCAGCCGGATCACGCCCAGGCTGTGCTTGTCGCCGGACTTCATCGCGGCCTTCATGTCGTCGGTGAGCTGCTGCTTGAGGGTCATGAGGGGCTCCACAGGAGAGAAAAAAGGGAAAGGGCATTCTAGGCAAGCGCGCTGGCGCAGGCTGTGGCCGAGGCGGCACGCGGGTGCCGAGGGACAGGGATGGGACCGATGCCCGCGTGGGGCGGAGCGCCTGGCCAAGGCGGAAGACGCACAAAAAGCCGGCGACGCTTGCGCGTGCCGGCTTTGTGGGCTTACCGTAGCGGATGCCGAAACCGGCACATCCCGCTACAGTAGGCCGCGATCCTCAGTACAGACGCTGGCGCTTGGTGACGTCGCGCGAGGTGCGACGCAGCTGGCGCTTCACCGCGGCAGCGGCCTTGCGCTTGCGTTCCTGGGTCGGCTTTTCGTAGAACTCGCGCTTGCGGGTTTCGGCCAGCACGCCGGCCTTTTCGCAGGTGCGCTTGAAGCGACGGAGCGCAAACTCGAAGGGCTCGTTCTCGCGGACTTTAACGCTGGGCATGGAATCTCCGGGACACAATGGTGACCGGGTCAGGCCCGGCGAGCCGCACATTATAGCGACAGATTTCGCGGCTGCAAGCACCCCGTTTGGCCTGCCGCCGATTCGGCCGCACAATGCACCCCATGAACGTGCTCGGCATCGAATCCAGTTGCGACGAAACCGGCGTCGCCGTCTACGACACCACCCGCTCCGGGGCGGCCGCGCTGCGTGCGCATGCGCTGTACAGCCAGATCGCCCTGCACGCCGAGTACGGCGGGGTGGTGCCGGAGTTGGCCAGCCGCGACCACGTGCGCAAGCTGCTGCCGCTGATCCGCCAGACCCTGGCCGAGGCCGGCCTGCAGGTGCGCGATCTGGACGGGGTGGCCTACACCGCCGGCCCGGGCCTGGTCGGCGCGCTGCTGGTCGGTGCCGGCGTGGCCCGGGCCCTGGCCTGGGCGCTGGAGGTGCCGGCGATCGGCGTGCACCACATGGAAGGCCACCTGCTGGCGCCGTTGATGGAGGATCCGGACCCGGTGCACGGCGCGCCGGCGCCGCCATTCGTGGCGCTGCTGGTCTCCGGCGGCCACACCCAGTTGATCGCGGTGGAGGCCATCGGCCGCTACCGCCTGCTCGGCGAGACCCTGGACGACGCCGCCGGCGAGGCCTTCGACAAGACCGCCAAGCTGATGGGGCTGCCGTATCCGGGCGGCCCGCAACTGGCGGCGCTGGCCACGCAGGGCAGCTCGGGCCGGTTCCGCTTCGCCCGGCCGATGACCGACCGGCCCGGCCTGGACTTCAGTTTTTCCGGGCTCAAGACCCAGGTGCTGCTGGCCTGGCGCGACAGCGACCAGTCCGACGCGGTGCGCGCCGACATCGCCCGCGGCTTCGAGGACGCGGTGGTGGACACGCTGGCGATCAAGTGCGAGCGCGCGTTGGAGGCCGCCGGCAGCGACACCATCGTGGTGGCGGGCGGCGTCGGCGCCAACCTGCGCCTGCGCGCCAAGCTGCAGGCGATGGCGCAGGCCCGCGGCGGCCGTGCCTGCTTCCCGCGCCCGGCGCTGTGCACCGACAACGGCGCGATGATCGCCTTCGCCGGCGCCCTGCGCCTGCAGGCCGGCCTGCACGACGCCGCGTCTGCGGTTCAGGTGACGCCGCGCTGGGACATGGCGGACTTGCCGCCATTGGCGGCAAGTCGGGAATCGGGAATGGAGAATCGGGAATCGTGAGCGGCTCACGCGCCGCTTTTGCCGCTGCTCTTACCATTCCCCACTCCCTATACCCCATTCCCCGCTCCCCATGGATAAAGTCTTCATCGAAGGTCTGGAAATCGACGCGCTGATCGGCATCTACGATTGGGAGCGGCGGATCCGGCAGACGCTGCGTTTCGATCTGGAAATGGGCTTCGACAACCGCAAGCCCGCGGCCAGCGACGACATCGCCGACACGCTCAACTACAAGGCGGTGAGCAAGCGCCTGGTGGAACTGGTCGAGCAGTCCGGCTACGGGCTGGTCGAGACGCTGGCCGAGCGCTGCGCGGAAGCGGTGCTGCAAGAATTCGACGTGCAGTGGCTGCGGCTGAAGCTGAGCAAGCCGGGCGCGGTGCGCGGAGCGCAGGCAGTGGGGGTCATCATCGAGCGCAGCCGCGCATGAGCACGCAGGCATCGCTGCCATTCGCCAGCGCCGCGCCGGCGGCGCTGCCCGGCGCGCGTTTCTTCGCCGACCTGCAGCACACCCTGGCGCCGTATCCCTGGGCCTACGACGCGATGGTGATCGTGGCGCTGCTGCTGGCGGCGTGGCTGGCCAACTGGGTGACCAAGCGGATCCTGCTGCGCGGGCTGCGGCGGGCGCTGCGCGCCACCGTGCTCAGCGACAAGGAAGTGAAGCTGAGCGTGATCCCGCGCCTGGCCAACGTCATCCCGGCGCTGGTGCTGTCGCTGGGCATCGGCGCGGTGCCGCACCTGCCGGCGGCGATGGTCAGCGTGGTGCGCAACGTCTGCGCCGCCTTCATCGTGCTGACCGTGGCGCTGGCCCTGTCGCGCGTGCTGGACCTGCTCAACCACGTCTACGAACGGCGCCCGGACGCGCACAACAAGCCGATCAAGGGCTACATGCAGTTGCTCAAGATCGTGCTCGGCGTGGTCGCGGCGGTGCTGATGGTGTCGGTGCTGGTCGACAAGTCGCCGGTGATCCTGCTGTCGGGCGTGGGCGCGATGATGGCGGTGCTGATCCTGGTGTTCCAGGACACCCTGCTGTCGCTGGTGGCCAGCGTCACCATCAGTTCCAACGACATGGTCCGCGTCGGCGACTGGATCGAGATGCCGCAGCAGAACGCCGACGGCGACGTGATCGACATCGCGCTGCATACGGTCAAGGTCCAGAACTGGGACAAGACCATCACCACCATCCCGACCAAGAAGCTGATCAGCGACTCGTTCAAGAACTGGCGCGGGATGAGCGAGGCCGGCGGGCGCCGGATCAAGCGCGCGCTGTACCTGGACCAGCACAGCGTGCGCTTCCTCGACGCTGCCGAGATCGAGCAGATGCGGCAGTTGACCGTGCTGCGCGAGTACATCGACCGCAAGCGCGACGAACTCGGCGCCTGGAACGGGGCGCTCGCCGAACGCGGGGTGGCGCCGATCAACGGCCGCCGGATCACCAACCTCGGCACCTTCCGCGCCTACGTCGAACATTACCTGCGCGCCAGCCCGCACGTGCGCCAGGACATGACCCTGCTGGTGCGGCAGCTGGAACCCGGCGCCAACGGCCTGCCGCTGGAGCTGTACTGCTTCGCCAACGACACCCGCTGGGCGATGTACGAGCAGATCCAGGCGGACCTGTTCGATCACCTGCTGGCGATCCTGCCCAATTTCGACCTGCGCGTGTTCCAGGCTTCCAGCGACGCGATGTTCATGGACAGCGCGCGGATCCGCCGCGCCCCGGACGCCGTGCCGCCGCCGGCGGCTTGACGGCTGTCACGTCTGCGGGCATGTTGCGGGACAACATGCCGGCGCCTCTCGCCGCCGGCCCGCAGCAACAAGGGGCGCGATGGACTGGAGCAAGTACCGCACGGCCACCTTCGACGAGCTGATCCAGTCCGATGGGCAGCCACGTCCGGCCGCGCGCCGGGTCATCGAGTACCTGTCCAGCCTCAGTGGACGCGAATTGTCCGAACGCCAGCTCGCCGCCGATGTCGCCGCGCGGGTCATGGGCATCACCTTCACCGTCTACTCCGACGGCCGTAACGTCGATCGCACGCTGCCGTTCGACCTGATCCCGCGGGTGATCCCGCTGCACGAATGGCAGCGCACCGAGGCCGGGCTGAAGCAGCGCATGCGCGCGCTCAACCTGTTCATCGGCGACATCTACGGCGCCCAGCGCATCGTCAAGGACAAGGTGTTCCCGGCGATGCTGCTGGAGCACTCGGTGAACTTCCGCCCGCAGTGCGTGGGCATCACCCCGGCGCTGGGGGTGTGGGCGCACGTGTGCGGCTCGGACCTGGTGCGCGACGCCGACGGCACGCTGTACGCGCTGGAGGACAACCTGCGCATCCCCAGCGGCGTGTCGTACATGCTCGAGAACCGCATGGTCGCCAAGCGGGTGTTCCCGGAGCTGTTCGAGACCAGTGCGATCCTGCCGGTGGACGACTACCCGGCGCAGCTCTACGACACCCTGGCGGCGCTGTCGCCGCGCCCGGGCGACCAGCCGGTGATCGCGTTGCTGACCCCGGGCATCTTCAACAGCGCCTACTTCGAGCATGCCTACCTGGCGCAGGCGATGGGCATCGAGCTGGTCGAGGGCGACGATCTGTTCGTGGCCGACGACGACTGCACCTACATGCGCACCGTGTACGGACCGCGCCGGGTCGACGTGATCTACCGCCGGGTCGACGACCTGTTCCTGGATCCGGAGGCGTTCCGCGCCGATTCGGTGCTGGGTGTGGCCGGGCTGATCCGCAGCTGGCGCGCCGGCAAGGTGGCGCTGGCCAACGCGCCGGGCGCCGGCGTGGCCGACGACAAGGTGGTGTTCGCCTACGTGCCGAAGATGATCCGCTACTACTTGGACGAGGAGCCGATCCTGCCCAACGTGCCCAGCTACCTGTGCCACGACGACAAGGACCGCCAGTACGTGCTCGAACACCTGGACGAACTGGTGGTGAAGCCGGCCAACGAGTCCGGCGGCTACGGCATGCTGATCGGCCCGCGCTCGACCACGCGTCAGCGCGAGCAGTTCCGCAAGCTGATCCTGGCCGACCCGCGCAACTACATGGCGCAGCCGACCCTGGGCCTGTCCACCGCGCCGATCGTGACCGAGGCCGGGCCGGCACCGCGGCACCTGGACCTGCGCCCGTTCATCCTGTCCCGCGAGGACGTCTACGTGACCACCGGCGGGTTGACCCGGGTGGCGATGGAGGAGGGCTCGCTGGTGGTCAATTCCTCGCAGGGCGGCGGCGCCAAGGACACCTGGGTGGTGGACCTGGACGAGGAGCTCGACTGATGCTCTCGCGCGTCGCCGACAACCTCTACTGGTTCAGCCGCTACGTGCGCCGCGCCGAGACCACCGCGCGGCTGGTGGGAGTGGGCAGCCTGCTGCAGTTGGACCTGCCGCGCTCGGTGCGCTTCGCCTGGCGGCCGATGATCGACACGGTCGGCGCCGGCGAGATCTTCGCGCTGTGGTTCCCCAACGCCGGCGACGACGTCGGCGACGCCGACGTGGTGCGCTTCCTGCTGCTGGACGAGCGCAATCCGTCCTCGCTGCGCAGTTCGGTGCAGTACGCGCGCGAACTGCTGCGCAGCATCCGCGACACCCTGCCGCAGGAGATCTGGGAAGCGGTCAACGACCTGCACCTGTACATCGACGCCAACGGCGAGCGCAGCGTCGGCCGCCGTTACCGCATGGAGTTCCTGGGCCACGTGACCGACGCCTGCCTGAAGGTGTCCGGGCTGCTGACCGCCAACGTCAGCCGCGACATCGGCTTCCAGTTTCTGCGCCTGGGCACTGCGATCGAACAGGCCGACATGACCACGCGCATCATCGATGCCGGTGCCTCGGGCCTGATCACCCCGCGCAAGGCCGACGACCGCGAGGCCTACCAGGCCATGCAGTGGATGAGCGTGCTGCGCGCGCAGGCCGCCTACCAGATGTACCGCCGCCACGTGCGCCAGCGCGTCACCGGCGAGCAGGCGCTGCGCTTCCTGCTGCAGAACAACGACTTCCCGCGCAGCGTGCATTTCTGCCTGGTCCGCGCCCAGCACATCCTGCCGACCATGCCGCCGCGGCCGCCGGTGGAGCGCGCGCTGATGCGCATTAGCGGGCTGGTGCGCAATGCCGACCCGGCGTACCTGGCGCAGCACAACCCGGCCGGGTTCATGGACGAGATCCAGACCCACCTCGGCCACCTGCACAGCGCCATCGCCGAGGCCTACTTCAGCTCCTGAGCTGAGGCGGGCGGCCTGTGCGCTGCGCCAGCGGCCGGCCGCGGCGATCCGGGATCAGCGCCGGGCTGAGCCGGGCCCGGCTCTCCCTCCAGTCCCCCTAGGCGGCGCCCCTTCGCCGGCGTATGGTGCGCAGCGGCCGGGCCGGCCCCGGTCGGTAGACAGTTTTATGAATAGGCGATTCCGGCGCCGGAACTTGCCCCATCGACTGGCCGCAGAGCTAGAATTGGCGGCTATGTAAACGTTTTCTCAAAGGACCCCATGGCTTCGGATCGTATCGAATCGCTCATCGCCCGCATGACCGTCGAGGAGAAGGTCGGCCAGCTCGGCGTCTTCGCCGACATGGTGCGCCCGTTCGCCCCCGACGTGAATCCGGAAGCCAACGTCCGCAATGCCGACGAGGTGCTGCAGCAGGTGCGCGCCGGCCGGGTCGGCTCGCTGTTCAACGGCGTCGGCGCGGAACTGGGGCGGCGCATCCAGCAGGTCGCGCTGGAGGAGAGCCGGCTGGGGATCCCGGTGATCCTGGCTGCGGACGTGATCCATGGCATGCGCACGGTGTTCCCGATCCCGCTGGGCGAGGCCGCCAGCTTCGAGCCGGAACTGGCCGAGCGCACCGCGCGCGCCACCGCGGTCGAGGCCACCGCCGCCGGCATCCACTGGACCTACGCGCCGGCGGTGGACATCGCCCGCGATCAGCGCTGGGGCCGCGGCGCCGAGGGCGCCGGCGAGGATGTGGTGCTGGGCTGCGCCTTCGCCGCCGCGCGCGTGCGCGGCTTCCACGGGCCGGACCTGCGCGCCGACGACGCCTTGCTGGCCACGCCCAAGCACTTCGCCGCCTATGGCGCGGTCGCCGCCGGCATGGAGTACGCCAGCGTCGACATCGCCCCGCAGACCCTGCGCGACGTGCATCTGCCGCCGTTCCAGGCCGCCTTCGAGGCCGGCGCGCTGAGCGTGATGACCTCCTTCAACGACATCAACGGCGTGCCGGCCAGCGCCAACCACGAACTGCTGACCGAAATCCTGCGCGGCGAATGGAAGTTCCCCGGCGTGGTGATCTCCGACTACACCGCCGACATGGAGCTGATCGCGCACGGCTATGCCGCCGACGAGCGCGACGCGACCAAGAAGGCGTTCCTGGCCGGCATGGACATGAGCATGCAGAGCGGCTTCTACGCCGCGCACCTGCCTTCGCTGGTGGAGGACGGCGAGGTGCCGATGGCGCTGCTGGATGCCTCGGTGCGCCGCGTGCTGGAACTGAAGGAAGCGATCGGCCTGCTCGACGATCCGTACCGCTCGCTGGACCCGGCGCGCGAGGCGGACCCGTCGCACATCGCCGCGCACGATGCGCTGGCGCGCGACGCGGCGCGGCGCTCGATCGTGCTGCTGAAGAACGACGGCCCGGTGCTGCCGCTGCGCAAGCAGGGCCAGAAGATCGCGTTGATCGGCCCGTTCGCGCAGGACCGCGACAACATCGAGGGCTGCTGGACCCTGTTCGGCGACAAGACCCGCTATGTGACCCTGGAAGCCGGCGTGCGCGCCGCGCTGGCCGACGCGCAGGCGCTGACCGTGGTGCCCGGCTGCGGCCTGGAAGCGCCGCTGGACGGCGGCATCGAGGCGGCGGTGGCCGCCGCGCGCGGCGCCGACGTGGTGGTGCTGGCCCTTGGCGAGCCGCAGCGCTACAGCGGCGAGGCGCAGTCGCGCACCCAGATCGTGCTGCCGCCGGCGCAGCAGGCGCTGGCCGAGGCGGTCGCCGCCACCGGCACGCCGCTGGTGGTGCTGCTGCGCAACGGCCGCGCGCTGGCGCTGCAGGGCGCGGTGCGCGACGCCGCGGCGATCGCGGTGACCTGGTACCTGGGCACGCAGACCGGCCCGGCGGTGGCCGACGTGCTGTTCGGCGACTACAACCCGTCCGCGCGCCTGCCGGTGAGCTTCCCGCTCGATGCCGGGCAGCAGCCGTACTTCTACAACCACCCGCGCACCGGCCGGCCGGAACTGCCAACGATGAGCGAGTTCAAGTCGCGCTGGCGCGAGGTGCCGAACGCGCCGCTGTATCCGTTCGGCCACGGCATCGGCTACACGCAGTTCGCCTACGGCACGCCGCAGCTCGACCGCACCCAGGTCGGCTGGGACGACACCCTGACTGTGACCACGCGCATCGACAATGTCGGCGAGCGCGAAGGCGAGGAAGTGGTGCAGCTGTACATCCACGACCGCGTCGCCAGCCGGGTGCGCCCGGTGCGCGAGTTGAAGGCGTTCCGCAAGGTGCGGCTGGCCGCGGGCGAGGGCATGGAGGTCCGCTTCACCCTCGACCGCCACGCGCTGGCCTTCACCGGCCGCGACGGACAGTGCGCGGCCGAGCCGGGCCTGTTCGACCTGTGGGTGTGCGCGTCCTCGACCAGCGGCGAGCCGGTGGCCTTCGAGCTGCTGCCCGGCTGAGCCTGGCGCAGCGACAGCCGTCGCCGACGTGGGCGTGACGCCAATGGTGATTCGGCCGCGCGGATCGCCCCGATCCGGAGACGGCGCCATGCCGCCCGGAGGAGGCGCGCTGGCTGCTCTTGCAGCAGCCACTTTCATGGTCTGGCGTGCCTCTGTGGGGCCGCAACGGACGCCTGTTGTGGGTGTGGGCGCGTGTACTCGTCGCGTCGGCTCCTGCCTGCGGCCTGCGTTCCCGGCCTTCCATGCAGGACGCGGCGTGACGCCGCCTGCATCTGCGGAAGCGTTCCGATGCGGCCTGCTGCAGGCATCTACGGCGGGGGCGGCGCGGCATCCACTGTGATCGGGTGCGTAACTCGCCGCTTTCCTCTACCTTATGCATTCAGGTTGCGTTGTCGGGATGCGCGCTGCGCCTCGCCCATGCGCCGATCCTGGTCTTCCCTCATCACAAGGAATTTCTCATGCAAGCTGCGCCCAAGACCTCCGCCGCCTTTATCGCTGCCTCCTGGGGGGCGTTGCTGCTGGGCACGGGCGGGTTCCTGATCGGCTTGTGGAATGCCGAAATGATGTTGAACGAGAAGGGGTATTACTTCACGGTCCTGCTGTTCGGCCTGTTTTCCGCGGTCTCGCTGCAAAAGAGCGTGCGCGACCGCGTCGAGGACATTCCGGTGAGCGCGTTGTATTACTCGATCTGCTGGTTCTCGGTGATCGCGGCGCTGGTGCTGTTGGCAGTCGGTCTGTTCAATGCAACCTTGTTGCTGAGCGAGAAAGGCTTCTATGCCATGGCCTTCGCGCTTAGCCTGTTCGGTGCAGTGGCGGTGCAGAAGAACACCCGCGATGCGGTGGGGGCCGGTCAAGGCGGCAAGCGCCACGTCGGGCAGACGCTGCCGCCTCCGCTGGAGTGATCCGGTCTGGCGCGCTGCCCCGGGCGGGCAGACCGCTGCCGTCGTGACCGCGACCACGGCTTGGCCGCGGCATGCTTGCCGTGCACGCGGGCTCTGCTAGGTTCGGGATTCGACCCCAACCGATAGGTGCACGTCATGCGAACTCCCCTGGGTTTGGCTTGCGCGCTGGCCATGGGCCTGGCGATCTCTGCGGCGCACGCCGCCCCCGCCGACACGGCCGCCGAGCGGCGTGGCGACTGGCCGTTCTCGGCGACCCCGGTCGCCACCTTCAACGAACCGTGGGCGATGAGCTTCCTGCCCGATGGCACTGCGCTGGTCAGCGAGAAGGGTGGCACGTTGAAGCGCATCGACCCGGTCAGCGGCCATACCGGCACGGTCAGCGGCGTCCCCACCGTGGCGTACGGCGGCCAGGGCGGTCTCGGCGACGTGCTGCCGCATCCGGGCTTCGCCAAGAACGGCTGGGTCTACCTGAGCTACGCCGAACCCGGCAGCGGCGACACCCGCGGCGCGGCGGTGATGCGCGCCAAGCTGACGCTCGACAACAACGGCGGCGGCACCCTGTCCCAACAGCAGGTGATCTGGCGGCAGCAGCCCAAGGTGTCCGGCAACGGCCACTTCGGCCATCGGCTGGCGTTCGGGCCGGACGGCAAGCTGTGGATCAGTTCCAGCGAGCGGCAGAAGTTCGATCCGGCGCAGGACATGAGCGGCAACCTGGGCAAGATCGTGCGCCTCAACGACGACGGTAGCGTGCCGGCCGACAATCCGTTCGCCAACCGCGGTGGCGTCGCCGCGCAGGTGTGGTCGCTGGGTCACCGCAACGTGCTCGGTCTGGCCTTCGACGCCAACGGCCGGTTGTGGGAACACGAAATGGGCCCGGCCGGCGGCGACGAGCTGAACCTGATCCAGCGCGGCGCCAATTACGGCTACCCGATCGTGTCCAACGGCGACCATTACGACGGCCGCCCGATTCCCGATCACAGCACGCGCCCGGAATTCGCCGCGCCCAAGGTGAGCTGGACGCCGGTGATCTCGCCGGCCGGCTTCGTCATCTACAACGGCAGCCGCTTCCCGCAGTGGCGCGGCAATGGCTTCATCGGCGGCCTGTCCTCGCAGTCGCTGGTGCGGATCGAGTTCAATGGCGAGACCGCACGCGAGGCCGCCCGCTACGACATGGGCAAGCGCATCCGCGAGGTGGAGCAGGGGCCGGATGGCGCGCTGTGGCTGCTGGAGGATGGCGCCGGTGGGCGGTTGCTGAAGTTGCAGCCGCTGGAGAGTTGAGGAGTACACCCGGCAGCGGCGGTTGCGCCGCTGCCGGGTGAGCGGCGTGGGGCGCGTGCGCCTGCCGATGCGTCGGTGATGGCGCCGTGGGTGCGATCAGGACATCGCCGTGCTGCCATCGTAGGCGCGGCTGAAGCCGCTTCTACAGGTGGGAACGTGGCGCGTCGCCTTATTCGCCGTTGCCGGCACGCTCCCAGGCGCGGCGCACCGCGTGGCGGGCCTTGCTCCAGCTCAGCGTCTGCGAGCCCTTGTTGTTGTCCCAGTCGCGGTGCAGTTCCGTTTCCACCTGCTCGTAGGCGCGGTTGAAGTCGCGGATGCGCGCCTCGTGGCCGGCGTGGTAGGCGGGTTCGTAGTCTTCGAACCGCTCGCCCTCGCTGTAATAGGGCTCGTCGGCGAAACGATCGCGCCAGTACTGCGAGACGCTGTTGCGGTCCTCGTCGTTGGGCGCACGGCCGGGAATCTGATACGGAACGCTCATGATGGTTCTCCGTGGGCGATGAATGCGCTTAAAGCTAGCCACGCCGGCGTTAAACCCGCCCCTGCGCGGTGTGATCGCGATATGAAACATTCATGCCTTCTGGCAGGCTGCGCCGGCGCTCGGGGTGGCTTACGATCCGCCGCTAAGCCCCCTCTCTACCGACAAATCCCATGGCCGCCAACGGCATCGCCTTGTTGACCCCGTACCTGGCCACGGCCGGCGTCGGCTGGCTGTATTACCGACGCATCCGCCGCTATTTCGGCCGCCAGCCCTGGCAGCCGCGGCGTACCGGCGTGCGGCTGGGGTTCCTGCTGCTGGTCGCGGGCCTGCTGACCTGGCTGGCCGTGCAGTTGCCGGTCGTGCGCCTGGGCATGGCGCTGGGCGCCGTGGGCGGCGCCGCGCTGGGCGCCTTCGCCCTGCACCACACCCGCATCGAACTGCAGGACGGCGCGCGCTGGTATACGCCAAATCCCTGGATCGGCGCCGCGCTGAGCGTGCTGTTGCTCGGGCGCCTGGCCTGGCGCTGGGCCAGTGGGGCGTTCGCCGGCGGCAGTGCCGAGACCCTGCAGAACGCCAGTCCGCTGACCATGAGCATCGCCGCGGCGCTGATCGCCTACGGGCTGGTGTACGCCGCGGGTCTGTTGGTACGCATGCGGTCGCTGACGCCAGCCGCCTGACGAAACGCGCCTGCCGATGACGACGCCATGGCGGCGGGCCTTCGGGCCGTGCAACCGCGTCAGTACGGAACTGCGCAACGGAGAGCGTCTCGCGCCAGGCCTGGCCTAGCTGGCGTGATGTCAGTGCGCGGCAGCCGCCGCTTCGTAAGGCAAGGCCGTGGTGCCGACCGCGCGCAGCGGCGCATCGGCGGCGTCCAGTAGCTCCGGCTCGCCTTCGATCACCACCAGGATGCGCCCGGCCTCGATTTCCTCTTCGAAGTTGCGCCGCACCGGATCCGGCACGGTGGAACCGACCAGTGCCGAGGACCAACTGCCGACCAGGGCGCCGGCGATGGCCATGACCCCGGCGCCGGCGAGGGTGATGCCCAGCGGCGGCACCGCGATCGCCGCCAGCCCGGCCAGCAGTCCGGCGGCACCGCCGCCCAGGGCGCCGCGCGCCGCGGCCGGCACGGTGTCGGTCTTGCCTTCCTTGCGGTCGTCGGGGATGGCGTCCAGCTCGATGTCGCCGCGCGCGACCAGCGACAGGTCGTCGTTGTCGAGGCCGGCGCTGCGCGCGGCCTGCAGTGCGCGCGTGGCGGTGGACAGATCCGGAGCGCTGTAGACACGGCGTCGTTTCATGGCGGGCGGCTTTCGCTGGTGGGCATCCAGCGTCCGGGCGCCGCGGTTATCCGCGCGTGACCTGCGCGCAAGGCGGCGTGAAGGCGTTCATGCCGCGTCCTTGCGCGGGAACCGATAGAACAGCGCGCCCACCAGCAGCGCTACGCCCGCGGCGGCCAGGTTCTGCCAGCTGGCGCTGAGCAGCAGCGCCAGCGCCAGCAACAGCGCCGCGAGCGGGATCAACGGCCCGCCCGGCAGCCGCAGCGCGCCGGGCCGATCGCGATAGCGCCGTGCCAGCACCAGCACCGCCGCGGCGGTGCCGATGTAGGCGAACAGGCGGGTGACCATCGACAGCAGCGCCAGTTGCACGAACGAGCCGGACAGGGCCAACGCCAGCGACAGCACGCCTTGCAGCAGGATCGCCGCGGCCGGCGTGCGGAAGCGCGGATGCACCCGCGCCAGGAACGCCGGGCCGTAGCCGTCCTTGGCCAGCGCGAACAGGAAGCGCGGCCCCAGCATCACCGTGTTGCTGGTGGTGCCGAGGATGGAGATGGTGGCGCCGACGGTGAGGATCAGCGCCAGCGCTTCGCCACCGAAGCCGCTGGCGGCATCGGCCAGCGGCGTCGCCGATTGCGCCACGTTGGGCAGCGTGCCCTGCGCCACCACCTGCACCGCGGCGTAGATCAGGGTGACGGTGACGATCATGGTGATCAGCGCGAACGGCACGTCGCGGCGCGGATTGCGGTACTCGCCCGCGGCGGCCGGGATGTTCTCGAAGCCGGCGTACGCGAACAGCAGCAGCAACGCCGCCTCGCCGAGGTTGCCGACATCGTGCGGGTCGGGGGTCTTGCCCGAGAACGCCCACGACCAGTCCACGTAGAACACGCCGATCGCCACGAACAGCAGCAGCGGTACCAGCTTGCCGATCACCAGCGCCACGCCGGTGCGCGCGGCCGACTTCACCCCGATCACGTTGATCGCGGTGAGCAGGCCGAGCGAGCCGATCACGATGGCCAGGCGCGCGCCGCCCCCGGCCGCGGCCGGCCAGAAGCGCACCACCGCATCGGCCAGCCCGTTGCTCAGCGCCGCTGCCGAACTGATCCGGGTCAGCCAGATCATCCAGCCGATCTCGAAGCCGGCGAAACGGCCGAACGCCTCGCGCGCATACAGATAGCTGCCGCCGGGTTCGTCGAAGTAACTGGCCGCCTGCGCGTAACACAGCACCAGCAGCGCCACCGCCACACCGGCCAGCAACACCGCCCACAGGCTCAACGGCCCGAGCAGGGCGGCGGTGGCCGCGGGCAGCAGGTAGATGCCGCTGCCGATCACGTCGTTGATCGACAACCCGACGATCTGCCAGCGGCTGACCGCGCGGACCAGCCCGGGTGCGGGCGCCTGGCTCACGACGCCGGCTCCACGGCCGGCAGCGCCCACTCGGCCTGCAGGCGCCGGTAGGCATGGCGCGGCAGCAGCACGAACAGCGGCGCGGCGGACGGCCGCAACCACGCCAGCAGCCGCTGCATGTCGGCCGGCTGCATCGCGGTGCAGCCGGCGGTGGGCGCGCCGGGCGCGCGCCACAGGTGCGCAAAGATGCAGCTGCCGGCGCCCGGCGTGGCCTGCGCGTTGTGCTGGATCACGAAGCCTTCGCGGTAGCGCTGATCGCCGGCGTGTTGCAGGTCCAGGCGCATTGGTTCGGTGGACCCGGCCACCGCGGCGCTGCCGACCTTGTCGGCATCGACGATCTGGTTGTACAGCGGCGATCCGGGCACATCGATGCAGTAGTTGCTCTGCTGCATCGCCTGGTAGGGCATGGCGCTGTCGATGCGCGACGCATAGCCGAAGGCTTCGCCGATGGTGAACACGCCGGCCGGGCTGCGGCCATCGCCTTCGCGTTTCTGCGGGCCATCCGTCTGTGCCGGATGCAGGCCCAGGCCCCAGGCGCTGCCGTGGCGGCCGAGGCTCACGTCGACGGCCCTGCCCTGCGCGCGCCAGCCTTTCGCGTCGCGCTCGAACGCCTGCAACGTGCCCTGCGGGCTGTCCCAGTCCGGCGCCAGCACCAGAATCAGTTGCTGCGCGCGCTGCACGGCCGGCACGGTGGTGTCGGCGGCCATGCCGGGCGCGCCGATCAGGGCGCACAGCAGGGCCAAGCCGATGCGCCAGGCGCGATGGTGGCCTGCATGCGGTGGCGCGGCGGGGGACCGATGGAGCAGGGGCATGGGGATCTCCGGGGCGGCATGGGCGCGAGGGCGCTTTGGGTGCAAGGTAGCGCAGTTGCGAGGCTGATGGTGCGCGCTGGTGCGGCGATCTTGTCGACGACTTGGCCGATGCGGTGGGTGGCGAGTGGTGTATGTGTTGGTGACGTGTGGGCGGCGGTATGGGTGTTGTGTCGTGAGTGTCCGCGCTGCGCCAGAGCAAGCTGATCCACGCCGTTGCCGTTGCCGTTGCCGTTGCTGTCGCTGTTGCTCCTGCTCTTGCTCCTGCTCTTGCTTCTGTTGTTGCTGTTGTTCTGGATTTTGACTTACCGGGTTCCCTTCCGAAGCGGCGAACCAGGTGGGAAAAACCCGAAGGGCGGCGCACAGGGATGTGCGCCGTCCGCGGCAGGGGCAGGATGCCCCTTCCGCGGATCCCGTCTGGTTCGCGGACCCGGAGCGCGCAGCGCGGAGGGCGCGTAGGCAGGGCGCGCTTTCTTTTGGTTACCTTTTCTTTGCGCGAGCAAAGAAAAGTAACTCGCCCGAAAGGGCGAAAGCCTTTAAAGCCTTTAAAGCCTTTGCTGTTGACGTTGCTGTTGCCGTTGCTTGAAGTTTGTCTGTCGGACGAGAATATCTGTAGGAGCGGCTTCAGCCGCGACAGCGATAATCCATTGTGTCTGTCGCGGCTGAAGCCGCTCCTACAATTCAGCGGTCGCCGCCGTAGCAGTAAGTACAAGAGCAAAGCTTTCGCCTGGCGGCGAGTCACTTTTCTTTGCTTGTGCAAAGAAAAGTAACCAAAAGAAAGCACACCCTACCTCGCGCCCTCCGCGCTAACGCGCTCCGGGTCCGCGTCCATCACGGGGATCCGCGGAAGGGGCATCCTGCCCCTGCCGCGGACGGCGCACGTCCATGTGCGCCGCCCCTTCGGGGTTTTTCCCCGCGATGGCCGCCGCTTCGGAAGGGGACCCGGCAAGTCAAAAGCCAAAGCCACTGCAAGAGCAACGGCAACAACAGTACTCGCTGACGGTGCCGTTGTGCGACGCGCATGAGGCACGGACGTTCCTCGACGTTCTCCCCCAGTCCGCGCCCGACGATAGGAAGCTAGCGACCCAGCAGCGGCCGCGAGACGGAATCGCGCGTGACCAGCCGGTGCGGCACAACATGATTGACGCAGGTACGCCCCGAACCGGCCCCCTGCCGGATCTCCCGCAGCAGCAGATCGATGGCCGCATCGGTCATGTCCGCCACCGGTTGATGGATGGTCGTCAGCTCCGGCCACACCATCGTCGACGCCGACGTGTCGTCGAATCCGACCACCGACAGATCCTGCGGCACCTTCAGGCGGCGACGATGCGCCACCGACACCACCGCCGAGGCCATGTCGTCGTTGCTCGCGAAAATCGCACTGGGGCGTGCCCGCAACGCCAACAGTCGCTCGGCGGCCTCTAGCCCGGCGCGATAGGTGAAGTCGCCCGGTTGCACGAGCGCGGCGTCGTAGTCGATGCCCGCATCCGCCAGGGCATCGCGGTAACCCTGCCAGCGGTGCGCACTGGCGGTCTGGTTCGGGTCGCCGGTGATGTAGCCGATGCGCGTATGCCCGTGCGCGATCAGGTGCGAGACCATGTCATGGCTGGCGCGGCGGTCGTCGATGTGCACGCAGGACAGCCTGTCGCTGAACCGGCTCGACGCAATGGAGACGACGGGAATCCCGGCGTCGACGAACACAGCGACGATGGCTTTCGATTCGCACAAGGGCGCGGGGAGAATCACGCCGGCCACGCTGCTGCAGAGCGTGCGTGCGGCCTCGCGGCGTGCCCGCGGACCCAGTCCGTCCCACGTGGCGATCACCAGTTGCGCCGCCACGCGGGTCGAACCACGCAGCGCGCCGACCAGCAGTTCGCGCAGATAGCTGGAGCTGGGGTTGGTGTAGATCAACGCGATGCAGGTGTGCTGCGCGGCGGCGAGCGCGCTGGCGGCCGGGTTGGGCCGGTAGTCCAGTGCGCGCACGCTGCGCATCACCCGCTCGCGCGTGCTCTCGCGCACGCCGGCGTGACCGTGGGTGACGCGCGAGACGGTCATCGGCGAGACGCCCGCATGCGCCGCGACGTCGTCGATGGTGATGGCGTTCCCTCTTCGACGCGTCGTTTTGGGGGTGTTCTTCAAGGAATGCGGTCCTTTGTTGCGACGCATGATGACAAGCGATGTCCCGGGTGCGTAGTCTGCGCCGTGACGCGATGATAGCGCTATCAATCAGCGGCAGTCGGGCTCGGGGGGAGCCTTTATCGCGCGTCGTCTGGCAATCCTGAAACGGAGTTTTGAGTCGCAGCGAACGCAGAGCGCGCTGCGATGTTCGGCGTGGAAGACGGGCATCGCCCGTGCGTGCCTCTTAGGGGAGGGGCGGTACATCCATCGATCGCATGTCAGAGGGGAGAGTCATGAGCGCTTCTATGTTTCGTCGTAGCCCAGACCTGGGGGCTCGTCCATGAGCCGCACGCTGGCGAAGTTCAAATCCAGGGCCATGTTCACCTTCGTCGGTGGCGTCCTGGTCATCAATCCCGCATTCGCACAGGACGCGTCGACGCCCGCGCCGGCGGCAGAGCAACAGGCTCAGAGCAGCCCGACGCAGCTGGACACGGTCCAGGTCACCGGCCTGCGCAACAGCCTCAGCCAGGCGATGGACATCAAGCGCGACGCCGCGGGCGTGGTGGATGCCATCAGTGCCGAAGACATCGGCAAGTTCCCCGATACCAACCTGGCCGAGTCGCTGCAGCGCATCACCGGCATCTCCATCGAACGGCGCGATGGCGAAGGCGCGCAGGTCACCGCGCGCGGCTTCGGCCCGCAGTTCAACATGGTGACGCTCAACGGGCGGCAGATGCCGGGCGCCGATGCGTTCGGCGCTGCCGGCCAGGTCGCCATCGGCGGCGTCGACGGCGGCACCCGTGCCTTCAACTTCGCCCAGCTGGCTGCCGAAGCGATCAATGGCATCGAGGTCTACAAGACCAGCCAGGCCAACATGCCCAGCGGCGGCATCGGCGCCACCATCAACATCCTGACCGCGCGCCCGTTCGACCACCAGGGCATCGTCGCCAGTGCCGGCGCCAAGGCCGTCTCCGACCGCAGCCAGCCGTTCGACAACGACATCACCCCGGAACTGTCGGGCATCTTCAGCTACAGCAATCCGGACAAGACCTTCGGCGTCGGCGTGAGCGCGAGCTACCAGAAGCGCAAGGGCGGCTCGGTGCAGGCCACCGAGAACTATTGGAACGTGCAGCCGTGGACGGGCTCGATGCCCGGCAATCCGACCGTGGTCAATGCGCCGCAGATCGGCGCGCTGTATGCCCGGCCGAACGACCTGCGCTATGCGTTCTCCGAGTTCGAACGCGAGCGCGTCAACGGCCAGGCGGTGCTGCAGTTCGCACCCACCGACAGCCTGACACTGACCCTGGACTACACCTATTCGACCAACGAGATCACCGAGAATCGTGGCGAGCAGGGCATGTGGCTGCAGAACAGCAACTACACCGATGTGACGTTCGATACCAGCGGCGCGGTGGCGGTGCCGACCTACATCCGCGAGATCGCCGGCACCAAGGATTTCGGCCTTGAGCAGCAGCGCAGCATGCAGAAGTACAAGCTGGGCTCGCTCGGTCTGAATGCGGTGTGGAACGTGACCGACCGGCTCAAGCTCAGCTTCGACGCGCACGACTCGAAGAACGAAAGCCGTCCCAACGATCCGTTGACCGGTGGCGGCTCCCTCTTCATGAGCATCGCCGGCACCAACAACTGCACCACCGGGCCGCACTGCGGCGGCTCCTGGGTGCAGGAGCTGAACTTCAACAATGGCCTGCCGATCGGCACCCAGGTCTGGTATCCGAGCGACGCCGCTGCCGCGGCCAAGGCCAATGGCGTGGTCAATCCGGGCTTCGTGCCCGGCGAGATCGGTTCGCAGGTGCTGCGGGTCAACTCGCAGAGCCAGATCAGCCAGATCAAGCAGGCGCGCGTCGACGGCGAATGGAGCTTCGACCAGGGCCGCTTCCAGTTCGGCGTGGACACCAACAAGTCGACCACCCACCGCATCCAAGCCGCCGAGGCGTACTCCACGCTGGGCGACTGGGGCGTGGCCAACGTCGACCGCGATACCGCCGGCGGCCTGATGAACCTGATGCAGCCGGTCAACATCATCGGCCTGTTCCATGACTACAGCGGGACGAGTTGGCCGGCATGGCGCGGCGATGCGGGCCGGCTGGCGGAATGGGCGGCCAGCCAGTACGGCGTCGGCCTGGGCGTGAGCCCGCAGCGCGCCGCCGACAACTTCGTGGAGGAAAAGACCCGCTCGGCGTATTTCCAGGTGGAACTGGATGGCGAGCTGGCCGGTCGGCGCACCAATACCCGGCTCGGCGTGCGCTACGAAACCACCGACGTGGTGTCGACCTCGATCATCGCCACGCCCGAAGCGATCCAGTGGCAGTCCAACAACGACTTCCGCGTGGTGCTGTCCAACGAGCAGCAGCCGTTCAGCGAGAAGACCACGTACAGCTACATCCTGCCCAACCTCGATTTCAGCATCGACCTCACCGACACGCTGAAGGGTCGCGTCTCCTTCGGCAAGAGCATCGCGCGCGCGCCGATCGGCAATCTCTATGCCGGCCCCGGGGCACAGCAGCCGTTCGGCTCGGTGCTGATCGATCCGTCCTCGCGGGCCAGCGGCACGGCGCAGAATCCGTCGCTGAAGCCGCTGGAGTCCGACAACCTCGACCTGGCGCTGGAGTGGTACTTCGCCGATGCGAGCTACCTGTCGGTGACGTACTGGAACAAGTCGGTCAACAACTTCATCGGCAACACCGTCGTGCAGGAGAATCTGTACGGCCTGCGCGATCCCACCTCGGGTCCGGACGCGAAGTCGGCGCTGGCGTTCCTCACCAGCGGTGCCTGCCTCGCCCAGGTCGGCCCGGCCAATGCGGCGGCCTGCTCGGCCAACGACACCTCGCTGTTCACCGCGCTGGCCCTGCTGCGCAACAACCCGGCCGGCCTGGCCGCCTACAACGGCACCGGCGCGCAGGTGCTGGCGACCGAAGCGGCCTACGATCTCTACGGCGAGGCCGACGACCCGTTGTACGAGTTCAACGTCAACCGTCCGATCAACCAGAACCAGGCCAAGCTGCACGGCTGGGAGCTCGGCGGGCAGTACTTCCTCGGCGACACCGGGTTCGGCATCCTCGCCAACTACACCATCGTCAAGGGCGACGTCGGTTACGACAATGGTGGCGACCCGGGCATCGACCAGTTCGCGCTCACCGGCCTGAGCGACACCGCCAACGCGGTGCTGATGTACGAAAAGTACGGCTGGTCGGTGCGCCTGGCCTGGAACTGGCGCGACCAGTACCTGATCCTGGCCAACCAGGGTACCAGCCGCAACCCGTACTATGTGGAGCCCTACGAACAGTGGGATCTCAGCGTGAACTACACGTTGAACGACCACTGGTCGTTCGGCCTGGAGGCGATCAACCTGACCGGCGAGGACGTACGCTGGCGCTCGCGCACCTCGAAGATGATTGTGAAGCTGGCCGACCAGAGCCCGCGTTATATGCTGGGCGTTCGCTATAAGTTCTGAACAAGGCGGAGAGGTTCTCTTCGCATGTCGCCACGGGCGCCGCTGCGATTGCGGCGGCGCCCCGTGCCGGACTCCAGAGGGGAGTGCGCACCACCATGCCGCGTTACGAGATGCTCAACAACATCGCCCATCGCGACCTGCGCGTGGCCACCGACTTCGGTCCGGAGTTCGGCGACGCGGTGGGGATGGTGCCGGCCTACCCTAGCGAGTACGCCGAGCTGCAGCGGGAATATCCGATCTTCCTGCGCAAGGATCCAGCGACGGGGGAGTGGCAGTCCGTTGCGTTGCTGGGGTTCGAGCAGCACGAGAACCTGTTCCTGCAGGACCGGCGCTGGATGGCCTCCTATCTCCCGGGAGCGGCGGCCAAGGGGCCGTTCCTGATCGGCTTCCAGGAGCAGCGCATCGATGGCGTGCTGACCCAGGACGCGGTGCTGCACGTGGACATGGAGCATCCGCGGGTGACGGCGATGCAGGGCGAGCCGGTATTCCTGCCGCAGGGCGGCAACACGCCCTATCTCGACCACATCGCCGGCGTGCTGCGCGGCATCCACGAAGGCCATGCATTCGGCGCGGAGATGTTTGCCGCGCTCGATGCACACGGCTTGATCCAGCCGGTGGCGCTCGACGTGCAGCTCGATGCGCAGCACCGCGTCGGCGTGAACGGCCTGCACGCGATCGACCGTGAGCGCCTGGCCCAACTGGACGGCGCCGCGCTGGCCGCGCTCAACCGCGCCGGCTATCTGGAAGGCGCGTATCTGATGCTGGCCTCGCTGCACAACATGCGCCGCCTGATCGCCGAGAAGCAGCGACGCCTGCGCTTGCAGGATACCGCTGGCGCGGCAGGCAGGAATTGAGCGTGCCGGACGGCGCAGCCATGCGGACACTGGAAGACGTGCAGCCCACCGCGCTGCCACTGCAGGACCTGGTGGCGGCGGGGGAGCCGGTGGTGTTGCGCGGCATCGTGCGCGATTGGGGGCTGATGCAGGCCGGGCTGCGCTCCACGCAGGACGCAATGGCCTACCTGCGCAGCTTCGATACGGGGGTGCCCGTTCCGTATTCCTTCGGCGAACCCGGGATCGAGGGACGCCCGTTCTACAACGCCGACTTCACCGAATTGAATTTCGAGGTCCGGCGCGGAACGCTCACGCAGGTGCTGGACGCGATTGCCACGACCTTCGAGGATCCGCGGCCGCCCACGTACTATGTCGCGTCGCTGCCGATCGAGCGGGCGCTGCCGGGGTTCGCGCAGGCCAACGATGCCGGCCTGGCCGGGCAGGGCGTCGATGCGCCGCCGAGCATCTGGATCGGCAACCGGGTCACGGCGTCCTGCCATTTCGACACGCCGGACAACCTGGCCTGCTGTGCGGTGGGCCGGCGCCACTTCACCCTGTTTCCGCCGGAGCAGATCGACAACCTGTATCCGGGGCCGCTGGAGCCGACGCCGGGCGGCCAGGTGGTCAGCGTGGTGGATGTCGACCGCCCCGACTTCGCGCGCTATCCGCGTTTCCGCGATGCGCTGGCCAGCGCGCGGCACGTCGAGCTGGAGCCGGGCGATGCGCTGTTCATCCCCAGCATGTGGTGGCACCACGTACGCAGCCTCGCGCCGTTCAACGTGCTGGTGAACTACTGGTGGCGCAGTGCGCCGGCCTTCCTGCCCTCGCCGCTGACGGCGCTGCAGCACGCGATGTGGGCGCTGCGCGATCTGCCGGCGCGCGAGAAGCAGGACTGGGCCAAGCTCTTCGATTACTACGTGTTCGGCCCCGGCGAACGCGCAGGGCAGCACCTGCCCGAAGCCGCGCGGGGCGAACTGGCCCCGTTCGACGAGGCACGGGCGCGCCGCACGCGCGCGCAGTTGCTGGCGCGGCTGAATCGCTGATGGGAGCATCACCTTGAACCTTGCCACCACAACGGACGGACGCATCCGCAAGGTCGTCATCGCCGGCGGCGGCACCGCGGGCTGGCTGGCCGGCTGCGCGCTGGCGCACCAGTTCCGCGATCGCCTGGACATCACCCTGGTGGAGTCCGAGCAGATCGGCACCGTGGGCGTCGGCGAGTCGACCGTGCCGCCGATCCGCACCTTCCACCGCTTTCTGCAGATCGACGAGCAGGAGTTCCTGCGCGCCGTGGCCGGCACGTTCAAGCTCTCGATCTCGTTCGAACATTGGCGCCGTCCGGGCGATCGCTTCATCCATCCGTTCGGCACGATCGGGCAGGGCACCTTGGCCACGCCGTTCCATCATTTCTGGCTGGACAGCCTGCGCCGCGGCATGCCGTCGGACCTGGGCGATTTCTGCCTGGAGAGCGTGGCCTCGCGTGCGGACCGGTTCTCGCTGGAGACCCAGCCGCAGGTCAACTACGCCTATCACTTCGATGCCGCGCTCTACGCGAAGTTCCTGCGCAAGAAGGCCGAAGGCTACGGCCTGCGCCGGGTGGAAGGGCAGATCCGCGAGGTACGGCAGCATGCGCACGACGGCTCGGTCGCGGCGCTGCTGCTGGAAGATGGGCAGCTCATCGAGGGCGATCTGTTCATCGACTGCACCGGCTTCCGTGGCCTGCTGACCGAGCAGACCCTGCACACCGGCTACGAGGACTGGCGCGAGTGGTTGCCCAGCGATCGCGCCGTCGCGGTGCAGACCGAGGCGGTCGCGCCGCCGGTGCCGTATACCCGTGCCATCGCGCACGAGGCCGGGTGGCGCTGGCATATCGCGCTGCAGCACCGGGTCGGCTGCGGACTGGTGTTCTCCAGCCGGCACCTGTCCGACGACGAGGCGCACGCCAAGCTGCTGCGCGACGTCGACGGCCCGCCGCTGCGCGACCCGTGGCTGGTGCCGTTCCGCAGCGGGCGCAGGTTGCAGGCGTGGAACAGGAACGTGGTGGCGCTGGGCCTGGCCAGCGGCTTCATCGAGCCGCTGGAATCGACCAGCATCCACCTGACCATCAGCGCGGTGGTGCGCTTGATCCAGTTGTTTCCTCACGACGGCATCAGCCCGGCGCTGGTGGAGCTGTACAACACGGTCAGCCGCCAGGAGATGGAGCACGTGCGCGATTTCATCATCCTGCACTACCACGCCACCCAGCGCGACGAGCCGATGTGGAAAGCCTGCCGCGAGATGGCGCTGCCCGAGTCGCTGGCGATTCGGCTGCGCGCCTGGCGCGAGCGGGCGCACGCCTGGCAGGACCCGGGCGAACTGTTCCGCGTGGACTCCTGGACCAGCGTGTTGCTGGGGCAGGGCATCCAGCCGGGACCGCCGCATCCGCTGGCCGCCGCCATCGGCGATGCGGATCTGCGCACGCTGCTGACGCGGATCCGGCAGCCGCTGCAGCAGGCCAGCGCGGCGATGCCGTCGCAGGCGGAGTTCATCGAACGCTACTGCAAGGCGACCCCGGACGTCTGGCAGCGGAGCGTATCCCTGGCGTAACGGCACACACGCTGTCGTCCAAAAATGATAGCGCTAACGAAAAGGTGGTACGACGTGGAAGAAAGGGAACTGGTAGCCGGAATCGATGCGGGAACGCAGAGCCTGAAGGTCGTGGTCTACGACCCGGTCGGGCGCAGCGTCGTGGCCAGCAGCAGCGCGCCGCTGGAGTTGCATTCCGCCGCCGATGGCAGCCGTGAACAACATCCGGCCGACTGGGTCGCGGCCCTGCAGGCCTGCTTCCAGGCCATCGATCCTGCGCTGCGCTCGCGCCTCGGCGCGCTGGCAGTCTCGGGCCAGCAGCATGGCTTCGTGCCGGTCGATGCGGCAGGCGAGGTGCTGGCACCGGCCAAGCTGTGGTGCGACACCAGCACCTCGGCCGAGTGCGTGCAGATCATGGACGCGCTCGGCGGCGCGGCACGCACCATCGCACTGGCGGGTAATCCGATCCTCACCGGTTACACCGCCTCCAAGCTGCCGTGGACCAAGACGCACCGGCCCGACGCCTACGCGCGCCTCGCCACCATTCTGCTGCCGCACGACTACCTCAACTTCGTGCTGACCGGCCAGCGCTTCTGCGAATACGGCGATGCGTCGGGCACGGGCTGGCTGGACGTGCGCACGCGCACCTGGTCGACCGAGCTGCTGCGCGCCACCGATCCGCAGCGCGACCTGGCGGACTGCCTGCCGCGTTTGGCCGCACCCGATGCCCTGTTCGACATCGACCCGGCCGCGGCCAACTTGCTCGGTGTGCCGGCGACGCTGAAGGTCGCCGTCGGTGGCGGCGACAACATGATGGCGGCCATCGGTACCGGCTGCGTCGTGCCCGGTCGCCTGGCGATGAGCCTGGGCACCTCCGGCACCCTGTTCGCCTACTCCGACACACCGGTGGTCGACCCGGACGGTGCGTGGGCCGCGTTCTGCTCCTCCACCGGCGGCTGGCTGCCGCTGATCTGCACGATGAACTGCACCGTGGCGACCGAACAGGTCGCCGCCGCGTTCGGCTTCAGCACACGCGACGGCGATGCGCATCTGCACGCCACCGCGCCCGGTGCCGACGGCCTGGTGATGCTGCCGTTCCTCAACGGCGAGCGCACGCCCGACCTGCCGCTGGGCAAGGGGGTGCTGGCGGGCCTGGACACGCACAACATGACCCCGGCCCACCTCTATCGCGCGGCGATGGAAGGGGCGACATACAGCCTGAAGTACGGCTTCGACGCATTCGTGCGCGCCGGCATGCACTTCGAGCGCATCGTGCTGACCGGCGGCGGCAGCAACAGCGGCGCGTGGCGGCAACTGGTGGCCGATGTGTTCGGCCTGCCGGTGGACGTGCCTACGCAGCCGGAAGGCGCGGCGTTCGGTGCGGCCTTGCAGGCGCTGTGGGCCGTGGGCCTGGCACGCGGCGATGCCGCTTCCATCGCCGACATCGCGCAACAGCATGTGGCGGTCGATCCGCAGCTGTCCGCCCGTCCGGATCCGGCGCGCACCCAGGCCTATGCCGCGGCCTATGCACGCTTTCTGCGCCATCTCGACGCCTGCCTGCCGCTGTTCCGCGGCTGATTCCCCGTTTCGCACGCCCTCCCACCACTACAGGAACCCGCACCATGCATACCCAGCCCTTTATCGGCAGCAAGGAATACTTCCCCGGCATCGGCCGCATCCCCTTCGAAGGCCGCGGCTCGGACAACCCGCTGGCCTTCAAGGTCTATGACCCCAACAAGGTCGTCGGCGGCAAGACCATGCAGGAACATCTGCGCTTCGCGGTCTGCTACTGGCACACCTTCTGCAACGCCGGGCAGGATCCGTTCGGCCCGGGCACGCGCCACTTCCCCTGGGAAGTCGGTGCGCCGCTGGCCAGCGCCGAGGCGAAAGTGGATGCGGCGTTCGAGTTCTTCACCAAGCTCGGCGTGCCGTACTGGTGCTTCCACGACATCGACCTGGCGCCGGACGCCGACGATGCCGGCCAGTACGAGAAGAACCTCAAGCACATGGTCGGCCTGGCCAAGGCGCGCCAGGACGCGACCGGCATGAAGCTGCTGTGGGGCACGGCGAATCTGTTCTCGCATCCGCGCTACATGAACGGTGCCGCGACCAATCCCGATTTCGCCGTGGTGGCGCGCGCCGCCGTGCAGGTGAAGGCGGCGCTGGAAGCGACGGTGGAACTGGGCGGCGAGCATTACGTGTTCTGGGGCGGCCGCGAAGGCTATGCCTCGCTGGTCAACACGCAGATGAAACGCGAACTGGAGCACTTCGCGCGCTTCCTGACCATGGCGCGCGACTACGGCCGCAGCATCGGCCTGAAAGGCAACTTCCTGATCGAGCCCAAGCCGATGGAGCCGATGAAGCACCAGTACGACTTCGACAGCGCGACGGTGGCGGGCTTTCTGAAGGCGCACGGCCTGGACAAGGACTTCAAGCTCAACATCGAGGCCAACCACGCCACGCTGTCCGGCCACACCTTCGAACACGACCTGCAGGTCGCTTCCGACCACGGCCTGCTGGGCAGCATCGACGCCAACCGCGGCAACGCGCAGAACGGCTGGGATACCGACCAGTTTCCGACCGATCTGTACGACACGGTCGGCGCCATGCTGGTGGTGCTGCGCCAGGGCGGCCTGGAGGGCGGCCTGAACTTCGACGCCAAGGTGCGCCGCGAGTCCACCGAACTCGAGGATCTGTTCATTGCCCACATCGGCGGCATGGATACCTTCGCCCGCGGGCTGGAAGTGGCCCACGCGCTGCTCACCGACTCGCCCTGGGAGCAGTGGCGCCGGGAGCGCTATGCCAGCTTCGACAGTGGCGCCGGCGAGCAGTTCGCGCGCGGCGCGCTCGGCCTCGCCGAGCTGGCGGCATTGGGCGCGAAGGGCGGCGAGCCGCGGCAGATCAGCGGCCGCCAGGAGCGCTACGAGAACCTGATCAACCAGTACCTGCTGCGCTGAGCGCGGCGGCAAGGAGCAGCGCCGTGACCGACACCGATTCCACCCGCCACAGCGGCGCGTTGCTGGCCGCACTGCTGCTCGCGCTTGCCGTGTGCAAGGGCGACGTCCAGGCCGCGGCGCCCGCTCGCGCGGAGGCCAGCCCCTGGCCCAGCGTGACCTGGCCGCTGCCCGAGGATCCCGCGCTGGAAAAGCGCCTCACCGCGCTGATCGCCACCATGACGGTGGAGGAGAAGGTCGGCCAACTGGTGCAGGGCGATATCGGCAGCCTCACGCCGGAGGACGTACGCAAATATCGCCTGGGGTCGATCCTGGCCGGCGGCAATTCCGATCCCGGCGGCCGCTACGACGCCGCGCCGGCCGAGTGGCTGGCGCTGGCCGATGCGTTCTATGCGGCGTCGATGGACACCTCGCATGGCGGCAAGGCGATTCCGGTGCTGTTCGGCATCGATGCCGTGCACGGGCAGAGCAACATCGTCGGCGCCACGCTGTTCCCGCACAACATCGGCCTGGGCGCGACCCGCAACCCGGCGCTGCTGCGCCGGATCGGCGAAATCACCGCGCTGGAAACCCGCGCCACCGGCATGGAGTGGACCTTCGCGCCGACCGTGGCGGTGCCGCAGGACGACCGCTGGGGACGCACCTACGAGGGCTATTCGGAATCGCCCGAGGTGGTGGCCAGCTACGCCGGTGCGATGGTCGAGGGGCTGCAGGGCAAGGTGGGTACGCCGGACTTCCTCGATGGGCGCCATGTGATCGCCTCGGTCAAGCACTTCCTGGGCGATGGCGGCACCACCGACGGCCGCGACCAGGGCGACACCAAAATCGGCGAAGCCGAGCTGGTCCGCATCCACGCCGCGGGCTATCCGCCGGCCATCGCCGCCGGCGCGCAGACCGCGATGGCCTCGTTCAACAGCGTCAACGGCGAAAAGATGCACGGTCACAAGACCTACCTGACCGACGCGCTGAAGGGGCGCATGCACTTCGGCGGCTTCGTGGTCGGCGACTGGAACGGCCACGGACAGGTCAAGGGCTGCACGCCGACCGACTGCCCTGCCACCATCAACGCCGGCCTGGACATGGCCATGGCCTCGGACAGTTGGAAGGGCTTCTACACCACCACGCTGGCGGCGGCGAAGAACGGCACCATCTCGCAACGGCGCCTGGACGATGCGGTGCGCCGGATCCTGCGGGTCAAGATGCGGCTGGGCCTGTTCGAGGCGGGCAAGCCGTCGGCGCGCGCGGTCGGTGGCCAGTTCGCGCTGATCGGTGCGCCGGCGCATCGCGCGGTGGCGCGGCAGGCGGTGCGCGAGTCGCTGGTGCTGCTGAAGAACCAGGGCGGCGTGCTGCCGCTGTCGCCGAAGCAGTGCATCCTGGTGGCCGGCGACGGCGCCAACGACGTCGGCAAGCAGGCCGGCGGCTGGACGCTGAACTGGCAGGGCACCGGTACCACCCGCAAGGATTTCCCGAATGCGGACACCATCTACGAGGGCTTCGCGCAGCAGGCCAAGGTCGCAGGCGGCGAGGCCGTGCTGTCGGTCGACGGCACGTACACGACCAAGCCGGACGTCGCGGTGGTGGTGTTCGGCGAGAATCCCTACGCGGAGTTCCAGGGCGATCGGCCGACCCTGGCCTACAAGCCGGGCGACGACACCGACCTGGCGCTGATCAAGCGGCTCAAGGCCGACGGCATTCCCGTGGTCGCGGTGTTCCTCAGCGGGCGCCCGCTGTGGGTCAACCGCGAACTCAACGCGGCCGATGCCTTCGTGGCGGCGTGGCTGCCGGGTTCGGAAGGTGCGGGTATCGCCGACGTGCTGCTGCGCAACCCGCAGGGCGGCGTGCAGCACGACTTCAAGGGCAAGTTGAGTTTCAGTTGGCCGCGCACGGCGACGCAATACGCCAACAACGTGGGGCAGAAGGGCTACGACCCGCTGTTCGCCTTCGGCTACGGCCTGCGCTACGCCGACAATGGCAACCTGGCCAGGTTGCCGGAGGTCTCCGGCCTCACCGGCAACGAAGCTGCGGCCGGCGTGTTCTTCGCCCGCGGCGCGGCCGGCCCGGGCATGGCGCTGCGCCTGGAAGGCATCACCGGGCAGGGCGTCACCGTCACCCGCGTGCCGGAATCGCTTGAGGGCGCGCTGCTCAAGGTCACCGGCGTGGACCACCTGGCGCAGGAGGATGGCCGCCGCCTCGCCTGGTCGGGTGGACGCGAGGCGGTGGTCGCGCTGCAGTCGCATACGCCGCTGGACCTGCAGCGCGAGAGCAATGGCGACCTGATGCTGGTGACCACGCTGCGCGTGGACGCCGCCCCGCAGGGCGAGGCGTGGCTGGCGGTCGGCTGCGGCAGCGGCTGCGCCGCGCGGGTGGCGATCAGATCGACGCTGACAGCCCTGCCGGTCGGCCAGTGGAAGCGCGTGGGCGTGCCGCTCAAGTGCCTGGCGGCGGCCGGCGCCGATCTGAGCAAGCTGGATCGTCCGTGGGCATTGACCACGGCGGGCGCGATGACGCTGTCGGTGTCGCGGGTCGCGCTCGGCGCATTGAACGAAGCGGAGAGCACTGTCGCATGCCCGAGCGCGTGAGCCTGCGTCCTGCGTCAGCGCCCCTTGGGTGGGCCGGCGACCGAACCGCGCAGCACCAGCCGGTGCGGGACCACGTGGTCGCTGGACATGCGTGCGTCGTCGCGCTTGCGGCGGATGCTGCGCAGCAGGATGTCGATGGCGGCATCGGCCATCGAGGCGATCGGTTGGTGGATGGTGGTGAGCTCCGGCCACACGGTGGTGGCGGCCGAGGTGTCGTCGAAGCCGACCACCGACAGATCGCGCGGCACTTCCAGGCCGCGCCGATGCGCGACGGAGATCGCCGCCGCGCCCATGTCGTCGTTGCTGGCGAAGATCGCGGTCGGCGGCCGCCGCTGCGACAGCAGCTTTTCGGCGGCGGCCAACCCCGAGCGATAGGTGTAGTCGCCCTGCTGGACCAGGCCGGGTTCGACCTTCAGCCCGGCCTCCTGCAGCGCAGTGACGAAGCCCTCGTAGCGCCGCGCACTGGCGCTGAGGTCCTGGCGCCCACGGATGAAGCCGATGCGCCGGTGGCCGTGCTGGATCAGGTGTTCGGCCATCTCCTTGCCGGCATGGAAGTCGTCGATGCGCACGCAGGAGATCGCGTCGCTGAGGCGCCCGGCAGCGATCGCGATCACCGGGATGCCGGCCTTCACCAGTTCGCTCACCGCCGCCTGCGATTCGCACAACGGCGGCGGCAGGATCACGCCATCCACGCGCCCGCCCAGGGCACGCGCGGCCTTGCGCTCGGCATCGGGGTCCAGGTCTTCCCAGTAGTGGATGACCAACTGGATGGCGGCGTTGGAGGCGACGCGCAGCAAGCCGACCAGCAGCTCGCGCAGGTAGGCGCCGCTGGGATTGGTGTAGATCAGGGCGATGCGGGTGTGCTGCGCGGCGGCCAGCGAACTGGCCGCCAGGTTGGGCGTGTAGCCCAGCTCGCGCACCGCACGCATCACGCGCTCGCGGGTGGCATCGCGCACCTTGCCCTGGTTGATCGCGCGCGACACGGTCATCGGCGAAACCCCGGCCAAGGCCGCCACCTCGTCGATCGTCACCCCGCTGGTCTTGCGGCGGACCGCTTTCTTCGGCTTGTCCAAAACGCGTTCCCTTTGTTGTTCCTGACGCTGCCGCGCCGCGGGTACGCCGTCAGCTTACAAGGTTTGCTGGCGGCGCTTGGGTGCCGTCCGCATGTCATGCGGTGTCAGTGGATGGCATGCGCTGCCATGGTGCTGATGGTCTGCGCGGGCAGCCTGCGCGCGGAGGACGGCGCAGCGCTGTGGCTGCGTTACCTGCCCTCGCAAGGCGCCGCACGTGCGGATGGCGACACGCGCCTGGACGAGGTGGTGGCGCCGGCGCGGACGCCGACGCAGCGGGTGGCGCGCGACGAGCTGGTGCGTGGCCTCACCGGCCTGCTGGGGCGCGCCCCGGCGACGCGTGCGGCCGCAAGCGGCGATCATGCGGTGGTGCTGGGCACGCCGCAGTCGTCGCCAGCGCTTGCGCCGTTCCGCGAGGAGATCGCGTCGCTGGGCGAGGAGGGCTACCTGCTCAAGCGCACCCGCATCGACGGGCACGCGGTGGTGCTGGTGGCGGGACGCCGGGACCTCGGTGTGCTGTATGGCGTGTTCCATCTGCTGCGCCTGCTGCAGACCGGCGCGTCGCTCGACGCGCTCGCGGTGCGCGAGTCGCCACGGATCCGCCTGCGCGTGCTCGACCATTGGGACGACCTGGACGGCCACGTCGAGCGCGGCTATGCGGGCCGCTCGCTGTGGGATTGGCAAAGCCTGCCGGAATGGCGCGACCCGCGTTACACCGACTACGCGCGCGCCAATGCCTCGATCGGCATCAACGGCACCGTGCTCAACAATGTCAACGCCAATGCGCAGAGCCTGGCGCCGGCCTACCTCGACAAGGCGGCGGCGCTGGCGGACGTGTTCCGGCCCTACGGCATCCGCGTCTACCTGAGCGCACGCTTCAGCGCGCCCATCGAACTGGGGGGATTGAACACCGCCGATCCGCGCGACCCGGCCGTGCAGCGCTGGTGGCGCGACAAGGCCGACGAGATCTATGCGCGCATTCCGGATTTCGGCGGCTTCCTGGTCAAGGCCAATTCCGAGGGACAGCCCGGCCCGCAGGACTATGGCCGTTCGCACGCCGACGGCGCCAACCTGCTGGCCGATGCGCTGGCGCCGCACGGCGGCGTGGTGATGTGGCGGGCCTTCGTCTACGCCCACGACGTGCCGGTGGACCGCGCCATGCAGGCCTACACCGAGTTCGTCGGCCTCGACGGCGCCTTCCGCCCGAACGTGATCGTGCAGGTCAAGAACGGGCCCATCGATTTCCAGCCGCGCGAGCCCTTCCATCCGCTGTTCGGCGCCATGCCGCGCACGCCGCTGATGCTGGAGGTGCAGATCACCAAGGAGTATCTGGGCTTCGCCACGCACCTGGTGTACCTGGGGCCGCTGTACGAGGACGTGCTGCAGTCCGACACCCACGCCCGTGGCGCGGGGTCCACGGTGGCGGATGTGGTGGACGGAACGCTGGAGGGCCACGCCCTGACCGGCATCGTCGGCGTCGCCAACATCGGCAACGACCGCACCTGGAGCGGCTCGCACTTCGACCAGGCCAACTGGTATGTCTTCGGCCGCCTGGCCTGGAATCCGCACCAATCCGCCCGCGCCATCGCCGAGGACTGGGCGGCGATGACGTTCTCGCCGGCGCCCGAGGTGGTGCAGCCCATCGTGGGAATGATGATGGGCTCGCGCGAGGCGGCGGTGAACTACATGACCCCGCTGGGCCTGCACCACCTGATGGCGCGCGGCCACCACTACGGCCCCGGCCCCTGGGTGGACGGCGGCCCGCGCGCGGACTGGACCGCGGTGTACTACCACCGCGCCGACCGCGATGGCATCGGTTTCGATCGCACTGCGCATGGCAGCAATGCGGTGAGCCAGTACGCCCCGGACGTGGCGGCCGTGTATGGCGACCCGGCGCGGGTGCCCGAGTCGCTGCTGCTGTGGTTCCACCACGTGCCGTGGGACCACCGCATGGCCTCCGGACGACCGTTGTGGGACGAACTGGTCGGCCGCTATACGCAAGGCGTGCGCCAGGTGCAGACCATGCAGGCCACCTGGGATGGGCTGCGCGGCAAGGTGGATGCCGAGCGGCACGCGCAGGTGGCGGCGTTCCTGCGCATCCAACTGCGCGAAGCGCAGTGGTGGCGCGATGCCAGCGTGGCGTACTTCCAGTCGGTCAGCGGACGGCCGTTGCCCGCGGGCGAAGCCGCGCCACCGCACCCGTTTGCCTGGTACCAGGCCCTGCAGTTTCCCTCCGCACCGGGAGATGGACGATGAAGCCGACCACGTGGACGGGCTGGTTGCTGGCGGCGGCCTTGGGGTGCAGCGCCACGCCCTGCGTGGCGCAAGACGCGGTGCCGCCGCTGTTGCATGCGCTGTTTCAGGATCACGCCGTGCTGCAGCGCGACCGGCCGATGCCGGTGTGGGGGAACGCCGCGCCGGGTGCCACGGTGTCGGTGACCTTCGCCCGCCAGTCGGTCAGCGCACGTGCCGATGCCGGCGGCCGCTGGCATGCCACGTTCAAGCCGGTCGCCGCGGGCGGTCCTTACGACATGACGGTGCGCGCGGGACAGGCGCGCCAGGTCGTGCGCGATGTGCTGGTGGGCGATGTGTGGCTGTGTTCCGGGCAGTCGAACATGGAGCTGCCGGTGTGGCGCGCGCTGGATGCGAGCCGCGAACTGGCCGCGGCCGCCGAGCCCAGCATCCGTCTGTTCACCGTGCCCAAGGCCGCGGCGGTCGCGTCGCAGGATGCGTTCCCTGCTGCGGTCGCATGGCAACCCGCGGCACCGGACACGGTGCGGGAATTTTCGGCCGCGTGCTTCTACTTCGCGCGGGAGCTGCAGAAGACGGTCAAGGTGCCGATGGGGCTGATCCAGGCGGCCTGGGGCGGTGCGCGGATCGAGGCCTGGACCAGCGCCGAGGCGCTGCGTGCGCAGGGCGGCATGGACGAGGCGCTGGACGTGCTGGCGCTGTACGCCACCGACCCCGTCGCCGCGAGCGCACGCTGGGGCCGGCACTGGCAGCATTGGTGGACCACGCGCGCTGGTGCCACGCCGGGCGATACGCCATGGCAGCCCGGTGCGGGCCGCACCGGGTGGCAGGACGCGCCGGCGGCACTCGGCGCATGGGAGCGCTGGGGCGTGCCCGCGCTCGCCGACTACAACGGCATGGTCTGGTACCGCACGCAGGTCACCCTGACCGCCGCGCAGGCGGCGCAGGGCGCACGGCTGGTGCTGGGGCCGGTCGACGAAACCGATGTGACCTGGGTGAACGGCGTGGCCGTGGGCAGCCAGAACGCGCCGAGCGATCCACGCCGGTATGCGCTTGTGCCCGGCCTGTTGAAAGCGGGCCTCAACACGGTGGTCGTCAACGTGCTGGATACCTACGGCGAAGGCGGACTGGCAGGCCCCGCCAGTGCGCATGCCGTCGAATTGGCCGATGGCACGCGCATCGTCCTGGATCGGCATTGGCAGTACCGGGTCGCGCCCGATCCGCAGTCACCGCCGCTGGCGCCGTGGCATGCGGCCTCCGGTATGTCGACGCTGTACAACGGCATGATCGCGCCGCTGGGGCGTTACGGGCTGCGCGGCATGCTGTGGTACCAGGGCGAATCCAACACCGGCGACGGCGCCGCCTACGCGACGCGGCTGCGCGGCTTGCGCGACGACTGGCGCCGGCAGTTCGGCGCAAAGATGCCGCTGCTGGTGGTGCAGCTCGCCGGCTACGGCCTGCCGCCGCAGGCCCCGGTGGAGAGCGGCTGGGCGCAGGTGCGCGAGGCGCAGCGCCGCGTGGCCGCGGAAGACCCGTACAGCGGCCTCGCGGTAGCCATCGACATCGGCGATGCCTACGACATCCATCCGCCGAACAAGCAGGAACTGGGACGGCGCCTCGCGCAGGCGGCGCGCCACGTGGTCTACGGCGAACACGCGCTGGCGCCGTCCGGCCCGATCCCCCGCACGGCAACGCGCACGCAGGGCGGAGTGCGCATCGTGTTCGACGACGTCGACGGCAGCCTGGTCACGACCGGGGCAAGCGGCCCCATCGGCTTCGAACTCTGCGATGCGCAGGCGCAGCACTGCACGTATGCCGACGCCGCGCTGGACGGGCGCACCGTCGTCCTGCGCAGTCCCCAGGTAGCCGCCGCCGCGCGCGTGCGCTACTGCTGGGCCGATGGCCCGGTCTGCACGCTGCGCGTCCGTTCCGGTGCGCCGGCAGGACCGTTCGAACTCGCACTGTCCGAAGGAGTTCCCTGATGCGCCCGTTGCTCGCCACGGCCGTCCTGCTGTTGTCCGCTGCGCTGCAACCGCTGTGGGCCGCGCCCGCACCGCCGGTCTATTTCGACTGGTTCGACTACGCCGGGCGCGACGCGGCCTTCGAGGCGCCCTTGCCGGCCGGGCATTACCGCAACCCGGTCCTGGCCGGTTTCCACGCCGACCCGAGCATCGTCCGCGCGAACGGGCGGTTCTACCTGGTCAATTCCAGCTTCACCTACTTCCCTGGCATCCCGGTGTTCGAGAGCGTGGATCTGGTGCACTGGAAACAGGTCGGCAACGTGATCGACCGGCCGACGCAAGTCGACTTCGATGGCCTGAGCGTGTCGCGCGGCATCTTCGCGCCGGCCATTTCCTATCACGAAGGGGTGTTCTACGTGGTCACCACCGCCGTGGACAGCGGCGGCAACTTCATCGCCACCGCGCGCGATCCCGCCGGGCCCTGGTCGGATCCGCACTGGCTGCCTGGCATCGGCGGCATCGATCCGTCGCTGTTCTTCGATGCCGACGGCCGCGTCTACCTGCTCAACAACGACGCGCCGCCCGGCCCGCCGCGCTACGAGGGCCACCGCGCGATCTGGATGCAGCAACTCGACCTGGCGAGCTTCACCCCGGTGGGGCCGCGCAAGGTGCTGATCGACGGCGGCGTCGAGCCGGCGAAGCACCCGATCTGGATCGAGGGGCCGCATCTGTATCGACGCGACGGCTGGTACTACCTGTCCGACGCCGAGGGCGGCACCGGGCCGCAGCACTCGCAGGTGGTGCTGCGCAGCCGCGAGGTCTGGGGCCCTTACCAGCCGTATGCGGGCAATCCCATCCTCACCCAGCGTGACCTGCCCGACGCTCGGCCGCTGCCGATCGCCAATGCCGGGCATGCGGACCTGGTGGAAGGGCCGGACGGTTCCTGGTGGGCGGTGTTCCTGGCCAGCCGCACCTACGACGTGCGCCACTACAACACCGGGCGCGAGACCTACCTGCTGCCGGTGCAGTGGCGCGACGGCTGGCCGGTGATCCTGCCCGCCGGGCAGGCCATCCCGTACGCGGTCAAGGCGCCGTCGTGGATGCAGGGCGAGGCGTCGCAGGCGCCGTCCACCGGCAACTTCGTCGAGCGCGATGAGTTCGATGCGCCGACGCTTGGCCGCGGCTGGTTGCGCGTGCGTGTGCCCAAGCAGGACTGGGCGGACCTGGGCACGCGTCCGGGCAGCCTGGCCGTGCATCCGCTGCCGGAGAACCTGGACACCTTGCGCAACCCCGCCTTCCTGGGGCGCCGCCAGCAGCATTTGCGGTTCGAGGCCAGCACCGCGCTGACGCGCCCCGAAGCGAGCATGGCGGCAGGGCTGGCGGCGTTCCAGAACGAAGATTGGTGGTACTTCCTTGGCGTGCGCCGTGTGGGCCGCGATCGCGTGGCCGTGTTCCTCGAAGCGCGCGCGGGCAAGGGAGCGACCAAAACTCTGGCCAGCCGCGAACTGGACGCGTCCAGCGCACTGCGCCTGAAGATCTCCGGTGACGAAGGAAAGTATGCGTTCGCGTTCGACGCCGGCACGGGGCAGGGCTGGCAGAGCCTCGCCGACGACGTCGACGGAACCGTGTTGAGTACGGATCGTGCTGGCGGCTTCGTGGGCGCCCTGCTCGGTCCTTTCGCGCGCGACGAGCGTGCCTCCAGGAGCAAACGATGATGACGCGCAGGTCTTCCTTTCGCAGCGGTGTTCGTGGCCGCCTGTTCCGCACGCTGGCCCTGTGCGTCGCTGCCACACTGGCCTGCGCCGGCCACGCCGAAGACGCCAAGCCGTGGCAGGACACCTCGGCCAGCTTCGAAGCCCGGGCGGCGGCGCTGGTCGCGCAGATGACCCTGGAGGAGAAAGCGGGGCAGATGCAGAACGCCGCGCCGGCGATCGAGCGCCTGGGCGTGCCGGCCTACGACTGGTGGAACGAGGCGCTGCACGGTGTGGCGCGGGCCGGGCAGGCCACGGTGTTTCCGCAGGCCATCGGGCTGGCCGCCACCTTCGACGTGCCGTTGATGGGGCAGGTGGCCAGCACCATCAGCGACGAGGCGCGCGCCAAGCATCACCAGTTCCTGCGCGAGGGCGCGCATGGCCGCTACCAGGGGCTGACCTTCTGGTCGCCGAACATCAACATCTTCCGCGACCCGCGCTGGGGCCGCGGCCAGGAAACCTACGGCGAGGATCCCTACCTCACCGCGCGCATGGGCGTGGCCTTCGTGCAGGGACTGCAGGGCGACGACCCGGTGTACCGCAAGCTCGACGCCACCGCCAAGCATTTCGCCGTGCACAGCGGCCCGGAGGCCGACCGCCATCACTTCGACGCGCGCCCCAGTAAGCGTGACCTCTACGACACCTACCTGCCGGCGTTCGAGGCGCTGGTGAAGGAGGGCAAGGTGGATGCGGTGATGGGCGCCTATAACCGGGTGTACGGCGAGTCCGCCAGCGCCAGCCAGTTCCTGTTGCGCGGCGTGTTGCGCCGCGACTGGGGCTTCACCGGCTACGTGGTGTCGGACTGCTGGGCCATCGTCGATATCTGGAAGCATCACCATCTGGCGCCCAGCCGCGAGGCCGCCGCGGCGCTGGCAGTCAGGAACGGCACCGAACTGGAGTGCGGCCAGGAGTACGCCACGCTGCCGGCGGCGGTGCGCCAGGGCCTGATCGGCGAAGCGGAGATCGACGACGCGGTGACGCGCCTGTTCGCCGCACGCATGCGACTGGGCATGTTCGACCCGCCCGAGCGCGTGCGCTGGGCGCGGATTCCGGCCTCGGTGAACCAGGCGCCCGCGCACGATGCGCTGGCCCTGCAGGCCGCGCAGGAATCGCTGGTGCTGCTGAAGAACGATGGCGTGCTGCCGCTGTCGCGCACGCTCAAGCGCATCGCCGTGGTCGGCCCGACCGCCGACGACACCATGGCCCTGCTCGGCAACTACTTTGGCACGCCGGCGGCGCCGGTGACGATCCTGCAGGGCATCCGCGACGCGGCCAAGGACATCGACGTGCGCTATGCGCGCGGTGTGGATCTGGTCGAAGGGCGCGACGATCCGAGCGCCACGCCACTGATCGAAGCAGCCTATCTTCGGCCCTCGGCGGACTCGCCGGAACGCGGCCTGCGCGGCGAGTATTTCCGCACGCCCGATCTGTCGGGGACGCCGGCGCTGGTTCGCACCGACGCGCAGATCGGCTTCCGCTGGGACCGCGGCTCGCCGACCGACAACCTGCTGGCCCGCGGCGAAGCGGGGCCGGGGCAGGGCATTCCCAACGATCATTTCAGCATCCGCTGGAGCGGTCAGTTGCTGCCACCGGTCTCGGGCCGCTACCGGATCGAGGCGGCCGCCGACGACGGCTTCCGCCTCTATGTCGACGGCAAGCTGGTGCTGGATCACTGGACCGACAGCGACCGCATGCGCGCCGACGGCGTGGACCTGGAGCTGCAGGCGGGCCGCGCCTATGCGGTGAAGCTGGAGTACTACGACGCCGAGCGCGACGCGAGCGTGCGCCTGGGCTGGCGCATGCCCGGGGCGAAGCCGCCGTTCGACGAGGCGCTCGATGCCGCGCGCAACGCGGATGTGGTGGTGTTCGTCGGCGGGCTGACCGGCGATGTCGAGGGCGAAGAGATGAAGGTCGACTACCCGGGCTTCGCCGGCGGCGACCGCACCGACCTGCGCCTGCCGGCGCCGCAGCGGGCCCTGCTGGAAGCGCTGCACGCCACCGGCAAGCCGGTGGTGATGGTGCTGACCGGTGGCTCGGCGCTGGCGGTGGACTGGGCGCAGGCGCATCTGCCGGCGATCCTGATGAGCTGGTATCCGGGGCAGCGCGGCGGCACCGCGGTGGGCCAGGCGCTGTTCGGCGAGGTCAACCCCGCCGGCCGCCTGCCGGTGACGTTCTACCGGGCGGACCAGGCGCTGCCCGCGTTCGACGACTACGCGATGGAAGGCCGCACCTACCGCTACTTCCGCGGCACGCCGCTGTATCCGTTCGGCCACGGGCTGTCGTATACGCGCTTCGACTACGGCAAGCTGCGCGTGGATGCGCCGCGCATCGCCGACGACGGACGCCTCAAGGTGCAGGTTGAGGTGGCCAATACCGGCAAGCGCGCCGGCGACGAAGTCGCGCAGCTGTACGTGCGGCGGCTGGCGGCCGCGCCCGGCGATGCGCAGCAGGCACTGCGCGGCTTCCAGCGCGTGCGCCTGGCCCCGGGCGAACGCCGGACCCTGACCTTCGAGCTTGACGCGCAACAGGCACTGCGCCAGTACGATGAGGCGCGCGGTGCCTACGTCGTGCCGGCAGGGAGCTACGAAGTACGGATCGGCGGTTCCAGCGCCGATGCCCGCGTGCGTGGGCGCTTCACCGTGGAGGCGCACCGTGACTGAGCCCCGCAGTGCGGAGACCGCCGTGCACGTGCTGTCGGTGCGGGAGAAGCTGGGCTACAGCCTGGGCGACCTGGCAGCGAACCTGATCTTCCAGACCCTGATCACCTACCTGGCGTTCTTCTACACCGACGTGTACCGATTGCCGGCCGCCACGGCGGCGACGATCATCTTCGTGATCGGCCTGCTGGGCGCCTTCGTGTTCACCCCGCTGATCGGCATCGCCGCAGACCGCACGGCCACGCGCTGGGGCAAGTTCCGGCCGTGGATCCTGTGGACGGCGATCCCGTTCGGCGTGCTGTCGCTGCTGGCCTTCAGCACCCCGGACCTGGGGGCGCGCGGCAAGGTGCTGTACGCGCTGACCACCTATGGCCTGCTGATGCTGGTGTATGCGGCCAACAACCTGCCGTATTCGGCGCTTAGCGGCGTGCTGACCGGCAACATGGCTCAGCGCAACAGCCTGTCGGCCTACCGCTTCGTGGCGGTGATGATCGCGCAGTTCATCATCCAGGTGCTGCTGCTGCCGCTGGTGCTGATCCTGGGCGACGGCGACAACGTGCGTGGTTTCGAGCGCCTGATGACGGTGTTCGCGGTGGTGGGCACGCTGTTCTTCCTGATCACCTTCGCCACCACCCGCGAGCGCATCGTCCCGGCCAAGGAACAGAGCGCCGGCGTGCTGCAGGACCTGTCCGACCTGCTGCACAACCGGCCGTGGAAGGTGATGCTGGCGCTGACCGTGCTGGTCTTCGTCAACCTGGCGCTGAAGGGCGGCACCTACATCTACTACTTCCAGTACTACCTGAGCGAGGCCGCGCTGGCGGGCTTTCTCGACGCCTCCGGCTTCAACGGCTTCATCGGTGGCGTGAACGCCCTGCTCGGCGGCTGGGGCCTGTCCGGCTTCACCTGGCCGCAGGATGCGGCGACCTCGGCGTTCAGCCTGTTCAATGCGTGCGGCATCCTGTGCATGATCCTGGGCATCGGCTTCTCCCGGCGCCTGGCCGACCGCTTCGGCAAGCGCGATGCCTTCGGTGGCGCGCTGCTGGTCTCCACTCTGTTCCTGCTGGTGTTCTACGTCCTGCCGCCCACTGCGATCGGCGTGGCCTTCGGCGCCTTCATGCTGCACGGCTTCTGCTACGGCATCACCATCCCCTTGCTGTGGGCGATGATCGCCGACGTCGCCGACTACTCGGAATGGAAGAACCATCGCCGCGCCACCGCGATCATCTTCTCGGCGATGCTGTGCGGGCTGAAGATCGGGCTCAGTATCGGCGGCGCGCTGGTCGCCGGCATCCTCGCGCACCACGGCTACCAGGCGGGCGCCGAACAACAGCCGCAGGCCGTGGTGGACGGCATCCGCCTGACCGTGAGCGTCTACAGCGCCATTCCGTTCCTGGTCGCGGTGGCGCTGCTGTGCTTCTACCGGATCGACAAGCGCATGGAACGTCGCATCGAACACGACCTGCAGGCGCGGCGCCAGGGCAGCGACCTCGACCACCTCGCGGCACACGCCGTCTCGCAACCACTGGTCACCCACATCTACACGGCCGATCCGTCGGCCCATGTGTTCGAGGGGCGCCTGTACATCTATCCGTCGCACGACATCGACAGCGGCGCGCCGTTCGACGACGACGGCGGCCACTTCGGCATGGAGGACTACCACGTGCTGCGCATGGACACACCTGAGGGAGCGGCCACCGACTGCGGCGTCGCCCTGCATGTGCGCGACGTGCCCTGGGCCAGCCGGCAGATGTGGGCGCCGGACGCGGCGGCACGCGACGGGCGCTATTACCTGTACTTCCCCGCCAAGGACGCGCACGGCCTGTTCCGCATCGGCGTGGCGGTAGCCGATCGTCCGGAAGGCCCGTTCGCCGCCGAACCCGAGCCGATCGCGGGTACCTATTCGATCGACCCGGCCGTGTTCGAGGACGACGACGGCGCGCACTACCTGTGCTTCGGCGGCATCTGGGGCGGGCAGTTGCAGAAATATCGCGACGATCGCTTCGATGCGGCGCACGTCGAGCCTGTCGGCGATGAACCGGCGCTGGGGCCGCGCATCGCCAGGCTCGACCCCGGCATGACGCAGCTGGCGGAGCGCACACGCGAAATCGTCATCCTCGACGAACACGGCCAGCCGCTGCGTGCCGACGACCACGCGCGCCGCTTCTTCGAGGGACCGTGGCTGCACAAGGATCAGGGCCGGTATTACCTGTCGTATTCCACCGGCGATACGCACCTGCTGTGCTATGCCATCGGCGACAGTCCGTATGGCCCGTTCACCTATCGCGGCGTGCTGTTGAAGCCGGTAGTGGGCTGGACCACGCACCACTCCATCTGCGCGTTTCAGGGGCGCTGGTACCTGTTCTACCACGACGCCCTGTTGTCCGGCGGCGTGACCCACCTGCGCTCGGTCAAGTGCACGCCGCTGCACGTCGAGCCGGACGGGAGCATTCGCACTGTCGATCCCTATGGTGGCTGAAAGGCCGTGGTCTAGTGACACTGCGCCGCCTGCGGAGTTGGCGGGCGGCGCATTGGCCTCCTCTAGGCGTCGGCTGCCATGCAGCCGAGGCGAGCGATGGGCTATGCATCCGATGGCGCAATGCGTCGGGACTGAAGTCCCTCCCACAGTGCACCCGGCAGGCTCCCGCAAGCCCCTGTGAGAGCGACTTCAGTCGCGACGAGTGAAGCCATGACCGATTGCTACAGCAGTCGGGACTGTAGTCCCTCCCACCGTGCACCCGGCAGGCTCGCCGCAAACTCCTGTGGGAGCGACTTCAGTCGCGACGAGTGAAGCCATGACCGATTGCTACAGCAGTCGGGACTGCAGTCCTTCCCACCGTGCACCCGGCAGGCTTCCCGCAAGCCACTGTGGGAGCGACTTCAGTCGCGACGAGTGAAGCCATCCAATGACCGATTGCGACAGCAGTCGGGAATGAAGTCCCTCCCACAATTGCGACAGCCAGCCATGCGCGGCGCCATTACACCGACCGCGGCAACAGTTCCAACCCCTGGATCTCGCGAATCCCCAATCCCGGCGCCTCGCCGATGCGGATTTGCGCCTCGTCGAACTGCACCCCGCCCACCACCGGGTCGAACGCGCCCAGCGACGGCCCGTCCAGGTCCACCTTTGTGATGACGTCCGCGCGCGCCACGGCAAGGTGCGCCGCCGCGGCCACGCTGATGCTCGATTCGAGCATGCAGCCGATCATGCACGGCACCCCGTACACCGCCGCGATATCGGCGATGCGCAATGCGTTGGACAGGCCGCCGGCCTTGACCAGCTTGATGTTGACGATGTCCGCCGCGCGCCGCTGCAGCAGCGCGATCGCCTGCGCCGGCGAGAACACGCTTTCGTCGGCCATCACCGGGGTCTGCACGCGCTCGGTCACGTACTGCAGGCCGTCCACGTCGCCGGCCTTGACCGGCTGCTCCAGCAGTTCCAGCGTGACCCCGGCATGTTCCAGTGCGTGCATCGCCTGCACCGCCTGCTTCGGCGTCCAGCCCTGGTTGGCGTCCAGCCGCAGTTGCGCGCGATCGCCGACCGCGGCATGGATCGCCTTGACCCTTGCGATGTCCTCGGCGAGATCGGTGCCGATCTTGATCTTCAGCGCCACGAAGCCGCGCGCCAGCGCCGACAGCGCGTCGGCCACCATCGTGTCCACGGCATTCACGCTGATGGTCAGGTCGGTGGTCAGGTGCGGCGTGCCGCCGCCGAGCAGGCGGTACAGCGGTGCGCCGTGCTGCTGCGCCCACAGGTCGTGCACGGCGATCTCCAGCGCCGCCTTGGCGCTGCTGTTGTGCTCCAGCGCGCCCTGGATCAGGCCGCGCAGGCGCTGCAGGTCGGCGATGTCCTCGCCGATCAGGCGCGGTGCCAGGCAGCGCTCGATCGCCGCAATGATCGCTCCATGGGTGTCGCCGGTGATCGGCGGCGTGGCCGGGGCGCTGCCATGCCCGATCCGGCCATCGTCGGTGTGGACCATGACCACCACGTCCTCGATCGCCTGCACGGTGCGCAGCGCGGTCTTGAACGGGGTCTTCAGCGGCACGCGCAGCATGCCCAGGCGGATCTCGGTGATCTTCATTCGGCGGTCGGCGCGCGCAGGCGCTGGATGCGGGTGATGCGGTCGATGAAAGGCGTGCCGTCGCCTAGCAGCAGCGATTCCAGTGGCGTCACCGACACGCCGTTGAGGCGCACGCGCTGCAGCTGGCCGGCGGCGTTGCGGTAGCTGGCGCCGGCCACGTCGTGGATCACCCAGGTCTGGCCGTCTTCGTGGCCGATCACCAGCATCACGTGGCCGGGGATATAGACCAGGTCGCCGACGCGCAGTTGCGCCAGCGCCTGCCGCCGCTGCGGCAGCGGGTCGCTGGCGGTGTAGGGCACCGACATCAGTGCGGGGCTGCGCGCCTGGTCGCCGGTGTTGCGCGGCAACTCGATGCCGAGGCTGCGATGCAGGTCGACGACGAAGCCGCTGCAGTCGCGCGCGTCGTAACTGTTGCCCCAGCCGTAGCGTTCGCCGAGGAACTTGAACGCCTGCTGCAGCAGCATCTGCGGCGTGGCCGGCAGCGGCGCCTCGGCGACGTCGGCGCTGCGCGGCATCAGCGCCGGCACCAGTTGCAGGCGTCCGTCGCGGTCGCGCAGCGGCAGCTGCACCACGTAGGCGGCCAGCGGCGACTGGCCGTTGACCACGTTCTGCGGCGGCCAGTCGCGCAGCAACGGCAGCGCGCTGCCCATGTCCAGCGCCACCTGCGAGGCCGCCGGCAGGTCCGGGGTGAACACGGTGGCTGCGCGCGCACCGGTGACCAGCAGCCGTGGCGTGCGCTGCGCGTAGGCCAGCACGCTGGCGCGGTCGCCCTCGGCGAGGTGGTTGCGGGCGATCCAGGCAGCGTAGTTGTTCGCCAGCACGAACAGCCACTGCCCATCGGCGCTGGCATGCAGGATTGCCACCGGGCTGCCTGGATACAGCGCCGATTCCTGGAAGCGGTCGATGTCGCGATCGGCGCGGTCGCTGAACACGCGCTCGGCGGTCGGGAAGCGCCGCAGGTCGGCGCGTTGCACCACCAGCGCGTAGCGCGGCTGCACCTGCGCCGGCAGCGCGTCCAGCGCCAGCGCGCGCTGCAGCGCCTGCAATCGCGCGGGGCCCAGTACGCCGCCCTGGATGTCGTACAGCGTGCGCGTCGGTGGCGCCGACAGCGCCAGGATCTGCGCGCGTACCTGCGCGGCGGGCAATTGCGTCGGTAGCGCCGTCAGGTCGTGCATCGACGGGTCGTCGCGCAGCAGCCGGGCGTTGAACGCGGCGCGCTGCGTCGCCTCCAGCAGCGGTGCCGACGCCGCCGGCAGCCGCGCGATCCAGTGCGCGGCCTGCAACTGCACCGGCTGTGCCTGCAGCGGCATGGCCTCGGTGGCGCGTGCCGTGGCGATGGCGCCGCTCGCCGCCGCGGCGAGCAACAGGCACAGGCCGCGCATCGTGATCATGGGAACCCACTGTCTGGAAAGAAGGTCGGCGTGTACTACACGCCGACGCCAGGATCTTCGATTCCCGGTTTTTTTCTGTCAAGGCGCTGCGTTGACAGGTTTTGCGAGCGCGTGTTACATCCGACTGCACAGGGGGCGCGTGGCGATGGCGCTGGGGAACGTGCAGGCAGCGCACGGCAGCGCCGCGTCCGCTCGGCAAGATGCAGGAACCCGCAACACGATGGCCGCGTGCCGCGCACGCGCCATCGCCGTGTGCGTGGACGCCAGGGACAGGCGCTCGGCCGTGGCCGCGCCCGCGGCGTTCGCGCCATCCACCCACGCCAGCAGGAGAGCCGCGTGCCCATGCGAATCGTTCGTCGTCCTTTTCCCTTGCGGTCCGTGCGCGTGGCGCTGGCGTCGCTGACGACGCTGGTCGCGGCCTTGCCGGCCGCGGCGCAGGAACAGGCGGCGACGCCGCGCGATCTCGATGCGGTGCTGGTCACCGGCTCGCGCATCGCCCGCGCGCAGGTGGAAGGCCCGGCGCCGGTCACCGTCATCACCGCCGAGGACATCCGCAAGCAGGGCTTCGCCACGGTGTGGGAATCGCTGGGCACGCTGACCCAGTTCAGCGGCAGCACCTTCAACGAGAGCGACCAGACCGGCAGTTCGCCCAACGGCCAGTACCTCAACCTGCGCGGGCTGGGGCCGGGCTACCAGCTGATCCTGCTCAACGGCAAGCGCATGGCCGACTACCCGCAGCCCTACGGCGCCAACGGCACCGCGGTCAGCCTGGGCAGCATTCCGGCGGCGGCGGTGGAACGCATCGAGGTGATGAGCGGCGGCGCCTCGGCCATCTACGGCTCCGATGCGGTCGCCGGCGTGGTCAACATCATCACCAAGCGCGATTTCCAGGGCGACAGCCTGCGCGTGCGTGCCGGCACCACCACCCGCGGTGGCGGCGATAGCGGGCAACTGCAGTGGACCGGCGGGCGCCGCGGCGACGGCTGGAGCGTCACCTACGCCTTCGAGCGGCTGGATCGCGAACCCATCGTCGCCCGCCAGCGCGACTTCATGGATTCCTACGACGACCATCCCGCCAACAAGGCCGATCCCAGCTCGCCCAACGTGTCGATCTCCGGCGTGTACCTGCGCCGCGGCACCACCTATCTGTGGCCGCAGGCGGGCACGCTGTCGACCTCGCCGCAGGCGCTGGCCGCGGCCTGCGCCGCGACCAATCCGGCATTCCGGCCCTACCGCACCAGCGACAGCCTGCCCGCAGCCAACCGCTGCGGCGCGTTCGACTACTACGCCGGGCGCTCGGTGCAGAACGGCTACGGCAAGACCTCGGCCTACCTGGCCGGCGATGCCGAACTCGGCCACGACGTCACCGCCTACGCGCAACTGCTGGCCAACCGCTCGCAGGACAAAAGTTCCAGCCAGACCCACTACTACATCGGCGAAGGCGCGTTCACCGCCTACGATCCGGACCTGGGGCTGGTCACCGCGCAGCGCATCTTCCTGCCGGACGAGGTCGGCGGCATCAAGACCATCGACTACGACGAGCGCAGCTGGAACCTCAACGCCGGCGTGCGCGGCAAGGCCTTCGATGGGCGCTTCGACTGGGATGCCAGCGTGTCGCTGTCGCGCTACGACATCACCACGCGGCGCCCGCGCTTCCTCACCAACGCGGTGCGCGATTACTACTTCGGGCCGGTGCTGGGCTATCGGCCGGACGGCACCGAAATCCGCCGTGTGCGCCCGGACCGGTTGTTCGCGCCCGGCAGCCCGGCGTTGTACCAGCAGCTCACCACCGAGGTGACCAGCCGCGGCGAATCGGCCACCGACCAGGCGCAGTTCGTGGTCAGTGGCGACCTGTTCGAGCTGCCGGCGGGCATGGTGCAGATCGCCACCGTGCTGGAAGCCGCGCGGCAGACCTACGACCTGCAGCCCGATCCGCGCACCACCGTCGACTACACCGGCAGCGAGCGCATCTACAACCTTACCCAGACGCCCGGCGGCGGTCCGCGCAAGCGCTACGCCGCCGGCCTGGAACTGCGCGTGCCGATCGCCAGCCGGCTCAGCGCCACCCTGGCCGCGCGCTACGACGCCTACGACGACATCACCGCGGTCGATGGCGCAGCGACCTGGCAGGCCGGACTGGAGTGGCGCCCGTTCGACACGCTGCTGCTGCGCGGCAGCCACGCCACCAGCTTCCGCGCGCCTGACCTGCTGTGGATCTACGCCGGCACCAGCGCCAACAATCCCACCGTGGTCGACGAATACCTGTGCCGCCGCGACGGTCTGGATCCGTTGTCGGCGGCCTGCGCGAGCGCGCACGAGTATCAGACCTTCTCCACCCAGGCCTCCAATCCGCTGCTGCGCGAGGAGACCGGCAAGTCGACCACGCTCGGCGCGGTGTGGGATGCGCTGCCGGCGCTGTCGCTGAGCGTCGATTACTACCGCATCGAACTCAAGGGCCGGGTCGAGGCCATCTCCAGCGAAACCCTGTTGGAGAACAACGCCAACTGCCTGCTCGGCCGCGACCGCGCCGGCGCCGCGGTGGACACCGCCTCGGCGGCCTGCCGCTTCTACCTGGACGCGGTCACACGCAGCCCCGGCACCGACCTGACCAGCGAAGGCCAGATCACCGCGTTCAAGACCTTCCCCATCAACCAGTCGCTGATGCGCACCGACGGCATCGACGCCAGCCTGCGCTACGACCTCGACCTCGGCGCCTGGGGCACGCTCGGCCTGCAGGGCGGCCTGACCCGGGTGCTGCGGATGGAGGTGGCGCAGTTCGCCGGCGCGCGCCCGGTGGACGTGATGAACGACGTCGACTACCTGGCGTTCCGCACGCGCAGCAACTGGCGTGCGAACTGGAACCGCGGCGACTGGTCGGCCAGCGTGTACGGCTACCGCTACGGCTCGCGGCCCGACTACGCCGAGCGCGGCCGGGTGGCACCCTACCTGGTGTGGAACCTTGACCTCGCCAAGCAGATCACCGACAAGGCGACCATCGGCCTGAGCGTGCTCAACGTGTTCGACGCGCTGCACCCGCGCGACGACACCTACACCACCTGGCCGTACTTCCCGCGGGTGTACAGCGCGATCGGCCGGCAGTGGTACGTCAACTTCAACTACCGCTTCTGAGTGCGCGCCGGTGAGCGTCGGCCGTCCCTGCACGCCGTCGCCGCGCCGATTGCGTACGCTTGTGCGTCGCCGACCAGGATGTGTCCATGACCCGCGTTCCCGTGCCGTCCCCATCCGCCGTGCGCCGGCTGCTGCTGCTGGGCGCGCTGGCCTTGCTCGGGGCCTGCGCGCACGCGCCGCAGCGCAATCCGCTGGCCACCTGGGTGCCGTCGCCGAACTACGACGCGCGCCGGCCGATCCTGATCGTCATCCATTACACCGACCAGCACTCGGTGCAGCAGAGCCTGGACACGCTGCGCTCGCACAACAGCAAGGGCAAGGTCAGCGCCCACTACCTGATCGGCCGCGACGGCACGCGCTACCAACTGGTCGCCGACCAGGACCGCGCCTGGCACGGCGGCGCCGGGCGCTGGGGCACCATCACCGACATCAACTCCGCCTCGATCGGCATCGAACTGGACAACGACGGCAAGACCCCGTTCGCACCGCAACAGATCGACAGCCTGCTGGTGCTGCTCGAGGACCTGTGCACGCGCCTGCGCATCCCGCGCACCCAGGTGGTCGGCCACGAGGACTTCGCGCCCTCGCGCAAGGTCGACCCAGGCCCGCTGTTTCCGTGGAAGCGACTGGCCGACGCCGGCTTCGGCCGCTGGCCGGCCGCCGACACGCCGCCGGCCCCGCCCGGCTTCGATCCGTGGCAGGCGCTGGCGCTGATCGGCTATCCGGTCGACGACCGGGCGGCGACCCTGCGCGCCTTCCACCACCACTACCGCGGCAACGACGCCACCGCCTTCGACGCCGAAGACCTGCGCATCCTGTACGCGCTGACCCAGCCGCTGCTGGCGCGCCCGCAGCCGGTGCCGGCGATGGAGCCGGACGCGCCCTGAGCCGGGGCGCTGCGGCCTGGGCGCCGGTCCCGGCGGCGTGCACGCCTGTCACTTGGCGTCGCCGCGGTTCTTGGTAGCATCGCGCGCCAACGGACTCCAAAGGACGCAGTGCGATGAGGCGAGGAACCACGGCCCTGTGGGCGGCAACCTTCCTGCTGTTGGGCGGGTGCAAGGACAAGGCCGCCGATGCGCCGGCCGCGGCGCAGACCCCGGCGACGGCGAGCGCGCCCGCATCCGCCGCACCCGCCGACGCGAGCGCCGCGGCGCAGCCGGCCGCCGCCGAGGTGCCGGCGCCGGGCCAGGTGCTGGCCGACATCTACGGCGCCAAGGGCGACGGCTCGGCGTCTTACGCCATCGACAACGGCGCGGTGGCCAGCTTTTGGTACGGCTATCGCTTCGACCTCGGCGGCAAGCAGTACTACACCGGTTTCGCCAATGCCACCGGCGGCAAGTACGCCAAGCCCGGGGACCCGGCCGGCGACCAGGACCTGCCCGACCCGGCCGCGACCGTCAGCATCAGCCAGGCCACCTACGTGCTCGACAGCGCCGGCGGCAAGCCGGCCTGGACCCTGTTCCACGCGCAGCGCTGGGCCGGCGACTTCGGCTCCGACGGCAAGGCCGACACCCTGGACGAGCAGCGCAAGCCGCAGAGCACCGAGACCAAGGATGGCCACCTGCTGCTGGCGCTGCCGACCACCCGCTTTGCCGACGGCATCACCAGTGCCGGCTTCGCGGTGTTCACCTTCGACCCGAACAAGAACGATCTCGGCGACTACAAGGGCTGGGTCTACCTGGGCACGGTCGCCGCCGGCGAGGACAACAGTGCCGCGTGCGACGACCAGGGCACCATGAGATGCGCCACCAGCACCGGCACGCTGAGCTTCGTGCCGCCGGCCAGCGGCAATGTGCCGTCGCTGCGGATCGCCCTGCAGGGCACGGCGGTGGAAGGGCCGGGCAAGGTGCGCACGCTGGGCCCCGCCGACGCCGTCACCTACACCTACGACGCCGCCAAGCAGCACTACACCCCGCCGCTGGACCGCTGAACGGACGGCGCGCGGATGTGACGCGGCGCGCGCGGCAGCGGTGGTTTCGGGCGTAGGACCTGGTTTAAGATGCGCCCCACGGGGCCTGATGATCAGGCGAGTCATTCGCGAGCGGCATGGGATGCTGCACTCGCCCGAAATGCCGGCGTGGATTGCCGGCGTGCGGTTCGCCATGCGCGACCGCCATCACCGCCCCTGCTCGGGGCCGGCGTGCACGTCACCTTGTTCCGTCCGAAGCTGCGCCTGCGGGGAGTGTGCTCTCCGTGCAGCGCGCCGCGTCCGCGTCGTGCGCCTCCTGCGTCACGCCGGCCGCGGTAGCGGGGCGCATCGGAATGTGCAGGTGGGTTCTTCCGGCTTCTTCACCGAATACAGGATGTTCTGGACATGTCGAACGACAACAAGCGCGCCGCTCCCGAAGTGCCACCCGATGCGGGCAGCGTGCTGTACCTGATCTACGGCTGGGACGGCGATGGCGCCGTGTCCTACGAGATCGACAACGGTGCCGTGGTGAATTTCTGGGGCGGCCGGCATTTCGAGCTGGACGGCAAGCAGTACTACACCGGTTTCAGTTACGCCACGCCGGGCCGGTACGGCATCGACGATGCGGAAACCTTCCCGAACCCCGGCGAGGGCGTCTCGCTCGGTGCCGCGACCTTCCAGCTGACCACCCCGGGCGGCGAGCGGCCGTGGATGGTGCTGCATGCGCAGCGTTACGTCGGCAGCTTCGGCGCCTACGCGCGCGCCGATGCGTTCGATACCACCCGCGCGCCGCAGCAGCATGCGCTGGGCGATGGCCGGTTGCTGCTGGCCGTGCCGACCACCCGCTTCGAAAACGGCATCACCGAAGCCGGTTTCGCCATGTTCGTGTTCGATCCGAACCGGCACGACCTCGGCGATTACCGCAGCTGGGTCTACTGCGGCACGGTGGCGGCCGGCGAGGACAACGAGGCGGCCAGCGACCCGGACGGCGTGGTGCCGCACGTGTCCAGCACCGGCACCCTGGAATTCCAGGCGGTGCCCGGCCAGCGCATGCCGGCGCTGCGGGTGGCGCTGCACGGCACCGCGATCGCCGGTCCCGGCCGCGCGCGCCTGCTCGATGGCAGTGACGTCCTGCAGTACGCCTACGACCCGGACAGCGGCCAGTACCAGCCGACGCCCGTCGCATGACTCCACGGCGCGCGGCGGCGCGCCGGTGACGCAGCACCCGATGTTCCGCAGTACGCAATCGTTCTGTTGACCGCGCACTAACAAGCTCATGGACGAGCTCGGTTGACCCAGGCGGCCGCGATGGCCGTACCTCAACCTCAAGGAGTTACACGAGATGGCACGCGATACCACCAAGGCAGAGAATCTCGACATCATCGAGCGGGAAGCCAGGCAGCGGCAGATTCCGGTCGACGATTTCATGCGTTTCGCCTACATCGAAACCGGCGGCCGCTTCGACGAGCAGGCCAGCCGCGGTCCCAACAGCGCCAAGGGCCTGTTCCAGTTCACGCCCGGCGCCGCCAGCGCCTACGGCATCCGCGGTCGCGAGCTCGACGCGGTGGCCAACACCGATGCCGCCGCGCGCATGTACCAGGACAACCGCAACAGCCTGACCCGCCAGCACGAGCGCGACGGCCGCGCCTACCTGTCCGGCAAGGCGCAGCCCGACGGCCTGGACATGTACATGGCGCACCAGCAGGGCGCCGGCGGCTATCGCTCGATCCAGGCCGCGATCGCCACCGGCCACTTCGAGCTGAAGGGCACCCGCGCCAACATCCTCAACAACGTCCCCGGCGAAAAGGATGCGCAGGGCGCGCGCCAGTTCCAGGCCTACACCGGCACCTGGCTGGCCGACTTCAAGAAGCTGTCCGACCAGGACATGGCCAAGGCCTTCGTGAAGTACTGGGACGCCAAGTACGACCACATCGCGATCCCGGAAAAGGGCATCAAGCCGCTCGCCGAGGGCCAGGCCGCCCAGGCGCCCGCGCGCACGCCGGCACCGGCCGGCGGCAAGCAGGGCGGCCACGACGGCATCGCGCTGACCGCCGCCTACGACCTGGGCGTCAAGCACGACGACGTCAAGTACGCGATCAACGTCAAGAGCAGCAAGTACTACCACCCCGGCGTGGACGGCAAGCATCTGTCGCAGGGCTACATCGACTGTTCCGGCTGGGTCACCGAGCTGCAGAACGCGACGATGAACGAGATCAACCGCAAGGCCGGCCGCGATGTGTTCGCCCAGAAGGACATGCTGGTGCAGGGCATGTCCGGCTCCGGCGAGATCGTCAAGAAGGCCTACGACAGCTCCGGCGTGCTGCTGGAGGGCAAGGACGTGTTCAAGCCCGGCGCGCTGAAGGAAGGCATGGTCATCGGCGTGGATTCGGGCAAGACCGCGCACGAGCACTGGAAGGGCATCGACCACATCATGATGGTCGTGCGCGATCCCAAGAGCGGCGAACTGCTGGTCAGCCAGTCCACCGGCAGCAAGGGCGTCAACACCATGCCGCTGGACGACTACCTGGCCACGCATCAGAACGCCAAGCTGTTCGCCTCCGATCCGCTGGCCAAGGGCCGCGACCTGCTGCAGGACCGCCAGCAGACCCAGGCGCAGACGCAGGGCGCGCAGGAGCCGCGCACGGCGCTGAAGCCGGGCGAGCAGGGCGCCGACGTCAAGGCGATGCAGCAGCGCCTGATCGAACTGGGCGTCAAGGACGACCAGGGCAAGCTACTCAGCGGCACCGGCTACTACGGCGATCGCACCAAGGAAGTGGTCGCCAACCTGCAACGCGAGAAGGGCCTGGCGCCAACCGGCATCGCCGACAAGGCCACCCTGGAGGCGATCGCCAAGCAGCCGGCGCAGGCCAAGGCGGAGGCTGCGGCGCTGGCCGACAACCCGCTGTACAAGCAGGCCATGGACCACCTGCAGAAGCAGGGACCCAACGGCGGCTTCAAGAGCGCCGAAGAGATGCAGCGCGCCGCCGGCCAGGTCGCGTTCGAGGCCAAGGTCAGCGGCATGAACCGCATCGACGACCTGGTGCTCAGCGGCGACCGCCGCGGCCTGATCGCCGTGCAGCGCAATCCCGACAACCCGCACGACGTCAATCGTGCCTACGTGGACAGGCAGCAGGCCGCGGCGGTGCCGCTGGAGCGCAGCCAGCAGCAGCTGGCCGCCGAAACCCAGCGGCAGGCGCAAGAGCAGCAGCAGCCGGATCCGCAGCGCGAGAAGACCCAGGCGCCGCGCTGATCGGTCTCGCGGCAACGGCCGCCGTCGCGCGTGGCGCGGCGGTGGTCGTGCGTGGCGATGTCGAGCGCTGCGCAAGACCGCCGCGCATGCGCCGGTGCGACATTGCCCAACGCCGGCCAAACACGATTGCCTGCCATCGCGGCGTGCGATGGACAGTGTGCACGACGATCGATTAGAACCTCGCCTTCCCGCTCGCGCAAACGACAAGGACGCAACCCCACCATGGCCATCGCCAAGGCGTTCCAACGCTCTTCCCTGCTGCTGTTGTGCGTGGCCGCCGCCGCGTGCAGCGCGCCGTCTTCCACACCCGGCCAGACGCAGGCACCGGCCGCTCCGGCGGCAGACGCTGCGGCCGCCGCGTCCCCTGCCGCCGCGCACGATGCCGGTACCCAGGCCGATGCGGGCGCCGCCACGCCGGCTGCACCGGCTGCGGCACCCGCCCCTTCCACCGCTTCAGGAGATTCCCCCGTGCTGCGACCGTCCTACGACACCTGCATCACCGCCGCCGGCGGCGCGACCCCGGCGATGCTGGACTGCATTTCCGACGAACACGCCTACCAGGACCAGCGCCTCAACACCGCCTACAAGGCGGCGATGGCCAAACTGAGCGAGGCCGAGCAGCACGCGCTGCGCGAGCGGCAGCGCAAGTGGATCGCCGAGCGCGACGAAAAGTGCGTCGCCGATCCGGACGGCGGCCAGGCCGAGCGCGTGGATGCGGCCGAATGCCGGCTGGAAATGACCGCGCACCGCGCCGACGAACTCGAAGCGCACTGACCACCCCCGTATCGAACCCGACGCGCGGCGCTTTCCACGCCGCGCGTCCTGCCAAGGAGAACGCGATGAGCGACAAGGATTGGGAACTGGGCCAGACCTCCAAACACTACGAGACCGGCGGCCGCGGCGCGTCGACCGTGTCCTCCGGCGTCGACGACCCGGGCGGCGTGTCCTACGGCTCGTACCAGATGACCTCGCAGACGACGACCCGTGAGGGCAAGGTCATCAACGGCGGCACCGTCGCCGCGTTCGTCAAGGACAGCAAGTACAGCGACGACTTCGCCGGCCTCAAGCCGGGTTCCGCCGAGTTCAGCGCCAAGTGGAAGGAACTGGCCAAGACCGACCCCGGCTTCGGCCAGGAACAGCACGACTACATCAAGCGCACCCACTTCGACAAACTGGTCGACCGGCTCAAGGACAAGGGCATGGACCTGTCCGACCGCGGCCCGGCGGTGCAGGACGCGATGTGGAGCACCGCGGTCCAGTACGGTCCGGGCAGCGACAAGAAGCCGGGCGGGTCCGGCGTGTTCCTGCGCGCCATGGAAGAGAAGTTCGGCAAGCAGGCGGATCTGTCCAAGATTTCCGACAAGGAGATCGTCAGCGCGGTGCAGGACTACAAGGCCGAGCACGTCAAGGAGCTGTTCCCGCGCGTGCACAAGCAGAAGACTCTGGACTCGCTGGAGAACCGTGCCGAGAACGAGAAGGCCGACCTGCTCAAGCTGGCCGACCTCGGCAAGACCGTGGCCAAGCCCGGCGAGCAGCGCGACGGGCACACCGCGCCGAAGCCGCACGACGGCCATCGCGAGCCGGCCGCGCACAACGGCGTGCTGGCGCGCAATGCGCAGGGCGAGGCGGTGAAGGGCCTGCAGGAGAAACTGGCCACGCTCGGTTACCTGGAGGCCAAGGATGCGATCGGCACCTACGGCCCGAAGACCGAAGCGGCGGTGGAGAAGTTCCAGCAGGACCAGCACCTGAAGGGCGTGGACGGCAAGGCCGGCCCGGAGACGCTGGGCGCGATCGACCGCAGCGTGCAGCGGCAGCAGGGCGTGGAGCAACTGCGGCGCGACAGTCCGCTGTTCGACCAGGCGGTCGCGCAGCTGGAAAAGCAGGGGCGCAACGGTGGCTACGGCGACCGCGAGTCCATGCAGCGTGCGGCCGGGCAGTTGGCGTTCGAGGCCAAGGTCAGCGGCATGTCGCGCATCGACGACCTGGTCGCCAGCACCGATGGCCGCGGCATGATCGCGGTGCAGCGCAATCCGGAGAACGCGCACGACGTGCATCGCGCGTATGTCGACCGTCAGCAGGCGGCGACCGTGCCGCTGGAGCAGAGCCAGCAGCAACTGGCGGCCGAGACCCAGCGCCAGGCGCAGGAGCGGCAGGTACAGGACCAGCAGCGCACCCAGACCCAGTCTCAGACGCCCGGGCGCTGAGTCGCCCCGCGCAGGGCGGTCATCGGCACGTGCCGCTGGCCGCCCTGCCTTGCGCAGTTCGCATCGCGCGTCGTTGCAGGCGCGCGGCAGGACAGCGGCCGCGGCCATGGCCTATGCTGCACACATGTCGCATGACCGCTTCTGCCGCCACCTTTCTTCGTCGCGCCCTGGGCGCCGGGCTGGCGCGCTGCGCGCAGTGGGCCTGACGCTCGCGTTCGCCGTCGTGCCTGCTACGTTCGCGGTGGAACCGACCACCTCACCGGCGACCACGCCGGAACAGGCGGGACTGGTCGACGTGCACACGCTCGCGCCGGACATCGCGATGGACATCCGTTACGCCGGCCACGACAACTTCACCGGTCGCCCGGTGCCCGGCTACGACGCGCCCAAGTGCTATCTGCTGGCGCCGGTGGCCAAGGCCCTGGCGCAGGTGCAACGCGACCTGCAGGCCAAGGGCTACCGCCTGCAGGTGTTCGACTGCTATCGGCCGCAGCGCTCGGTCCGCGCCTTCGTCGCCTGGGCGCGCGATCCGCAGGATCAGGTCGCCAAGGCGCGCTACTACCCCAAGCTCGACAAGGGCGTGCTGCTCGGCGACTACGTCGCCGAACACTCCGGCCACAGCCGTGGCGCCACCGTCGATCTGGGTCTGCTGGACTGCCGCCAGGGCGCTTGCCGCGCAGTGGACATGGGCACCGGCTTCGACTTCTTCGACCCCAGCGCGCACACCGACACGCCGGCCATCGACGCCACCCAGCGCGGGCATCGTCAGCAGCTCCTGAAGGCGATGGCCGCGCGCGGCTTCGTCAACTATCCGATGGAATGGTGGCACTACACCTTCCAGCCCGAGCCCAGCCCCGGCGTCGCCTTCGACGTGCCGGTGCGCTAGCGCCTCCTCGTCTTCGCCACGGACCACCCATGACCGGCACGCACCAGTTCGTCGACCTGCAATGCCCTTACTGCGGCGAATGGATCGACGTCGCCCTGGATCCGTCGGTGGACGTGCAGCAGTACGTGGAGGACTGCCAGGTGTGCTGCAAGCCGATGCTGATGACGGTGCGCTGGGACGAGGACGGCGCACCGGTGGTGAGCGCGATCGCCGAAAACGCCAGTTGATTCGCGTGCTGGCGTGGCGCGGCGCACGCCGATGCGCGACACCCTCTAGACTTGCGGCCTTGCCGACCGAGGACACCCGATGAACCTGCCGCTGCACTTCGGCCTGCTGGGCTCGCTGGAAGCCGGGCTGATCGCCTTGGCGGTCGGCTTCCTGGTGTATGCGCTGTGGCAATGGCTGGGCCGGCGGCTGGGCTGGTCCGAGGGCCAGCAGTTGGGCGGCGCCTGCCTGATCGCGGTGGCGGTGGCGGCCGGGATCGACTGCTGGAACCTGTTCTACACCAGCATCGTGCGCCTGGAGTCGCCGCTGTACGCGCGCATCGCCTTGGCCAGCATCCATGATCCGGACGAACTGGGCTCGCGGGTGGTGCTGGAAGTGGCCGGCGCCCTCTCCGGCGTGGCCCTGGCGTGGGTCGTATTCAGGGCGCGTTCAAGCGAAAACGCCGGCGACGGCGGTCACGAAACACGCTGAAACAGACGTTTTCTTTCTGCAATCCAAACGTCTTGAATGGTCGCCTTACCGCGTGCTCACCGATCCCTAACCAGCGCGGTAACGCGCTGCGCGGACGCCGTGGTTAACGAAGCGTTTTTCGGCGAATTTCGACAGGGAATGGATTCAGTCTGAGACCGGCACGGTAGCGCCGTGTTCCGGAATCGACCGGACATGCCACACCGAGAGAGCCAAGGAGAATCCACCCATGAACATTCGCACCCGCACCCCGCTGATCGGTACCGCCGCCCTTCTCGCCGCCGCGCTGGCCCTGCCGGCGTTCGCCCAGGACGCGCAGGCCGATGCCGCCGCGCAGGCGCAGACGCAGTCGTCCACCAGCGCCACCGGCCAGAGCGGGCAGGCCGGCGCGGCCTCCGGCGGCGCCCAGACCTGGGCCGACGTGGATACCGACAAGGACGGCGCCATCAGCAAGCAGGAGGCGCAGGTCAACGCCGGCCTCAGCCAGATCTTCGCGCAAGCCGACGCCAACCACGACGGCAAGCTGACCCCGGACGAGTACAAGGCCTACGTCGCCAAGCAGCAGGGCGGCGCGGCGACCGGCAGCGACAGCAACGGCGGCCAGTAACCGGAGCGGTACCGGCAAGGCGGTCGCGCGGCGATGAGGACGCGCGCCGCCTGGCCGGGGCCGACCCTGGTGTACCACGAGCGACCCTGGTGTACCACGAGCCTCGTGGTGCACGCTGACGCTTCACCACGACGGCGGCCTTGGGCCGCCGTCGTGCGTTGTGCTGCAGGACAGTGCCTGTCGTCTATTGGTCGGCGACCCGCTGCTATGCTTGGCGGATGATGCCGACACCTACCGCCTTGCGTTCCTCTCCCATCGCCCTGGTCGGCTTCGACGGCGACGACACCCTGTGGAAGAGCGAGGACTATTACCGCGACGCCGAGGCCGCGTTCGAAGCCATCCTCGGCCAGTACCTGGACCTGCAGGACGCCGGCACCCTGCAGCATCTGCTGGCGGTGGAGCGCCGCAATCTCAAGGTCTTCGGGTATGGCGTGAAGGGCATGACCCTGTCGATGATCGAAGCGGCGATCGAGCTGACCGAGGCGCGCATTTCCGCGCACGACATCGGGCGCATCGTCGAGATCGGCCGCGCCACCCTGCAGCATCCGGTGGAGGTGATCGCCGGCGTGCGCGAGGCGGTGGCGGCGATCGCGGCCGAGTTCGAGATCGTGCTGATCACCAAGGGCGACCTGTTCCATCAGGAAGCCAAGATCGCGCAGTCCGGCCTGGGCGAGCTGTTCCCGCGTATCGAGGTGGTGTCGGAGAAGGATCCCAAGACCTACGCCAAGGTGCTGTCCGAGTTCGGTATCGGCGCCGAGCGCTTCGTGATGATCGGCAACTCGCTGCGCTCGGACGTGGAGCCGGTGATCGCGCTCGGCGGCTGGGGCATCCATACGCCGTACACCACCACCTGGGCGCACGAGGCCGAGCACGGGCTGTCGGCCGACGAACCGCGCCTGCGCGAAGTGGCCGCGGCCGCGGACTGGCCGCAGGCGGTGGCCGATCTCAACCGGCATGCGGCGAGCCTGCAGCGGGGCTGAGCCGCTGCCGCGTCAGGCGGCGTGGCGTACCGGCCTCTGGCCTTGTCGCGTAGGAGGGGCTTCAGCCGCGACACCGCCGAGCCTGCGGTGCACATCCCTGCCAGCTTGCCGCGCTGACAGCGCCCACTGCCTCCGGCAGAATCGACGCATGCCTCCGCTTCCGTCTCCTGCCGGTCTGTTCCTGTGCGCTGCCCTGTTGGCTGTCGGCCCGGCCATGGCGCAGGGGACGGTAGCGCCCGCGCGCGCCCCTGCCTTCGAGAGCGGGGAAACGGCACCGGTCGAGGTGCCCGGTACCGACGATGCCTGGATCGATCGGCAGTTGCTGGACATCGACCGCTACGCCGCGCGCTACCCCGACAGCTTCCTGGACGAGGTGGCGCGCTACGCGCAGATGCCGCGAGGCTATGCCGAGGTGCTGCTGCGCGAGCGGCGCTGGCCGCCGCGCGATGTCTATGTCGCCGCGTTCCTGGCCAAGGCCGCGGGACGGCCTTACCGCGAGGTGGTGCGCGCCCGCACCGCGGCCGGCGTCCCTGCCGGCTGGGCAGTGGTGGCGAGCGACATGGACGCGCCGCCCGGCTCGCTGGCCTACCGCGCGCTGCGCCATGCCATCGTCGCCAGCTACGACCACTGGGATCGGCCGATCGTGCTGGACGCGCTGTTGCGCCGGCAACTGGGCGACCGCGCCGCACGCGATCGCGCCGCGGCACAGCCGCAGGACGGATCCACGCGTACGCAATAAGCGCGGTGCAGCACAACGACACAGAGCGGCCGCCTGCACGTGCGCCCATGTCGTTGCGCGAACGTCCCGTTGCCCTGCACGGCATGCAGGCACCGGTATGCATCAACGTCAGCGCACACAAGCCCCTCTCCCCCCGGGAGAGGGGTTGGGGTGAGGGTCGGGGCGCGCAGCGCCCCAGGCAGTTTGGGTGCACAAGGCTGCGCCCGGATCCTCATCCGCCCCTGCGGGGCACCTTCTCCCGGCGGGAGAAGGAGACAGCGGTGCCGGCCACTCGCGTGCCGCACCGGTACGCGCCGCGCATTCATCCGCACTGGCCGCGCCGCCGCCACAGCGCGAGAATAGGCGTTCTGCCGGTCCTGCCGCCGGCGCCACCGCCGTCCCGGACCGCCCGATGACCAATGCCTTCGTTTCGCCCGACGCTATCCGCAGCCTGTTCGCGCAGGCCATGTCCGACATGTACCGCACCGAGGTGCCGCTGTACGGCACGCTGATGGAGCTGGTGGCGCAGGTCAATGCGCAGACCCTGGCCGCGGACCCGGCACTGGAGGCGCAGCTGCAGCGCAACGACGAACGCGCGCGCCTGGACCAGGAGCGGCACGGCGCGATCCGCGTCGGCACCGCCGAGGAACTGGCCACGCTGCGCCGCCTGTTCGCGGTGATGGGCATGGCGCCGGTCGGCTATTACGACCTGTCGGTGGCCGGCGTGCCGGTGCACTCCACCGCGTTCCGCCCGCTGGAGGCGGCGGCGCTGGCGCGCAATCCGTTCCGCGTGTTCACCTCGCTGCTGCGGCTGGAGCTGATCGAAGACCCGGCGCTGCGCGAGCAGGCGGCGCAGATCCTCGCCAAGCGGCGCATCTTCACCGACGGCGCGCTCGCGTTGATCGCGCAGTGCGAACGCGACGGCGGCCTGGCCGACGCCGACGCGCAGCGCTTCGTCGCCGAGGCGCTGGAAACCTTCCGCTGGCACAGCGACGCGACCGTGAGCCTGCCGACCTACCGCGCGCTGAGCGAGGCGCACAAGTTGATCGCCGACGTGGTCAGCTTCCATGGCCCGCACATCAACCACCTGACCCCGCGTACCCTGGACATCGACGCGGCGCAGGCGGAAATGCTGCGCCGGGGCATCGATGCCAAGGCGGTGATCGAAGGCCCGCCGCGTCGCGCCTGCCCGATCCTGCTGCGCCAGACCAGCTTCAAGGCACTGGAGGAAACCGTGCGCTTCCCCGCCGGCGCGGACGACGCCGAGGCCGGCACCCACACCGCGCGGTTCGGCGAGATCGAGCAGCGCGGGCTGGCCCTGACGCCGAAGGGCCGCGCGCTGTACGACGCGTTGCTGGAACGCGCACGCGCCGCCGACGGCAGCGCCGGTGCCGACTACGCCACGCGCCTGCAGGCGGCCTTCGCCGATTTCCCGGACGATTACGCCACCCTGCGCCGCGAGGGCCTGGGCTACTTCCGCTACGCACTGACCGACGCCGGTCGCGCCGCCGGCGCCGAGGCCCTGGCCGGAAAGCCGGCCGAAGCGCTGATCGCCGACGGCCTGGCCAGCGCCGACCCGATCGTCTATGAGGACTTCCTGCCGGTCAGCGCCGCCGGCATCTTCCAGTCCAACCTCGGCGGCGGCGAACAGCGCGCCTACGCCGCGCACGCCAACCGCGCCGCGTTCGAGCAGGCGCTGGGCGCGACGGTGCACGACGAGTTCGCCATCTACGCCGGTATCGAGCGCGATTCGCTGGAGGCGTTGGCGGGTTGACAGCTGTGTTCCTGTTGTCAACGGCGGTAAGACAAGGACGATGTCCGACGTCGTGGCTACTTGTCTCTGGATGTCCGAGGTTTGGTTGCACCACCAATGATGTCGCCTGATTTGAAACTGCCGGCGTCACTGGTAAGGGTTTCACTTGACGGTACCGTCGATTGGTATCAGTATTTGAACCGAAAACCGGCCGTTTGCAGGTGACATATAAGCGGGGCTTGCCCCCCACCTGCATCCGGCCATCTTATTGCCTAGGGAGATGGGCATGCATCGGCGCTTTGCCGTCCTGCTGGATGCGGGATTCGTCAAAAGAAAATTGAAGTCAAGCGGTGAAGTTTCCGCCAACCGCATACAGCAACTTGTAGAGGCAATTCGCAAGCACGAATGCCTTCAGGATTGCCTTCTGCATCGCGTCTACTACTACGACGCTGCGCCACTTGGAAGATCGGTTGAGCAGCCTGTCACTGGCGAGGTCATCGAGTACGACAAGACGCCTGTGTTCCAATCCAACGTGGCCTTGGTGAGGGATGTTGCCAAGCTTCCCCATTTTGCGCTTCGTCAGGGCGAATGCAGCCACGATGGTTGGATGGCAAAGTTCAAGTCGCTGAAGAGCGCGGGGAACTACGATGCCGGGTCTGACACGTTGAAGCTGAAAAGCTCGGACCTGAAACCGGTCATCAAGCAAAAAGGCGTGGACATGCGTATCGGCATGGATATCGCTGCCTTGACTCTAAAAAAGCATGTGGAAGTCATCGTACTTGTCACGGCAGACAGTGACTTCATTCCTGCAATGAAGTTTGCGCGTCGGGAAGGCGCGCAACTCTATTTGTTCAGTCTCGGCCATGGAACAAAAGAGGATGTGGTCGAGAACGCAGATCTTATGATTGTGTCGACAGCTAAATCTCTGATGGACGCGCTGGCGGCATGACCGGTTCCGCGCCTCGGAATTCGAAACGGATGGCGCGAGGTGCTGTGCTCGACAAGATCTAGGTCGCGCGCCGCGCTCCCGCCGGATTAACCCGCGTAACGCGCCTTCAGCATGGCATACGCCGAACGCAGCGCCAGTGCTTCGCCACCCGCCGGGCGGCCGGGGCGGTCGCTGTCGTTCCAGGCGTACACGTCCAGGTGTGCCCAGGCCTGCCGCGCCGGCACGAAACGCTCCAGATACAGGGCGGCGGTCACCGCGCCGGCCATGCGCGAGCCGGCGTTGGCCAGGTCGGCGACCGAGCTGGTGAGGTAGCGCAGATAAGGACGCCACAGCGGCATGCGCCAGACCGGGTCGCGGGTGCGCTCGCCGGCGGCGATCCAGGCCTGCGCCAGCGTGTCGTCGTTGCAGAACAGTGCCGGCAGATCCGGACCCAGGGCGATGCGCGCCGCGCCGGTCAGCGTGGCGAAATCCAGGATCGCGTCGGGGCGCTGCTCGCCGGCGTAGGCCAGCGCATCGCACAGCACCAGGCGGCCTTCGGCGTCGGTGTTGTCGATCTCCACGCTGGTGCCCTGACGGGTGGCGATCACCTCGCCCGGGCGGAAGGCGTTCGGGCCGACGGCGTTTTCCACCGCCGGCAACAGCACGGTCAGCCGCAGCGGCAGGCGCTGCGCCATCACCAGCCCGGCCAGCGCCAGCGCGTGTGCGGCGCCGCCCATGTCCTTCTTCATGTTGCGCATGCCGTCGGCCGGCTTCAGGTCCAGGCCGCCGGTGTCGAAGCACACGCCCTTGCCGACCAGCGCCACGTGCGGATGCGCCTCTTCGCCCCAGCGCAGCACCAGCAGGCGCGGCGCGCGGTGCGAGGCGCGGCCGACCGCGTGGATCGCCGGGAAGTTCTGCTCCAGCAGCGCGTCGCCGACGATGCTCTCGAACTGCGCGCCGTGTTCCTGCGCGATCGCGCGTGCGGCCTCTTCCAGTTGCTCCGGCCCCATGTGCTCGGTCGGCGTGTTGACCCAGTCGCGCACGCGCAGGCTGGCCGCGATCAGGTCGCACACTTCGGCCTGCGGCGTGGCCAGCAACTGTGCCGGCAGCCGCGGCGGTTGCTTGTAGCGGGCGAAGCGGTAGCTGCCCAGGCCCCAGCCCAGGTGCAGGGTCGCCAGCGTGTCGGCGTCCAGCGCGCTGTCCACGCGCCAGGTGCTGCCGGCCGGCAGCGCGAACGGCGCATGCGCGTAGGCATACGCATCGCCGCGATCGCCAACGCCCAGCACCGCGGCCGCCACGCCGTCGGCACCCGGCAGCAGCAGCACGCTGCCCGGCGCGGCCATGAACTGCTGGGTGTCCATCCACGCCACCCACGCGGGCGATTGCGCCGCGCGCCATTCGGCCAGGTGCTCGCGGTCGAGCACGTACAGCGGCAGCGCATGGGTGGAGGCGTCGGTGAAGCCGGTCGGCAGGGACATCAGCGGATCCTTGGAAGAGGGAGAAGACCGGTGGGCGAGAGGGCGCGGATCAGGCGCGCGCCGCGTCGGCCGGCTGGGTCGCGTCCAGCCAGTCGGCCAGGCCGGTGAGGGTGTCGAAGTGCAGATCGGGTGGGGTCGGCGGATGCCAGGCCTGCGCCTCGCGGTTGATCCAGCAACCGCGCAGGCCGGCCTGCATCGCACCGACCACGTCGATCTCGATATGGTCGCCCACGTGCAGCACCTGTGCGCAGGGCAGGCCCAGGCGCGCGCAGGCGGCGCGGAAGATGCCCGGGTCCGGCTTGGCCGCGCCGTGTTCGCGGGCACTGAGCTGGAAGGCGAAATGGTGGTCCAGGCCGATCGTGGCCAGGTCGGCGTTGCCGTTGCTCAGCGCCACCACCGGCACGCGCGCGGCGATGCGCTCCAGCGCGGCGATGCTGTCCGGGTAGCACTCCACCTGATTGCGCGCGGCATGGAACACCGCATACGCAGGTTCCAGCAACGCTTCATCGGCGCCGCTGTCCTGCAGCGCACGGCGCAGGGTCAGCCGACGCAGTTCGCTGAGGTCGTGGTGCAGGTGCGGATGCGCGGCGAACACCGCTTCGCGCAGCTGCCGCATCGCCGCGACCGGGAAGCGCGCGGCGGTGGCCGGGCTGTGCTGCAGCAGCCAGTCGTGCAGCACCTGCTCGATGCGCGCGCCGATCGGTGCGAACGGCCACAGGGTGTCGTCCAGATCCAGCGTGATCGCGCGGACGGGGAAGGAGGGCATGGAAGTCACCGGCGCATTTTACGCCAAGCGTCGCCGCCGCCGCGGGCCGGGCCCGGTAGACAGCACTCGCGCGCTTCCGCCAATCCCCAATCCCGACTCCCCAAACCCGGCTTCACTCCAGCAGCCGCGCCCAACGCTGCATGCCTTCGACCCGCGCCAGCACCATTTTGATGCACACCAGCAGCGGCACCGCCAGCAGCAGGCCGATCATGCCCCACAGCCAGCCGAACAGCATCAGCGCCAGGATCAGCATCAGCGGCGAGATCGCCATGCGCCGGCCGAGCACGATCGGCGTCACCACCTGGCCTTCCAGGGTGTGCAGCGCCAGGTACAGGATCGCCGGCAGCGCCGCGCTCAGCGGTTCGCGGAAGGCGACGAAGCCCATCAGCAGCATCAGCACCGCGCCGATCAGCGGCCCCACGTAGGGCGCGAAATTCAGCAGCGCCACCACCGTGCCCCACAGCAGCGCTTCCTGTGGCGGAATGCCCAGCAGGATCAGAATGCCGGCGAAGATCAGGCCGACCAGCGTATTGATCACGGTGATGGTCAGGACGTAGCGCGAGACCTCGCGTTCGATCGAGCGCAGGATCTCGGTAGTGAATTTCTGTTGCTGGCGGCTGGGCAGCAGCGCGATCGCATGGCGCTGCAGGTTCTCGCCGAACACCATGAAGAAGAACGTCAGCAACACCACCGCCAGCGCCGAGGCGGCCACCCGCGGGGTCCGCACCAGCGCCTTGTACGGGTCGTCCATCTGCGTGCGGATCACCTGCACGCGGCGTCCGCTCTCGCCGCCGGCGGCGCGGGCGAAGTTCTCCGCGGCCTGGTTGGCCTGCTGCATCGGCTTGGTCAGGTCGCGCACCTGGGTGGCCAGATGGCGCAGCTGTGCCGGCGCCTGCTGCGCCCACTCGGCGGCGGGGCCGGCCAGTTGCACGGTCAGCGTCGTCGCTACCGCCATGCCCGACAGCAGCACCAGCAGCGCGGCCAGGAAGCGCGGCAGGTACAGCCGTTGCAGCATGCGCAGGATCGGGTTGCCGACCAGGGCGAAGAAGGCGGCGAGCAGGATCGGCAGGATCACGTCCTGTGCGGCCCACAGCGTGTAGCAGACCGCCAGGGTGGCCAGCACCACCAGCGAGACCGGTCCGCGCGGGCGTGGAGCGGGCGGCGGCGGCAGGGGGCCGTGCGGGGCGTCGTCGGCGACGACCGCGGGATCGGGAACTGTGCTCATCGGACCTGCGATGCAGTGGCCGCGGCGCGCGCCGCAGTGCACGCGCCGAACGGCGTCGAAAAGGAAGCGAAGTGTAGGCCGGATCGTGGCCGGCGCGATATCAAGGCGGCGTGGCCGCCGCGTGCGCGCGGCGTGGCGGCCCAGGCCAGCCACGCGCCGCCCAGGAACGTCAGTCCTTGCCCTGGCGCTCGGACAGGTCGGTGGCCGCTTCGGCCGCGGCGGGTTGCCCGGGGCGCGAGGCCATCGGCGGCCGCGGCGGCTGCGGGCGGACAGCGGATGGGGGAACGGGTGCAGCGGGGGGCGGGGCCTGGGTGGCGGCATCCACGGCCGCATCCTGTGCGGTGTCCGCCGCTTCCTCGGCATCGTCGGAGGCGCGCTCGGCGTCATCGGACGCGCTCTTGGCGGTGGTGGCGTTGATCAGGCTGGAGAGCGCGCTGAGCATCTGCAGCCAGCGCGCGCCACCGAGCTTGCCGACCACCGCCGCCGGTTCGGCGCGGCCGACCAGGAAGCCGGTGCCGAGGCCGACGATCACGATCCGCCACGGCGTCCAGCCTTCGCGCCAGACCTGCTGCAGGGTCGTCCAGTGCGTGCGCACCTGCTCCTGGCGTCCTTCCAGCACCGCTTCGGCGCGGGCGATGCGGTGCTGCAATTGCCGCAGGGTCATGGTGTGGCCTCGCGCTTGGCGACATCCTCGTCGCCGTCCTCGTCGTCGCCGCCGATGCCCAGCTTGGCCAACTGGCGGCGGGTGGCGTCGAGCTTGCTCATGTCGAAGTAGCGCAGCGCCTGCCAGGCGCCGAGCGCGGTGACCACCAGGCTGAAGGCCGCAGTCGCCGAGATCGACGCCAGCCACGACCAGCCCATGCGCTGCAGCAGGGCGATCATCGCGCCCATCAGCAGCATCCAGGCCGAGGCGCCGAACGCCACCGACACGGTCAGCCACACCAGTGCCCGCGCCAGTGCGGCGCGGGCCAGGGCGAAGTCCGCGGCCACCAGCTTGCGCAGCGCGCGGCCGGTGTCCAGGGTGGCATTGAGTCCTTCGCGCCCGGCCGTGCCGAGCGCGCGGAAGGATTCCTCCAGCGACGGTGCGGCCGCGGCGTCTGCCGGGGCGCCGTCGGTGCGGGCCTGCTCCTCGCTCACGCGCGGCTTACTTGTCGCCGCCGCTGCGCGCCAGCTTGGCGATGATCCAGCCGGTGGCGAAGGCCACGCCGAACGAGGCCAACGGACGCTCGCGGATCAGCTCGGCGGCGCTGTCGATCAGGTCGCGGCCCTTGTCCAGCAGCACGTCCACCTGCTCCTTCGCCGCCGCACCGCCGAACTCGGCCGCCGCCAACCCGGACAGCGCGCTGTCGGACAGCTCGGCCTTGACGTTGGCCTTGCCCAGCTTCAGTTCTTCGCCGGCGGCACCGGCAGCGCCCTTGATCGCGTCGCCGGCGTAGCTGGCCGCGGACTTCAGGTGCGCGCCGGCTTCGCTCAGGTTGTCCTTGAGGTTCTCGGTATTGGTCGGGCTGGCATTCATGGGCATGTCTCCTCTGGGGTTTGGGGGCCTGCCGTCCGCCATCGCGGACGCTGCGCAGAACGGGGCGACACCAATACCATCGGCGGGGTGTACGGGGTGTTAGCTCGTCGCCGCAGGCAGTGCGCCATAGTGTCGGCGCTCGCCGCCGAGCGGCCAAGTCCCGGAGTGACTGTAATGCACGCGTACGGCAACCGGAGCGGCCATGCCGGGGTGGTCGCCTACGACAGCGGCCCGGACTGGATCTTGCTGCGCTTCGCCGACGGCGCCACCTACCGCTACGACCGTCAGCATCCCGGCCTGCTCCAGGTCATGGAGATGCAGCGCCTGGCCGCCGCCGGGCGCGGTCTCACCACCTACTTGAACCAGCACGTGCGCGACGATTACGCCGCGCGCCTGGACTGAGCGTGCCGGCTCACTGCATGACCAGGTCGGCCTGCGCGCCGCCGCGCACCACGCGCAGCACCAGTTGCGCCGGCTTGCGCGCGAAGTTGGCGCGGTAGCTGGCCAGGTCGGCGAATTCGCCGACCGAGGCGGCCACCACGATGTCGCCGCTGGCCAGGCCGTTGCGCGCCGCGCGGCTACCGCGCGCCACGTTGCCGATCAGCACGCCGGAGATGCCTGACTGGCGCAGCGATTCGGGCAGGTCGGCGAAGGTTGCGCCGCTCAGCCGCGGATCCAGCGACTCGCCGCTGATCGCACGCGGCTGTTCCTTGAGCGTGGCCTTGAGCTGCAGCGGCTTGCCGTCGCGGCGCACGTCCAGGGTCACCGTGCTGCCCACCGGCTGCAGGCCCTCGTAGTTGTGCAGCGCCTCGGCGCTGTCCAGGCGCTCGCCGTTGGCGCCGGTGATCACATCGCCCGGCTGCAGCCCGGCGGCCGCGGCCGCCGAGCCGGCCAGCACCCGCGTCACCAGCGCCCCGCGCGGCGCCGACAGGCCCAGGCCCTGCGCCATCTGCGTGGTCAGGTTCTGCGTCTCGATGCCGAAGGTGCCGCGGATCATCACCCCGTTGTTCTTGATCAACTGGTCGACCACCGCGCGCGCCAGGTTCGACGGGATCGCCAGGCCCAGGCCGATGTTGCCGGCCATGCTGCCCTGCGGGTTGAAGCTGGCGGTGTTGATGCCGACCAGTTCGCCGCGCAGGTCCACCAGTGCGCCGCCGGAGTTGCCGGGGTTGATCGAGGCGTCGGTCTGGATGAAGTTCTGGTAGCCCAGGCCGCGGATGCCGTTGCGGCCCATCGCCGAGACGATGCCGGAGGTGACGGTCTGGGTGAAGCCGAACGGGTTGCCGATGGCCGCGACGAAATCGCCCACGCGCAGCTTGTCGCTGTCGCCCAGGCGGATCTCGGTGAGGTTGTCGGCCTTGATCCGGATCAGCGCGATGTCGGTGTCCGCGTCCGAGCCCATGAACTCGGCCTTGAAGCTGCGCCCGTCGGCCAGGGTCACCTGCACGTCGTCGGCGTTCTCCACCACGTGGTGGTTGGTCAGCACGTAGCCGTTCTTCGCGTCGATGATCACACCCGAACCCAGCGACTCGTTGATGCGCTCCTGCGGGATGTCCGGGAACAGGCGGCGCAGGATCGGGTCGTTGAAGAACGGATTGCGCACCCGCACGACTTGCTTGGTGTTGATGCTCACCACCGCCGGCATCACCTTCTGCAGCATCGGCGCCAGCGACGGCAGCGGCTCGCCGGCCACCGCGGACGGCAGGCGCGCGGCCCCGGACAGCGGCGGCGCCGCGACCGGCGCCGCCTCGGCGCGGTTGTCCAGTTGCGCATTGATGGCGGTGGCGGCGAAACCGCCGAAGGCAGCGGCGGCGGTCAGGGTCAGCAGCGTGGGCAGCGGTCGCATGGGGTCGGTTTCCGGGGAACACGGGAGACGTGGGGCAGATGGGCGCGCGTGCGCGTAAATCAAGATGAACGCGCGGCGTTTAACCGCCAGTGAAAGCGTTCCGACGCCGCCTGCGCAAGGCCGCCACGGCACCCCGCGTGCACACCCGCTCGACGGCACGTGATCGGCGCGCGACGACGTTGACAGTCGGCCTGCCCGGCGTTAGCGTTCACGCTTGCATTAGCCACTACATGTAGCGGTATCGATTCGGTACGGCACTAGAACTAGGGTTTTCTTCACCAGGACTTCACATTCAGGGGCGCGCTCGGCGGTGCATGACGGGACGGTGACAGGGGACGTCGCGGAATCAGGGGATTTTTGATCGGTCGAGGGCAGGCGCCGCGTGCGCTGCCGCGGCCGTCGCTGCCGTGCAGCGCAAGTGCGATATAGACAAGACACACGGCGGATGACCACCCATCCGCCCCATCGGGACAGGTTCGAGGAGAACACAGCAGAATGAGTACGGTGCGCCTGGAAGTCGTCCAGACCGGATCCAAGCACGACCCCATCCCGATGCAGCCGGCGTCGCAGGACATCTGGGACAAGAAGTATCGGCTCAAGACCAAGCAGGGCGATCCGCTGGATGCCGACATCGACGGCACCTACCTGCGCGTGGCCCGCGCGCTGGCCGACGCCGAGGTCGGCGAGGAGCAGCGCGCCTACTGGTTCGAGCGCTTCGCCTGGGCGCTGCGCCGCGGCGCGATCCCGGCCGGGCGCATCACCTCCAATGCCGGCGCGCAGGAACACAAGCCGGCCACCAGCACCATCAACTGCACCGTGTCGGGCACCATCACCGACTCGATGGACGGCATCCTGGAGAAGGTCCACGAGGCCGGGCTGACCCTCAAGGCCGGCTGCGGCATCGGCTACGAGTTCAGCACGCTGCGCCCGCGCGGCGCGTTCGTGGCCGGCGCCGGCGCCTACACCTCCGGGCCGATGTCGTTCATGGATATCTTCGACAAGATGTGCTTCACCGTGTCCTCGGCCGGCGGCCGCCGCGGCGCGCAGATGGGCACCTTCGACGTGTCCCACCCGGACGTGAAGGATTTCATCCGCGCCAAGCGCGAGGACGGGCGCTTACGCCAGTTCAACCTGTCGCTGCTGATCACCGACGGCTTCATGCAGGCGGTGGAGCAGGACGCCGACTGGCCGCTGGTATTCCCGGTGAACCGCAAGGAAGAGGCCGACGTCGACCTGGCCGACGCCAGTGCCGTGGTGTGGCGCGACTGGCCCACCCACAAGGACTACATCGTGCGCGACGACGGCCTGGTTGCGTGCAAGGTGTACGGGCACATCCGCGCCCGCCACCTGTGGGACATGATCATGGTTTCCACCTACGACTACGCCGAACCGGGCTTCATCCTGATCGACCGCGTCAACGAAATGAACAACAACTGGTGGTGCGAGAACATCCGCGCGACCAACCCTTGCGTGACCGCCGATACCTGGGTGCAGACCGCCGAGGGGCCGCGTCAGGTCGCCGATCTGCTGGGCACGCCGTTCCTGGCGCGGGTCGATGGCGGCGACCATGCCACCGGTGCGGAGGGTTTCTTCAAGACCGCGCACAAGCAGGTGGTGCGACTGCAGACGCAGGAAGGTTACGCGCTGCGCCTGACCGCAGACCACCGCGTGCGGCGCGTGGTGCGCCAGACCCGCTGGTCGCTGGACACCCAATGGTGCCAGGCGGACCAACTGGTCGCAGGCGACCGGGTGCTGCTCAACAATCACCGTGCCGGTGCGGAGTGGGGCGGCGCACGCAGCTACGAGGAAGGTGTCCTCCTCGGCATGCTGGTGGGCGACGGCACGCTCAAGCAGGACGCCGCCGTGTTGTCCGTCTGGCCGCAGGCCGCCGCCGTCAATGCGGCGCCGCTGGCACCGGTGGCGCTGATGGACGAAGCCCTGCGCTGCGCGCGCAGCCTGCCGCACCGTGCCGACTTCGCCGGCTGGAGCGAGGTGCGCGACCGTGGCGAGTACCGTCTGAAGTCGGCCGCCTTGCGCGATCTGGCGCTGGAGCTGGGCCTGCGTCCGGGCGACAAGACGATCACCCCGGCCGTCGAGAAGACCTCCAGCGATTTCCATCGCGGCTTCCTGCGTGGCCTGTTCGACACCGACGGCTCGGTGCAGGGCAGCCAGGAGAAGGGCGTCAGCGTGCGCCTGGCACAGTCCGACCTGACGCGGCTGGAGGCAGCGCAGCGCATGCTGTTGCGGCTGGGCATCGCCTCGCAGATCTATCGCGACCGGCGCCCCGCCGGCACCGCGTTGCTCCCCGACGGGAACGGCGGCACGCGTGCCTACGCCACCAAGGCGCAGCACGAACTGGTCGTCAGCGGCGACAACCTCGATGCCTTCGCCCAACAGGTGGGCTTTGCCGACACCGCCAAGGCCAACCGCCTCAAGGCGCTGCTGTCCGGCTACCGTCGCCAGTTGAACCGCGAGCGCTTCGTGGCGACCGTGCAGTCGGTGGCCGCCGATGGGATCGAAGACGTCTACGACGTGCAGGTCCCCGGCATCAACACCTTCGACGGCAACGGTCTGCACGCCCACAATTGCGGCGAGCAACCATTGCCGCCCTACGGCGCCTGCCTGCTCGGCTCGATCAACCTCACCACCTTCGTGCGCGAGCCGTTCACCGAGCGCGCCCGCTTCGACTGGGAGGAATACAAGGAAGTGGTGCGGGTGTTCACCCGCATGCTCGACAACGTGGTCGAGGTCAACGGCCTGCCGCTGCAGCAGCAGCGCGACGAGATCATGCGCAAGCGCCGCCACGGCATGGGCTTCCTCGGCCTGGGCTCGACCATGACCATGCTGCGCATGAAGTACGGCAGCGCCGAGTCGTGCGAGTTCACCGAGTCCATCGCCCGCGAGATGGCCGTAGCCGGCTGGGAGACCGCGCTGTCGCTGGCCAAGGAGAAGGGCCCGGCGCCTATCATGCAGGAGACCTTCGAGGTCACCGCGGCGATGCTGCGGCAGCGCCCGGAGATGGTGCGCGATGGCTGGCGCGTCGGTGAGCACATCGAGGGCCGGCTGCTGCACGCCAAGTACAGTCGCTACATGCAGCGCATCGCCGAGGTGGCGCCGGCGCTGGTCGAGGAACTGGCCGAGGTGGGCGCGCGCTTCACCCACCACAGCTCCATCGCCCCCACCGGCACCATTTCGCTGAGTCTGGCCAACAACGCCTCCAACGGCATCGAACCGAGCTTCGCCCACCACTACAGCCGCAACGTGATCCGCGAGGGCAAGAAGAGCAAGGAGAAGGTGGACGTGTTCTCCTTCGAGCTGCTGGCCTACCGCCACCTGGTCAACGCCAAGGCGATGCCGTTCGCCGAGGACGCCGCCGCGCGCCTGCCGGACTACTTCATCGCCGCCGACGACATCCACCCCAAGGAACACGTGGACGTGCAGGCCGCCGCACAGAAGTGGGTGGACAGCTCCATCTCCAAGACCGCCAACGTCCCCACCGACTATCCCTACGAGCAGTTCAAGGACATCTACCGCTACGCCCACCAGCAGGGGCTGAAGGGCTGCACCACGTTCCGCTTCAACCCGGCCGCCTTCCAGGGCGTGCTGGTGAAGGAGGCGGACCTGGAGAACACCACCTACCGCTTCGAGCTGGAAGACGGCAGCGTGGTCGAGGTCAAGGGCAACGAACAGATCGAATACGACGGCGAGATGCACACCGCCGCCAACCTGTTCGATGCGCTGAAAGAAGGGTATTACGGCAAGTTCTGACGCCGTCCCGTCTCCCCTTCGCGCCGGCGGAGGGGAGGGCGGCGGTGGAAGCCCCGGAAGTGCGGTGCGCCGCGCTTCCCCAACGTTTCCCCACCGTCCGCCGAATGTCGCCGTTTCCGGCTCCCCGCTTCGCTGCAATCGGTATAGCATCGCCCGCGTGACATAAACACTGACACCCTGAGGAGGGTTTTATGAGCAATGGGAATGGCGTCACGGCGACGCTGACGCAGGTCGCCGAGAACGTGAAAGAAACCGCCACCAACGTCGGCGAGACCATCGCCGCCACCGCCAGCGAGGCCGTCGCCACGGTCAAGCAGACCGCCGAGACCGTGCAGAAGCGCGTGCAGGACCAGGTCGCCAAGACCCGCAAGGCGGTGAAGAAGGCCGAGAAGGCCGTCGCCAAGCGCGCCGAAAAGGCCGGCAAGGCCGTCAAGAAGACCGTCGCCAGCGCGCGCAAGAAGCTGGAAGCGGCCAAGGCCAGCGCCCAGGCCGAAGCGGCCGCGCTGACCAAGGGCGGCAAGAAGACCGCCAAGAAGGCGGCTGCGAAGAAGGCGCCGGCGAAGAAGGCCGCGGCCAAGAAGGTCGCGGCCAAGAAGGCCCCCGCCAAGAAAGTGACCGCCAAGAAGGCCGCGCCGAAGAAGGCGGTCAAGAAGGTCGCCGCCAAGAAGGCCGTTGCCAAGAAGGCAGTGAAGAAAGCGGCGAAGAAGGTTGCAGCGAAGAAGGCCGTCGCCAAGAAAGCGGTGAAGAAGGTCGCCAAGGCGGTCAAGAAGAGCACCGCCAAGGTCGCCAAGAAGAGCACCGCCGTGAAGAAGACCGCCGTGCGCAAGGCCGCCGGCAAGAAGGCCGCGGCCACCCGCGCCAAGAAGTAAGCCGTCCCGTCGCACCCTCTCTCCCGTGCGCGGGAGAGAGGCTGGGCCCACGCCCGTCCCGCTCTGCCTTCCAGGAACGCACGCCTCATGGCCATCAAGATCGACCAGAAAATCAAGGGCTACGCCGTCGTCACCCCCGAGGACAAGGCGCGCGACGCCGCCGCCGCGGTGCCCGCCTCGTCGATCGACCGCGCCACCGCCGAGGCCGAAGCGCCGGCGGACAACATCATCCACATGCACGAGCGCATCGAGCGCCCGGACGTGCTGATCGGCAGCACCTACAAGATCAAATCGCCGTTGGTGGAACACGCCATGTACGTGACCCTCAACGACATCGTGCTCAACGCCGGCACCGAACACGAACTGCGCCGCCCGTTCGAAATCTTCGTCAACTCCAAGTCCATGGAACACTTCCAGTGGATCGTGGCGCTGACCCGGATCATGTCCGCCGTGTTCCGCAAGGGCGGCGACGTCACCTTCCTGGTCGACGAGATGAAGGCCGTGTTCGACCCCAAGGGCGGCTACTTCAAGGCCGGCGGCGTGTACATGCCGTCGCTGGTCGCCGAACTGGGCAGCATCGTCGAAGAGCACATGAAGTCGATCGGCCTGCTGCACGACCCGGAAATGAGCGACCACCAGCGCGCGCTGATCGCCGAGAAGCGCAAGCAGTACGAAGAGCGCTCAAAAAAAAACAGTGAAGTGAAGCCGGCTGTTCCTTCTCCTGCGGGAGAAGGTGCCCGCAGGGCGGACGAGGGGGCGGTTTCCGCCGACTCCACCGCCGACCACGAAGAGGACATCGCCGTCACCGGCGACGGCGCGAGCTTCCCGCCGTCGGCCACGATGTGCCACAAGTGCAATACCAAGGCGCTCGTCATTATGGATGGGTGTGCTACTTGTTTGAATTGTGGGTATTCGAAGTGCGGGTGAGCCAATAAATTCGAAAAGAAAAGGATTTCTTATGGGTGAGTCCCAAACCTGGGCTGGCGATCTGCTGGATAGAAAGCCGCTGGCTGACTATCTAACAAAATCTCTTAAAGCTCAATCTGCATCTCTAGCCGCTAGCGAGCGTGGTTTGACAGTCGCGCTAGATGCGGATTGGGGTGCGGGAAAGTCTTTCTTTGTGATCAACTGGTGTGATGAATTGCGCGCGGCAGGTCATCCTGTTGTTTACTTCGATGCGTGGGAGAATGATATTGGTGACGAGGCTGCTATTAGCTTGATGGCAGCTATTTTGTCCGAGATCAAGGTCTACTTGCCTAAAGCAGAACTGGTCGTTGAGAAAGCTAATCAACTAAGAAAAAAGTCGATCAAGAATCTGCGTAGAGCGCTAATGCCTGCAGCTGGACTGGTAATTAAAGGGGTTATTAAGAAAACTACATCTATTGCAGTCGATGAGCTCATGGATGTTTTTGTCGAGTCTAATGAAGATGATGGTGAAGGCTCGTCTATAAAAATGGATGACGTACTGGATGGTCTGTTTGAGAAAGCACTTTTAGAACATGATTCAAGAAAGCAAGAGTTGATCGCATTCAAGTCCTCATTAACTGGGCTCCTGGGGTTGGTTTGCGGGAATGGCAAAAATATCCCTCTTTTTGTTTTTGTCGATGAGCTCGATCGGTGTCGGCCATCCTATGCAATTAAATTGCTTGAAGAAATAAAGCATATTTTTGGCATAAAGGATGTTGTGTACGTCGTTTCAACTAATATCGATCAGCTGCAAAGTTCGGTTCGTGCTGTTTATGGTTCTGATTTCGACGGTCGAAGGTATCTGCGTCGCTTATTTAATCGAGAGTATTCATTGCCGAAAGTTGGCGGAACAGGTTTCGCAAAGGGTTTCATTGCTAGAACGGGGTGGTCGCCTCCGAATTTTGAGTTGGGATTGCCACGCCAGTCTCAGTCCGCTGGGGAAAATTTACTATCGCGGATACTTGGGTTCTAGTTTCCGAAGCTTTTGGTTTTGACTATAGGACTCAAGAGCAAGTTTTTTCTTTGGCCGTGGAAGCCTCCGGTTTCATAACTCAAGGTGAAGATAAGAACCCTCTGCATGTTTTGTGGCTTTTTTATTTATCTGGGCTTTATTATTCGTCTCCATCTTTTCTGAAAGATATTGCATCTGGATCTGTTGGTCAGGCGCGCGAAAAGATAAGTGAGAGCATCAAGAGGGACGTTGAAATAGCCTACACCGTTCCTCGTGATAGCTTTGACCGGGATGCTGGTCCAAAGACAAAAAATATTTCAGCTGTATTGCTTGAATATCTTGGTTTGAGTTTGATGTCGGCAAGGAAAGTTTTTGATATGGATCAAGTAAATTCTTACGACTATCCTGCCAATATCCGAAATGTATTGATGTCAGAACTGAATGGCTATTACCCTAATTTATCGTCATCTTTTCTTTCTATCAATAAATATGCAAAACTAGTTCTAAGCTCTGGATATATGGTTAATGCTGAGAGGGAAAATCGATAACAGGGCCGGCTGCACTTCATGCGGTCAGGAATGATGTCGATAAAGTAAAAAGCCGCAGGGGGCGGAAAGATGATTCAAGGCCAGGAGAGATGGATCTCAGGAGCCATCCTGCTATTCGTGTTTGTGGGTTTTTTGCTCACGGTTGTGCTGGCGCGACGGGCCAACAGGCGGGAGCGCGCGCTGGAAGCCCTTCCAGCGGTGCCGATGGAGCGCGTGAGCGTAGGCATGCACTGGGACAGCGATGCCAGCATGCCCATTCCTAATTGGGAGGCCATTGCAGAGGCTGAGCCAGCGGACGCGGGGGCGGACGCTTTGCATGTCTACTGGACCTCTGCCGCGCGACAATGGCTGGAGGTCTTGAACCAACAGTTGGGCGAGCACTATGCGGTGACCGAGTCCGCCGACTTCCTGCTGCTCTCGAATCTGCAGGCGCGGCCGGCAACGGTGGTGCTGCAGACCTGCCAGCGCATGCTGGCCAGGATCCGTGGCAACCTGGGGGCGCTGGCGGTCGAGCAGGGCATGGGCAAGCATGTGCTGATCGTGTTCGCCGATGACGACGACTACTACGGCTATGTCTCCAATTACTACCCCGAGGGCGGGGAATATGCGATGTCCTCGGGGATGTTCATCAGGGCCGGCTACGGGCACTTCGTGGTGCCACTGGCGATCATGGACGCGATGGAGCCTGTGATCGCACACGAGCTGACGCATTGCTTGCTGCAGCACTTGCCGATCCCAGCGTGGTTGAACGAAGGCCTGGCGGTCAACACCGAGCACACCATGTTCCCGCATCTGGCCATGCCAAGCACACAGAAGTATTTCCAGCATGAGATCCCGGCCCGCCATGCAGCGTACTGGAATGCGGACAGCATCCAGACGTTCTGGTCAGGAAAGTCGTTCCTGGCGACCGACGATGGCAATGAGCTTTCCTACGATCTGGCCAAGAAGATCACGGCACTCGCCGCCGGGGACGAACCCGCGTTTCGTGCGTTCGTCGCTGAAGCAAGCATGGACGACGGTGGCGTGGCCGCTGCGCAGCACCTGGGCTATCCGCTCGAACACCTTGTCCAGGCCGTGCTGGGTGAAGGGGATTGGTCGCCGAAGCCGGAGCGCTGGCGTCGGGACGTCGAGCGTGGGCAGTTCTGATCAGACGTCAGGTGCCGCAAGCTATGCACCGGTCGAAGTGCCGACCGGGAATTGCCGCAGTGCACCCGGGACGCGCTGTACTAGCTTGACTGGATTGGTCTACGCGCCGCGCGCATCACGCCGCGCCGGGTTGAACTGCACGCCGTCGCGTGACGCCGCCACCGATGTCCCTGGTCATGCCACCCTGCTACGGTGCGCCCCTGGTGGAAAGCGGCGGCGACGCCGTTCCGGCGCGCAGCGAACGACAGGGGAGTGTGGATGCGGGAACGTGGGGAACCCTCAGGCGTTTGGGGCGAGTTGCTGCTGGTGATGGCAGTGGCATTCGGGTTGCCGATCTATTGGAGTGCGCTGGCGGTGCTGGCGCCGGTGGTGGAGCCGTCGTTTTCCGACGCGAACCTGTGGGGCATGGTGTTCTACGAGCTGCTGGTGCTGGCGTTGTTGCTGCCGACGCTGTGGTTCCGCGGCTGGACGCCGCAGGCGCTGGGGCTGCAGTGGCAGGCGCGCGACATCGGCGTGGGCCTGGCGCTGTTGGCCGCCTGTCTGGTGGCGACCTACCCGTTGAATCTGTTGAACGACAGCGTGGCGGCCGAGGTGAATCCGTCGATGGACGCGATGGTGGCCGGGCCACTGTCGGCGGGCGTGGTGGTGCTGGTCTCGCTGCTCAATCCGATCTTCGAGGAAGTGTTCGTCTGCGCCTACGTGATCCGCGCGCTGGAACGGCGGCACAGCCCGGCGTTCGCGGTGAACGTCAGCGTGGCGATCCGCGCGTCGTACCACCTCTATCAGGGGCCGGTCGGCACCATCGCCATCGTGGTGATAGGGCTGATCCTGGGCTGGTGGGTGGCGCGCACCGGGCGGCTGTGGCCGGCGATCGTGGCGCATGCCGCGCTGGATTTGCTGGGATTGATGGTCTACGTCTGATGCGCTGGGCGCGCGCGCCGGCAGGGTGACGTGCACCGGCTGGTCGCAGCGTCGGCATGCGCGAGCCCGGCCGCCCATTCCATCGACGACACGGCGTCGGCCACCATGCCTGATCACTCCAGCGCCGGTGGTCGCCCGCCCGTTGGCTGGATTCGCGGCGGCGGACTCACCGAAGCGGTCGCTGCCGTAGACAGCTTGATTCCTGAACAGGCCAGCGCTTTCGCGGCTGTACGTCACGCTTTACAGTCGAATGACACGGACGTGTCGCCCGCTGGACAACGGGGAAGGTCCGGGTTCCGGCCGCTCGATCACCTCGCCTACGGCGCAGCGCCGTGCGCGGTGCGCGCCGCACGGGCCGCAACGCTTTCAGGGGAGAAGCGGGATGGCGTCGACCGAGGATCTACCAGCACCGCATCCGTTGTTCGAGCTGCTGTCGGGCGAGATCAGCGACCGCGAACTGCGCCGCTGCCTGCGCGTGGTGCGTCGGCATCTGGGCATGGACGTGGCGTTCCTGTCGCGCTTCCGCAAGACCGATCGCGTGCTCGATCACGTGGACGGGCCGCCCGACGGGCCGATCCACGAGGGCCAGATCCTGCCGTTCGCCGATGGCTACTGTATGGGCGTGGCGCAGGGCGAGCTGCCGCAACTCATCCCCGACACCTCGCTGCTGCCGGCGGCGCAGTGCATTCCGGCGACGCAGGAGATTCCGATCGGTGCGCACATGAGCGTGCCGATCCAGGTGGGAGGGCGGATCTACGGCACGTTGTGCTGCTTCAGTTTCCTGCCGCGGCACGATCTGGGCGAGCGCGACATCGGCATGTTGCGTGCGTTCGCCGAGATCTTCGCGCTGCGCCTGCACGAGGTGGAGGCGCACAAGCTGGAACGGCAGGCGATGATCGACGAGATCGATGGCGCGCTGGCCGCGGGCGCGCCGCGCATCGTGTTCCAGCCGGTATTCGCGCTGCAGGAGCTGCGCCTGCATGGATTCGAGTGCCTGTCCCGTTTCGACGTGGCGCCGCAGCGTGGGCCGGCGCAATGGTTCCAGCAGGCCGAGCTGGCCGGGGTCGGCATCCGCCTGGAATTGCATGTGCTGGCCAAGGCGCTGGCCCATCTGCGGCGGTTCCCGCCGCAGTACCGGCTCAGCGTGAACCTGTCGCCGGAACTGATGACCTCCGCGGCGCTGGCGGGCGTGCTGGGCGCCGATGCCGAGGTGGCGCGGCTGACCCTGGAGATCACCGAGCACGCCATCGTGCGCAACTACCAGACGCTGGCGCAGGCGCTGGCATCGCTGCGCGAGCGCGGCGCGCAGGTGGCGGTGGACGATGCCGGCGCCGGCTACGCCAGCATGCGTCACATCCTGCAGTTGCAGCCGGACGTCATCAAGCTCGACATGAGCATCACCCAGTGCATCCATTCCGACCGCAGCCGCCGCGCGCTGGCCAAGGGGCTGACCAACTTCGCCCACGAGATCGGCACCCAGGTGTTGGCCGAAGGTGTGGAGACGGCGCAGGAACTGGACGCGCTGCGCGAGCTGCAGGTCGATCTGGTGCAGGGGTATTTCCTGTCACGGCCGCTGTCGGAGGATGCGGCGCTGGCCCTGGCGCTGTCCGACGCCGGCTGAGCCGCGGTTCGTCCTTGCAGGCGCGGCGCGATCGATCGAAAGCTTCGCCGATGCAGGCCTGCGGCCGATCACGCGGCGTCCTCTACCACGGCACCACGCGGCCCAGGTAATCCAGGTAGTGCAGGCCGCCGCGGCCGTGGGCGGCATCGATGGTGTCGAGCAGGGGCAAGATGCTGTCGTCGATGTACAGGCGCGCCTGCGGCCCGCCCATGTCGGTGCGCACCCAGCCGCGCGGCTCGGACTTGATCGCATTGGTGCCGGCCTCGTTCATGGCGGCGCAGCCCGACATGCTGCGCGAGCCTGCTTGCACGTTCGCGCTGCCGGTGGTCACCGAGCCCATCACCGTATCGATGCTGTGGCATCCGCGCCTGGAGCACGATGCGGCGCATCGCTGGCTCCGCGGCCTGTTTCTGTCCGAGTTCCGCTCGCGCGTGCCGCTGCGCTGAGTCGCACAGGCCGTTGCTGTCGGGATGCGACATCGGCACTGGTCCGCCGCCGCGGCGATGCCGCACACTTGCCGGCTCTGATCGAAGGCAGGAACAGGCGATGGCACGGCGATACGGATGGAGCGCGATGCTGGTGGGGCTGGTGGCGTTCGCCGCGGCGGCGGCCGGCCCCGCACCCGGCGAATACAGCACCAAGGAAGGCTGGGGCAGCATGCGGGTCACCGACAAGGGCGGCGCGCGCCAGTTCGACCTGTTGTCGGTCGGCGCCAACGGCCACACCTGCTCGCTGTCGGGCACGCTGCAGGGCGACAAGGCGGAGGTGAACGACGCTGGCGACGTGCCGTGCAAGCTCGCCTTCAAGCCGGTGCCGGGTGGGTTCAACGTGGCCGCGCTGACCGAGGAAAGCTGCCGCGACTATTGCGGCATGCGCGCCAGCTTCGAGGGAGACTACCTGCAGTTGCCGGCCGGCTGTACCGCCGCGGCCAGCAGCCGGCGGCGCGAGGCGTATCTGCAGGACTATCGCGGCAAGCGCTACGACAAGGCGCTGGCCGGCATGCATGCGTTCGCAGGCGAGTGTGGCGGCTTCCTCAACTGGCTCGATCGCGACCGCTTCGCCAATGACCGCGCCATCACGTTGCTGCGCCTGGGCCGGCCGCAGGAATGCCTGGCGACGCTGGACGGCACCCTGGCCGGCCGCAGCCACGACGAGGCCTCGTTCCAGGCGGAACTGGAAAAGCAGAGCACCATGCTGCCGCCCAGCGACTGGGACGCCTACCTGCCGATCGCCAAGTCCACTTGGTTCAACCGCAAGCTGTGCGAGGCGGCCAGGCGCTGACAGACGCTGTGTCGGTGCGGCGCGCCGATGGCCGCTGCACCGGGGGCCGTCCGCCGCTGCGAGACGCGGCGCGGTGGCCGTGGATGTGCTGCGGTTGGCGTGCGACGCGAGAGACGCCAAGGCCCCTGGCGCCGTTCCATGGCCCGCTGGTCGCCGGGGCGGCGTGGCGTCGCCGGTTGCCGTGGCCGCGGGCGACTGCGCATACTTCCGGCGATCAATGGCGCGTTGGACGCCCTGGAGCAAGGATGATCGATCGACTGCGACGCCTGTTGTCCCGCACCTCGCCACGCGGGGCCGATACCACCCACGAGGCTGCAGCGCCGGAGCCCGCGCCCGAGGCGCAGCCGCGCCATGCACTGCAGCAGCTCTTGCTGCAGGTGCTGCAGCGCGAGGGGCATGCGGCGACCCTGCACGACGAGGTGGTCGCGCTCGGCAACGGCCTGCAACTGCTCACCGAACTGGTGGATCTGGCCGAGTTGCGCAAGGGCGTGCGCACAGCCAGCTGCATTCGCGTGCATCACCGCAGCCTGTTCCCCGACGGGATCGTCGAGTTCCAGCATTCCATCGGCGAGGACACCGACGCGAGCCTGGCTTCGGGCTTCACGACCTGGGCGCGCACCGATCTGGTGGCGCTGTCGGAGGCGGTGGCCGCGCCGGCCGATGCGCGCTGCATGACGCTGCAGATGGAGTTCCCCGCCTCGGCCACGGCCGAGTCGGCGCTGCGGCGCACGGTGGTGCTGGGGCCGGTGGCGCACATGAATGGCGACGCCGCGCGGGCCGCGGCGGGCGACGACACGGAGCACGCGTTCTGCCCGTGCTGCCTGTTCACCAACAGCCTGGACGCCTTGATGCCGTTGCTGCAGCGGGATCAGCGCATGCTCGGGATCCGTCTGTTCGCCTCGCGCGACGCCGACGGCGAGGTCGCGGCCGACTGCCGGGTCAACGGCGAGGACTTTCCCGACGGCGTGGCCTGCCTGCGCCGTTATGCCGAGACCTGGCCGGCACTGGGCGCCATGGAATTCCGCAAGCAGTACGCGGTGGTGCGCCTGCCGGAGCCGGTAGCGCCGGACACCTCGCACTGACGCGTCATCGTGCGCTGCCCGAGCGCGTGCGCAGTGTTGGGCAGCGGCGGTTTAGGCCGCCGCAGCGGCATCCGTCGGCGCGCTGGGCAGCGCCGACGCCACGATGCCGTGCAACTGCGCGGCCAGCGCCTTGCGGTCGCTGCCCGGCGCCACCGCGAGCGGTGCGTGGAAGGTCACCCTGACCACCGCGCCGGACAGGCGCAGGAAGTGTGCGACGTGCGCACCGGCCTGCATCTCGCCGTAGAAAGCGTAGGCATCGCGATCGCCGCCTTGCGCGATGGGGTGCCCGTCGACGCTGCGCACCTCCAGCGTGAACGGCTGCAGCGTCCACTGCCGCGCGCCCGGGTCGGCACTGAGGAACAGCGAGAACAGGCTGGACTTGAACGGCGCGACGCGCTCGCCGGAGGAGGTGGTGCCCTCGGCGAACAGCACCACGTCGTGATCCGGGCGCAGTTGCGCCGCCACGGCGGCGGCCACCGCGGCCGCATCCTGGCGGCGCCGGCTGATGAACACGGTCTGCGCCAGCGCGCCGATGTGGCGCATGCCCGGCCAGCGTTCCATATCGTTCTTGGCGATGAAGCGCGCGCGCAGCAGGCTGCCCAGCACCACGATGTCGAAGTGGGAGATGTGGTTGCCGACGAACAGCGTCCCGCCCGCGTCGCGCGGCGTGCCCACCACCTCGACGCGAATGCCCAACGCGCGCCGCAGGCAGCCGAACCACAGCCGCGGCAGCACGAACGCGGCGCGGCCGCGGGTGAAGCGCATCAGCAGCCACTGCGGGGGGATCAGCAGCACGCTGGCCGCGATGCAGACGGCGAGTCGGACGATGGCGCGCACGCGGCCAGTCGGGGCGTCTGCAGCATGTCGAGGCGAAGCGGAAGGCATCGGGATCGCAGGTGAGGGCACGGTCGGCACGCGCGGCGGCGCGCCCGCGGCGATGGTAGCCGAGGCGTGTGTACTTCAGCATCCACGGGTGACCTGCTGGCGGTCCGGCGTGCTGTTTGCTCCGCGCGTCGCGGCTGAAGCCGCTCCCACAGGAACCGGCGATGTGCTGGCTGGGGGCACTGTGGGAGGGACTTCAGTCCCGACTGCTTCCAGGGACGGATGGCTGGCCTGCTTCGTTCGTCGCGGCTGGAGCCGCTCCTGCGAGTCAACCGCGCTCACCGAGCCACGGCAAGTGACTAGCGGTGCGCCGATGCCGCGCCTGCAGAGTCTGCTGGGGTCGCCGGCTCAGCGCGCGCTGTCGCCTGTGTGCAGTCCGCACGCTGTGAGATGGCGAACGACGTCAGCGTCCAGTCATGCATGGATGCTTCCTCAACGCCGTAGATCCACGATTGGCGCAGGCCGTCGATGCAGCTGGCGATGGCGATGCTGTCGCCGGGCGCGCCTTGGTCGGGCAGCGGCAGCGCTACCGGCGCCTGGGTCGGCACGCCGTGCAGCGCACGTGCGTAGGTCAGCATCAGCGGGCCGAGTCGCTCCAGGTTCTGGGCCCGCGCCGGGCCGGCGTCCGATGGCCGATGCTGCGCCAGCCAATCGCGCACCTGGCGCCATTCGGGCGTGCCCGCGGCGTAGGTGTTGGTACTGGACACGCGCAGGCTGTCCGGCACGTCCGGCGCGGCGTAAGCCGCCAGCGGCAGCAGGGCGAGCAGCAGCGCGCCCATGCCCCATCGGGCGTGCCGGGGGCGCGTCTGCCCGTTTTCGAACGCCTCATCGCTGCGCTTGCGCATCCGCCCGCTCCCTGCTGGTTGCCGATGGCGCGACGATAGCACCATCGGTGGCCGTGCCTGCCTGCGTGGCCCGGGCATGTCGCCGGCCGCGCTCGCGCTCAGCGTTTGCCCGGGCGATCGGCCAATGAGGCCTGCAGCGCGGTCGCCAATGCCGCGTCGCCGCTGACCAGCGCGCTCCAGCGCAAGTCCAGGCCCTTGCGCCGGCCCTTCTCGGTGAGCTTCAGGCCATCCGGGTCCACGGTCAGGGTGTAGTGCACGCCGTCGATCTCCAGTGCGCGGCGCAAGGGTCTGTCGAGCGGGGTCATGCGGCGGCTCCGTTTTCACGATGCGGCGAGGGTAGCGGGGCCAAGGTGATGGCAGGTTCTGCAGGCGTGCCGGATGAAGACGCTCAAGATCGCCACCTACAACGTCAACGGCATCCGCAGCCGCTTGCCGCAGCTGCTGCAATGGTTGCAGCGCGAGGCGCCGGACATCGTCGGGCTGCAGGAGCTCAAGAGCGTGGATGCCGGCTTTCCGCTGGCCGAGCTGCATGCCGCCGGCTACGGCGCGGTGTGGATGGGGCAGTCGAGCTGGAACGGCGTGGCGCTGCTGGCCAGGGGTTGCGATCCGGTCGAGAGCCGGCGCGGCCTGCCCGGCGATCCGCGCGACACCCAGAGCCGCTACATCGAGGCGATGGCGCACGGCGTGCTGGTCGGCTGTCTGTACCTGCCCAACGGCAATCCGCGCCCGGGTCCGAAGTTCGACTACAAGCTGGACTGGTTCGCGCGGCTGCAGCGGCATGCGCAGCACCTGGTGGCGCTGCCGCATCCGGTCGCCTTGATCGGCGACTTCAACGTGGTGCCCACCGATGCGGACATCTACAACCCGGCCTCATGGCGGCGCGATGCGCTGCTGCAACCGGAAAGCCGCCAGGCCTATGCAGAACTGCTGGCGCAGGGCTGGACCGACAGCCTGCGCCAGGTGCACGGCGAGCGCCGCGTGTACACGTTCTGGGATTATTTCCGCCAGCACTGGCAGCGCGATGCCGGGCTGCGCATCGACCACCTGCTGCTGAATCCACCGCTGGCCGCGCGCCTGCGCGACGCCGGCGTGGACCGCTGGGTGCGCGACCTGCCGAATGCCAGCGACCATGCGCCGACCTGGGTCGTGCTGGGCGCGGCGCCGGCCCGCGGTGCAGCTGCGTCGCGGGCGAAGCCGAAGCGCGGTGACGCGGGCGCTGAAGGAAACACGAAGGGCGCCAAGGCGACGAAGACCACACGCACCTCCGCATCTGGCGCGACGTCGTTGGCGGAGAAGGCGGCAGCGCGAACCAAGGACAAGACGACGGCCAGGACCAAGGCGAAGTCGACGACGCCAGCGCCGGCAACAAAAAAGAAAGGCGCAACAAAAACGGCAACCGCCAAGACGCCGAAAGCGCGCACGCCGCGCGCTGCCACCACGGTGCCGCCGACGCCCTCGCGCGATGGCAAACGCCGGAAACCACCCCTTCTCCCACCGGGAGAAGGTGGCGCGTAGCGCCGGATGAGGGTACGGCAGAATCGGAAAGACGCAGTTCCCGCTATGCCGCCGCGCGGTGTGACCGACGCGGCGGCACGTGTTCCCTTACTTCAACATCTCGGTAAACGCGCGATCGGCCTCGATCACGTCCGGCAGCGCGGCGAACAGCGCGTCCAGATCCACGTCGTCCAGCAGCGGGCCGGTCACCGCCTGCCGCGCCTGGTCGTTGGCGCCGCCGTGGCGCTCCAGCGCGTCGGCGACCAGCGCCGCCTGGGCGACGACCTTCGGCATCGGCTCGCCTTCCGGTGCCTGCAGCGGCCGCGCCTGGAAGGCGATGGCGGTCTGGATCACCTGCGGCAGGTGCCAGCGCCGCGCCAGCTCGGCGCCCACTTCCGGGTAGCCGAAGCCCAGTTGCACGGTCTCGTCGGCGGCGCGGCCGCTGGACGAGGCGTCCGGGTGCAGTTGCGCGGCGTAGTCGGGCGCGCCGGTCTGGATCAGCAGTTCGCCGATGTTGTGCATCATGCCGCAGGTGAACGCGGTCTCCGCGTCCAGGCCCTTCTGCCGCGCCAGCAGCCGGCACACGCCGGCCACTTCGAAGCTGTGCAGCCAGAACGCGCGCAGGTCGAAATGCGCCGGGGCATGGAACGCGCCGGTCACCGAGGAGGCCAGCACCAGGGTGCGCAAGGTGTTGAAGCCCAGGCGCAGCGCCGCGTCTTCCACCGTGGTGGAGTCGCGCGCGCCGCGGAAGCGCGCCGAATTGGCCAGCCGCAGCACCTTGGCCGCGATCACCGGGTCCCGCTCGATGTTGCGCGCCACCGCGTCCAGGCTGGTGCCCGGCGCATCGAACTGCAGGATCAGGTCCTGCGCCACCTGGGGAATGGTCGGCAGGGTGTGCAACTGGTCGAACAGCGCCTCTAGCTTCATGGGGACCCTCGGAACGAAACGGGAGGCGGCAGGACCGGAAGCCGGCCGCGCCGCCACGGTGGCGGAATGCGCGCATCCTACCGATTCGCGATGGCCGGCGTGTGGAAGACCGGTCCCGCGGCGACGGCCGCGCCCTGGTGCAGCCAAGGACGCGGCTCAGCCGGCGCCGCGCACGCGCAGGGTCAGGCCCTTGAGGAAGTTGCGTAGCAACTGGTCGCCGCACAGGCGGAAATTCTTGTGCTCCGGCTGCCGGAACAGCGCCGACAGTTCCGGCTTGGACACCGGGAAACCGGCGGCGTCGAAGATCTGGTGCATGTCCACGTCCTTGAGCTGGAACGCCACGCGCAGCTTCTTCAGCACCACGTTGTTGGTGATGCGCGCTTCCACCGGGCGCGGCGGCAGGCTCTCGTCGCGGCCGCGGTAGTGGAACACCAGCCCGTCCAGCACATGCGCCAGCACCGCGTCGCTGCATTCGACGAAGCCGTCTTCGTCCTCCTTCTTCAGCCACGCCGGGATCTGCGCCTTGTCGATCGGGAATGCGGGATCGGCGAGGTGCGCCAGATCGACGATCTTCTGGTCGCTCAGGTCGAGCATGTAGCGGATGGAGCGCAGGATGTCGTTGTTGAGCATGGCGGGTGTGGGAGTGCGGGAGGCCCGGCGAGGGGCGCTAGTCTAGGCGCTGGCCCGCATCGGCGCGTAGACCGCGCAGGCCCGGGCCATGGCTGCGGTTCACCGAGGGTGTGCACGCGGCGCGGTTGCATCCGCGGGCGCATGCGCCATCATCGGCGCATGGACTATTCGATTCCCAAGCCGAGCGCGGTGTCCGCGCTGAATCCGCGCCAGGAGCAACTGGTGGCGCTGGTGCGCCAGCAGGGCTATGCCGAGGTGGAAGGGCTGGCGGCGCGCTTCGAGGTGACGCCGCAGACCATCCGTCGCGACCTGACCCTGCTGTGCGAGGCCGGCGTGCTGCGCCGCTACCACGGTGGGGTGAGCCTGCCGTCCAGCGTGGAGAACCTGGCCTACACGGCGCGCAAGTCGCTGCAGGCGCAGGAGAAGCGGCGCATCGCCACGCTGCTGGCGCAGCACATACCCGACGACGCCTCGCTGTTCATCAACATCGGCACCACCAACGAGGACGTGGCGCGCGCGCTGATGGGCCACAGCGGCCTGCGCGTGATCACCAACAACCTCAACGTCGCGGTGATGATGAGCGCCAATCCCAGCTTCGAGGTGATGGTGGCCGGCGGGCGCGTGCGCGGCCGCGACCAGGGCGTCACCGGCGAGGCCACCATCGAGCTGATCCGCCAGTTCAAGGTGGATTTCGGCGTGATCGGCATCTCCGGCATCGATCCGGACGGCACCCTGCTGGATTTCGATTTCCACGAGGTGCGGGTGGCGCAGGCGATCATCGAGCACTCGCGGCAGGTGTTCCTGGCCGCCGACCACAGCAAGCTCGGTCGCAACGCCATGGTCCGGCTGGGACCGATCGGGCGGGTGCACGCCTGGTTCACTGATCGCGCGCCGCCGGCCGAGCTGGCCGCGGTGCTGGAGGCGGCCGGCACCCGCGTGTTCGTCGCCGAGGGCGATGCGGCCGACCAGGGCGCGCCGGCGCTGGACGCGGCCGCGGACTGAACGAGGCCGGCCCGCCGCCGCCGGGGTGGCACACAGGGCGTGTGTTCGGATTGTTTCGTTAATGTTGCGTGATGTGGCGAGATCGTCGCGCCGCAGCGGCCCCGCACGCCCGCCCGGCTGTCTTTGAGCTAAGCCGCTGGCCGGTTACGGCCGGTTTGCAGGATGCCGTCGACGCCACGCTGCAGTGCAGCGTGATATGTTCGGAAATGTTCGTTTACGATCTTTTCGTCCTCAGTTCTGCGCTCGGCCACTGTTGCCGGGCCGGACACGACACTTCCGGAGTCGGCTATGCGTGAGACCTACGATGTGCTGGTGGTCGGTGGCGGCATCAACGGCGTGGGCATCGCCCGCGACGCGGTGGGCCGCGGCCTATCGGTGTGCCTGTGCGAGCGCGACGACCTGGCCGCGCATACCTCCAGCGCCAGCACCAAGCTGATCCACGGTGGCCTGCGCTACCTTGAGCAGTACGAGTTCGCCCTGGTCGGCAAGGCCCTGGCCGAGCGCGAGGTGCTGTTGCGGCTGGCCCCGCACATCATCTGGCCGCTGCGTTTCCTGCTGCCGCACCAGCCGCACCTGCGCCCGGCATGGATGATCCGAACCGGCCTGTTCCTGTACGACCACCTGGGCCGCGGCCGCCGCACCCTGCCGGGGTCGCGACGCCTGGCGCTGCGCACGCACCCGGTGGGCGCGCCGCTGCGCGAGGAGTTCCGCACCGGTTTCGTCTATTCCGACGCCTGGGTGCAGGACGCGCGGCTGGTGGTGCTCAATGCGATGGACGCCGCGCAGCGCGGCGCGCGCATCCTCACCCGCACCCGCTGCGTCGGTGCGCGCCGCGTCGATGGTGTGTGGCAAGTGCAACTGCAGCATGCCGACGGCCGCCGCGAGGAACTGCGCGCGCGCTCGCTGGTCAATGCCGCCGGGCCGTGGGCGGTGCAGTTCCTGGACGAGGTGGCGCACGTCGGCCACGACCACGCGCTGCGCCTGGTCAAGGGCAGCCACATCGTGGTGCCGCGGCTGTTCGAACACGACCATGCCTACATCTTCCAGCAGCCGGACCGGCGCATCGTCTTCGCCATTCCCTACGAGCAGGACTACACCCTGATCGGCACCACCGACGTCGACTACCACGCCGACCCGGCCGCACCGCGCATCGACGGCGAGGAGACGCGCTATCTGTGCGAAGCGGCCAACCGCTACTTCCGCAAGCAGATCGCCCCGGACGACGTGGTGTGGAGCTACAGCGGCGTGCGCCCGCTGCTCGACGACGAGGAGGACAACGCCGCCGAGGTCACCCGCGACTACCTGCTGGAACTGGACGCGCGCGACGGCGCGGCCCTGCTCAACGTGTTCGGCGGCAAGCTCACCACTTACCGCAAGCTCGCCGAGGAGGCGGTGGACCGGCTGACCGCGCATGCCGGGCGCAAGGCGCCGGCCTGGACCGCGCACGGTGCGCCGCTGCCCGGCGGCGAGCGCAACGACATCGCCACGCTGGCGCGCGAGCTGCGCGCGGCACGGCCGTGGCTGCCCGAGGCCACCGCGCAGCGGCTGGCGCGCAACTACGGCACCCGCGCGGACACGTTGCTGGGCGATGCTGCCGCGCTGCAGGACCTGGGCCAGCACTTCGGCGCCGACCTGTACCAGGCCGAGGTCGACTACCTGCGCCAGCACGAATGGGTGGTGGAGGCCGAGGACCTGCTGTGGCGGCGCAGCAAGCTCGGCCTGCGGGTGGATGCCGCCGGCCGCCAGCGCCTGGTCGCCTACCTGCAACAGGCGCCGGCCACGCTGGCCGCGGCACCGGCTTGATCGAAACGCTGCCGCCGGCCCGGTTCGGGCCGCGGCGGCGCGTGCACAATCGCGCTGCGCCCGGCACCCGCCGCGGCGCACGAACCTGGACGCAACCGTGGAGGGTGGCAGGCATGGGTGGATCGACAGCGGCAACGACGGCAGGCCGGGAGGCAGGGGCATGAGCCGGCAACTGGTGGGCGAACTGATTTCCGAGGCGATCGCGATGCTGATCATCATCGCCTTCGGCTGCTCGGTGGCGTGCATGTACGTGCTCTACGATCCCAGCCCCTACCAGCACGCCTACTGGGGCGTGTGCATCGCCTGGGGCCTGGCGGTGACCATCGCCATCTATGTCACCGGCTCGGTGTCCGGCACCCACGCCAATCCGGCGGTGACCCTGGCGCTGGCGCTGTATCGCGGTTTTCCCTGGCCCAAGGTGCTGCCGTACTGGGTGGCGCAGGTGATCGGCGCGTTTCTCGGCGCGTGGATCGTCTACCTGCTGTTCGCGCCGGTGATCGACCACTACAACCAGGCCCAGCATCTCACCCGCGCCGGCGGCGGTGCGGCCGGGGTGTTCTTCACCGCGCCGGGCCTGGCGATCACGCCGATGCACGCGCTGCGCGACCAGGTGATCCTGACCGCGTTCCTGATCTTCGGCATCTTCGCCATCACCGAGCGCTACAACGAGGCCGCGCCCACCGCCAATTCCGGTGCGCTGATCATCGGCCTGCTGGTGGCCACCATCGGCGCCTCGATGGGCTATCTGGAAGCCTGGGCGATCAATCCGGCGCGCGACTTCGGCCCGCGCCTGTTCGCCTATGTCGCCGGCTGGGGCTCCTCGGCGCTGCCGTCGGCCGACAACTACTGGTGGATCCCGATCGTCGGCCCGCTGATCGGCGGCGTGATCGGCGGTGCCGCCTACCAGTGGCTGATCTATCCGTTCCTGCCAGCGCGGGTGAAAGCGCTGGAAGAAGAACAGGCCACTGCGCGCCGCGGCTAGCGCACCGGCAGCGCGTTCGTTTCCGCGCGCGGCGTGCGCGCCTCCCTAATTCCCCGTTGGCGTCGCGCCCGTGCGCGCGGCGTGCATCCCGCAGGAGTCTCCGATGGAAAAGCAGTTCATCCTGGCCATCGACCAGGGCACCACCAGTTCGCGCGCGATCCTGTTCGACCGCCAGGGTCGCATCGTCGGCATGGCCCAGCGCGAGTTCTCGCAGATCTTCCCGCAGCCGGGCTGGGTCGAGCACAACCCGCGCGAGATCATGACCAGCGTCTACACCACGATCACCGAGCTGCTCAACAACCACCAGGTGGACGCCAGCGCCATCGCCGGCATCGGCATCACCAACCAGCGCGAGACCGCGGTGGTGTGGGATCGTGCCACCGGCCAGCCGATCTATAACGCCATCGTCTGGCAGTCGCGGCAGACCAAGGACATCTGCGACCAGCTCAAGGCCGACGGCCACGAGGACATGGTGCGGGCCAAGACCGGCCTGCTGATCGATGCGTACTTCTCCGGCACCAAGGTCAAGTGGATCCTCGACCACGTCGACGGCGCGCGCGAACGCGCGCAGCGCGGCGAACTGGCTTTCGGCACCATCGACAGCTGGCTGATCTGGAACCTCACCGGCGGCAAGGTCCACGTCACCGACTACACCAACGCCTCGCGCACGCTGCTGTACAACATCCACGAGCTGCGCTGGGACGAGGAACTGCTGCAACTGCTCGACATCCCCGCCTCGATGCTGCCGGAGGTGCGCTCGTCCAGCGAGATCTACGGCAACACCCAGGGCCAGTATTTCTACGGCCATGCGGTGCCCATCGCCGGCATCGCCGGCGACCAGCAGGCGGCGCTGTTCGGCCAGGCCTGCTTCGAACCGGGCATGGCCAAGAACACCTACGGCACCGGTTGTTTCATGCTGATGAACACCGGCGAGAAGGCGGTGGCGTCGAAGAACGGCCTGCTCACCACCATCGCCTGGGGCGTGGACGGCAAGGTCGAGTACGCGCTGGAAGGCGCGATCTTCGTCGCCGGTTCGGTGGTGCAGTGGCTGCGCGACGGCCTGCGCATGCTCGGCAAGGCCAGCGACTCGCAGGCCTACGCCGAGCGTGCCGGCGACAACGACGGCGTGTACTTCGTGCCGGCCTTCGTCGGCCTGGGCGCGCCGTACTGGCGCAGCGACATCCGCGGCGCGGTGTTCGGCCTGACCCGCGGCACCACCAAGGAGCACTTCATCCGCGCCGCGATCGAGTCGATGGCCTACCAGACGCGCGACGTGCTGACCGCGATGCAGGTCGACTCGGGCATCGAGTTGAAGGAACTGCGCGCCGACGGCGGCGCCATCGCCAACGACTTCATGGCGCAGTTCCAGAGCGACATCCTGGACGTGCCGGTGCTGCGCCCGGAGGTGGCCGAGACCACTGCGCTCGGTGCGGCCTACCTGGCCGGCCTGGCCACCGGCTTCTGGAAGGACCGTGCGGAGATCGCCCAGCAATGGGCGGTGGACCGCCGTTTCGAGCCGGACATGCCGGCCGAGCGTCGCGAAGCGCTGTATGCCGGCTGGCAGCAGGCGGTGGAGGCGACGATGGGGTTCCGGATTCGCTGAGGCGGTCGCGCAGGGCAGTCGGGGGCTGCGTCCGCTCCTTTGCATCTGTGGGCCGAGGCGTTGTTCGTCGCTGCGACTGCCGCCGCGACAAGCGAAACCGAAAGCCGACGGACACCTTCCGTCGTCGGGACTGAAGTCCCCCCCCACAAGGTGTCCTGCCCCTTCCCTGTGCGAGCGGCTTCCGCCGCGCCGGGCGCTCTCGCGAAAGGCCGCTCACCGTCGTTCAAACGCCGCTGCGGCCGAGCCTGCGCGCACTCCCGGCAACGGCGAAGGATTCAGACGTACTGCGTCGGCCCACGCGGACCCGGCACCGGGGAGTCGACGTCGCCGACCGGGTCCTGGATCGGCGGGATGGTCGGATCGGTCGGCTGGTCGGGGATCGGATCGATCGGGCGGTCCGGGGTCGGATCCACGCCCGGATTCGGCACCTGGCCCGGCACCTCGTTCGGTGGCTGCTGCGGGTCCTGGCCAGGATTGGGGGATTGCATGTGCATGAGCCTCTCCGTGCGATGGCGCTCCAGCGTGCGCGCCATGGCAGCGCGTGCGGGTGAAGCGCATGCCAAGGACGGATGAAAGACGGGCCGATGCGTGCGCCTTGCCATCGCGATTGGCACGCTCGCCGCTGGCGCCGACTCCAGCGCTCCGGCATGCTGGCGCCGCATGCGCCACTACGATCTGGTCATCTTCGATTTCGACGGCACCCTGGCCGACTCGTTTCCCTGGTTCCTGGCGACCATCAACGGCGTCGCCGACGAATTCGGCTTCCGCCGCTTCGACGTGGAGCGACTGGACGAAATCCGCAGCCTGAGCGCGCGCGAGCTGATGGCGCGCAGCGGCCTGCGCTGGTGGCGGGTGCCGGCGGTGGCGCAACGCATGCGCACGCTGATGAGCGCGCAGATCGAGCGCATCGCGCTGTTCGACGGCGTCGCCGAGTTGCTCGCGCAGTTGGCGCAGGCCGGCGTGCACCTGGCCCTGGTTACGTCCAATAGCCGCGCCAACGTCGCGCGGGTGCTCGGCCCCGCGCTGCTCGCGCAGTTCCGCGACGTGCGCTGCGGCGCGGCGGTGCTGGGCAAGCGCCGCAAGCTGCGCGCCAGCCTGCGTGCCTGCGGCGTTCCCGCCGCGCGGGCGCTGTGCGTGGGCGACGAGATCCGCGATGCCGAGGCCGCGCGCCAGGCCGGCATCGCGTTTGCCGGCGTGGCCTGGGGCTACACCTTGCCGGCCGCGTTGCAGCCGCATACCCCGTTGCCGTTGCTGCAGCGGCCGGCCGCGCTGTCGGCGCTGGTGCTTGGCCCGGATGCCTGCGCACAGCCGCCTGCGGTGCAGGCGCGGCCATGAGCGGAGACGGCTGATGTGGCTGTCCTACGCGATCGGTGCGGCGATCGCGATCGTCTTTTTCGGCAGCGCCGCAACGCTGATCGGAGCGGTGTATCGCATGGGGCGCCGCCAGGTGACCGACCTGCTGGAGGCTTCGTTCCGCGCGCAGGCGTTTCCTGGCGCGCATGGCCCGCTGCGCGGCAGCGACCTGACCGTGGTCAAGCGATCCAGGCAGACCATCGAGAGCAGCGACGGCCACGTGTATTCGATCGCGCCGGATGCCGCGCTGCAGACCGCCGATGCGTTCTGGTACTGCGTCGGGCCGGGACCGAGCGGGTTCCTGGCCATTCCGGTGGTGACGTCCGGCTTCGGCAAGGCGCAGGTGCATTGGATCGTGCGGCCGATGACCGAGGGGCGCATTCGCGTGGCGCTGCAGTTCGACCGCAAGGCGACCCGCCTGGCCTTCGGCACGCGGCCGGCTGCGCGCTGAGCCTATCGGCGCAAGCAGACCGTCGGAGGCGCACGGGGCGAAGGGACCTGTGGATTACGTCCTCGCGCCATCCCACTGTCCTCGGCGTGCCAGTGGCATGCGCCGCCACCGACGCCGCGGAATCCAGGGGCGCCGAGTGCCATCGGGCGGACGTCGGCCCCGCCATACGCCGGCTGGCGCGGCCGAACGCCGAGCGGAATTGCTGCGCTGCAGGTTGATTGTTCACTTGTGATTGCTATATTCATATGCGAACAGTCGCCGTGCCATCGCCATCCCGGGCGTGCATGCTGCGGCCTTCCTTCATCGCGCCCGACCCCGGGCAGAGGCGTGCCATGCGTGACCCCAGCCACTTCCGTCCCTCGCGCGTCCGTGGGCGATCCGCTGTGGCCGTCGTTCCGGATGTGCGCGCATGGCGCTGAGCGCTGTCGCCGCCGACGCCGCCCTGGCGCCGCGCGCGCTGGGCCGCAGTGGCGTGCAGCTGTCCACCCTGGGCTTCGGCGCCGCGCCGATCGGCAATCTGTACGCCGAGGTGGACGACGCGGTGGCGCTGGCCGCGGTGGCCGACGCCTATGCCGCCGGCATCCGCCATTTCGACACCGCGCCGTACTACGGCTACGGGCTGAGCGAGCAACGCCTGGGGCAGGGCCTGCGCGGGCTGCCGCGCGCCAGCTACACGCTCTCGACCAAGGTCGGCCGCTGCGTCTACGACGATGCCGCGGCCGCGCCCGGGCGCGATGGCTTCGCCGTGGCCGGGCGCCGCGCCGAGTTCGACTACAGCCGCGACGGCGTGCTGCGTGCCTTCGAGAGCAGCCTGCAACGGCTCGGCACCGATCACATCGACGTGCTGCTGCTGCACGACATCGGCCGCCTGACCCACGGCGAGCGCCATCCGGCGATGCTGCGACAGGCGCTGGACGAAGCGCTGCCGACGATGGCCGCGCTGAAGGCGCAGGGCGCGTGCCGGGCGATCGGCATCGGCGTCAACGAGGAAGACGTGGCGGTGGAACTGATGCCGCTGTTCCCGCTCGACTGCGTGATGCTGGCCGGCCGCTACACCCTGCTCGAACAGCACGCCGCGCAGCGGATCATGGCGCAGGCGCTGCAGCGGCAGATCGGCATCCTGGTCGCCGGGCCGTACAGCTCGGGCCTGCTGAGCGACGCGCGCGGGCCGGGCGAGACCTACAACTACGCACCGGTGGATGCAGCCACGCTGCAGCACGCGCAGCGCCTGTTCGCGGCCTGTGCGGCACACGGCGTGGACGTAGGCGCGGCGGCGCTGCAGTTCCCGCTTGCGCATCCTGCGGTGAGCGCGGTGGTCGCCGGCATGCGCACGCCGGCCGAAGTGGCCAGCGCCGCCACGCGCCTGCGCGCGGCGATTCCCGCGGCGCTGTGGCAACAACTGCGCGACGACGACCTGCTGCGCGCGCCGGTGCCGACGCCGTGACCATCATCGACGCCCATGTGCATTTCTGGCGCCTGGCGCGTGGCGACTATGCCTGGCTGACCCCGGACCTGGGCGTGCTGTACCGCGATTATCTGCCCGAGGACCTGGCCGCGACGCTCGACGCGCAGGGCGTGACCGCGCTGGTGGCGGTGCAGGCGGCGCAGAGCGAGGCGGAAACGCGCTACCTGCTGCAACTGGCGCGGGCCGAGCCGCGCATCGTCGGCGTGGTCGGCTGGGTGGAGTTCGAGGCGGCCGACGTCGCCGCGCGCATCGCCGCGCTGTGCGCCGACGGCGCCGGCCTCCTCAAGGGGCTGCGGCCGATGGTGCAGGACCTGGCCGATCCGCAGTGGTTGGCGCGGCCGCAGCTGGATGCGGCGTTCGACGCGCTGCTGCAGCACGACCTGGCGTTCGACGCACTGGTGCGTCCGCCGCACCTGCCGGCGCTGCTGGCACGGCTGCAGCGCCACCCTCACTTGCGCGTGGTGCTGGACCACGCCGCCAAGCCGTCCATCGGCGGGGCAGATTTCCAGGCCTGGGCCGACGGCGTGGCGCACCTGGCGCAGCACCCCAACGTGGTGTGCAAGCTGTCCGGCCTGCTCACCGAACTGCCGGCCGATGCCGCCCTCGACGCTCCGCTGCTGGCGCCCTACGTGGCGCACCTGTTCGTCTGCTTCGGCGCGCAGCGGCTGCTGTGGGGCAGCGACTGGCCGGTGCTGACCCAGCGTGCCGACTACGCCGCGTGGATGGCGCTGGCGCAGGCCTGGGTCGCGCAGCATGCCGTCGATGACGCCGAGGCCGTGTTCGCCGGCACTGCACGGCGCGTCTATCGCCTGTCCGATCCGATTGCTTCCTCCCCCACCTGGAGTCCCGCCCCATGACCACCTTCGCGTGCATTTTCGGGAGCCGCGCATGAGCGGCCGTCTGCAAGGCAAGCGCTGCCTGATCACCGCCGCCGGCGCCGGCATCGGCCGCGAGAGCGCGCTGGCCTGCGCGCGCGAAGGGGCGCAGGTGCTGGCCACCGATATCGATGCCGCCGCGCTGCAGGCGCTGGCCGCCGAGGCCGACGGCATCGTCACGCAGACGCTGGACGTCACCGATCCCGCCGCGATCCAGGCGCTGGTGGCGGCGCAGCCGACCTTCGACGTGCTGTTCAACTGTGCCGGCTACGTGCACCAGGGCAGCATCCTCGATTGCGACGCGCCGGCCTGGAAGCGTTCGTTCGCGATCAACGTCGACGCGATGTACTACCTGTGCCAGGCGGTGCTGCCGGGCATGCTCGCGCAGGGCCGCGGCAGCATCGTCAACATGTCCTCGGTGGCGTCCAGCATCAAGGGCGTGCCCAATCGCTTCGCCTACGGCGTGACCAAGGCGGCGGTGATCGGCCTGAGTAAGGCCATCGCCGCCGACTACGTGGCCAAGGGCATCCGCTGCAACGCGATCTGCCCCGGCACGATCAAGACGCCGTCGCTGGGCGAGCGGGTCAAGGCGCTGGGCGGCGACGAGCAGGCGGTGTGGAAGAGCTTCACCGACCGCCAGCCGATGGGCCGCCTGGGCGACCCGCGCGAGATCGCGCAACTGGTGGTGTACCTGGCTTCGGACGACTCCTCGTTCACCACCGGCCAGACCCACATCATCGATGGCGGCTGGTCGAACTGACCGCGCCTTCCCCTTCCTGACAGAGGACTTCCCATGAAACTGCTGCGTTACGGCGAACCCGGCCACGAACGCCCGGCCCTGCTCGATGCCGACGGCCACCTGCGCGACCTTTCGGCGGTGATCGACGACGTCGCCGGCGAGCATCTCACCGCCGCCGGCCTGGCCAGGCTGCGCGCGCTCGATCCGACCACGCTGCCGCAGGTGGACGGCGAAGTGCGCTACGGCGCCGCCGTGGGCCGCGTCGGCAAGTTCATCTGCGTCGGGCTGAACTACGCCGACCATGCCGCCGAGTCGGGCATGGCGGTGCCGGAGATGCCGGTGCTGTTCATGAAGGCCACCAGTGCGATCAGCGGCCCCAACGACACCGTGACCATTCCGCGCGGTTCGCTCAAGACCGACTGGGAAGTGGAGCTGGGCGTGGTGATCGGCGATACCGCGCGCGATGTGTCGGTGGACGAGGCGCTGGCGCATGTCGCCGGCTATGCGGTGATCAACGACCTGTCTGAGCGCGCGTTCCAGCTCGAGCACGGCGGGCAATGGGTGAAGGGCAAGAGCTGCGACGGCTTCGGCCCGATCGGCCCGTGGCTGGTCACCGCCGACGAGGTGCCGGACCCGCAGAACCTGTCGATGTGGCTGGAGGTCAACGGCCGCCGCTACCAGAACGGCAGCACCCGCACGATGGTGTTCGGCGTGGCCGAGCTGGTCAGCCACATCAGCCGCTACATGACGCTGTTGCCGGGCGACGTGATCAGCACCGGCACGCCGCCGGGCGTGGGCCTGGGGCAGAAGCCGCAGGTGTACCTGAAGCCGGGCGACGTGATGCGGCTGGGCATCGAAGGCCTGGGCGAGCAACGCCAGGCCGTGGTCGCGCATCCGCGCGACGCGGCGTAAAGCCCCTCTCCCCTCGGGAGAGGGGTTGGGGTGAGGGTCCGGGGCGAAGCCATCTCGCATTGCATCCCGGTGCGGCTTTCGCTCGCGCGTGAGGAACACCGCAACGTGCTCTGACTTCGTTCTTGTTTTGCAGGGTCGGTGACATCACTGCACCACCGCACCCTCACCCCAACCCCTCTCCCGGGGGAAAGGGGCTGCTCCATCGTTGTTTTCGACTGTTTCTCTTTCCGCCTCACCCACCAGGATCCCCATGAGCAAAATCGTCGCGCTCGAGACCTTCGACGTCCGTTTCCCCACCTCGCGCGAACTGGACGGTTCCGATGCGATGAATCCGGATCCGGATTATTCGGCCGCCTATCTGCGCCTGCGCACCGATGCCGACGACGGCCTCGCCGGCTACGGCCTGGCCTTCACCATCGGCCGCGGCAACGACGTGCAGAGCGCGGCGGTGGCGGCGCTGGCGCATCACGTGGTCGGCCGCGACGTGGAGACGGTGATCGGCGACCTGGGCGGGTTTGCGCGCAGCCTCACCGACGACTCGCAGCTGCGCTGGCTGGGCCCGGAGAAGGGCGTGATGCACATGGCCATCGGCGCCGTGGTCAACGCCGCCTGGGACATGGCCGCGCGCCGCGCCGGCAAGCCGCTGTGGCGCTTCATCGCCGAGCTGTCGCCGGAGCAACTGGTGGCCGCGATCGACTTCCGCTACCTCAGCGACGCGCTGACCCCGGACGAGGCGCTGACCATGTTGCGCGATGCCCAACCGCTGCGCGACGAGCGTATCCAGACCCTGCTCGAACAGGGCTATCCGGCCTACACCACCTCGCCGGGCTGGCTCGGCTATTCCGACGAGAAGCTGGTGCGCCTGGCCAAGGAAGCGGTGGCCGATGGCTTCCGCACCATCAAGCTCAAGGTCGGCGCCAACGTGGAGGACGACATCCGCCGCTGCCGCCTGGCGCGCGCCGCGATCGGCCCGGACATCGCCATGGCGGTGGACGCCAACCAGCGTTGGGATGTCGGCCCGGCGATCGCCTGGATGCGCCAGCTCGCCGAATTCGACATCGCCTGGATCGAGGAGCCGACCAGCCCCGACGACGTGCTCGGCCACGCCGCGATCCGCCGCGGCATCGCCCCGGTGCCGGTGTCCACCGGCGAGCACACCCAGAACCGGGTGGTGTTCAAGCAGTTGCTGCAGGCCGGCGCGGTGGACCTGATCCAGATCGACGCTGCGCGCGTGGGCGGCGTCAACGAGAACCTGGCGATCCTGCTGCTGGCGGCCAAGTTCGGCGTGCGCGTGTTTCCGCATGCCGGCGGCGTGGGCCTGTGCGAACTGGTGCAACACCTGGCGATGGCCGATTTCGTCGCCATCACCGGCAAGATGGAAGACCGCGCGATCGAGTTCGTCGACCACCTGCACCAGCACTTCGTCGATCCGGTGCGGATCGTCCACGGCCGCTATCTGGCGCCGACCACGCCGGGCTTCTCGGCCGAGATGCATGCCGCCTCGGTCACCCAGTTCCTGTATCCGGACGGCCCGTTCTGGAGCGCGGATCTGGCCGCGCAGGGCGGCTGACGCCAGCGACCTTGGTGCGCTTCCGCCGAAGGAAGCGCGCCGGTTGCGGTGGTTGCCAGTGCATCTGTCGCGGCTGAAGCCGCTCCTGCGACGGCGGCGGCAGCGGTGCTGGATCGCTCGCTGTGGGAGCGACTTCAGTCGCGACGCACGAACCTGTGCACGCACCAGCTTCGGCAGCAGTCGGGACTGAAGTCCCTCCCACAACGTCGCACAGCATCCGCCGCGCCTGCCGCGACCTCTGCAACCGCACCTGCCGCATTCTCTGCAACCGTAGAAGCGGCTTCAGCCGCGACGAGCGAAGCGGTAAACCAACCGGTCTCGCGCGCGCTCGGCACCGGCCTTCCAACACACGCGTACGCCCACGCAATACCTCAGCCTGCGCCGTTGCGCTCCTGCGCGGCCAGCGCCGCCTGCAACGAAAAGATCTGCAGCGCTTCGCGCCATTTCTCGCCGGGCGCCGAACCGGGTAGGGGTTTCTGGAAGCGCCACATCAACTCCTCCCACGCCTGCACGCGCGGATCGGCGGCGTCGGCAGCGGCCTTGGCGGCGGGCGAATAGTCCTCGTCCACCTCCATCAGCATCACCAGGCGGTCGCCGCAGCGGTGGATGTCCAGCTCACGGATGCCGGCGGCGCGCAGCGAGGCGACGATCTCCGGCCACACGGTGTCGGGACGGTGCCAGCGTTCGTATTCGGCGATCAGCGCCGGGTCGTCGTGCAGGTCCAGCAGGTAGCAATGGCGCGGCATGGTTCAGGCTCCGCGGGCAGAGGGAAGGGGCGCCACGCGGTTTCGCGCCGCATGCAGCGCGAAACCGAGGATCACCGCGAAGCCGATCGCAGGCACCGCCAGCGCCCAGTGGATGCCGGCGTGGTCGGACACCGCGCCCATCACCGCTGTCAACGCGGCGCCGCCGATGATCGCCATGACGATCAGCGAGGCGCCCAGCTTGCGCGCGTCGTCGTCCAGTCCGTCCAGGCCCAGGGCGAAGATGGTCGGGAACATCACCGACATGAACAGGCTGCTGGCGACCAGCGCATACAGGCCGATCCAGCCCGGCAGCGCCACCGCCACCGCGCACAGCAGCAGGTTGAGCAGGGCGAACACGCCCAGCAGCCGTGCCGGCGCCAGGAAGCGCAGCAGCGCGGTGCCGATGAAGCGGCCGGCCATGAACAGCACCAGCGACAGGGTGAGGAAATCGGCGGCGGTCTTCTCCGGGGTGCCGGGCACGCCGTCCTGCAGGTAGCGGATCAGGTAGCTCCAGATGCCCACCTGCGTGCCGACGTAGAAGAACTGCGCGATCACCGCGAACACGAAACGGCCATTGCGCCGCAACTGGCCGAAGCCGCCGGCGCGCGCGCCATCGCCACCGGCGCGGGTGGCGGGGAAGCGGGTCAGACCGATCAGCAGCGCCCACAGCAGCACCACCGCACCGATGATCAGGTACGGCGTCTGCACCGCCAGCGACTCGGTGGCGAAGAAGGCCTCGCGCGCGGCCGGCGCCATCGCCGCCAGCTCCTGCGGCGTGTGCTCCACGCCGGAGAGGATGAAGTGCTGGCCGACCAGGATGCCGGTGATCGAGCCCAGCGGATTGAACGCCTGCGCCAGATTCAGCCGTCGCGCCGCGCCCTCGGCCGGGCCGAGCACGGTGACCAGCGGGTTGGCGGTGGTTTCCAGAAAGGCCAGGCCGCTGGCGATGACGAACAGCGCCAGCAGGAACAGCCAGTAGGTGTGCACCTGCGCGGCGGGGTAGAACAGGAACGCGCCGACCGCGTACAGCAGCAGGCCCAGCACCACCGCGGCCTTGTAGCTGTAGCGCCGCATGAACATCGCCGCCGGGATCGCGAACACGAAGTAGCCCAGGTAGAACGCGCTCTGCACCAGCCCGGCCTGCAGGTCGCTCAGCTCGAAGGCCTTCTTGAACTGCTTGATCAGGATGTCGTTGAGGTTGTTCGCCATGCCCCAGAGGAAGAACAGGCTGACGATCAGGACCAGCGGCGCAAGCGCGGTCCGGGTGAGACTGGCGGACGCCGGTGTGGCGGATTCGCTGCTGTAGTGCATTGCCGCCTACCCCTCCCAAGGTGTGCCGCGTCGCGTTCGGATTGTCGGCGGAGCGTACTGCGCCGGCGAGTGCCATGCAAATATAAAATTTGAGTTCATATGTGGATTGCAGCGCAGCATCGACGCGTGGGCTGCGGGGTCCCAGGCGGTGCGAGCGGGCGCGGCCTCCCTGTACCCTAGTCCTCTTCACCTGCTGCCGGGCCCTCGACGGAATGACCACCCCCTTGCCCAAGTACCGCGCGCCCGCCCTGGACAAGGGGCTGGACATCCTGGAACTGCTGGCGCGCGACGGGCGGCCGATGAGCATGGGCGAGATCTCGCAAGGCATCGGCCGCTCGCGCGGCGAGATCTTCCGCATGCTGCAGGTGCTGGAAGAGCGCGGCTACCTGACCCGCACCGCGGGCGAGGGCGGCTACACGCTGACCAACCGCCTGTTCATGCTCGGCATGCAGCAGCCGCGGGTGCAGAACGTCACCGAGGTGGCGCTGCCGGTGATGCGCGCGCTGGCCGACGCGATCCGCCAGCCCTGCCACCTGGTGGCGCCCTCGGACGACCAGATCGTGGTCATCGCGCAGATGGACGTGCCCAGCGACCTCGGCCTGGTGGTGCGCCCCGGCCACCGCCGCCCGTTCGCGCATTCCACCTCCGGCCTGGTGCTGTTCGCGTTCCAGCCGGCCGATGCGCAGGCGCAGTTGCTGCAGCGTCTGGATGCCAGCGAGGTGGCCTACGATCGCGCCGCGTTCCTGGCCGCGGCGCAGGAGGTGCACGCGCTGGGCTACAGCATCCATCCCAGCGAGGCGGTGGTCGGGGTAATCGACCTCACCGCGCCGATCCTGCAGCACGGCGTCGCCCGCTACACCCTGACCGTGCCCTTCATCGAACGTCGCCCGCAACCGATCGACGCGCAGGCGGCGATGCGCGCGGTGTGCGATGCGGCGGCGCAGATCAGTGCGGCGTTGGCGTAGGTGCCGTGATCCTGGCGAGTCCGGAGCTGGGATACTGGGAAGGAGTGTATGAAGCGGGCGGAGGGTATTCCTTTGGGCACCACGGTATCCTTGGTCAGCACCGGCGCCGTCAGCACTGGCGCCTAACACTTCATCCAAGCAAACTCGCTGGCGCGATCCGCTTAATGCAAGCGTTAGACATCAATATGGATCAACGGAAGCTCGTTTTATACCTTGAAGCTTCGTTTGCTGCATATGACGCGACTCTCGCACCACCGCGAGATGTCGTTCTTGCTGGCTTGAGTGCAATCTGGCCTTCTGATTACTGGGCCGGGCTCGCTATTGGCTGGCTTGAAGAGGGGGCGCCAATCGATAGTGAAATAGCTCAGGTGCTTGACGCCATGGTCAAGGGACCTTTCTCGCAAAGTGTTCGCCATCGAGCATTCGCATTAGCTAGGCGCTGGCACCAGGCGCACAATGTCTAGCCATTCGTTCAAATTGGATGCGCGTACCTCGCACTGCTTAACTAAAACTTTAAGCTGCATGAGTCAGATTCCGTCACAGGCAGAGATTTGCAAGAAATTCCACTCGCTGTTTGATCCTCCCGGTGAGGACGAGCGCGTGGGCGTCGCACTTTCTACTCTCCCGCAAGTTCCACTCAATGCTCTGCGGCATCCCCGCAAAAAGATACGTGCGGCTGGTATGTCTGGGGCGGAGAGTTATCCGATCATCCTGACTTCTTTCAGCCGCTTCACGTCCATCATCTCGTAGCGCACGTCCCGTCGATCGTTCCTTACCTGGCTCTGGGGCCGGGCTGGCGAGTGCTTCTAGCTCCTGGGCACGTGGGCGTCTGGTATGACCCGGCACTTTTAGCTGTTTAGCATGCGGCCTAACAGCGCATTCAATCCGTGCAGCTTGGTGCCTCGGCTCAGTTCAAACGTTCGACTGCCTGGCCTGTCTTCGGAAGCGCAGCGCTTGAGAGCAATCTCGAGCGACGTAACGCTACCCGTGCGTCGACCATGCGATGCATCCCCCGTGCCGCTGCTCTCGCACCGTGCATGCGCCGAGCACGCGATAAGGTCAGCAAATGCCCGCGCCTGCGCTGCATGCCCACATATGCGCCACACTGCTGGAATGCGCGCCCATGGTGCACGTGACTCGATCCCCAGCCTGATCACGTAGTCGCTGTACGTGCGCGCAAAGCGTTGACCTGTGCGCCACCGCTGCGCAGCCTGCAGGGAACACGGCGACATGGGCACACGGCATGGCACGGCGGTTTCCCTGGAATTGGTTGGCGGTGCTGGCGGCCTGCGCGTTGGTGCTGGTGCTGGCCTGGCAGAACCGCGGTCTGCGCGAGGAACGGCGCTGGTTCGTCACCCGCACCACCGAGCCGTATTTGGGCATGTACGTGCCGCGCATCGCCGCTACCACGTTGGACGGTGCGCCGCTGACGCTGGGTGAGCCGGCGGCCGAGCGGCAGGTCTTGTTCTTCTTCACCACCACCTGCCCGTACTGCAAGCGCTCGGCGCCGCAGATGGTGCAGGCCGCGCAGCGTCTGGCCGCGCAGCAGCCCGACGTGCAGGTGCTGGGGGTGTGCCAGTGCAGCCCCGCGCAGGCGCAGCGCTACGCCGCCGAGCACGGCTTTACGTTTCCGGTGACCACGTTGACCGACCGCCGCACGCTGATGCTGTTTCGCGCGCGCAACGTGCCGACGCTGCTGGCGCTGGACCACGAAGGACGCGTGCGCTATGCGCGCGTCGGCGTCTTCGATACCACGGAGCGGATGCAGGACCTGATGGCCGCAGTGCGCCGCACGGATGCGCCGCCGGCCTTGGCAACCATCGAGGAGTAAGCCATGAAACAGCGTTGGACAGCGTTACGCAACGGGATGCTTGCGGCCGTGTTCCTGGCCAGCATGGGCTTCGGCGCGGTGCAGGCGACCGCCGGCGACGGCATCGAGAAGGAGGCGGCCTGCAGTGCCTGGGCCTGCCAGCAGGAGTGCGCGCCGTTCGGCGGTGAGCTGGGGCCGGGCGGGCCCGGAAAGCCGCTGGTCTGCTACTGCTGCGGCTGAGCCGTGTCCGGAGCCGGCCCCGCCAGGCCGGCTCCGGCATCGGGGCCGGCCTGGCGGCGATCACAGATCGCAGTGAGCATCTGCCGCGTTGCGACTCTGCAGGGCACGCCTGGTGCGCGCGATCGCGCCTTGCGTCACGGCCAGCCACCGCCGATTCACGCAGGTTTGCGCGCTGGCTGGGCATGGTGGAGCGCAGACCAACCAGGAGCGTTTCATGACCTCACCTCTTCATCCCGTCCGCCTGTCCCTGTTCGCGGCGCTCACTGCCGTGGCGCTGAGCGGCTGCGGCAAGCCCGGCGACCAGGCCTCGCGCACCGCACCGGCCACCTCGCCGGAGCCTACCGCCGCGCCGGTGGGTGGCGAAAGCGGGCGCGCACCGATCGGCGGCGACGCCTCGGCCAAGGCGATGCTGCAGGTGCTGGAGGGTAACGTGGTGGCGCTGTCGAAGCAGGCGCTGTCGCGCAACGTCAGCAAGACCGTGGCCGACTTCGCCCGCGAGACCATCGCCGTGCACCACGACGCCGACCCGGCCACGGCCGGCAAGGGTGGCCCCGGCGATGCGGAGAAGATCGACGCGCAGGTGGCCAAGGGCCGCGCGCAGCTGCAGGCGCTGGGCGACGAGAAGGACGACTCCGCCTACATGAACGCCTACGCGGCGGCGATGGTGAGGCAGTACTCCGACGCGCTGTCGGTGATCGATGCCGAGCTGGTGCCGGCGGCCAAGGAAGACGCCACCCGCCAGGAACTGCAGCAGGCGCGCAAGCGCATCGCCGAGCAACTGGAGCGCGCGCAGGCGCTGGCCTCGGCGCGCTACTGAGCACCTGGCCCCTCTCCCGTTGGGGCGACAGGGCGCGGCCTGCGCGCCACTGGCGCGCGCACCTGGAGCGCCCGCGCCGCAAGCGCGGGCCGGGGCGCGGAGCGGGGGGTAGGGTGAGGGGACGGCGCCAAGCGACTCGCAGAATTGGAGGGTACGAGGCTGGGAACGCGGCGTCCTCTCGCATCGGCGACACGCCCTAGCCGTCGGCGCCGACCGCGCGCGACGCCGGCCGTTCCTCGCGCCCATCGGGATGTCGCGCGAAGCGGGTCGGGTCGCTGCCGTGCACCGGCGCCTCGTCCCGCCATGGCCAGCCGCCGAACTGGGTGCGGCGATAGTCGGCCATGGCCTGGGCGATCTCGGCCTGCGTATTCATCACGAACGGACCGTGTTGCGCCACCGGTTCGGCGATCGGTCGGCCTTGCAGCACCAGGAACTCGCTCGCCTCGCCGTCGCCATTGACCAACTCGACCGCCTGATCGGCGCGCAGCTCGATCGCCGCGTGGCGGGTCACCGGGCGCCCGCCCACCGTCACCGCTGCGCCCTTGAAGAAGTACAGGCTGCGGCGCGTGCCGCGTCCTTGCGCGGCGGGCAGGGTCCAGCGTGCGCCGGGTGCCATGCGGATCGTCCAGATGGCCACATCGGCATCGTCCTGCGCGGCCCACGAATCCGGTGGCGGCGCGAGCGGGCCGCTGGCGCTGCCGGGCGCGGCGTCGACCGGGCCGATGCGGCCGGCCACGCAGGCCACCTCGGTGGTGCGGCCGGCATCGTCGGTGGCGGTGAAGCGCGGCAGGTCTTCCGACCAGAACATGGTGAAGTGCGGCGCAGCCAGCTTGTTGCGCGCCGGCAGGTTGAGCCAGATCTGGAACAGCTCCAGCGGGTTGGGTGCGGCCGTGTCCAGCAGCGGGAACATCTCCGAATGGACGATGCCCGCGCCGGCCGTCACCCACTGCACGTCGCCGGCGCCGAAGCGCGCCGCCGCACCGAGCGAATCGGCATGGTCGATCAGGCCCTTGCGCACGATGGTCACGGTCTCGAAGCCACGGTGCGGATGACCGGGAAAGCCGGGAATCTCCTCGCCGTGATACATGCTCCAGCCGTCCTTGCGGCTGAAGTCCTGGCCGATGGCGCGGCCATGCAGGGACGCCGCCGGCCCCATCGCACCGTTGCCGGCGGGGTAGGCATCGTCGTGGTAGACGCAGAACAGGAACGGGTCGATCGTGTCCCAAGGGAAGCCAAGCGGCTTGATCTGGACGATGGGGTCGGTCATGGAGAGATCCTTCATGCGAACGCCGCCCAAGATTGGACGCGGCAACCTTCACGATATGGGGCGACGCCGATGGAACGGAAGGCCGGTCCGAGAGACATCCTGTCCCGCACGGGAAACGCTGGGATGCGCCGCCGCCGCCGCCGCCGCCGCTCGCGTGGCGCGGGCGCAGGCGCGGTGGCCGGCCGCGTTGCATGCCCCGATCGCGCGAACCCGGCAGTCAGCGCTGAACTGAATGCTCGCCGGGGCGCAACCGCTCCTCCGCGCCCGCACGACCCGTGCGTCATCGGACTGTCATCGCCGAGGACCAGCATCGCAGCCTTTCCGAATCCGCCGGCTGCCGATGGCGCCGGCATTGCGAGTGGCTGGTGCGTTCCGAACCCCTGCCGGCGTTGTCGCGGCTGTTCCTGCAATGGCGGCCGTCGCTGAGCCGCTATTTCCGCAAGCGCCGCGCCGCGGCCTGGGATGCCGACGACCTGTTGCAGGAAGTGTGGCTGCGGCTGCAGCGCAGCGAGGCGCATGCGCCGGAGATCGCCAATCCCGAAGCCTACCTGTTCACCATCGCCGCCAACCTGATGCGCGAGCACGCGCTGCTGCATCAGCGCAACAGCCAGCGCGACACCTGCCTGGATGATGTGCTGGAGCGGCTGGCGGTGCCCTGCGAGGCCGATGCACAGGTGCACCGCGCGCAGCGCCGGCAGCGCCTGGCCGAGCTGATGGCACGGCTGCCGCCGAAGTGTCGCGCGGCGATGACGCTGCGCTACCGCGACGAACTGGGCTACCAGGAAATCGCCGAGCAACTGCAGATCTCCAGCCACATGGTCAAGAAATACATCATCAAGGGCCTGGCGGTGTGCCGGCAGGGCATGGCGCGCTATGCGTGAGGATCCGCAGCGCGTCGCCGAGGCGGCCGCGGACTGGTACCTGGCGCAGCGCGAGACCGCGTTGCCGCCGGCGCGGCAGGCCGAGTTCCTGGCCTGGCTGCGGCAGTCGCCGGCGCACGTGGCCGCCTATTTCGACATCGCGCGGATGCACGGCGACCTGCCGTCCGCGGCGCAGGCGCAGCAGGCCAGCAGTGCGCAGCTGCGCGCGCATGCCTTGCGCAGCGGGGCGGTGGTGGTGCCGCTGCGCCCGGATGTGGACACGCCGACGTCGGTGCCCCACCCGCGTCGTGTCCTGCCACGGCGCAGGCGCTGGCCGTTGGCGGCCGCCGCCGTGCTCGCGCTGGCCGCCGTGGGTGTGGCGCTGCGCCTGAGCGCGCCGGAGCAGGTGCCGGCGACGGTGTACGCAGCGCCAGCGGACGCGCCGCGCAGCGTCGCGCTGGACGACGGCAGCGTGGTGCAACTGGAGCGCGGTGGCGCGATCGCGGTGCGCTACGGCACGCAGCGTCGCGACATCGCCCTGCTGCGCGGCAAGGCGGTGTTCGATCTCGGCCACGATCCGGCGCGGCCGCTGCGGGTCAGCGTCGGCGCGCTGGTGCTGCGCGACGTCGGCACCGTGTTCGGGGTCGACCCGCAGGCCGGCGGCGCCCGCGTCACCGTGCTGCAGGGGCGGGTGCAGGTGTCGCGCGATACCCCGGCGTGGTGGCGCCGCGGCGACCTGCCGTCGGAGGGGACGACGCTAGCCGACCTGGGCGGCGGCCAGCAGGCGCGGGTGGATGCGCAGGGCCGCGTGCTGGCGCGGCGCGACCACGCCGACATCGCCGACGCCACTGCCTGGCTGCCGGCGCAGGTCGGCGTGCACGATCGCAGCCTGGGCGAAGTGGCGCGCCTGTTCAACGCCTACACCACGCAGCCGCTGCGCATCGCCGACCCGGCGCTGGCGGCGCGGCGGGTCAGCGGCGTGTTCCATCTGCGCGATCCGGAGGCCTTCGTCGCGTATCTCGGCAGCCTGCCGGACGTGCAGGTGCAGCGCGATGCGCACGCGGTGACCATCCGCCACGCACCGGCACCGCTGTAAGAAAAAATTCATGCAATCGACGGTAGCCGCACGGCGCACCGGGGCACTCCTAGGAAGCATGGCCGTCGCGCAGCACGCGCGGGGCCGCCCTTCCTCCCCTCCGGTGTGATCGTCATGCGCAAGCCTCTCGTCGTCTCCATCGCCCTGCTGTTGGGCTGCACGTCCTCGCTGCCGGCCTGGTCGGCGCCCGCCACCGCGGCCCAAGCCATCGCGCCCATGCCGCTGGCGCAGGCGCTGGACCAGTTCGCGCGCAGCAGCGGGCTGCAACTGATGTACGACCCGGCGCTGGCCGAAGGCCTGCGCAGCAGCGGCGCCCCGGCCGGCCTGGCGCCGTCGCAGCAGTTGCATGCCTTGCTCGCCGGCACCGGCCTGGACTACCGCATGCTGACGCCCAGCTCGGTCGCGATCGTGCGCAGCAGCGTCGCCGCCGCGCCTGCCGCCGCCCCACGGGCGCCGCGCAGCGCCGCCCCGGCCCGTGGCGAGGTCGACGGCGAACACGACGGCCCGCGCGAACTGGCGCCGATCAACGTCACCGCCAACAGCGTCGACACGCTGGCGCCCAGCGCCGCGCCGCTGGAGGCGAGCCAGCCGACCTCGGTGATCGACGAGCGCTTCATCCGCGACGGCCTGCGCCTGAATTCCAACTACGACGACATCATCAAGTACGCGCCCAGCGTGGTCACTACTTCGCCGGAAGGCCCCGGCCTGGGCAAGAACGAAGGCGTCAGCATCCGCGGCTTCCAGGACGGCCAGTTCAACATCACCTTCGACGGCATCCCGTTCGGCGATGCCAGCGATCTGCACCACACCACCTCGGCCTACTTCAACAACCACGTGCTCGGCCAGGCCGAGATCGACCGCGGCCCCGGCGGCGGCGCCACCATCGGCAACGCCACCTTCGGCGGCACCCTGGCGCTGCGCACGCGCAATCCCAGCGAGGTCGACGGCGTGACCGTGTACGGCACCGGCGGCAGCTGGAACACCTGGGCCGGCGGCGTCAGCGCCGACGAGCACATCGGCAACACGCGCCTGTTCGCGGACCTGTCCAAGGAAGCCAGCGACACCTACCTCAAGGGCACCGACGACCGCCGCGAGCATGCCTTCCTCAAGACCGTCAGCGACCTCGGCGAGGCGACCACGCTGACCTTCGTCAGCAGTTACAACCAGGAGCACCAGAACACCGTGCAGGGCGCCACCCGCGCGCAGATCGCGCAGCATGGCTGGCGCTACGGCCTGGGCAACGATCCGACCCTGCAGAACTACACCGGCTACAACGCCGCGGCCTACTACTCCAGCTTCACCTACCTGGGCCTGAGCACGCGCCTGGGCGAGTGGGACCTGGACAACAAGGTCTACTACAACAGCTTCGACCACACCGCTTCCAAGACCAGCATCCCCACCAGCGAGAGCGCTGCCGACAACGGCGTGACCTTCTACAGCGCGACCGGCAAGAAGCTGTCCAAGGCCGCCAAGGACGTGCCGGGCAAGCTCTCGGACAACGACTTCCGCGCCTTCGGCGACGTGCTGCGTCTGGCGCGGGACCTCGGTCCGGGCCAGCTGCAGACCGGCGTGTGGGTGGAGCGCAACCTCGACGAGCGCCAGCAGTTGCCGGTGGACATGACGACCGGCGCGGCCAGCGGCACCAAGTACGGCCCGCTGTACAACTACAACCTGCACGACCGTACCGACACCCTGCAGCCGTACCTGCAGTACGACTGGAAGCTCAGCGACAGCCTGACCCTCAGTCCGGGCCTGCGCTACGCGCGGGTGCAGCGCCAACTCGATGCCGAACTCAACAAGAGCACGCCGCCGGCGCCGGCGCACAGCGAGGCCAGCTACGACGCCACGCTGCCGTCGCTGAGCCTGCACCAGAGCTTCAACGAGCACTGGAGCGGCTATGTGCAGGCCGCGCGCGGCTTCCTGGCGCCGCCGATCGACGTGATCGAACTCAACGGCGCCCGTGGCCTGCGCCCGGAGCTGACCAGCAACTACCAACTCGGCACCAGCTATGCCGCGCGCGGCCTGACCTTCGGCGCCGACATCTACTACATCGACTTCAGCAACTACATCAGCCAGACCCTGATCAACACCGACAGCGGCACCGAGAGCGCCTTCGTCAACGGCGGCGGTGCGGTGTACCGCGGCGCCGAGGCCGAGGCCACCTACGCGCTGACGCCGATCCTGAGCCTGTACGCCAACGCCAGCTACAACGACGCCACCTACAAGCACAGCAGCACCCAGGTCGCCGGCACGCCGCGGGTGACCGCCGCCCTGGGCCTGCTGTACAACAGCGGCACCGGCTACTTCGGTTCGCTGATGGAGAAGGTGGTGGGCGCGCAGTACGGCGTGGACAACACCACCGCGGCCAATGGCGCCACCGTGTTCGGCAACGACCAGCGCCTGGGCGGCTACGCCAGCCTGGATGCGGCGCTGGGCTACCGCAGCACGCACGGGCCGTACGGCCTGAAGGGCTACTCGATCAGCATGGACGTCAACAACCTGCTGAACCGGCATGCGCTGATCGGCTACGCCGGCACCCGCTCTTCCGACAACCAGCCGCTGTACTTCGGCCTGGCCGGGCGCGGCGTGTTCCTCGACCTGTCGCTGAAGTTCTGAGGCCGGCCATGTTCGCTTCCCGATTCGCACGCGTGCGCAGCGGATGGCGCCTGGCCGCGGTGCTTTGCGTCGCCAGCGCCGCCTGGCCGGCGGCGGCATCGCCCAAGCCTGCCGCGGCATCGAACGCGGCGGAGGTACGCCTGACGATCGTGGTGATGCGCCACGGCGTGCGCGCACCGACGCAATCGCCAGACGACCTGGCCAAGTACGCCGCGCAACCCTGGCCGCAATGGCCGGTGGCACCCGGCCAGCTCACGGCGCACGGCGCCGCCGGCATGCAGGCGCTGGGTGCGCGCTACCGGCAGCGCTGGCTGTCCACGGCGGCGCTGGCGCCGGATTGCGCCCGGTCCGGCGCGGTGGTGATCGGCGACAGTACGCCGCGCAACCACGACAGCGCGGCCGCCTTCACCGAGGGACTGCTGCCGGGATGCCAGGCGCACTACCTGGCGTTGCCGACGACGCAGAACAATCCGCTGTTCCATTTCGGCAAGGACGAGGACAAGGACGACGATGCGCCCGCGCCTCCATTGCAGCTGGACGCGGCCACGCGCAGCCGGCTGCGGGCGCTGCAGCGGGTGCTGTCCGGCTGTGCGGGGTCGACCTGCGCTGCGCAGGCTTCGCCGCGCCTGGACGATCCGCAGCGGCTGCAGGATCCGGCGCAGGCGGCCAAGGTCTTGAAGACCGCCGGCAGCCTGGCCGAGAACCTGATGCTGGAGTATGCCCAGGGCCTGCCGTTGCCGCAGGTGGCCTGGGGGCGTGCCGATGCCGCGGCGCTGCAGCGGCTGATCGGCCTGCACAACGCCTCCTTCGCCTACAGCAAGCGGGCGCTGCCGGCGGCGCGTGCCGGTGGCTCCAACCTGCTCGCGCACCTGCTGGCGACGTTGCAGGCCGCGGCCGGGCAGGTGCCGGCGGTGGCACCGCTGGCGCCAGCGGACACGCGCGCGCTGGTGCTGCTGGGCCACGACACCAACCTGGCGCATCTGGCCGGCCTGTTTGGCATCGATCCCATCGTGCGCGGCCAGCCGGACGCGTATCCGCCCGGCGGTGCGCTGCTGCTGGACCTGGTGCGGCAGGACGGCCAGGACTTCCTGCAACTGCGCAGCGTGGTGCCGACCTTGCCGGCGCTGCGGGCCAACCGCTTCGACCGTCGCAGCCTGCGCGAGCGGCGCTGGCCGCTGCCCGGCTGCGGCGGCCGTCTGCGCTGTCCGCTGGCGATCGCCCTGCCGGCGCTGCAGGCGCGGCTGGATCCGCAGCGGGTCGAGGCTGCCGTGCCGGCGATGACCGAGTGGCCGGCGCAGGCGGCGCCAGTGGGCGAGTAGACGCCGCCTACCTTGAGCGCTTGCGTGAGCGGAGCGTTACGCCTCGACACCTTTGGCGGTGGAAGTGACTGGCGGTCATCGTCACGCGCGTCGCGACTGAAGTCGCTCCCACAGGGGCGTGCGGCGAGCCCGACGGGTGCACTGTGGGAGGGACTTCAGTCCCGACGCATTGCGCCATCGGAAAGCACACCAATTCGCGCGTCACGGCTGCATGACAGTTGATGCTTCGTTCTGCGCCTGCCTCGGGCAGGCTGTGTCGGAAGATGCGAGTGCGCGCAGGTGTGGGAGGGACTTCCGTCCCGACTGCAGACGGCCTGAGAGGACCAGGCAGGTCTTTCGTGCACTTCATCGCGAACATCGCCCGCCGTCACGGACCCCTCAGCGCGGAAGGTCGATCATCGCGGTTCCCCCACGCGTCTGCGCCTGCGTGCGCCGCGCTCTTTGCCAGGACCCCGCCATGTCCCCGACCCACGCCGCCGCGTTGCCCGACACCATGACCGCGATCGAGATCCGCCAGCCCGGTGCGCCCGAGGTGCTGGTGCCGGTGCGCGTGCCGCTGCCGCATCCCGGGCGCGGCGAACTGCTGGTGCGGGTGGCTGCGGCCGGCGTCAACCGGCCCGACGTGATGCAGCGTCAGGGCAGCTATCCGCCGCCGCCGGGCGCCTCGCCGCTGCCGGGGCTGGAGTTCGCCGGCGAGGTGGTCGGCCTGGGCGAGGGCGTGGAGCGCTACCGGTTGGGCGATCAGGTCTGCGCGCTGGTCGCCGGCGGCGGTTATGCCGAATACGCGGTGGTGCACGAGCGCAACGCCCTGCCGGTGCCGGCGGCGCTGAGCCTGACCGAGGCCGCGGCGGTGCCGGAAACCTTCTTCACCGTGTGGACCAACGTGTTCCAGCGCGGCCGCCTGCAGTCCGGCGAGACCCTGCTGGTGCACGGCGGTACCTCCGGCATCGGCAGCGTGGCCACGCTGCTCGGGCGGGCCTTCGGCGCGCGGGTGATCAGTACCGTCGGCTCGGCCGACAAGCGCGCCGCCAGCCTGGCGCTGGGCGCGGAGGCGGCGATCCTGTATCGCGAGGAGGACTTCGTCGCCGAGACCAAGCGCCTGACCGAGGGTCGCGGCGCGGACGTGATCGTGGACCTGATCGGCGGCGACTACCTGGCGCGCAACTACCAGGCCGCGGCGCTGGACGGGCGCATCGTGCAGATCGGCATCCAGCAGGGCAAGGTGCGCGAACTGGACCTGATGCCGCTGCTGGCCAAGCGGCTGACCCACACCGGCTCGACCCTGCGTCCGCGCTCGGTGATGGAAAAGGCGGCGATCGCGCGCGAACTGGAGCAGCGGGTGTGGCCGTTGCTGGCAGAGGGTCGCATCAAGCCGCAGGTGGACCGCTGCTTCCCGCTGCAGGAGGCGGCGCAGGCGCATGCGCTGATGGAATCCAGCGCGCATATCGGCAAGATCGTGCTGACGACGGACGCGCGGTGAACCGGGTATCGGTCGTGGCGACCCGTCTGCCGTCGTAGGAGCGGCGCGCTTCGGTCGCGACAGGCAGCCGGCGCAGGCACCGGTGCGCCCACACGGCACGCGTGCCCGCGCCCGCCGCTGGCCTGGTTCAAGCACCGCGCCGTATAGTGCGCCGCACGCGCGGTGGTCCGCGCTTGCCTGTGCCGGTCCCTGCGTGCGCCTGCTGCCCCGTTCCGCGTCGTCCTCTTCCCTGTTGCGTTACGCCCTGCTGCTGTTGTGGCTGTGCGCGGCGGTGGCGTCGGCCCAGCCGCAGGACGCCGCCGACGCGCCGCCCGACCCGCAGACCCTGCTGGACAACGCCGCAAAGTCGCTGAAGGACGCGCGCGGCAAGGAAGTGGATGCAGGCAACCAGGCCGCCTTCCAGAACCTGGTCACGCAGGTCTCCGACGCCTCCAACGATGCGCAGACCGCGGTCGACGCCCTGGCGCCGCAGCTGGCCCAGGTGGAGGCACGCCTGCAGCAGCTCGGCCCCGCCGCCACCGGCGACTCGCCCGACATCGCCGCGCAGCGCAAGGCGCTGACCAAGCAGCGCGACAGCCTGGACTCGGGGGTCAAGCGCGGCAAGCTGATGGTGGTGGAGGCGCGGCAGCTGGCCGACGAGATCGAACGCGCGCGCGCCGAGCATTTCAGCCAGGAGCTGTCGCTGCGTTCGCCGTCGCCGCTGTCGCCGGCGCTGTGGAAGCAGATCGCCGCCGATTTCCCCGACGACCAGGCCAAGCTGCTGGCGCTGTACACGCTCGGCATGCAGTCGCTGCAGGACGCGATCGCCGAGCATGGCAGCGGCGCGCTTGGCGTCGGCATCGCCATCGCGCTGATCCTGCTGTTCCCGCTGCGCTACCTGCTGCGCTGGCTGGGCAAGCGCTATGCGGTGTCGCGCGCGCCGGGCAGCCGCCTGCGCCGGTCGGGTCTGGCGATCTGGTTCCTGCTGCTGGGCACGTTGACCCCGGGCCTGGCCGCGCTGGCCCTGGCCGAGGCGCTGCGCAGCATCGATGCGGTGCCGGAGCGCCTGGACGCGGTACTCAACGGCTTCGTGGTGGTCAGCTTCGCCGCGGCCTTCATGGGCTCGCTCGGCGCCAGCGTGCTGCTGCCGAACCAGCCGAGCTGGCGGCTGTTCCCGATCGACGACGCCACCGCGCGACGCCTGCGCAAGTACACCTGGGCCACCGCGGCGCTGGCCTGGCTCAGCAGCATGCTGCTGGTGATCAACCAGGCCGCGCGCACCAGCGACTCGGCCACCGTCGCCGCCGACGGGGTGATCGCGCTGGTCTACGGCGTGCTGATCCTGGCCACCCTGACCAGCCTGTCGCGGCTGCGCCGGCGCCAGTACGCCGAAGCGGCGGCGCAGGCCCTGGCCAATGCGCAACCGCCGCCGCCCGGGCAGCACGGCGGTGCGCTGGCGTTGATCGGCGTGCTGGTCAAGGTCGCGGTGGTGGTGGCGCTGCTGGCGGCGCTGCTGGGCTATCTGCACCTGGGCCTGTTCATCACCCGGCAGATCATCTGGATCACCATGATCGTCGGCGCGATCCGCCTGCTGATGACCTTCGCCGACGACTTCGCGTTGTGGCTGTTCGCCAGCGAAGGCCGCATCGGCCGCGCCGCCAATGGCGCGTTCGGGGTGCGTTCGAGCAGCCTGGAGCAGGCCGGGGTGCTGACCTCGGCACTGATACGGGTGGTGCTGTTGCTGATCGGTGTCGGCGCGCTGTTGATGCCGTTCGGCACCAACGTCTCGATCGTCTCGGACTGGTTCTCGCTGCTGTCCGATGGCATCCGCCTCAGCGACAAGGTGGTGCTGTATCCGGGCGCGATCGCCCGCGCGGTGCTGGTGCTGCTGCTCGGTCTGGGCGTCATGCAGTACCTGCATCGCTGGCTGACCCAGACCTACCTGCCCAAGACCGAACTGGACGACGGCTCGCGCAACTCGATCAGCACGGTGGCGCGCTACGTCGGCATCATCCTGGCGGCGTTGTGGGCGCTTGCCGCGCTGGGCATCGGCCTGGAGCGGATCGCGCTGGTGGTCAGCGCGCTGTCGGTCGGTATCGGTTTCGGCCTGCAGTCGATCACCCAGAACTTCGTGTCCGGCCTGATCCTGCTCGCCGAGCGCCCGGTCAAGATCGGCGACTGGATCAAGATCGGCGACCAGGAAGGCGACGTGCGCCGGATCAGCGTGCGCGCCACCGAGATCCAGGTCGGCGACCGCTCCACCCTGATCGTGCCCAACTCCGAACTGATCACCAAGACCCTGCGCAACATGACTCTGGCCGGGCCGCTGGGCCGGGTGCAGATCCAGTTCGCGGTGTCGCTGAGTACCGACGTGGTCAAGCTGCGCGCGCTGCTGCTGGAGCTGTACGCGGCGCACCCGGGCGTGCTGGACGACCCGGCGCCGTCGGTGTTCATCGACTCCATCGCCAACGGCCACGTCACCCTCAACAGCTTCGCCTACGTGGCCTCGCCGCGGCTGACCTACGGCACCCGCAGCGAACTGTTCTTCGCCCTGCTGCAGCGCCTGGCCGAGGAGGGCATCGCCCTGGAGTCGCCGCAGGAGGTGAAGCTTTTACGCGATCCGCAGGAGTAGCCGGATCGGGGAGTGATGGAGCGCGAAGCGGCTTCGGCGGCCAGCTGTCGGCGCCGCAGGTCGCAGCTGAAGCCGCTCCTGCGATTCCCCATTCCCGATTCCCCACTCCCGGCTTCTAGCGCCTCCCGCGTTCCTCGCGCACGCGGATGCGCCGGTCGAACAGCACCGCGCTGACGACGATGCCCAGGCCCAGGATCACGCCGAGCAGGAACAGCACCATCGCGATGGCCGGGTAGCCGAACAGCTTGCTGCCGGTGTCGATGCGCATCATCTGCGTGGAGGCCAGGATCAGCGCGGCGGTGACGATGCCGGCGGCGACGCGGTTGGCGATCTTCTGCAGGCTCTCCATCAGCCGCGATTCCTCCAGCCCTGCCACGCGCACCTGCAGGCGGTTCTCCGCGGCCAGGGTGAGGATGTCGGAGATGCGGCGCGGGCCTTCGCGCAGCAGCGCCTGCAGTTCCATCGCCTCGCTGGCCAGGTTGGCCGCCGACAGCGACTTCTTCAGGCGCGCGCGCATCACGTGCTGCAACTGGTCCTCAACTATCACGCGGGTGTCCAGGTGCGGCGACAGCGCCCGGCACACCGCTTCCAGGTTGAGCAGGGTCTTGCCGAGCAGGCTCAGCTCCGGCGGCGTGCGCAGCCCGTAGGCGGTGGCGATGCGCACCAGGTCCAGCACCACCCGGCCTTCGGACATCGCGTCGTGCGCCGCGTAGCGGGCGATCATCTGCCCGGTCTCGCGCTGGTAGCGCTCCTCGTCGAAGTCCTCCAGGCGCGTGCTCAGCGCGATGGTTTCCTCGGCCACTTCCTCGCCGCGGCCGTCGACCGCGGCGAACAGCAGCTTGAGCAGGCGCTCGCGCAGCTTCGGCGGCACGTGCGCGACCATGCCCAGGTCGAAGATCGCCAGGCGTCCGTCGGCGAGCACGCGCAGGTTGCCCGGATGCGGATCGGCGTGGATCTCGCCGTGCACGAACATCTGGTCCAGGTAGCCGCGCACCAGCGCCGCGGCCAGGTCGTCCATCGGCTGCTCGGTGCGGCGCAGCCCGGAGATCTTGTCCACGCGCACGCCTTCGGCCAGCTGCATGGTCAGCACGCGGCGGCTGCTCAGGTCCCACACCGGCTGCGGCACCCACAGCTGCGGGAACGGGCGCAGATGCTCGCCGAAGCGCGCCAGGTTCTCGGCCTCGGCCTCGTAGTTCAGTTCGGCCAGCAGCGCCTTGCCGAACTCGGCCAGCCAGTCGGCGAAGCGGATGCGCCGGCCCAGCCCGGTCAGCTTGTCGGCGGCGCTGGCGAAGCTGCGCAGCACCTCCAGGTCCGCGCGCACCTGCGCGGCGACCTCGGGCTTCTGCACCTTGATCGCCACCGGGGTGCCGTCGCGCAGCGCGGCGCGGTGCACCTGCGCCAGCGAGGCGCTGCCCAGCGGGGTGTCGTCGAAGGCGGAAAAGGCCTTGTTGATGCCGACGCCCAGCTCGGCCTCGACGATCTCGCGGATGCGTTCGCTCGGAATCGGCGTGGTGTTCTCCTGCATCCGCTCCAGGGCCGTGGCGAACTCCGGCGGCACCACGTCCGGGCGCGTGGACAGCATCTGCCCGAGCTTGACGAAGGTCGGGCCGAGCGCCTCCAGGTCGGTGACGAACTGTTCGGGCGTACCTTCCGGCGGCAGCTCGTGCTCGCCCTGGGCGGTCTCCATGTCCATGCCGGAAAACACCCCGGAGCTGCGGTAGCGCAGCAGCAGGCGCAGGATCTGGGTGCGGCGGCTGAGGCCGCCGATCACGTGCGGGGTGGCCGCAGCGTCGGGCGTCGCGCTCAAGGTGGGCTCCGGGCAAGGATGGGCGCGATCGAGTGTGGCGACGGCCGGGTCGTCGCGTGGTGAATCCCGCTGCGCGTCGTGGATCGCAGGTGCTCGGGCGTGGTGCCGGCGGCAAGGTCGGCGACGGCGCTGTCGGCCAGCCCGGCGGCGGCCGTTGCTTGGGACGACGCACCCACGGCGTATCCTGCCCCGCAACGAGAGCCAGAGAACAGCGCGCAGTGCAGCAGGGTGAGTGGCGATGGCGGTGAGCGGGCAGGGATGCAACGGACGGTCGTGGTGCGTCGACCGATGGCAGATGACGCCAGCCACGCGACGTGCTGCACCGGCACCTTGCCTGTTCGGCAGGGCTCTCGACCGATGAGGTGGCGTCGGCTCGCGCTGCTGGCGGCTGGGGCGGTCGTGGTGCTGCTCGTGGCGGCCTGGCTGGGCGAGGACGGCGGCGGCATCGCCACCGAGGCGCGCACGGCGCTGCGGGCGCTGGCACGCGCGCTGTTCTGACGCGCCGAGGTCAGGCGTCCTGCCTCCCCTTTTCGGGCACCGCGGCCGGCCTTACCCTTGGCCTCCGTTGCCCGTCGCCAGGAACGCCACCATGTCCTTCATCGTCTCGCATGCCGTTGGCCATGCCCGTGTGCTGTCGGCGCGTACACGCCTGGCCTTGCTGCTTGTGCTGTTGTCGTCGACCGCGACCGCGACCGCCGCGACGCAGACCCAGCGGTATGCCGGCGACGACTTCGACGCCAAGGCCTTCGCCGCCAGCACGCACCGCCGTTACGACCTGCAGGACTTCTCCGATCGCTACCGCGCCACCTTGGAGATCGAGGACAGCGGCGAGGTGTTCCGTCCCGGCATCGTGCGCGTGTTCGCCCGCGGCAATGCCACGCCGCTGCTCGAGGTGGCCTCGCCGGAGCTGGTGGTGGACACCGATGCGAAGAGCGGCAAGGTCAAGGCCAACGTGCACGAACTGCCGTACGGCGAGCAGAGCGTGCTGATCTACGACGATTTCAATTTCGACGGGATCAAGGACCTGGCGGTGATGGACGGGCAGAACAGCTGCTATCACGGCCCGTCCTACCAGGTGTACCTGGGCACCGCCGACGGCTTCGAGGCCAGCCCCGGTTTCACCGAGCTGGCGCAGAGCAACTGCGGCCTGTTTCAGGTGGATGCCAAGGCCCGCGAGATCCACACCATGACCAAGGATGGCTGTTGCTGGCACCAGTACGCGACGTATTCGGTACGCGACGGCGCGCCGCTGCTGGAGCGCGAGGTGGTGGAGGATGCGCGCAGCGAGGGGCCGGGCCTGGCACAGGAGACGGTGTACCGCGACCGTGCCGGCAAGCGCGTGGCCGACATGCACTACCTGTGGGACGAGGAAGGCGAGACGGCGGTGGGTCAGCGCAAGATCCTGCTCGAGTTCCGCCTGGCGCCGGCTGGCAAGCGCATCGTGGTGTTCGCCAATGTCGGCGACGGAGGCAGCAGCAAGCCGTTCTATGCGGCGATCGGCGCGCAGCAGCGGGTGGACCTGCTGTATCCGGACGCGCAGGGCGAGGCGATGGACTACGACGCCGACCGCCATCTGCTCAGCTTCGCGCGTGGCGACACCACCTACCGCATCGTCGGCAACGCGCAGGGCGTGCCGCAGCGCATGGAGGTGGTGGTGCGCGGCAAGACCCAGCCGCTGGCGCTGCAGTCCGGCTCGGTGCGCGGATCGCTGCAGACGGTGGCGCAGGTGCTGGAGGCGGCGTCGGCGGAGTAGTGGGGCGACGGGGCGTTGCTCCGAAGCAATTGGGGATTTTGGCTTGC
>NZ_JAXGGI010000012.1:0-124360 GCF_034105445.1 Xanthomonas sp. LF07-6
TAGTCGTTGCCGATCGACTGCTTCTTGCCGTCGATCAGCACATTGACCCGGTAGCGGCCGTAGCCGGTCACCCGCACCGGCGTGCCGGCCGGGATCACCCGCTTGCCGTCTTCGGCGTAGTTGCTGTCGCTGATCCAGCTGCCGTCGCTGCGCATGTTGCAGCACAGGAAGCCGGAGAACTTGGCATCGGCCGCCGCGGCCAGCTGCGGCAGGGCCGCCGCCAGGGCGAGGGCGAGAACGAACGGGGAACGGAACGAACGCATGGCTGACTCCTTTCGGCGCGGCGATCCTGCCGCGGGTGGCACGAGGGTGGGAGGGCGCCGCCTCCGCCGCGGCGCCCGCGCGCATTGTGCAGGCTGGCCTGCGCCCGGCATAGCGGCGCGTTGCACGGTGACGGCGGACCGGTGGCCTGTGTATGCTCGAACCTCGTGGACACCCTGACGCCCGCCGAGATCTCCCTGCGCATCGACGCCCTGCGTCGGGAGCACCGCGCGCTCGACGAACAGTTGCAGCGCATCCCGGCCAATCTGGACGACGAGCTGGAAGCCAAGCGGCTGAAGAAGCGCAAGCTGCAACTGAAGGACTGCATCCTGCGCCTGGAACATCTGCTGATCCCCGACGAACCGGCGTGAGCGCGGCGACCTTCTTCAGCGTCGGCCATTCCACGCGCAGCCTGGAGACCTTCCTGCAGATCCTGAAGGGCGCCGGCGTCACCCGGCTCGCCGACGTGCGCGCCTTTCCGTACTCGCGGCGGTTCCCGCAGTTCGACGGCAGCGCGCTGGCACCGGCGCTGGCCGCCGCGGGCATCGCCTACCGGCACTTCCGCGCCCTGGGCGGACGCCGCGGCAGGCAGCCGGGCGTCGATCCGCAGCGCAACGGCCACTGGCGCAGCGTCAGCTTCCACCACTACGCCGACTACGCGCTGGGCGCCGAATTCGCCGAGGCGCTGGCCGAGTTGCAGGCCTTCGGCGAGGACGGCGCGTGCGCGGTCATGTGCGCCGAGGCCTACTGGCGGCAGTGCCACCGCCAGATCGTCTGCGACCACCTGCTGCACCATGGCCATCCGGTGGTGCACCTGATCGATGTCGGCCGCCAGGAGCCGGCCACGCTCAACCCGGCTGCGCGCAGCGACGCGCAGGGGCAGTTGGTCTATCCGCCCGATGCGGCGGCTGCGGGGCCGCGCACCGGAGATCTGTTCGACGCCTGAGCGGTGCTGTCGTCGCCGCAGGCCGCCAGCGCGGCGGCTGCGTCGCCACGCGCCAGCGGCGGCGTCAGGCTCAATGCGTTGGGACCGACGGCACCGTGACCGCATTGCTCCGCGGCGTATCGTCGGTACCGACGAGGGCGGCGGTGCTCTGCTCAGGCGTACCGTCCTCGGAGGTGGTGAGCAGGCGCAACGGCTGGCCGTGGTAACGGTATTCCAGCGCCTGCTGCAGCTGATCCAGCCGCGCCACCCGCGCGCACAGCGCCTGCGCCTTGGTTTCGATGCCCTTGCTGCGCGCATCCAGGCGGGCCTCGAGGGCGGCGTCCATGCGGTTGGCGCGCTTGTCGATGGCATCAGCGCGGCCCGTGACGATCTGCCAGAGCAGGTGGCGGGCGATGCTGCCTGAGAAACTCTCGGCCTGGGTCTGCACGTAGCGCTCGAAATTGCTGTCGAACGCGGTCTGGTCCCAGCGTCCCCTGCCGAGCGTGCCGTCGACGTATGCGTTGGCCTGCGTGCGTAGCCGCTCGATCTTGCGCGCATTGCCCGCATTGCCGGTCAGCACTTCGACGACGACGCCGAGCACGTCGTAACTGAGGTCGACCGTTTCGTGCGAGAGATCCGTCACCTCCGGCATCAGCGCGCGGGTCTCGCGCTCCATGTCCAGCAATCGCTGCGCATCCGCTGCGCCGATCTGCTGCACCTGGTGATCCACGCTCAGTTCGCCGGCATGGAAGAAGATCTCGCGCGGCCCGTCGCCATCGCTGCGGGTCAGCCAGATGCCGCCAGTGTCGGCGAGCACGTTGAACGGCGTGCTCAGGCCGCACTGGCGCGAGGACACCTGCGGCCGGTGGTCGTGCTTGCCAGCGTCGTCGCCTTGGTCGGCCCACGCGGGCCCGCTGGAGGCGGCAAGCAGCAACAGAGCGAAAAGAGGAGCTGTGCGCATCGCCGGAACCCGCAGCAGGGAGTTTGGAGCATGCTCGGGCCGCGCAGGCCCATGGTCGCGTGTCGGAAGTCACTGTGCCGCGGCGTCAACCGCCGCGCCGCAGTGATACCAGGGCGCCCTTCTGTTTGGCGCGTCGCCACGCGCCAGGATCTCACCGCATCACGACGGCAAGTGCTGCGACTGTCGCCTCAATCCTGCGGAACCGGCGGCTCCTCCACCTTGGCCGCTTCCGGGCTGACCCGTTCGATGGTGTGGCGCAGTTCGCGGCCAAGGATGAACTTCGCGTCCTTCGCCCACGCATCCAGCCGTTCGTCGAACACCAGCTTGCTGTTCTCGTCCGGCCACACCAGCTTCAGTTCGCGCAGTTTCTGGATGAAGCCGCGGAACAGGGTCTTGTCGAAGAACTCCGGCGCCGCCGGTGCGTACAGCAGGCTCAGACGTTGCGCGGCCTGCTGGCACAGGCTCTCCAGTTCGCCGGCGCCGAGCTTGCCCGGGCCGTTCTTCACCAGGACCGAGATGGCGATGTAATAGCGCTCGAACGCCTGTTGCAGCGAGTGGCCGATGGCGCGCAGGCGGAACACCTCGTCGGTCTGGCCAGTGTTGCGCGCCAGCACGCTGCCGTCGTCCTCGGCGAGCTGCAGCAGCAGGCCTTCGCGCACGAACACCTCGATGGTGCGTTCGATGCGCTCGGCGAACTGGTCCTCGCTCCACGGCAGGAACAGTTCCGCCTGCAGGAACGGGTACACGGTGCGGCCCAGTCGCAGCAGGCCGGCGCGGCTCATGCGGCGGTTGTTCTGGAAACAGCACGCCACCCACGAGGAGGCGGTGAACAGGTGCAGCACGTTGTTGCGGAAGTAGCTCAGCAGCACCGCGTTGTCGCCGTTGACGCTAAGCACGTCGCCGAGCGGATGCGGCGTGCGGGTGAGCACGTTGATCTCTTCGGCGTGGGCGATGATGCGCTCGGGCGAATGCGGGGTCACCGTGACCCGGTCCGAGTACGGCAGTTCCGCCAGCAGCTTCTTGCACAGTTCGATCTGCGCGATCAGGTCGGCCTCGCCCATGGCGTGCTTGGGCGTGGACAACAGCGCCAGCGCCAGCAGGTTGACCGGGTTGACGTCGGCGGCGGCGTTGATGTGCACCTGGATCTGCTGCGCCAGCGCATCGACGGTGCCGTTCAACCAGGCCGGTTTCTCGTCCTCGCCCAGCGGCTGGCCGTCCCATTCCGGCGCGCGCTGCGCCAGCACCTGGCTCAACGGAATCGGCTCGCCGAAGTTCACCACCACCTGGCCGTAGTTCTGCTTGAGCACCTTGGGGATGCCCCACAGCAGCGCCCAGATCGATTCCTTCTCCTTGGGCCGGCCGCTGAGTTCGTCGAGGTAGCTGTTGCCCTCCATCAGCTTCTCGTAGCCGACGTAGATCGGCTGGAACAGCACCGGCTTGCGCGGCTGGCGCAGGAACGCGCGCAGGGTCATCGCGATCATGCCGCCCTTGGGCTGCAGCAGGCGGCCGGTGCGCGAGCGTCCGCCTTCGACGAAGTACTCGATCGAGTAGCCGCCGGCGACCAGTTGCGCCACGTACTCGCTGAGCACCGCCGAGTACAGCGCGTTGCCCTTGATCGAGCGGCGGATGAAGAACGCGCCGCCCTTGCGCAGCAGGGTGCCGACCACCGGCAGGTTGAGGTTGATGCCGGCCACGATGTGCGGCGGCACGATGCCGCGTTCGTACAGCAGGTAGGACAGCAGCAGGTAGTCCATGTGGCTGCGGTGGCTGGGCACGTAGATCACTTCGTGCCCGGGCGCGGCGTCCTTGAGCTTGTCCAGGTGGTGGACCAGCACGCCGGCGTAGATGCGGTTCCACACGTGGGTCAGCAGGAAGCTGGCCGAGCGCACCACCGGGCTGGAATAGTCGGCGGCGATCTCCCAGGCGTAGGCGTGCGCCTTGCGCCAGGCGTCCACCGGCTTGCTGTTGTCGCGCTTGGCCTGCGCGGCGATGGCCTCGCGCACCGGCTCGGCGGCCAGCACCTGGTCCACCAGCAGGCGCCGGGTCGACAGGTCGGGGCCGATCACCGCCTCGCGGATGCGCCGGAAGTGGGTGCGCAGCACGCGCTGCAGCTTGCGCACGGTGCGCTCGGGCGGCAGCCCTTCCTCCACCGTCTGCCGCATCGACACCGGTGGGGCGAAGCGTACGATGGTGCTGCGGCCGTTGAGCAGCACGCCGAGCAGGCGCCGGAAGCTGCCCACCAGCGCCCAGTTTTCCGAGAACAGCACGGCGAACCAGCCGCTCTGCTTGTCCGGGGCGCGGCCGACGAAGATCGACACCGGCACCAAGTGGATGTCCAGCTCCGGGCGCTCGCGGTGCGCCTGCAGCAGCTTGGCCAGCGAATCGGAGTGGGTCTTGGCGCCGCGCTGCTCCGGCAGCAGCGCGTGGTTGCTGCTGCGCCGGGACAGCGCCAGGTAGGCGCGCTTGCGGCCCAGCGGGTCGCCGGGCAGCGGCACCAGCGGCGAGGGCAGGCCGGATTCGCGGCAGGCCTTGTCCAGGATCAGCGCGTTGGACAGGCCGTAGTCCTCCAGCACGTACACCACCGGGCGGCCGTCGTTGTACTGGCCCGGCTCGGCCGGTTCGATCTTCAGGCCCAGCCAGGGGTCGGCCAGGCGCCCGAGCAGGCGCGCCCACAGCGGCCCCTTGGCCTGGCGCGCGGCGGGTGCGGCCACGGGCAGGGTGGAAGGGACGACGGTCGAAGAGGGCGCGGCGCCGGGGTCGGCGGGGGGCGCGTCGGCGGGCGCACGTGCCGCGTCGGCCGCGCGTGCGGCCGCGGCGTCGTCGGGGAACGGGAGGGGATTCTGTTCTGGCATCTGGGCCATTATCGCTTAGCCGGCGGGACGGGGTCGGCGGCGGGTGCCGCGGCCGCGGTGGCGGTGCCGGCGCTGGCCGCCAGCAGCGCATCCACCTCGCTGAGGGTGTCGCGCAGGTACCAGTGCCCGTCGCGGCGCACCAGCACCGCGGTGGTGTCGATCTGTTCGCCGTCCAGCGGGTACTGGATGCGCACCACCGCCTGGTCGCCCTGCTGGTTGACCAGGCCGGTGCGCAGCGCGCCGGCGCTGGCATCCAGGTCCAGGCCGTAGTCGGCCAGCACCGCCTTGAGGTCGGCCACGAACGGGCCCAGCCGGCGCAGGCTCTCGTCCATGCCCAGGGTGCGCAGGTCGGCATCGTTGCGCACGCCGGTGCGGCGCGCGCCCGCGCACAGCCGCGCGAGCGCCGCCTGGGCGCGTTTGCGCTCGGACAACGGCGCGCGCGCGGCCCAGGCGCTCAGCGCCTGCACCAGTTGCACGTAGTGGCCGCGCTGTTCGGGCGTGTAGTGGCCCTGGTTGCGCAGGAACTGCACGCCGAACAGGCCCAGCGAGTGCGCCGCCTGCTTCAGGCTCGCCGCCTGGCCGCCGAACTGCGCGTCGAAGGCGCGCTGCAGCTGGCGCTCGGCGTCCGGCGCGGCGAGGGTGTCGAGCACCTCGGGCAGGCGTTCGGCCAGCGGCAGCTCGGTCAGCGGCCAGCGGCTGCGGTCCTCGCTCCAGGCCTGTTGCAGGCGCTGGTACTGGGCCGGCGGCACCGCGGCGCGGGCGTAACCGAGCAGGTCGTTGCGCTGCAGCGCGTGCGCCAGCGTGCGCACCGCGGCGGCCGGCTCGGCGCTGGCGCCGGGCAGTTCGGCGGGCGTGCGCTTGCATCCGCCCACGGCCAGGGCGAGCATCGCCAACAGCAGGACGCACAGCGCGCGCGAGGAGATGACCCGGGTCGGGCAGGACGACATACGATGCGGGCTCGTTCCCCAAAACGTCCCGCATCTTGCTGGGCGCGGGCGATTCCGGCAAGCCGGGCGGGGCGGCGGTGCGGGGACGACCGGCAGGCAGCCAGGGGGCTGGGCTTGTCGCGGCGGGACATTTCATGACCCGGCGTTGGGCTGTCGGGACAGGCATGTCGGCATATGGCCAGATGTGCCAGTGGATTGCGGATGTTGCAACGCATCATGTAACCGCTTGCAGTTGCTGCTAACGTCCGCCCACCTCGATTGAGGCGGTGCTGGCCGGGGGACCCAGTGCGATATTCGTCAGAGATCATCCGAGTGCTCGGTCACGGTGGCGCGCGCCGCTGCGCCTGGGTGTTGTCCGCAGTCCTGTACGGACTTGCGATGACGGCCCCGGTGCAGGCGCAGGACGGCCGCCTGCCGCCGCGTGCGCAATGGCAGGCGTCCAGTTCCTCCAAGCAGGTCAAGGCGCAGGCGATCGGCTATCTGATCGACGGCGACGCTAGCACCCGCACCGCCGGCGCCTTCAGTCCCGGCCACTGGTTCCAGATCGACCTGGGCCGCGCCGCGCAGGTCGGCGGCGTGCGCCTGCAATGGGACACCTCCAATCCGGAAGGCTTCCTGCTGCAGACCTCGCGCGATGGCCAGCGCTGGGACACGGTGTACACGATGGCCGATTCGCTGGGCGGCACCGAGACCGTGTTCTTCGCGCCGCATCTGGCCCGCTACCTGCGCCTGGCTGCGCCCGCGCGCAGCGCCGACTGGGGCGTGTCGATCTACGAGATGCAGCCGCTGGGCGCCGACGCTGCGCAATTGCGTGGCGTGTCCGCAGCCGACGCTGCGGCGCTGTGGCAGGGCGGTGCCGCGGTGGCGATGCCGGGCAAGGGCGCGCAGGCGCGGCAACTGGATATCGCCTTCCCGCGCGCGTTCGACAGCGCCGGCCTGATCGTCGAGTTCGCCGGCGCGCATGGCGCGGCGCAGTTGCAGGCGCAGGACGCCGCGGGCCGCTGGCGGACGCTGGCCGACGATCCGCAGGCCGGCGACAGCGACAGCGCCTACCTGGCCGGCACGGCGCCGCTGCCGGTGCGCGCGCTGCGCCTGCGCGTGGACGCCGCGCCCGGTGGCGTCGCGCCGACCCTGGCGCGCCTGCGCCTGCTGGGGCCGAAGGCGGTGATGACGCCGATGAAGCGCTACCAGGTCGCCGCGCAGCGCGGCGCCACGCGCGCGCTGTTCCCGGCCTCGCTGCACATGCAGCAGACCTACTGGACCGCGGTCGGCATCCACGCCGGCCGGCAGAAATCGATCTTCGACGAGTACGGCAACCTGGAGGCGTGGAAGGGCGCGCCGCTGGTGCAGCCGCTGTGGCGCGACGCCTCCGGCACCGCCGCCGGCGCCGACGGCCATGCGCTCACCCACGCCTTGCGCGACGGTTGGAAGCCGATGCCGTCGGTGCGCTGGTCGCCGCAGCCGGGGCTGGAACTGCGCAGCGAGACCTTCGCGATCGAACGCGACGGCCAGCCGGTGACGCTGCTGCGCCATCGCCTGCGCAACACCGGCACCACCCCGGTCAGCGGCACCCTGTCGCTGCTGGTGCGGCCGATGCAGATGAATCCGCCGTGGCAGAACGGCGGCCTGTCGCCGATCCACGACGTCGCCGTCGACGGCAACGTCGTGCAGGTCGACGGCCGCGCGCTGCTGACCTCGCTGAGCGCGCCCAGCGGCGGCGGCGCCGAAGCGTTCGGCGCGAACGGCGCCACCGAGATCACCCGCCACGTCGCCGCCGGCACGCTGCCGGCGCAGCGCCAGGCCCGCGACGCCGACGGCTTGGCCGCGGCGATGCTGAACTACACGGTGCGCCTGGTGCCGGGTGCGCAACAGGACGTGGTGCTGGCGTTTCCGCTGGGCACCGCAAGCGCCGACGCCCAGGGCCGCCTGCCGCCGGCGCCGCCGCTGGACCGCGACGCCCTGCTCGCCGCCGGCCGCGGCGATGCGGGCCGCAGCTTCGACGCGCTGGCCGAGCAGGTTTCCGCGGACTGGCAGCAGCGCCTGGGCAACGTCGGCCTGCGCCTGCCCGACGCCAGCCTGGTGGACATGCTGCGCGCGCAGGCCGCGTACATGCTGATCAACCAGACCGGCCCGGCGATGCAGCCGGGGCCGCGCAACTACAACCGCTCCTTCATCCGCGACGGTATGGCCACCTCGGCGATCCTGCTGCGGATGGGCCAGGAGCAGGTCGCGCGCGACTACCTGCAGTGGTACAGCGACCACGCGGTGCACCCGAACGGGCTGGTCTCGCCGATCCTCAACGACGACGGCAGCGTCAACGATGGCTTCGGCTCGGACCTGGAGTACGACAGCCAGGGCGAGTACATCACCCTGGTCGCCGACGTCGCGCGGCTGGACGGCGGCCCGGAAAGCGTGCGCGCCTACCTGCCGAAGGTGAAGCTGGCCATGCAGTTCCTGCAGGAACTGCGCGAGCGCACCCTGGTGCCGGGCTACATGGCCGAGCAGCCGGCGCCGGAACGCTTCCGCGGCATCCTCGCCCCGTCGATCAGTCACGAAGGCTATTCCAGCCCCACCCACAGCTACTGGGACGACTACTGGGCGCTGAAGGGCTGGCACGACGGCGCCTGGCTGGCCGAATCGCTGGGCGATGCCGCCACCGCCGCCTGGGCGCGCGAACAGTACGCGGCGCTGCGCAGCTCGCTGGCCGCGTCCATCCGCGCCACCATGGCGTGGAAGGGCGCGGACTACATTCCCGCTGCGGCCGACCTGGGCGACGGCGATCCGACCAGCGTCTCGATCGCGCTGGATCCCACCGGCCAGCAGGACCTGCTGCCGGAGGCGGCGCTGCGCACCACCTTCGCGCGCTATCTGGAAGACGTGCGCCAGCGCAAGCAACCGAATGCGCTGTGGGCCTACACCCCGTACGAGATGCGCAACGTGCTGACCTACGTGCATCTGGACCAGCCGCAGGTGGCCGACGAACTGCTGCAGGACCTGCTGCGCGACCGCCGCCCGTTCGAATGGCAGGTGCTGGCCGAGGTGGTGCAGTCGCGGCTGCGCTTCCCGCGCTACCTGGGCGACATGCCGCACACCTGGATCGGCGCCGAGTACGCGCGCACCCTGTTCGGCATGCTCATGCACGAGGGCGACGACGCGCTGGTGCTGCTGCCCGGCGTGCCGCCGGCCTGGCTCGCCGACGATGGCCTGGCCGTGCAGCGCCTGCCCACCGCCTACGGCACGCTCGGCCTGCGCGCGCGCCAGCGCGACGGGCGGCTGCGCGTCGAACTCGACAGCGGCCTGCGCGCCGGCACCGCCGTGCGCGTGGTCTGGCCGACGCGCACGCGGCCGGCGCAGGTGCGCGTGGACGGCCGCCGGATCGACCACTACGACGCCGGCGGCGTGACCCTGTCCAAGCCGTTCCGGACCCTGGAGGCACGCTGGTGAGCCCGCCCCCCGTCATGGCGCCGGACCAGCGCGCCAACATCACCATCAAGGACGTGGCGCGCCTGGCCAACGTCTCGGTGGCCACCGTGTCGCGCACCATGAACGGCCATCAGCACGTGGCCGAGTCGGTGCGCGCGCGCGTGCTGGAAGCCGCGCGCACCCTGCACTACGTGCCGCACCACGCCGCGCGCAGCCTGAGCAGCCGCCGCACCCACACCATCGGCGTGGTGCTGCCGGACCTGCACGGCGAGTTCTTCTCCGAACTGATCCGCGGCATCGACACGGTGGCGCGCGAGCGCGGCCTGCACCTGCTGGTGTCCAGCTACCACGGCGAGCCGGAACAGCAGCGGCTGGCGGTGCGGCGCATGCCCGGACGCGTCGACGGACTGCTGATCATGTCGCCGTCCCTGGCCAGCGATGCCGAGGATCCGGCCGACATGCTGCCCGGCACGCTGCCGGCGGTGCTGATGAACTGCGCCGAGCGCATCGGCGAAGCGCAGGTGCTCAACGTCGACAACTACGGCGGCGCGCGTACGATGACCCGCCACCTGCTGGACGTGGGCCACCGCCGCATCGCCTTCATCGCCGGGCCGGACGACAACTTCGATGCGCGCGAACGCCTGCGCGGCTACCGCCATGAACTGCGCGAGCGCTGCCCGCAGCAGGCGCCGCTGGTGCTGCCCGGCGCCTTCGACGAGGCCTCCGGCTACCGCGCCGGCGAAGCCCTGCTGCAGGGGCAGCGGCCGGACGTGGTGTTCGCCGCCAACGACATGATGGCGCTGGGCTGCCTGTTCGCCTTCACCCATGCGGGGCTGCGCGTGCCCGAAGACATCGCCCTGGCCGGCTTCGACGACGTGCCGATGGCACGCTACGTGCATCCGGCCCTGACGACCATGCGCGTGGACATCGCCGGCTTCGGCGCCCGCGCCATGCAACTGCTGCTCGGTGCGCTGGAGCCGCATGCCGCTCCGGGGGCGTCGGCGGCAGCGGCCAATGCGATCGCTCCGCAACTGATCGTTCGTGCTTCCAGTGCCCAGCGAGGGACCGCCATGGACTGACACCGACGCATGCAGCACCGATGTCGTTTTTTGCACCACCTAGAAGAACACAACAATGATCCCGTTGACCGCCCTGGGAGGGCTTTAGTCATGAAGAAATCGCGTTCCGCCTCCAACCTGCCCGCACGCAGCCTGCTGTGCTGCGCGCTGGCCACCTGCCTGTTCGCCACGATGCCGGCGATGGCCCAGTCCAGCAGCGCGACCCTGCGCGGCCAGGTCGCCGCCGCCCAGGCCGGCACCGAAGTCACCGTCACCAACGTCGCCACCGGCTCGGTGCGTCGCGCGCCGATCGCCGCCAACGGCAACTACACCGTGGTCGGCCTGCCGCCGGGCACCTACAAGGTCGAGGCCAACGGCGTCACCAAGACGGTGACCCTGCAGGTCGCGTCCTCGTCCACCGTCGATCTCGACGCCGGTACCACCGCCGCTGGCGGCAACGCGACCACCCTGGACACCGTCACCGTCAGCGCGCCGCTGCTGAAGGACGTCAAGACCTCGGAAGTGGGCAACGTGGTGTCGCTGCACCAGATCCAGCAGCTGCCGCAGGCCACCCGCAACTTCCTGGAGTTCGCCGACACCGTGCCGGGCATGGTGTTCCAGATCGACGGCAACGGAAACACCAAGCTGCGCGGCGGTGCGTCCAATGCCAGCGCCGGCAACCTGTACATCGACGGCGTCGGTCAGAAGAGCTACGTCAAGGGCGGCGGCATCGCCGGCCAGAGCGACACCCAGGGCAACCCGTTCCCGCAGTTGGCGATCGGCGAGTACAAGGTGATCACCTCCAACTACAAGGCGGAGTACGGCCAGATCAGCGGCGCGGCGATCACCGCGGCCACCAAGTCCGGCACCAACGAGTTCCACGGCGAAGCCTTCTACCGTTACACCGACCAGGATCTGCGCGACAAGCGTCCCGACGAAGCGAACGGCAAGATCGATTCGCAGACCAAGGAATACGGCTTCGCCCTGGGCGGCCCGATCATCCAGGACCGCATGCACTTCTTCGTCGCCTACGAAGGCAAGGAGAACGTGGTGCCGAAGAGCGTGCAGGCGGACAACACGGCGCAGCCGTACGTGGGCCTGCTGCCGTCCAACCTGTCGAGCCAGTTCGGTGCGGCCAACATGCCGTTCACCGAAGACCTGTACTTCGGCAAGATCGATTTCGAACCGACCGATCGCGATCGCATCGAACTGAGCGGCCAGTACCGCGACGAGACCCAGACCGGCAACGTCGGCGGCACCAGCACGCCGGAACACGGCACCAACAAGATCAACAAGGACAAGCGCGCCAACATCCGTTGGCAGCACAGCGCCGACAACTGGTTCAACGAGTTGATCGTCGGTACCGAGGACTCGGAGAACAACCCGAATCCGAAGAGCATCGGCAACGGCGTCGTCTACAAGTATCTGGCGCCCCGCGCCGGCTCCACCGATGTAGACGAATACACCTTCCTGGAAACCGGCTCCGCCGGCGGTCTGAACGTGCAGCGCAAGAGCCAGAAGGGCTGGTTCCTGCAGAACGACCTGACCTTCACCAGCTTCCAGTGGCATGGCGAGCACACCATCAAGATGGGCGTCAGCTACAAGGACATCAAGCTGACCTCGCAGGATGCCGCTGCGCTCAACCCGCAGTTCAGCTATGCGGTCAACAACAACGGCGTCGCCGCCACGCCGTATCGCGTGGACTACGTTGCGCCGTACAACACCCCCGGCCAGAAGGCCACGGTGGAGTCGCCGTCCAAGCAGTACGGCATCTACATCCAGGACGACTGGGCGGCGACCGACAAGCTGATGATCAACGTCGGCGTGCGTTGGGACTACGAGGACAGCCCGGCCTACACCGACTTCGTCACCTCGCAGGCCTTCGTCAACGCGCTGTACTCCAACGATCCGGCCAACCCGGGCCAGCCCTGGGCCAACCGCCTGCTGCCCAGCGGCATCAATGTCGCCGACTACATCAGCACCGGTCGCAACCGCAAGAACTTCAAGGATGGCTGGGCACCGCGCCTGGGCTTCTCCTACGACTTCTTCGGCGACGAGAGCTCGGTGCTGCACGGTGGCGCCGGCCGCTCCTACGATCGCAACCTGTTCGAACAGCTGGCGCTGGAAACCAGCAAGGCCGCGCTGTCGCCGGTCGCGGTGTACTTCCAGAACCCGGCTACCGGCCAGTGCTACCGTGGCGACCGCGTCTGCACCGCGTGGGATCCGCGCTACCTCAATGGCGTTGACCAGTTGAACACCATCCCCGGCGTCAGTGGCAGCGCCGAACTGTTCATGTTCAACAACCACCTGAAGACGCCGTACAGCGACCAGTACAGCATCGGCATCACCAACCAGGTCGGCGACTGGCAGACCGACGTGACCTTCCAGCGCGTGCTCAGCTACGACGGCTTCGCCATGTCGCTGATCAACCGCTACCCGGATGGTTCCTACTTCCAGAACGGCAGCGCCCCGTGGGGCCAGCCGGTGCCGGGCTACCAGAACACGATCCTGGGCATGAATGGCCTGGAGCAGCGCAGCAGCCAGGTGCTGCTGTCGGCCGACAAGCCGTACACCAAGGAATCGGGCTGGGGTCTGACCCTGTCGTACACCCACACCAGCGCGCGTCAGAACCGCAACATCGACGAGCCGTACGCGTTCGACAAGGCGACCATCCACGACTATCCGTTCGTGAAGTCCGATGCCGTGTCGGCGCACCGCTTCGTCGCCTCCGGCTCGATCGACGGCCCGTGGGGCCTGACCTTCGGTGCCAAGGTGGTGCTGGCCACGCCGGAGCCGATCAACACCATCGCGTGCTATGGCAAGACCGATCCCGATGGCGCGACCTGCCAGCAGGTGGCGGCGGTGCCGCCGGGCAGCGGCAAGTTCCTGGTCGGCGGCAAGATCTGGGGCTACCGCACGGTCGACTTCCAGGCGACCAAGGACTTCACCGTGTACAACGACTTCAAGTTGACGGCGCGCGTGAACCTGCTCAACGCCTTCAACTTCAAGAACTACGCGTCGTACTCGTACAACGATTTCGGCTCCAATGGCCGTTTCGATCCGAACATCACCATCAACAAGACCGGCGACATCATGTACGTGCCGCGGACGGTGACCTTCGAGATCGGCGCCAAGTTCTGATCCACCGTATGACCCACGCGCGTGCCCGACCGGCGCGCGTGGGGTTTCAACGGACGGGGCCGCGTGGCCCCGTCCGCGTTTGCGGTCGCCTCTTTTTCCGGTACAGGACCCTGCACGCATGATCGCCGCCCCTCTTCGCAACCTGGTCATCGTCGGCGGCGGCACCGCTGGCTGGATGGCCGCTGCCGCGCTGGCGCGTGTGCTGGGCCCCGACTACCGCATCACCTTGATCGAGTCCGAGCAGCTCGGCATCGTCGGCGTCGGCGAGGCCACCGTGCCGCACATCAAGGCCTTCAACAATCTGCTCGGCATCAACGAGGCCGAGTTCGTGCGCCATACCCAGGGCAGTTTCAAGCTCGGCATCGAGTTCGCCGACTGGCAACGCCCGGGCACGTCCTACGTGCACGGCTTCGGCACCGAGATCGGGCATCCGCTCGGGCTGCTGCCGTTCCAGCAGTACTGGTTCAAGCAGGCGCTGGCCGGCAAGGCCAGGCCGCTGGGCGCCTATACGCTCAACACCGTCGCCGCCAAGCGCGACCGGTTCATGACCTCGGCCACGGATGTGCCGCCGAACTCGCCGCTGGCCAACATCGCCTACGCCTACCACTTCGATGCGGCGTTGTACGCGGGCTTCCTGCGCCGCTACGCCGAACAGCGCGGGGTGACCCGGCGCGAGGGCATCGTCGAGGAGGTGCAGCTGCATCCGGAATCGGGCGACGTGCTTTCGGTACGGCTTGCATCGGGCGAGGCGATCGCCGGCGACCTGTTCATCGACTGCTCCGGCTTCCGCGGCCTGCTGATCGAGCAGGCGCTGCACACCGGCTACCACGATTTCAGCCACTGGTTGCCGTGCGACCGTGCACTGGCGGTGCCCTGCGCCAAGGTCGGCCCGCCCACGCCGTACACCCGCGCCACCGCGCGCGCGGCCGGCTGGCAGTGGCGCATCCCGCTGCAGCACCGCACCGGCAACGGCTACGTGTACTGCAGTGCGCACATCAGCGACGACGAGGCCGCGGCCACGCTGCTGGCGAACCTCGACGGCCCGGCGCTGGCCGATCCGCGGCCGCTTCGCTTCGTCACCGGCCGCCGCAAGCAGGTGTGGAACCGCAACGTGGTCGCGCTGGGCCTGGCCAGCGGCTTCATGGAGCCGCTGGAATCGACCAGCATCCACCTGGTCCAGTCCGGCATCTCCAAGCTGCTGGAGCTGTTCCCGCGCGAGGGCATCAGCCCGGTACTGGTGCGGCGCTACAACGAGCGCATCGCCTTCGAGTTCGACCGCATCCGCGACTTCCTGCTGCTGCACTACCACGCCACCGAGCGCGACGACAGCGCGTTCTGGCGGCACTGCCGCAGCATGCCGATCACCCCGGAACTGCAGGAGACGCTGGCGCTGTTCCGCGACAGCGGCCGCTTCTACCGCAACGGCGAGGAAATGTTCGCCGAGATCAGCTGGGTGCAGGTGATGGTCGGGCAGGGCATCCTGCCGCGCGCCTACCATCCGCTGGTGGACCAGGTGCCGCAGGCCGATCTGGAGCGCTTCATGGCCAGCGTCGAGCAGACCATCGGCCATTGCGCCGACGCGATGCCGCCGCACCAGGCCTTCATCGACCGCTATTGCGCGGCGAAGCCTGTGTAAGCACGGCCCGCGCCGCGCGGGCACAAAAAAAAAGGCCACGCGCACCAGGCGCGGGCCTCTTCAAATCCGACCGAAGCCGGAGAACGGTATGGCACATCTCCGGCAGAGCCGGACGCTGGGCATGCTACCGGCACGCCGAAGCTAAAGCAATGCTTTAGAAGTTGCCTTCTAAGTCATTGATCTGAAATCAACTGACAGCGCCGCCGGCCAACGTCAGCGCGATCTCCCGCTGGATCGCCTCGGCGGCAGCACGCGGATCGGCCGCCTGGCGGATCGGCCGGCCGACCACGATCGCATCGGCGCCGTCGGCGAAGGCCTGGGCCACGCCGACGGTGCGCTGCTGGTCGTCGCCGACCGGGCCGCCCGGGCGGATGCCGGGGCAGACGATGGAGAAGCCGGCGCCGGTGGCGCGGCGGATCGGCGCCGCTTCCTGGCCGGACGCGATCACGCCGTCGATGCCGGCCGCCTGCGCGGCCAGCGCGCGCTCCACCACCACGTCTTCCGGCGCGCGGTCGATGCCCATCGATGCCAGGTCGGCGCGGCCCATCGAGGTCAGCACGGTCACCGCCAGCAGGCGCATGTCGCTGCCGTTGGCCTCGGCCGCGGCCTGCATCATCGGCGGGTGCCAGCCGTGGATGGTGCAGTAGTCCACCGGCCACTGCGACAGCCGCCGGATCACCCCGCCCACCGTGGCCGGGATGTCGAAGAACTTCAGGTCCACGAACACCCGCTTGCCGCGCCCGGCCAGCGTGTCCAGCACGTCGAAGTATTCGCCCGAGGCCAGCAGTTCCATGCCGATCTTGTAGAACGCCACCGCATCGCCGAGCCGCTCGATCCACTCCAGCGCCTCGCTGCGCCCGGGCACGTCGAGGGCGAAGATCAGGCGCTCGTGCGGCGCCAGCGCCAGCGGCGCGCGACTCACTGCGCCAGCTCCAGCGCCTGCACCTTGGCCTGGTGGCGTGCGGCGCGCGACTGGGTGAAGTCGTTGTTGAACAGCGCCGGCTCCCAGGAGCCGTAGCTGGGGTTGGGCAGCATCCACCAGCGCTCGCCGAACCAGTCGTGGTACTGCTGCAGCAACTGCGCGCGGCCTTCCGGGGTATTGGCCACCACCTGCGCGAAGTCGCCGAGCTGGTCGCCGAACTGCATCAGCACGCGGTACTGCTGGCCGACCAGCTTGCGCCGGCAGTTCTTCTCCGAGCCGTTCTGCTCGCAGTCCTTGACCACCGTGCCCAGGCCCAGCAGCACGCTGTTGTCGGCCACCGGCAGGCCGGCGCTGCGCAGGTTGGCCAGGGTCGCGTCGGTCAGGTGCACCGCGCGGTTGGTCACGTACAGCACGGTGATGCCCTTGGCGTCGGCCGTCTTGGCGAAATCGACCACGCCGGGAATCGGCTTGGCCTTCTTCTCGGCGACCCACTGGTCCCAGGTGACCTCGTCGTATTCCTTGCCGTTGCGGATCAGCCGCGCCTGGTACGGCGAGTTGTCCAGCACGGTTTCGTCCACGTCCATCACCACCGCTGGCTTCAACCCGGCGGCGGCGTTGCCGCGCTCCTCCGGCACCAGCGCGTCCCAGTTCGGCTCCTTCAGCGCCGCATCCAGGCGGTCGGCGGCGGCGCGATAGGTCTGCTCGGCCAGGGCCTGGTATTCGGCCGAGCGCTGCATCCACAGCACAGCGTTGAGATTGTCGTCGGCCGCACCCGGCGTGGCAGCTGCGGGCGTGGCGGCAGCTGCAGGGGCGGCCGGCTTGGCGGCTGGGTCGGCGACCTGCGCCTGCGGCTTGCAGGCGGACAGGGCGAGCACGGCGCAGGCCAGTGCGGTGCGGGCGATCGGCGTCATCGGGCGTGGGAACCTGGGCAAATGAACCGCGGATTTTAGCCGGTTGCGATGACAGGCGCGGCGCGCGGTGGCGCAGGCGGGCTGCCGCGCTCAGGGCGCGAACGTCAGTCCGTGCAGGTCCGGGGCGAGCACCGCCTCGATGGGGTCGGCATCGTCGTGGCCGGCATAGGCGCTGAAGCGGATGCGCAGGCGGTCGTCGCGGACCGTGTAGGGCGTCAGGTCGTCGAGGTCGGGCGCGTCCAGATCGATGTTGTCCAGGCAACTGGACACCGGCACCCGCGCCAGGATCGACGGCGTGCCGTGCAGATCGACCACGGTCAGCGCCATCTCCGCACCGGTGCCGCAGTAGCCGTGTCCATCCCCGGGCGAGGAACGGCGCACCGACAGGTACAGCAGGCGGTCGCGCGCCAGATACGGCTGCAACCGGGTCGGCAGCAGGCGGATGGCGCGTTCGGCGCCGATCCGCTCCGGTGCGTAGGCGCGCGGAATGGTCTCCAGCACGGCGGGTGTGCGTCCGGGCAGCTGGAGCACCACACGGCCCGCGCGATAGGCCAGATGCAGCAGGCCGCGGCGTGGATCGCAGACGTCGGTATCGGACGGCACGGCCGATGCCGCGCGGCAGTCCGTCGGTGTCGGCGTCGCGGCGCTGGGGGCGGGCACGGCGCCGGGCGCAGCGGGCGAGGCCAGGGCCAGCAGGAGGAGGAGCGGCAGCATGCGAGCCCTTCGAGGTGTGAGCCAAGAGTGTGGCAGCCGCCGTGGATCGCGCGCCAGTTGTGACGTGCGTCCTTTGCGAAGGTGACGAAATTCTCGCAAGCGCCTGTTTTGCAGGGGATTTACCGACAGCGTGTCGGGAGCCTCCCGATGCCGCCGCACTGTGGTTTCCACCACACTTCCAAGTATGGAAAACCGTGCGACGCGGCGCCTGGTGCGCTGCGACACGATCGCGCCTGCACCGCAGGCAAACGCGGGAAGCGTCACAGGGGACGTCGCAGTGGATCGCCGGAGAAAAGGAGCTTCTCGCATTGTGCTGGCCGCATGCCTGCTTGCCAGCGTGCCCATGGCGCAGGCGCAGGAACCGCCGAGCACGCTCGATCGCCAGGAACAGCTGCGCCAGGCCGAGCAGGTCCAGCGCCAGCAGGAGCAGGACCGGCAGGCGCCGTTCGTCGGCCCGCGCGAGGCCGAAGCGCCGGCGGACATGCGCAGCACCGTCTTGCCGACCGAAGCGCTGTGCTTCCCGATCCAGCGCGTCCGCCTCAGCGGCGCCGGTCCCGACGCGGCGCGCTTTTCCTGGCTGTGGCAGTCGCTGCGCCGCTACGAAGGCCGCTGCATCGGCACGGCCGGCATCGACCTGATCCGCCGCCGCGCGCTGGACCAACTGGTCGCGCGCGGCTTCGTCACCACTCGCATCGGCGTGCCGGCGCAGGACCTGTCCCGCGGCGAACTGCGCTTCGAATTGCTGCCCGGGCGCCTGCGCCAGGTGCGCGTGCAGTCGGCGGACGGCCGTGTGTTCTGGCGCGGCGCGCTGCCGCTGCGGCCGGGCGACGTGCTCGACCTGCGCGCGATCGAGCAGGGCGTGGAGCAGTTCAAGCGGGTGCCGTCGCAGGACGCCAAGATCGACATCGCCCCGGGCGAGCAGCCGGGCGAGTCGGACCTGCTGATCACCGTGCAGCGCAGCAAGCGCTGGCGCGCGGTGTTCAACGCCGACGATTCGGGCGTGCAGGCGACCGGCCGCTACCAGGGCGGCGTCGATTTCGCCCTGGATGCGCCGCTGGGCATCAACGACCTGCTTTCGATCGGCTACAACCACGACCTGGTGGACGACGGCGCCGCGCGCGGCACCCGCGGCAACAGCCTGTCCTACAGCGTGCCGTGGGGCTGGTGGACCTTGTCGTTGTCGCTGTCGTCGTATCGCTACCACCAGCAGGTGGACGGCTTCCGCCAGAGCTTCCAGTCCAGCGGCAGTTCCGACAGCGCGCAACTGGATCTGCAGCGGGTGATCCACCGCACCGGCACCAGCAAGACCACGCTGGGCATGGTGGTGGCTAAGCGCGCCGCACGCAGCTATCTGGACGGTGTGGAGATCGGCATCCAGCGCCGCCACACCACCAGCGCCGAGCTCTACCTCAGCCATCGCCATTACCTGGGCAAGCTGCAGCTGGACACGCGCCTGGGCCACCGCCGCGGCACGCCGTGGTTCGACGGGCAGTGGACCGGCTACGACCCCGCAGTGGGCTTCCCCGGCTACCGCTACGGCGTCACGACGCTGGATGTCAGCGCCGGCCTGCCGTTCGCGCTGGGCCCGGTGGCGATGAGCTGGGACAGCAGCCTGCATGCGCAGACCTCGCCGCACCTGCTGCTGGGTTCGGAATTCATCACCCTGGGCGGGCGCTACAGCGTGCGCGGCTTCGACGGCGAACGCACCCTCGGCGCCGAGCGCGGCGCGTACTGGCGCAACAGCCTCAACCTGCCGGTGCAGCGCCTGGGCATCACCCCGTACCTGGGCGTGGATGCCGGCCGCATCGCCGGGCCCAGCGCCGCCGGCCTGGCCGGGCGCAGCCTGGTCGGCGGTTTTGTCGGCGTGCGCGGCGCGCACGGCGGGCTCAGTTGGGATGGCTTCGCCGGCTGGGACCTGCACGCGCCGCGCGACTTCCACAGTGCGCAGCCGGCCTACGGCGTGCGCCTGATCTACCAGTTCTGACACGTCCTGCCGCCGGCCGGCGGCAGGCAACGCGATGGGTTTTGCCGCGGTGCGCGGCACGAGAGAGACGACGATGCACATGGACCGTACCGACGACCGCCGCCACCGCCTGCTCGAGCCGCTCAAGCGCGGCCTCGCCGCACTGCTGTGCTGCACCGTCACCTGGACCTCGCTGCCGCTGTACGCGCAGGTCGCGCCGGTCGCCAATCCTGACGGGCGCCAGCCCGGCCAGCAGGCCGCCGCCAACGGCGTGCCGGTGGTCGACATCGTCGCCCCCAACGCACGCGGTGTCTCGCACAACCGCTATTCGCGTTTCGACGTCGGCAGCAACGGCCTGATCCTCAACAACAGCGCGCAGATCTCCAAGACCGAACTGGGCGGCTACATCGCCGGCAACGACAACCTGAAGAACAGCGGCGCGGCCACGCTGATCCTCAACGAGGTCACCTCCACCACCAGCCGCCTGCAGGGCTATACCGAAATCGCCGGCGCCAAGGCGCAACTGGTGATCGCCAACCCCAACGGCATCGTCTGCGACGGCTGCGGCTTCCTCAACACCTCGCGCGTCACCCTGGCCACCGGCACGCCGCTGCTCGGCGCCGATGGCGCCTTGAACGGCTTCTCCATCACCGGCGGCGCGTTGAGCGTCGGCAGCAACGGCCTGGACGCCTACAACGTCGACCGCCTGGACCTGCTGTCGCGGCAGTTGAGCGTGGGCGGTTCGGTGTGGGCCAAGGACCTGCTGGCCAGCGCCGGTGCGCAACGCATCGGCTACGACGGCATGCTGCTGGAGGTGCTGCCGGGCAGCGACGGCGCACCGCCGGCGATCGGCATCGACGTGGCGTACCTGGGCGGCATGTATGCCGACCGCATCCGCCTGATCGCCACCGAGGCCGGCGTGGGCGTGGTCAGCCGCGGCACCCTGTCCGCGCAGAGCGGCAGCCTGCAGATCGACAGCGCCGGCCAGCTCAGCCTGGCCGGCACCGCGGTGGCCCGCGACGACGTCGACCTGCGCGCGGCCGGCGCGCTGAGCCAGCAGGGCGTGCTCGGCTCGCAGCAGGCCGGCGTGCGCCTGCGCGCCGCGCAACTGGCGCTGAGCGGCGACACCATCGCCCATGGCCTGCTCGACGCCGCCGCCAGCGGCGCGCTGGCGCACAGCGGGCGCAGCAGCGCCGGCGCCATCACCCTGTTCGGTTCGGAACTGGATGCCGGCGGCAGCCTCTACAGCGGCGGCGATCTGGCGCTGAGTGCCAGCGGCGAATTGCGCAGCAGCGGCAGCGCCTACGCCGGTGGCGCGGCGCAACTGCAGGCCGGAGCGACCTGGCTGCAGCAAGGCGGCACCGTGCAGAGCGCCGGCAGCCTGGCGGTGCAGGCGGCGCGGATCGATGCGGCCGGCGTGCTCGACGCCGGCGCCGGCCTGCGCCTGCGCAGCGACACCGACATGCGCCTGTCCGGCCTTGCCCAATCCTGGCAGGACGCCAGCGTGCAGGCCGGCGGACGCCTGGACACGCTCGGCCAGCTCAGCGCCGGCGGGCGCCTGGACCTGGGTGCGGCGGCGATCGGCAATGCGGCCGGGGCGGTAGTGTCGGCCGGCGGCGACATCGCGCTGGCGACGCCGGGCGCGCTCGACAACGCCGGCACGTTGTATGCCGGCCGCGACCTGCGCATCGACGCGGCCAGCGTCGGCAACACCGGCGGCAGCTACGCCGGGCGCAACGCCACGCTCGCCAGCACTGCGGCGCTGAGCAACAGCGGCAGCCTGGTGGCCGGCGCGGCGTTGCGCGTGGACGCGGCGCAACTGCGCAGCAGCGGCGAACTCGGCAGCCAGGGCGGCGACGTCGCCCTGCGCAGCCGCGGCGACCTGGCCCTGGCCGGGCAGGTGGCGGCGAAGGGCGCGCTGACCGCGCAAGCCGGCGGCGCGTTGCTGCAATCGGGCACTCTGGGCGCAGGCAGCGCGCAGTTGCAGGCGGTGGGCGATGCCACGCTGGACGGTGTGGTCCGCACCGATGGGAATCTGCAGTTGAGCGCCGACGGCCAGTTGCGCAGCAGCGCCACCCTGGCGGCCGGCGGCAACGCCACGCTGCACGCGCAGGGCGCCTTGCTGCAGAGCGGGCAGGTGCAGAGCGGCGGCGCACTGGCGCTGGACGGCGCCAGCATCGCCCAGGCCGGCGTGCTCGACGCCGGCACGACCCTGGCGCTGCGCAGCGCCGGCGACCTGTCGCTGGCCGGCACCGTGCAGTCGCGTGGCGACCTCGCGCTGAGCAGCGCCGGGGTACTGCAGAACCAGGCCCAGGTCGTGGCCGGCGGCGCGCTCGGCGCCAACGCCAGCAGCCTCAGCAACGCTGCCGGCGCCAGCCTGTCGGCCCTCGGCGATGCCAGCCTGACCAGCGCCACCGCGCTGTCCAACGACGGCCACCTGTACGCCGGTGGCGCGCTCGGCCTGCGCGCCGGCAGCCTCGCGCAGACCGGTTCGGCCAATGCCGGCACCACGCTGACCCTGACCGTCGATGGCGCCGTCGCCAACCAGGGCGATCTGGTCGGCGGCAGCGATGTGCAGATCGAGGCCGGCAGTCTCGCCAGTAGCGGCCAGCTCGGCAGCCAGCACGGCCAGGTCGTGCTGAACAGCCGCGGCGATCTGCAGCTCGACGGCGTGGTCGCCGCCGCCGGCGCCATGAACGCGCAGGCGCTGGGCGATCTGCAGCAGCGCGGCAGCCTGCGTGCGGCTGGCGTGCAGCTCGCCGCTGCGGGCGACCTGGGTGTGGCCGGCACCGTGCAGAGCACCGACACCCTGCAACTGCAGGCGCAACGTGCGCTGCGCGTGGATGGCCAGGCCAGTGCGAGCGGCGCGGTCGGCGTCAACGCCGCCAGCGTCGCGCTGGGGAACGGCGCCATCCTGCAGAGCGCGACCGCCCTGCAGGTGGACACCGCCGCGCTGGACAGCCAGGGCGCGCTGGACGCGGGCACCGATCTGCGCCTGCACAGCACGGGCGACATGCAGCTGGCCGGTCTCGCCCAGGCCGGGCGCGACGTCGCGGTGCTGGCCGATGGCACCCTGGACAACCAGGCCAAGGTGCTCGCCGGGCGTGCGCTGCAACTCACCGCCGCCAGCGCCAACAATCAGGCGCAAGGCCAGTGGCTCGCGCAGACGACGCTCGACGCCAACGTGCAGGGCGACTTCGACAACGCCGGTCTGGTACAGGCCGGCCAGGCCGCGACCTTGAACGTGGGCAGCCTGCAACAGAGCGGCCGCACCTATGCCGGCGACACGTTGAGCGTGCAGGCGTCCACCGCACTGACCAACAGCGGTGACTTGATCGGCAAGCGCGACGTGGCGATCAGCGCCGGCAGCGTGGCCAGCAGCGGCCAGCTCGGCAGCCAGGATGGCCAACTGAGCGTGACCAGCGCCGGCGACCTGCAACTGGCCGGCAGCGTCGTCGCCGCGCAGGCATTGAACACCACGGCGCTGGGCGACCTGCGTCTGGACGGCGTGGCCAAGGCGCGCGCGCTCGCCCTGAGCGGGCGCGATGTGGGCATCGCCGGTGCGTTGCAGAGCGCGACCGGCGCGACGTTGCAGGCGCAGCGTGCGCTCAGCGTCGATGGCCAGGTCCTGGCCACCGGCGACCTGCAACTGCAGGGCGCCAGCGTGGCCACCGGCAGCGCCGCGGTGCTGCAGAGCACGGCCGGCGCGATCAACGTGCAGGGCGGCAGCCTCGACAGCCAGGGCGCGCTCGACGCCGGCACCGACCTGATCCTGCATAGCCAGGACGCGCTGCGCCTGTCCGGCATCGCCCAGGGCGGCAACGACGTGCGGCTGACCGCCGCCGGTGCGTTCGACAACAGCGCCCGCGTGGTGGCTGGGCGCGATCTGCAGGTGCAGGCGGGCAGCGCGGTCAACCGCGCCGCCGGCACGCTGGCCGCCGGCCGCGGGCTGGATCTGCACGTCGCTGGATTGCTCGACAATGCCGGTCTGCTGCGCGGCGAGCAGGCGCTGACGCTGCAGGCCGGCAGCCTGCAGCACAGCGGCACGCTCTCCACCGGCCAGGCGCTGACGCTGCGCAGCAGCGGCGCGATGGACAACCGCGGCAATGTGATCGCCGGCGGCGATCTGTTGGTGGACGTGGGCAGCCTCAGCAGCAGCGGCCAGCTCGGCAGCCGGAACGGCCAGGTCACGCTCACCAGCCAGGGCGATCTGCAACTGGGCGGCAGCGTCATCGCCGCGCAGGCATTGAACGCCACCGCGCTGGGCGATCTGCGCCTGGACGGGGTGGCCAAGGCGCGCGCGATCGCCCTGAGCGGGCGCGATGTCGGCGTCGCCGGTGGATTGCAGAGCGCGACCAACGCCACGCTGCAGGCGCAACGTGCGCTGCGCATCGATGGCCAGGCCCTGACCACCGGCGACCTTCAACTGCAAGGTGCCAGCGTCGCCACCGGTAACGCCGCGGTGCTGCAGAGCACGGCCGGCGCGATCGCCCTGCAGGGCGGCAGCCTCGACAGCCGCGGCACGCTCGACGCGGCCACCGATCTGACCCTGCGCAGCGATGGCGCGTTGTCCGTGGCCGGGGTGGCCCAGGCCGGGCGCGATGTCGTGCTCACCGCGGGCACCCAGTTGACCAATGCCGCGCAGGTGCTGGCCAAGCGCGACCTCAGCGTCGCCGCCGCCGGCATCGCCAACGCCCAAGGGGGCAGCCTTGCCGCGCAGGGCGCACTGGCCCTGACCACCGCCGGCACCCTCGCCAACGCCGGCACCTTGCAGTCTGGCCAGGCCATGACCTTGCAGGTCGGCGATCTGCAGCACAGCGGCCAGGCGTACGCCGGCGACACGCTGACCCTGCACGCCAGCGGCGCCATCGACAGCCAGGGCGAGTTGATCGCCAAGCGCGACCTGCAGCTCGACGCCGCGCGCATCGCCAGCACGGGCCAGCTCGGCAGCCAGCGCGGGCAGGTCACGCTGACCAGCCAGGGCGACCTGACGCTGGGCGGCACGGTGGCCGCGGCCACCGCACTCAGCGCGCAGGCGCAGGGCGATCTGCTGCAGGCCGGCACGCTCAGCGCACAGGCGCTGGACCTGCGCGCCGGCCGCGACCTGACCCTGGGCGGCCAGCTCGCCACCACACAGGGGCTGCAGGCACAGGCGCAGCGCGACCTGCAACTGGACGGCAGCGTCAGCGCCGGCCAGGACGCCACCCTGCAGGCCGGCGGCACCCTGCGCAGCGGCAGCCAGAGCGTGCTGCACAGCGCCGGCGCGTTGCAGTTGAACGGCGCGGCCATCGACAGCCAGGGCACCGTCGATGCCGGCACCACCCTGGCGATGACCAGCACGGGCGATCTCGCCCTCGGCGGCCTGGTGCAGGCCGCCTCCACCGTCGACCTGCAGGCGACTGGCGCGTTCAACAACGCCGCCCAGGTGGTCGCCGGCACCGACCTGAGCGTCACTGCCGCCAGCGTCACCAACAGCGGCAGCGGCCTGCTCGCTGCCTTGGGCAACGGCACCTTCACCGTGAGCGGCCTGCTCAGCAACGCCGGCGCGCTGCGTGCGCGCCAGCGCTTGCAACTGGACGTGGGCGCGCTGCAGCAGACCGGGCGCAGCTATGGCGTGCAGCGCCTGGCGCTGACCGCCAATGGCGCCGTCGACAATCGTGGCGACCTGATCGCCGGCAGCGCCCTGCGCGTGCAGGCGGCCAGCATCGCCAGCAGCGGCCAGCTCGGCAGCGAAACCGGTGAGGTGGCCCTGGTCAGCCAGGGCGATCTGACTCTCGGCGGCACCCTGGCCTCGGCCGGCGCGTTCAGCGCACAGGCCGGCGGCGCGCTCAACCAGAGCGGCGCCTTGAGCGCGGCGACCACGCTGCAACTGCAGGCGCATGGCGACCTGACCGTGGCCGGCACGCTCAACGCCAACCAGGTCGTGCTCGGCAGCGACGCCGGCGTGCTCCAGCGCGGCACCGTCAGCGGTGCGGATGTCGCGCTGCAGGGCCAGCGCATCGACAACGCCGGGCAGACCCTGTCCAGCGGCAACCTGCGCCTGAGCGGCGGCAACGTCGCCATCGGCGGCGTGGCCGCGGCGGGCGTGCGCGCCGATGGCAGCCTGGGCAACAGCGGCGCGCTGACGCTGCATGCCGATGGCACGCTCAGCGCCAGCGGCCGCCTGATCGCCGCCGGCACCCTCGCCGCCGATGCCGCGCAACTCGCGCTGGCCGGCAGCACCGCGCGGGTCGGCGGCGACGTCGCGCTGACCGCCAGCGGCGACCTCGACCATCGCGGCGCCGACCTGCTGGCCGGTGGCCTGCTCACCGTGCGCGCCGGCGGCGCGCTGGACAACAGCGCGCTCAACGGCGTCGGTGGGCAACTGCAGGCCGCCGGCCTCGACCTGGGCGCGGGCACGCTGCGCAACGGCAGCGGCAGCCTGGTGCAGAGCGGCAGCGGCACCACCCGCCTGGCCATCGGCGGCGCGTTCGACAACACCAGCGGCCGGCTGGTCAGCAACGGCGGCGACCTGCAACTGAGCGCTGCGTCGATCACCAACGCGCAAGGGCGCATCGAACACGCCGGTAGCGGCACGCTCACGGTCGGCAGCGCCGGCGCGCTCGGCAATGCCGGCGGTCGCATCCTCACCCGGGGCCAGTTGCAGCTCAGCGCCGGCAACACGCTCGACAACCAGGGCGGCGCCATCGCCGCCGCCGGCGATGCCAGCGTCACCGCGGCCGGCCTGGGCAACATCGGCGGCAGCGTGTCCGGGCGCGGTTTGAACCTGCAACTGGGCAACGGTGCGCTCGACAATCGTCTGGGCGTGGTGCAGGCCGCTGGCGGCAGTCTGGTCCTGCGCGCCGACAGCCTCGAAAACCGCGGCGGCACCCTGCAGTCGGTCGGCAGCGGCGGTGCCGGTGGCGACCTGCGCATTGATCTGGCGCATACGTTGAACAACGATGCGGGCGTGATCGGCGCCAGCACCGATCTGACCTTGAACGCGGAGAACGCGAGCAACAGTGGCGGGACCCTGCAGGCCGGGCGCGACCTGGCGTTGACCGCGCGCGGCCAGCTCGACAATCACCAGAGCGGCCGCATCGGCGCCGCCCGCGACCTCAGCGTCGCCGTCACCGGCGCGCTGCTCAACAGCGGCGGCCAGCTCGACAGCGGCAACGCCATGACCCTGTCCGGCGGGCGCATCGACAACAGCCAGGGCAGCGTCGTCAACAACGGCGGCGGCCTGACCCGGCTCACCACCGGCGGCGACCTGCGCAACGTCGGCGGCAGCCTGGGCGGGCGCGGCAGCGTCGTGCTCGACGCCGCCAGCATCGCCAACGGCAGCGGGCAACTGGTGGCCGGCGGCGACCTGGTCGCCAACACCAATGCGCTCGACAACCAGGGCGGCAGCGTCTACGCCGGCGCCAGCATGCTGTTGCAGCGGAGCGGCGCCACGCTCGACAACCGTAACGGCAGGATCAAGGCCGAACAGGCGGTGCGCCTGACCCTGCAGAGCCTGAGCAACAGCGGCGGGCAGATCGGCGCCGGCAGCAGCACCGGCGGCGCGGGCGACGTGGTGATCGACACCGTCGGCTTCGACGGCGGCGGCAGCATCCTCGGCCAGAACCTGCTCGACCTGACCATCCGCAGCGATTACACCCATCGCGCCGGTGCCGACATCACCAGCAACGGCGACTTCCGCCTGGCGGTGGGCGGCAACTTCGTCAACGCTTCGGCGCTGCAGGCCGGACGCAGCCTGGGCATCAATGCCAGCAGCATCAACAACGTGGCCGGCGCCAGCATGCGCTCGGGCAACGTGCAGTTGAACACCGGCGGCAGCGTCACCAACGCCGGCGACCTCTCCGCCAGCGGCAACCTGCAGGTCACTGCCGGGTCGGTGTCCAACACCGGCAGCCTGGTCGGCGGCAACGTGCTGGTGGACACCGGCACCCTGGTCAACGGCGCCGACCTGGGTGGCGCCACCGACAACGCCGCCTACGGCAGTGCGCTGATCGGCGCCACCAGCGGCATGACCCTGCTGGTGCGCGACCAACTGGTCAACCGCGATGCGAAGATCTTCAGCCTGGGCAACATCGCCATCGGCGCCGCGCGCGACGGCAACGGCACGCTCACCGCGCGCACCGGCACGCTGGACAACGTCTCCGGCAGCATCGAGGCCGATGGCAGCATCCTGATCGCGGCCAATCAGATCAACAATCGGCGGCGGGTGGTCAATGCAGTAACTACACCTCTCTCAGATTCAGAAAGAGAGGAAATCAATAGAAGCACGCCTGATGAGGTTCTCTATGTTGGAGACCAGATGCCGCCGCGCGACGGTAGGAATCATGGAGCGGAGATCCGCCTAGGCGCATCGAGAACCTATGATGTGATGAGCCGAGACAAGCTCATCTCCGCAAGTGCGGAGGGACGTATTGTTTCTGGTGGAAACATTTTAATTTCGGGAAGTTTTAATAACGCTGCTTCCACAGTTGCTGCTGCTGGAGCGTTACAAATCAACAAGGCCGGGTCCGCTGGGTTGAGCGACAGCCTTATAAATCATGGGGAGGTTATAAGTAACAACGCTTTGGCTCTTAGTCAGAAAACTAAGTACACGGACATCGAGACAGTAGCTGTTCTAGAGGATGGAGATTGCGCGAGAGGCTATACGGACCAAGGATGTACTTATGCAGTGCAGACAAACGAAATAGGTTCTGGCGTAATAGACAATAGCTACATTGCCCTAGCAGCCAACATGACCGGCGGCCAGGGCGTATCGATCAGCGGCGCCACCATCCGCAACGGCGCGGTCGGCAGCGACGGCCGCAGCATCGGCGGCGCGTCCTTCAACGTCGCCCAGGGCGGTGCCCTGAACCAGTACGGCACGATGAGCGCCGACGGCGCCGGTGGTATCGCCGTGCAGGCGCAGACCGCTGCGGCGCCGACCAAGGCCAACGTCGGCAACCACATCGCCACCGCCAGCCTGGGTGCCATCCGCATCGACGACGGCCAGGCAACCCTGGCCGATGGTAGCAGCGCCACTGCGTCCCAGGTCCAGACCAGCGGCGTGCAGGCCCAGCTCGGCGGCGCCGGCAGCGGCAGCCGCAGCCAGGTCCAGGCCGGCACCGCGCAGGCGGTGCTGACCGCCGGCAGCGTGCCGACCCAGTACCAGCAGATCGACCCGGGCACCGGCCAGGTTCCGCAGGTAGTCGGCGGCGTCGGCGCACCGCTGGGCAACATCGTGCTGCCGATGGGCGGGCTGTACCGCCTGGTCGGCAGCAACGGCGCCAGCGTCAACACGCTGGGTCGTGCCGCCAACGGCCTGGGCGGGATCAAGGCCAACACCAGCGCCCCCGGACGCCGCTACCTGATCGAGACCGATCCGCGCTTCGTCGACTACGACAACTTCATCAGCAGCGACTACCTGCTCGACAAGCTCGGCGTCGATCCGCAGTGGACCCAGACCCGCCTGGGCGACGGTTTCTACGAACAGCGCCTGGTGCTGGACCAGATCACCCAGCTCACCGGCCGCCGTTACCTGGGCAACTACGCCGACGGCGTGGCCCAGTACCGCGCTCTGCTCGACGGCGGCGTCGCCGAGGCCGGCACGCTGCACCTGAGCGTGGGCGTGGCGCTGACCGCCGATCAGGTCGCCGCGCTCACCCACGACATCGTGTGGATGGTGGAACAGGAGGTCCAGGGCCAGAAGGTGCTGGTGCCGGTGGTGTACCTGTCGTCGAAGACCGCGCTGACCCTGCGCAGCGACGGCGCGCTGCTGGCCAGCGACAACGGCGACGTCTCGCTCAACGCCACGGCCGGCCTGAGCAACACCGGCACCATCAGCGGCGCCAATGTCAGCGCCAACGTCGGCAACCTGCTCAACCAGGGCCGCATCGTGTCCAGCGGCACCGTGCAGTTGCAGGCCAATCAGGACCTGCTCAACCTCGGCGGCCAGATCGCTGGCCGCGACGTGCTGCTCAGCACCGGTCGCGACCTCACCAGCACCACCCGCGACGCCCTCGCCGGCGGCGATCTGCGTTCGGGCATCACTGCCGGCAACAACCTGCTGCTGCAGGCCGGCCGCGACCTCAGCCTCACAGGCACCACCGTGCAGGCCGGCAACAATGCCGCGTTGCAAGCAGGTAACAACCTGTTGCTGCAACCCACAGCGCTGCGTGACGAATCCGGCTTGATGCGCGGTGGCGACACATCCAGCCTGACGGTCGGCGGCAATCTGCAACTGGCCGCCGGCAACGATCTCACCATCCGCCAGGCGCAGCTGAAGGCCGGCGGCGACCTGATGGCCGCAGCTGGACACGACCTCGACGTGACCTCGGTGCTGGGAGACAGCCACACCACCACCGACGAGACCCGCCAAGGCAAGACCAAGGTCGTCTCGGCCAGCAACATCCAAACCATCGACCAGCAAGTTCTCACGGCCGGAGGCAACCTGGTGCTCAGCGCCGGCCACGACGTCAATCTGACCGCCGCCAAGCTCGATGCCGGTAAGGGTTTGGCGGTGGTCGCAGGCAACGACCTCAACAGCACCACCCTGACCACGGTCGATACAAGTACCACCGTGGAAACGCGCAAGCGCTTCAAGCAGACGACCAGCACCCGCGACGAGACCGTCCACGGTAGCGAGTTCACCGCTGGCGGCGACATCGCCCTGCAGTCCGGCCATGACGTGAACCTAACCGCGGCCAAGGCGTTTACCGAAGCCGGTGCGCTGGCGGTGTCCGCCGGCAACGACGTCAACCTGCTCGCCGAGCAGGAGCAGCACGACGCCGTGCAGGACATGCAGAAAAAGAAAAAGGGCTTCCTGTCCAGCAAGACCACCACCACACACGACGAGTGGCACGACAGCACCGCGGTGGCGACCACGCTCAGCGGCGACACCGTGCAGATCGCCGCCGGTCACGACCTGCTCTCGCAAGGCGCGCAGGTCGCCGGCACCGGCGATGTGGTCGTTGCTGCGGGCAACGACCTGACGCTGGAGACGGCGCAGAACACGCACAGCGAGGAGCACGAGAAGAAAACGAAGAAGTCCGGCATGTTCGGCAGCGGCGGCATCGGCGTGACGTTCGGCACGCAGAAGATCCAGAACAATGCCGACACCGCCGACATTACGCATGCCGGCAGCACGGTCGGCAGCGTGGAGGGCGACGTCACGCTGGTCGCGGGCAATCGCTATGCACAGACCGGTAGCGACGTGCTGGCCAATGCCGGCGACATCACGGTGAAGGCCAAGGACATCGCCATCACCGAGGTCCACGACACCACCGATGCCGAGCAGCGCAGCAAGTTCAGCCAAGGTGGCCTGTCGATCACGCTAAGTTCCGCAGCACTGAACCTGGCCCAGTCCGCTTACGACACGGCCAAGGCTGGCTCCAAAGTCAGTGGCGATGCGCGCATGCAGGCGCTGGCGGCGGGGTCTGCGGCCTACAGTGCCTACGGAGCCGCCAGTTCGCTGAGTCAGACCGGAAGCGCGCTGGCCAGCGGCAGCGCCGCAAGCGCTGCGCAAGGGGCAAACATCAGCATTGCCGTGACGGTGGGTGGCAGCAAGAGCGAGAGCAAGAGTACCCAGTCGGCTGACCAGGCCAAGGGTTCCAAGCTACAGGCAGGCGGCGACGTCAATCTGATCGCTACTGGCGGCGGCGATGCGAGCAACCTGCTGGTACGCGGCAGCGACGTCACCGCTGGCCACGACCTGCTGCTGGCCGCCGATCACGATGTCACCATCGAGGCGGCGAAGAACACGGCCGAACAGCACAGCACCAGCAAGAGTAGCAGCGCTGCGGTCGGCGTTGCGATCACCTATGGCGCTGATGGGTTCGCGGCGGGCGTGACGTTGAGCGCCAGTGGGGCGCGTGGCAAGGCCAATGGCGAGGATGTCAGCTACACCAACAGCCATGTGGCTGCGGGCAACAATGCCACGATCATCAGCGGCAACGACACCACGCTCAAGGGCGCCCAGGTCTCCGCGGACAAGGTGATCGCCGACGTAAGTGGCAACCTCAACATCGAGAGCCTGCAGGACACCAGCACCTACGCCAGTAAGGACAAGTCGATCGGTGGCAGCGTCACGTTCGGCATGGGGTTCAGTGCCAGCGCCAGTTACAGCAGCAACAAGGTCAATGGCGATTACGCCAGCGTCACCGAGCAGAGCGGTATCCAGGCCGGCAAAGGCGGCTTCGACATCACCGTGGGTGGCAACACCGATTTGAAGGGCGCGGTGATCGCGAGCAGCCAGGACGCGATCGACCAAGGCAAGAACCGCCTGAGCACCGGCACGCTGACGTACAGCGACATCGCCAACACGAGCAGCTATGACGCCAAGGGCTTCAGCCTGTCGGGCGGCTACAGCGTCGGCACCGGCGACGATAAGTCCAAGGGTAGTGAGGGCCAGACACCTTCCACCACCAACAATGGCACCAAGTGGTCCTGGCAGAACTACAACACCGGGGCCAACGGCAGCGCGGCCGGCTACGGGCATGAGAGCGGCGATGCGCAATCCACCACGCACACCGGCATCAGTGGCGGAGCGCTGGTCATCACCGACGAAGCGGGGCAGCAAGCCAAGACCGGCAAGAGCGTGGCCGACACGCTGGCGGGCCTGAAGCGGGATGTCGTCACCGGCGATGGCGCCAATGGCCTGACCAAGCAATGGGATGGGCAGAAGTTGCAGGAGCGTGTGGCGGCGCAGGCGCAGATCACGGCGACGTTTGGGCAGCAGGCCACGCAAGCGGTTGGCAACTATGCTCAAAAGAAGATGACGGAAGCAGCGGCCTTGAGGCTGCAGGCTGACAGCACGGTAGATCCGGAACAGAAAGCGCAACTCACCGCACAGGCCGACCAACTGGAAAGCCAGTGGGGCGCCAACGGCAGCTTGCGCGTGCTGGCGCACACCGTGGTCGGGGGACTCACGGGCGGGCTAAAGGGTGCGACGGGTGCCGCTGCAGGCACGCTCGCTGCGCCCGCCGTGGCAACCGCGTTGCGGGAGGCAGGCGTCACCGGGCCGTTGGCGGATACGTTGACTGCCTTGGCGTCGACGGCGGCGGGAGCGATGGCGGGCGGCACCGCGGGTGCCGCGACGGCTAGCAATGAGGTGGTGAACAACTATCTCAGTCATCCGCAACGCGATGAAAAGGCGCGTGAACTTAGCAAGTGCACGACGGAAGAATGTCGAGAGAATGTAGAGCGGAAGTGGGATGACGTTAGTCTTGCGCAAAGCCGTGAGATGAAGGATCGGTACTTCGACTACCTGACTCCAGAGCAGCAAGCAGCACTGCTGAGTCTTAAGCCAGGCACCCAAGAATATGACGCGATACTTGCGGCTGGCGTAGCGCAAGCTACCTCAAAAAGCACAATCGGCGTTGGATCGTCTTACAGCCTTGACTATCAGCTGCTGACAGAGAGGGATTGGAATGGGCAGCAAGTTAAAGCGCTTATTGGTGGGAGTTCGCTTGAAGACAGGAACCGGTTAGATACAGCGGTTTTGGGCATCTTTGGATCTCCAGCGAGATTGACGGCCCTCTTTGGCGGTAGCTCGGAACAAGTCGCCGCGGCGAATCAGTTTGGCGCAAGTATGTTTGACGTGGCGGGTGCCGTTGAGGTCCTGGGTCCACGCAGCACACGATCTGGGAAAGGTTCATCTGTAGATGAGTCTTCAGGTCAAATCGAAAGCTCGGCTGGATACAGCTCAACTAGAGATAGTGTTCCAACGCTTGACGCAATTAATGTGGTGGCTGAGAAGCCAAAGTCCAACTCTGTTGACACGACAAGTACGTTGGCCTACGAAGCTGCGGCATTGAAACGCATAGCTCAGAATAATTCTGGTGAAAGTGCTTCTGCCCTCCACCAAAAAATAAATTCTAAAGGACTTCCAGATTCGCCGATTCTTTCGGGGAATGTTAAGGTCTATCCCGATGGAAGCATTAGAACCCCTGACGGAAAGTTCGCAAGTATAGGGGGAAGGGCGCCTCCAGGTACAAAGTCTGCATCAGATTTTGCAGATTTCTTGAGTAGAAACGGAGTTGACGTTGTCGGCACAGAAATGGTCGTTAAAGGTCCATTGGGAGATCGGCGGTATGATATCGTCGTTCGCGACGCTGCAGGAAATTTGCAAGGTATTGAAATAAAAACAGGAGGGGCAAAGAAAACTCCTTATCAAGATTTTACAGATATGTTTGTAAATCAGTTTGGCGCTAGAGGAGTAGGCAGAATTTCCGGTGAAGCCGTCAAATCTAACATCACTATTTACCTGCCTTGAGAGTTTTTATGTATTTAGAATGCGAGGGGAAACAAAAGGATTTTCAACCGAGTGTGAAGTTGATTAGCAAGGTGATTATGTCGCTGCGTAGTTATAGTGTTCCATCTTACGCATCAATTACTAACGATCAGGGATCTTATCTGCAAGTTGCAGGGGGGGGGGTGACGTGTTTGCTGGAGCTATATCGAGCGGATATTAAAAAAAGATTTAGAGCATTTAGCGAAAGTAGTTTGGAATGTTTTCCTGATGGAACGCTACTTGTTTTCGGTGGTGGAAAGATCCCAATGAAATCAGATGAGTGGATATCCGCTCAAAAGGTAGTAGACGCATTTGTTTGTTTTTCGAAAGGACAGGATCTTCCTGTGGAAATCCATTGGCGTCCGGCTCCTGGTTTCTAGTCATTCGATTAACTTTAAAAGTCGTAAAAATTGCTTTTTCTCGAAAAGTGACCTAGTTAGCACGATCTTTTTGCACAGTCGTAGCCAGTGATAGCCGGCAAGCCGATGCTAGGGCCATCGCTCTGCGTAGATCATATGCCAGATCGAATCGAAAGGCAGGTCAAATTTGATGGTGTTGACGGCAAGGTGCTTGTTGATCGAACAACTTCTGTTGTCACCACTCCAAAAGCGAAGGATCAAGCTCTAAGAAAGTCACAGGCATTATCAGAAAATGGCCTTGCCGGCCGTTGGGAGGTTCCGAAACAAGCGCAAGAAAACAGGGCAAAGAAAATTTTCGATGAACTTGGAATTAAAAATATAACATTGAAGGTAGTCAAGCTATGAATGAGTTGAGCACTGCCTTGGCAAAAATCGTTATAGACTTTTGTTTATTTTTCGAGTTTTCGGATTCAAGTGCTGTAGATCCTGATGCTGCAACTAAAATGATGGAGAAAATTGCGTATGAACTACAGGGCCTCTCAGAGAGCCAGAAAGGAAGTGTTTGTGAGATTTTTAACGAAATATCGAGTCATTACGATGAGAGGTTTTCATCTTTTATATTGAGCTTGCCTGAAAATCTTGGGCTGATGGATTAGTCATGAAGATTGCGAAACGTGTTTTCCTGAGGAATTAGATGTGCTTGAATCATGGCTATACGCCGGCGCAAAATTTCATTTGCAGGCGAATTTTTAGAAAAAAGAAAGCCATTCTTAGATGAGTACTGTTCTGTTTGATTTCGCAAGGTCTTTCGCGCTAGGTAGATTGGATGCGCGCGTTTTTTCTGAGGCATACATAGAGCTTTGGAGAATAGAGCGCGACAGAGGAATTTTACGGGAAGATATGGCTCCGTTGAGTGAGTGCTTGTCTAGTATTTTTTGTTTCGCTGACATGTACAGTGAAGATGCTGAAGCAAGACAAAATTTCGAATTAGATGAGGCTGGCTTGTTTAGTAAAGTTTGCGAGGAAATAAATAGGTTTGAAAAATTCAATGGCTGACTATTTTTAATACTGCATGATGGTGCAGGCACCAGCCTAACCGTCGACAACAAACTGTCCCTGCAGGTCGGGCACGACCTGTCGCTGACCCCGGTCACCGACACCAACGGCAAGGCCACGGTGCGCACCAGCATCGCCACCGGCGGCAGCCTGCAATTGGCCGCCGGCAACGACCTGACCATCCGGCAGGCGCAGGTGAAGGCCGGCGGCGACCTGATCGCCGCGGCCGGGCACGACCTCGACGTGACCTCGCTGCTGGGCGACAGTCGCACCGTCACCGACCAGAGCCGCCAGGGCAAGACCAAGGTCGTCACCACCACGACCACCCAGGACCTCGACCAGCAGGCGCTCACCGCCGGCGGCAACCTGGTGCTCAGCGCGGGCCACGACGTCAACTTGACCGCCGCCAAGCTCGACGCCGGCAAGGGTTTGGCGGTGGTCGCCGGCAACGACCTCAACAGCACCACGCTGACCACGGTCGACAGCAGCACCACCCTGGAGACGCGCAAGCGCTTCAAGGACACGGCACCAGGATCGGTACGGCAGCAGCCCGCAAAGCCGAAACTCTCAAGCAGTATGCTTCGCCCCTGACCAGCAAGAAGCCAATACCATGACCGACACCCCCACCATCCCCGTTCTCTCCGCCATCGAAGCCCGCGCACTCGGCTGCCTGATCGAGAAAGAGGCCACCACGCCGGATGCGTATCCGCTCACGGTCAATGCGACGGTGGTGGCGGCCAATCAGAAGACCTCGCGCGAGCCGGTGATGACGTTGAGCCCGGGCGACGTGCAGCACGCGCTGCGGCAATTGGAGGGGCGCGGGCTGGTGCGGCAGCAGTTCTCCTCGCGGGCCGAGCGCTACGAGCATCGGCTGGCGTCGGCGCTGGATCTGACCCAGCAACAGGTAGCGTTGCTTGGCTTGCTTCTGTTGCGCGGCCCGCAGACGGTCAATGAGTTGCTGACACGCGCCGAGCGCATGGCGCGGCTCGCTGATGCGGACGACGTCCGGCATCAGTTGGAACGGCTGGCGCAGCGTCAGTTGGCGGTGCAGTTGCCGCGTGCCAGCGGGCAGCGCGAGGACCGCTACATGCACTTGCTGGCCGGTCCGGTGGATGCGGAGGCGTTGGCGGCCACGTTCAAGGCACGTCCGACCGCTTCGGGCCAAGACGAATTGGAAGGCCGGGTGCAGGCGCTGGAGGCCGAGGTGGCGGAGCTGCGCGAGATCGTGGCGCAGTTGCAGGCGCAGCGCGTGCACGAGTGACGCTGCGTGGATGGGCTTCTAAACGAAGCCCCTGGTTAACCAAAGAACGCTCACTTGTAGGAGCGGCGGCAGACCCCCCGCAAAACCGCGGCAAGGCGCGTTACTACGGTACCCTAAACATCAAGGCACGCACCAAGCGCAGCGCCCCGCCATCGCAGGATCACCCCATCTCCGCTTGCGGAATCACCGCCAGCAGATCGGTGACACCGACATCGGCACCCGCCTGGCTCAGCAGGGTGGTGACCTGGCCGCGATGGTGGGTCTGGTGGTTGAAGAAATGCAGCAGCAGGTCGCCGAAGCGCCGGCCGTGCGATTCGCCACGGGTGTTGCGATAGCGCAGCGCCACGTCGAGGTCGTCGGCATGCAGTTGCGACATCCACTCGGCGATCGTCGCATCCAGGGACTCGCGTTGCGTGCGCAGGTCTGCCAGGCAGTCGGCCTGCGGCGCATCCAGGGCGGTGGGGACCGGCGTGGCGGCGATGGCCTGCAGCGCCGGGTGCCGTGCCGGATGCTGGGCGAAGCGCTGCAGCCAGATCGTATCGGCCACCACCAAGTGGTTGAGCGTACCCAACAGCGACCCGAAGAAGGCGCCGCGCGGCTCGGTGATCGCGGCGTCCGGCAGGGTCGCGGCCGCGGCGTAGAGACGTTGGTTCATCCATTGGCTGTAGTTGGCGAAAAGCCGCAGTGTGTGCAAGGTGTCCATGCTCAGGCGTGCTCCTCGGGTGCACCCAGCTCGCAATGATACAGTTCGACCTCGGCCGCCTCCGGACTCAGGCGCACCCGCCCCTGGGCGACGAAGCCCAGCGCGGCGAGCAGCCGCAGCGAGCGCGCATTGCCCGGAGCCACGATGGCGTAGACGCGCGGCAGCGCGAGCACGGTGCGCGCGTAATCCAGCACCGCGCGCGCCGCCTCGCTGGCGTAGCCCTGGCCCGCATAGGGTTGCAGCAGGGCATAGCCCAGATCAGGCGCGGGCAGGGTCGGCCGCAGCACCAGACCCGCCACACCAAGCCAGGCGCCGTCGTCGCGGCGCTCCACCGCATACAGGCCGAAGCCGTGCTCGGCGTAGCTGCGCACCGAGCCGTCGGCGAGGTAGCGGCTGGCCTGCGCTTCGTCGTGCACGCCGCGGTCGCCGATGTGCGCCAGGAAGCCGGGGTCGTTGAGCAGGGCCAGCATCGGCGCGGCGTCGCGCGCGGGGTCCAGTCGGCGCAGTACGAGGCGCGCGGTGGCGATCACGGTGGACATGCGGCGTTCCTGCGGGTCGGGGCGCCAGCGTGGCGCCGTCGCCGTGGCTTCGCAAGGGCGCAGGCGCAGCGCGGTTCCCGGCGTAGACGCTCCGAATGCCGTGACTCCGGAAAGCACGGATGCCCCTGCGCAAATGCCGTGCACCCGACACCCCGGTCACATGTAACAAACGTCTAGTTAACAGCTTCACATGGGGTGCCGGTATTCTGACGCCCATGCGACCCATCCCCCGTCTCGCCACCTTCCTGTCCCTGCTCTCCCTGGCCGGCCTTGCCGAGGCCCGTGGCGTCATCGAAAAGGTGCAGATCCAGGGCCTGAACAAGGACGAGGACGCGGCGATGATCGAGAACATCCAGGTCTCGCTGTCGCTGTACGATGCCATCGGCAAGGACCAGGGCGAGTCGCGTCTGGAGTATCTGCTGAGCCAGGCCGAAAGCCAGACCCGGCAGGCGCTGGAGCCGTTCGGCTACTTCACTCCCAAGATCACCGTCGACGCGCCACGCCAGGACGACAAGCTGACCGTGGTGGTGCACGTGGACAAGGGCGAGCCGGTGCGGGTGCGCAATTTCCAGGTGGGCATCACCGGCCCGGCAGAGGACGACCGCTACCTGGGCGAGGACCTGAAGAACTTCCGGCCGCGCAAGGGCGACATCTTCGTCAGCAGCGTCTACGAGACCAGCAAGGTCACCATCACCCGGCGCCTGGCCGAGCGCGGCTACTTCGATGCCGACTTCACCCAGCGCAAGGTCGAGGTGACCCGCGCCGACCACGCCGCCGACATCGACCTGAGCTGGGACAGCGGCCGCCGCTACAACATGGGTCCGATCCGCTTTCACCAGGACTACTTCAACCAGAAGCTGTTCGATCCGCTGGTGTACTGGAAGGAAGGCAGCTACTACCACGAGGGCAAGCTCGATCGCCTGCGCGAGTCGCTGGTCAAGCTCGACTACTTCAGCGTCATCGACATCCAGCCCAAGCCGGAAGAAGCCGACGCCAACGGCGACGTGCCGGTGGACGTCAACCTCACCCGCGCCAAGCGCAGCATCTACACCGCCGGCCTCAGCTACGGCAGCGAGAGCGGCGCCGGTGTGCGCCTGGGCGTGGACCGCCGCTACGTCAACGCGCGTGGGCACAAGCTCAGCACGCAGCTGGACTACGCGCAGAAGCGCAAGAGCTTCATCACCAGCTACCGGATTCCGGCGTTCCGCTGGCTCGACGGCTGGTACACCACCTCGCTGCGCGTCTACGACGAGCAGACCGACTATATCGACCTGCGCAACGTCAAGCTCACCGGCAGCCGCAGCGGCCAGATCAACGAGCACTGGACCGCCATCGCCTCGATCAACGCGCTGCGCGAACGCTGGCGCTACGCCACCGACGAGGTGTTCGACGGCGCGCTGTACCAGACCTCGACGCTGTTCTATCCGCAGATCGAAGCCGATTACGTCGGCGTCGACGACAAGGTTTTCCCGCGCAAGGGCTTCAGCGGCAACATCAGCCTGCGCGGTGGCGCCGAGGGTGTGGGGTCCGACGCCAGCTTCGTGCAGGCGCACATGCGGGTGAACTGGTTCCACGGCATCGGCGACAACGACCGCCTGATCCTGCGCGGCGAAGCCGGCAGCACCTGGACCGACGCGCTGGTGGCGATGCCGCCGAGCCTGCGGTTCTTCGCCGGCGGCGACAACAGCATCCGCGGCTATGCGTTCCGCGAGGTCGGCCCGCGCACGCCGCGGCCGGACCGCTTCGCGCTCGGCGCCAAGCACATCCTCACCGGTAGCGCCGAGTACGAGCATTACTTCAAGGGCGGCCCGTGGGGTGGTGCGGTGTTCGTCGACAGCGGCAGCGCCTTCGACGACACGCCGGACTGGCACACCGGCGTCGGCTTCGGCCTGCGCTGGCGCTCGCCGGTCGGCCCAGTGCGGGTGGACATCGCCCATGGCTTGAACGATCCCGACTCGCAGTTCCAGCTCTATCTCAACATCGGAGCCAATCTGTGAGCGCGCCGATCGAGCCGACGTCGCCCACCGCACCGCCGCCGCCGCGCCGCCCGCGTTTCTACCGGCGCAAGCGCTTCTGGTGGGGCTCGGCGCTGACCGTCGCCGGCCTGGTGCTGCTGGCGGCGATCGCGCTGTACTGGCTGCTGCAGACCGTGGCCGGGCGCGACGTGCTGCTGGCGCAGGTGGTGGCGCGGCTGCCGGCCGGCTCCACGCTCACCTGGGAGCGCGCCGAAGGACCGCTGGCCGGTCCGCTGACGTTGCACAACCTGGATTTCCGCTACAACGAGATCCACTTCACCGCCGAGCGCGCCTACCTGGATCCTGACATCCGCCCGCTGCTCGGACGCAAGCTGCAACTGGACGCGCTGGAGCTGACCAACGCCACGCTCAACCTGGCCAAGAGCGACGAACCGTTCGAACTGCCGCGCTGGCCGCAGTCGCTGCCGCAGATCGAAGTGCCGCTTGCGCTGCAGGCCGACCGCATCGCCATCGACGGCCTGCGCATCACCCAGGCGCAGCAGCCGATGATCGACATCCGCACGCTGCGCGGCGGCGTGGAAGTGGCCAACGGTGAGTTCCGTGCCACCCAGGTGGTGGTGACCAGCGACCGCGGCGATTTCCGTATCAATGGCGATTACCTGCCGGGCCAGGACTACAAGGCCGACCTCACCGCCAGCGCCGTGCTGCCGGCCGCGCGCGGGCGCACCCCGGCGCGCCTGGGCCTGGTCGCGCGCGGCGATCTGGACAAGATGGAAGTGGCCATCGCCGGCAACGCACCGGCGCCGCTGCGCGCCACGCTGGTGTTCACCGGCCGCACCGATCCGGTGTGGGAGTTCGCCGCCAGCAGCAAGGCGCTGGATCCGTCGCTGTTGGTGCCGCCGGCCGACGATGCGCCGGCGTCCGTGCCGCTGGCCTTCGACCTGCGCGCCAAGGGCAAGGGCGGCAATGCCGACCTGCAGGGCGAACTGTCGCGCGACGGGCAGAAAATTGTTCTTGATCCCTCGCACCTGAGCCTGGACAACCAGGTGCTCACCGTCGCGCCGCTGCAGCTGCGCGCGTTCGACGGGCAACTGCGCCTGCGCGGTACGGCCGATCTGCGCGACCCGGACAACGCGCAGTTGCGCTTCGCGGTCAACGCCAGCGGCATGAGCTTCGCCACCGCGCCGGATCCGTCCACCCCGGACGCGCCGGCGGTGCCGATCAAGCTGGTCGAGGCCAACCTGGGCGTGGCCGGCACGATGAAACAGTGGGCCACCTACGGCGAAGCCACCGTCGCCCGCGGCAAGGACAGCGCCAAGTTGCAGTTGGACGTGCGCGGCGACGATCGCCAGGCGCAGCTGAAGCAGGTGCGCGCGACCATGCCCAGCGGCACGCTCGACCTGGGCGGCAACGTTGCCTGGGTGCCGGAGTTGAACTGGGACGTGCAAGGGACGCTGGCTGGGTTCGATCCCGGCTACTTCGCACCGGGCTGGGACGGCAAGCTGTCCGGCACCTTCGCCTCGCAGGGCAAGCAGTTGCCGGCGCGGCCGGACGGCAGCGCCGCCGGCTACCAGGCCACGCTCGACATCCCGCGCTTGAACGGGCGCCTGCGCAGCCGCCCGCTCGACGCCAACGCCAAGCTCGCCCTGCAGGGCAGCCAGGGCGAGGGCAAGCTGCAACTGAGCCTGGGCGACAGCCGCCTGCAGGCGCAGGGCAAGGTCGGCGACCAGCTCGACGTGGACGCGCAACTGCAGCCGTTGCAACTGGCCGACCTGCTGCCCGGCGGCGCCGGCAGCCTGCGCGGCAGCGTCCAGATCAAGGGCCGCCGCGATGCCCCCGATCTCACCGCCGACCTCACCGGCAGCGGCCTGAAGTGGGACAGCTACAGCGCCGACAGTCTCAGCCTGCGCGGGCGCCTGCCCTGGCGCGGCAACGGCGGCGAACTCGCCCTGCGCGGCAGCGCGATCAATGCTGGCGTGCTGCTGCAGACGCTGAGCGTGGATGCGCGCGGCGCGGTCGAGAACCTGCAACTCGATGCCAAGACCGAGAACGACATGGGCGCGCTGGCCCTGGCCGGGCAGGTGCGCCGCGACGGCGCGCGCTGGCAGGGCGCGTTGAACACGCTGCGCATCGCCCCGGCCAAGGGCGAACCGTGGCAGCTGCGGCAGGCGGCCAACTTCAGCGTGGCAGGCAGCGCCTTCAGCCTGTCCGAGAGCTGCCTGGCCCCGGGCAGCGGCGGTGCGTTGTGCGTGTCCGCCGATTGGCCGAAGCAGGGCCTGACCCTGCGCGGCGACGCCCTGCCGCTGGCCCTGGTGCAGCCGTGGCTGCCGCCCAACAGCGGCCGCAAGATGTACCTGCGCGGCGACCTGTCCATCGACGGCAACTTCAAGCCGGCCGGCAATGCCTGGCAGGGTTCGCTGCGCCTGGCCTCGCGCGAAGGCGGCCTGCGCCTGGGCGACAACGCCCGCGGCGAACTGCTGCGCTACGACCAGTTCAGTTTCGTCACCGATTTCAGCGCGCAGCACATCCACTCCAAGCTCGGCATCGGCTTCCAGGGCGACGGCTTCGTCGACGCCACCGTCGACACCGGCTGGGATGCGTATGCGCCGTTGAACGGCGAGATCTACATGAACATGGCGCGGCTGTACTGGCTGGAGCTGTTCTCGCCCGATCTGGTCCGGCCCAAGGGCTTGGTCGAAGGCCACGTCAGCCTGCGCGGCACCCGCTCGCAACCGGCGATGGGCGGCGACGCCACGCTCAGCAACTTCACCGGCGAACTGCCGGCGCTGGGCCTGACCCTGAGCGAAGGCAAGGGCCGTTTCGACGCGCAGCCGGACGGCTCGGCGCGCATCGTCGCCTCGGTGAAGTCCGGCGAAGGCACGCTCAACGTCGACGGCGGCCTCTCCTGGTACGGCGACCGCACGCCGCTGCAGTTGAACATCCGCGGCACCAACGTGCTGGTGTCCAATACCGCCGAACTGCGCGCGGTGGCCAATCCCGACCTGCAGTTCGGCATCGCCAACAAGACCATGATGCTGAGCGGCCAGGTCACCGTGCCCTCGGCGGACATCGACCTGGAGCGGCTGGATCGCGGCACCTCGCTGTCCGAGGATGTGGTGGTGCTGGACCCGGCCGACCCCGAGGCCACGCCGACCTCGCCGCTGGAGATGGACCTGCGCGTGACGTTGGGCGACCAGGTCAGGATGGCCGGCTTCGGCCTCAAGGGTGCGCTGACCGGCGCGATGCAGGTGCGCTCGCGGCCGGGCCGCGAAACCACCGCCACCGGCGGGCTGGACGTCAGCGGCAAGTACAAGGCGTACGGGCAGGACCTGACCATCACCCGCGGCCAACTCACCTGGAGCAACAACATCGTCTCCGACCCGCGCATCAACATCCGCGCGCAGCGCCAGGTCGGCGACGTCACCGCCGGCATCGACGTCACCGGCCGCGCCACCGCCCCGCATGCGGACGTGTGGTCGGACCCGTCGATGTCGCAATCGGAGGCGATGTCCTACCTGGTGCTGGGCCGCAGCCTCAGCAACACCAGCAGCGCCGAGGCCGACCAGGTCACCGCCGCGGCCAGCGCCCTGTCGGCCGGCAGCGGCCTGCTCGCCTCGCAACTCGGCGCCAGGCTCGGTTTCGACGACGCTGGCGTCAGCCAGTCGCGCACCCTCGGCGGCTCGGTGGTGGGCTTCGGCAAATATCTCTCGCCGAAACTCTACGTCAGCTACGGCGTGTCGCTGATCGGCAGCGGCTCGGTCTTGACGCTGAAATATCTGCTGGGCCGCGGCTTCGACGCCGAGGTGGAATCGAGCACGGTGGAGAACCGTGGGTCGGTGAATTGGCGGAAGGAGAAGTAGTGCGCGGCCCTGCGACGATGAAACTGCCTTGACAAATTCCGGCGGTACTGTGTAATTGACAGTGCTGCCAGCGTCGCGTTGGCACGTCTACAGGGGCAATCAATGTTCACTCAGCGGCAGGGATGGCGCACCGTCGTCCTATTCGTGTGTCTGTCCGTATCTGGTCTGCAGAACGCTCTGGCGGTCACGCCGGAAGACGAGTTCGACAAGCGCATTCGGACATCTCGTGAGATACAGCCCCTGGGCGACAAGCCTTTTGGCGAAGAAATCAGCCTTTACAACGGCGCACTGACCTTCAGGCAGGTGGATATCGATCAGCCTGGTATTGGGTTGCCGATTCAACTGATACGTACGTTCGATCCGTCCGACTCAAGCCCAAGAGAAGGAGCGGCACGGGCCTTTGCCGATTGGCGGCTGGAACTTCCTAGTATTCAAACGCTGACCACGAACGAAAATCAATTCTTTCGTGGTGATCGTTGCTCGAATTTTACCAAAGCGCCTGCAGTGGTGCTCAATGTCGGCCGTCAAGCACCGGTTATCTATACTGCCGAGCAATGGTGGGGCGGCTACCAGCTCATTATTCCCGGAATGGGGCGCCAGGATCTGCTGCGCCGAGATAGTTCAAATACGCTTTCGCCGCGGATGAAAGATGCCAGTGGCAATCAAATGTCATTCCCGATCGTCACGCGACAACATTGGATGGTCACTTGCCTTGCGCAGACTTCCAATGGGCAAGGCGGGCAGGGATTCCTGGTGGTTTCGCCCGATGGTACCAAATACTGGATGGATTGGCTGATCTACCGAGGTTACGACAATGTCGGATTCGCGCAACCCGGATTCGGGGGCGTTGCCCGCCAGATGGCGATGATGATGACGTCCCGCATTGAGGACCGCTTTGGTAACAGCCTTTCTTATCAGTACGACGCTAACGGAAATCTCGTAAAGATCCAGTCGAGTGATGGGCGTTCGCTGGTCCTGAATTATGAAACGTGGACCGGAAATAATACGTCTGATGTAGGAAGCAGAATAACCACCGCGACACTTCAGGCCTCTGACGCTCCGTCCAGAACCTGGAGTTACTCGTATGCCACGCTTTCTGACTCCAAGGTGCACTTGACCAGTGCGATCCTCCCGGATGGCAGCTCTTGGGCGATGGACGTCTCTGGGCTCGCGAGGTTTAGTGATCTTTCAACCATCACTTATGATGCTTATGACGGGTGTTCTTCGTTCAGTTATCGTCAAAGTGGGGGCTCCGCAAACATCTCGCTGAAACATCCTTCCGGATTGATAGGGAACTTTAGTGTTGGAACTTTGATCCGCGGGCGCTCTTATGTTCCGTTTTTATGTGACTCTAGCTCCCCTGGAAAGTTGACCCTCGAAATCCCCAATATTACAAAGGGTATCAACATTCTGTCTGAGCGCATTTCCGGTCCCGGTGTGTCGGAGCAGACTTGGACATATAGCTACTCGGCCCCCCAGGGGAGCTGGGCCAAGGACTGCGCATCTGGCTGCGCTACCACTGTCTGGACAGATCTTAAGTCGCCAACGGGAGCGGTAAGCCGGTATACCTTCAGTAATCGTTACGACTCTACAGAAAGTCAACTATTGAGCACCGAAATTTATGACGGTGCAGTTGGATCGACACTGCTGCGTCGTGAAGACTCGACATATGCGTCACCTTCGACAGGCCCGTGGCCCAAAGTAATAGGAAGTGTGCTACTCGATAATATCAATAGCGCTCAGGTCGGCACGATTTCTCCGGTCTCAGGTCGAGCCATCACTGAATCTGGTTCTTCCTATAATTATAAAGTGACTAGTTTCGACGTCTTTGGCCGGATGTCGGCTGCTAATCGCTACAGCCCTTGGCACCAGCGATCCGATCGTTTGGATTACAGCGATAACTACGAGAAGTGGATCCTGGGCCAGGTAGCCAAGCGCACTAATAGTGACACTGGGTTAGTGGAGTCGCAGGTCGACTACGATCCGTTAACCAGTCTGCCTGCAATTTCCTATGAGTATGGAAAGTTACGGCAGAAGTTCTATTACAACTCTGATGGAACACTCTCCTCTTCCGTTGACGGGGCTAACAATTCCACAAGCTTTTCGAATTGGAAACGGGGGGTGCCTACATCTATCCGCTTCGCTAATGGAGCGGCTATCAGCGCGAATGTAAACGACTATGGCTGGATCACATCCGTTACCGATGAGTCAGGCGCGACGACAGGCTATAGCTACGACGTGATGGGGCGCCTGACGAGCGTCACCTATCCGACAGGGGATAGTCAGAACTGGAACACGACAACGGCGACCTTCGAGCAAGTTGGGTCGTCGGAATATGGCTTGCCTGCCGGCCACTGGCGGCAAACAACCGCTACTGGAAATGCGCGGAAGGTCCTGTATTTCGATGGATTTCTGCGGCCGATTGTTACATATGAATATGACGCCGGTAATCCAGGAGCAACTGGGCGCTATCAACGTTTCTCTTATGACTATAAGGGTCGAGTGGCCTTTGCGTCATTCGCGGGAACCACTGATGCCCTCAGCGCCGGTACTAGAACGCAGTACGACACATTAGGTCGGACGACGTCTGTGTCTCTGGATTCAGAGCTGGGCACGCTGACAACATTGACCGAGTACCTAGCGGGAAATCAGACGCGCGTTACCGATCCGCGTGGCAACAAGACGGTAGCTGGCTACCAAGTGTTCGATCAGCCTGATTACAAGACGCCGGTCTGGATCCAGCATCCGGAAGGCGCCACCACCGAGATCAACCGCGACATCTTCGGCAAGCCGCTGTCCATCCGCCGCCACGACGCCAACGGCACCGTGTCGGTGACCCGCAGCTACGTCTACGACACCTACCAGCAGCTGTGCAAGACGGTGGAACCGGAAACCGGTGCCACCGCCAACGGCTACGACGCTGCCGGCAATCTCGCCTGGAGTGCGGCGGGCCTGTCGTTGCCCAGCACCACCTCATGCGATGCGGACTCGGCCTTTGCCTCCGGCCGCCGGGTCGATCGCAGCTACGACGTGCGCAACCGGATCAAGGCGCTGAGCTTCCCTGACGGCAACGGCAATCAGGCCTGGAGCTACTGGCCGGACGGGGCGGTCAAGCAGATCACCACCACCAACAACGGCGTCGCCACCTACAACAGCTACGCCTACAACAAGCGTCGCCTGCTGATTGCTGAAAGCCAGGGCCAGGCCGATGGCGAGACCTGGGCGCTGGGCTACGCCTACGATGCCAATGGCCACCTTGCCGCGCATCGCTATCCGTCGGGGCAGACGGTGGACTACGCGCCCAATGCCCTGGGTCAACCGACCCAGGCCGGCAGCTATGCCACCGGCGTGAGCTACTACCCGAATGGCGCGATCAAGCAGTTCACCTACGGCAACGGCATCGTCCACACCATGACGCAGAACGCACGTCAGTTGCCGGATACCAGCCAGGATGCCTACGGCGGCACGGCGTTCCTCAGCGATGGCTACGACTACGACGCCAATGGCAATGTCGCAGGTATAAGCGACGGCGCCACCGGCCGCAACCAGCGCGGCAACCGCACCATGACCTACGACGGCATGGATCGGCTGACCAAGGCCGAGTCGCCGATGTTCGGAACCGCCACCTATAGCTACGACGTCCTCGACAACCTGACCCACGTCGTAGCCCCCGGCCGGGATCACTACTACTGCTATGACGTCAATTGGCAGCTGACCAACGTCAAGACCGGTGGTTGCGGCGGCAGCACGGTCATCGGCATGAGCTACGACCCGCAGGGTAACCTCAGCAACAAGAACGGCCAGGCCTTCGTGTTCGACTACGGCAACCGCCTGCGCCAGGCGACCGGCAAGGAGACCTACCGCTACGACGGCAACGGCCGCCGCACGCTAGCGCTGCAGAGCGCCGGCAACATCGGCTCGCTGTACGATCAGTCCGGCGCACTGCGTTTCCAGAAGAACCAGCGCCAGTCCAAGTCCACCGACTACATCCTGTTGGGCGGCAGCCTGGTCGCCGAAGCCGACTGGCCGCTGGGGCAGCTCGCTTCGGTCAAAGACTACGTGAACTGGAGCCCGGTCTCCGGCGCGACCCGCTACGTGGTGGAGGAGAGCGTGGATGGCGTGACCTGGACCTCGGTGTACGACGGCGGCCAGGGCAACTGGACCTCGTTGGCCAGGCCGGCAGGGACCTATTCGTACCGGGTGACCGCTTGCACGGCGGACGGCAACTGCACCGCGGCTTCGAACGTGACGCACGACCAGCGACCTGCGGTGGACATCGTGCCGTTGCTGTATCAGCTGCTGTTGAACGGCTAGGTCCAGCTGGGTGACGGTTGAGCTCTTTGCTGTCGCGGCCAGAAAAGCTGTAGGCATTAAAAGCGACGAACAACGGATAAAAAAAGGGGATGAAATGAGCTTGAAGATGATGGGGTTGCTGTTGGCAATTGCAGCATCATGTTTTTCTTACGAGGCGGACGCCGCCATGCAAGTGGTCTGGACGGGGAAAATCACCTACGTCGAGAACGGCTGGTACGGCGAAGGCATGGTGATTCATACCTCCAACGATGGCCCATCCGGGTGTTCGGCTCCCCTGAACGACTTCGCGATCGACAAGGATCATCCGTCGTACAAGGAGCTGACGGCGATGGCGCTGGCTGCATACACCAGTAATTCGGATGTTGAACTCCTGGTCGACTCGGGCGTATGCATTTTCGGTAATCGCACCAAAGTCATTTCCATACGGCTGAAGAAGTAATGATCTGGAGGGCGTCGCGCTTTTTTGCACGGCGCAGATTGATCCAGTTTCAAGAAGAGAAGAAATATGAAATATAAAATGGGCCTGCCGTTGATGCTCGCTTTGCTGAGCTGGCAAGCATCGGCAAACGAATCGATGCAGAATGTCGACGTCGTGCAGTTGGGAACGTATCAAGCTCATACCGATCATTTTGTCTGGCTGTCGGACACGCCAGCGGAATGCAAGGCCACATCCGGAAACCACGTCCTGCATTTCCAAGACGACCAGCCCGGCGGTAAGGCGCTGCTGGCAGTGTTGATGACTGCACTGGTGAACAAGCGCAAGATCGATGTGCAGACCAATGGCTGCGACATTGTCGAGATCTACTTGAAGTAAGCCTGCTCTGGCGGAGTCTGCTCCGTAGATTCCGTTGTACCGAAATGTTGCTATGGGAAGCGTTGTCGATCCGGCTTCTACGAGAAAAGTCGACTCTACATCGCGTATCGATGGTTCCAACTCGCAAGGACGAGTGATGTCAAATTTCCAGGGGATTCGTGCGATATTGCGTCTGATGGCCGCTACCGCTCTCTATTCTGTAGTTGCTTTCACTGCATCGGCGCAAACTGTCCGCTATGTTCATACGGACGGATTAGGGTCTGTTGTGCTGGTGACAGACAATAATCGTAATATTGTTGAACGTAGTGAATATGAACCCTACGGAAATTTACTGAATCATCCAATATCGGATGGGCCTGGATACACGGGCCATGTGAACGATGCTGCGACTGGACTTAATTATATGCAGCAAAGGTATTATGATCCCCAAATTGGTAAATTTCTTTCAGTTGATCCGGTCACGCCGTACAGCAAGCCCGGGAAAAATTTTAATCGATATAATTACGCAGCGAATAACCCCTACCTATTTGTAGATCCAGACGGTCGCTATGAGTGCACCCGAAAAGGCGGAACTTGCAATTTCCACGATGCCAAAATTGCTGAATCTTATGTCTCCACGGCGCAGAGAAGCTATCAAAAAATGGCAGAAGGCGCTGCTAAGGATCGACTTGGGAAGATTCTTGGAATGGTAGGCACAGCCAACGATGGAAATGGATTTTCAATAAATTTAACTAATCTTAGTGATGACCATTTGGGGGAATTGACGGCTAAGGGCATGGATTTAGATCCTAGTCAAATATCAGCAGTCGCGTCTGGACTCAATATTTCAGCGAAAATGCTGGCTGCCGGAATAATTGGGCATGAGGGCTCCCATAAATTGGACTCAATGCAGCCGGGATTCAACAGGAATTTTTATCCGGCTACCGGGCTTGAGCGAATGCTTACTGAATTACGTGCATATGGGATGACGTCAGCTATTGGCAACGTTCTAAGAATAAATAATGGCGTTAATATTCCGGGAATGTCACTCCAGGAACGGGAACAGCGCATATGGGAAAGTGCAAAACAGTCGTGGGAATCTGCGTGTAATGGTAAGCAAAGTTCAAGCTGCTCTGGTTACAAGCCATGAAATTTTTGTTTTCGGTCTTTTTCTTTGCTGCCGCATCGTGTTCTTCATGCTCCAAGAGCGGTGAAGGAGAGGATTTTTGTAAAGCAATCCACTCAAGATTTTCTACTCAGAATGTTGAGGTTCATGGCCTGAAAATCTACGGTAATATTTATCATCCAAGCATTGCTATTTCCACCAAATGTATGAAACCAGCATTTAACTTTTGGAGCTTTGATGCGCCTAGTCCCACGGAACAGGAACGCAGCATGAGAATCAAGAAATTTAATATGGCGGTTTACGCGTCTGTATCAAAAAAAAGCGGCATGTTTGAGTTTGATGGACTGGTGAGGGTCAATCCAAATAAAAACTTGGTGACCCTCACAGATGTAAAAAGTTTTCGGGAATTAGATAAGGCAGAGGCAGACAGGATACTGACTGAGCTGCGCTCTAGTAGAGACGAATAATTTTTTGCATTTCAGACAAATTATTTTAGATGGTTCATGGGGGCTCGTTAGGTCGTGGCTTTCTGGTGACGGGGTAGGATCACTTATTCAATGGTATGCATCTGTATATATGTTCGTAGGAAGTGAGCTGACCGTGCGCTCGTTTTTGTCGGGAGCATTCTGGACCTTTCTTGGTAAAGATCACATCCACCGATGAATGGATCGGCGTCTTGGTTGCTGCGATCGCATTGGCCGGCTAAGGTCGCGGTTACGTTCTTTGCCTCCATTTCCGCATGCCCTTGCCCAATTCCCTTGCCGCCTCTCTTGCCCTAAGCCTCGCCCTCACCACTACCGCCCACGCCGACGAAGGCATGTGGATGCCGTCGCAAATGCCGGAGCTGGCCAAGCCGCTGCATGAGGCAGGCTTCCAAGGCGATCCCCAGACGCTGGCCGAGGTGACGCAGCCGCCGCTGAGTGCAGTGGTGAAGGTCGGCGGCGGGACCGGGGCGTTCGTGTCCGCGGACGGGTTGCTGTTGACCAATCACCACGTCGCCTACGGGGTGATCCAGTACAACACGTCGGCGAAGGAGAACCTGATCGAGAATGGGTTCATCGCGCGGGATCGTGCCGACGAGCGCGCGGCCAATCCGGACTTCCGGGTGCTGGTGACGGTGGGTTTCGACAAGGTCACCGATCAGGTGCTGGGGTCGGCCAAGGGCAAGACCGGGCGCGCTTACTACGATGCGGTGGATGCGGCGAGCAAGCGCATCGTCGCCGATTGCGAGCGCGAGGCCGGGGTGCGTTGCAGTGTCGCCAACATGTATTACGGCACCGATTTTTACCGGATCCGCCAGCTGGAACTACGCGACGTGCGCCTGGTGTATGCGCCGCCGCGGGCGATCGGTAACTACGGCGATGAGATCGATAATTTCATGTGGCCGCGGCACAGCGGTGATTTCACCTTGCTGCGCGCGTACGTGGGCAAGGACGGCAAGCCGGCGGACTACAGCGCCGACAACGTGCCCTACCAGCCACCGGCGCATCTGCAGATCGCCACCGATGGGCCGAAGACCGGGGATTTCGCCATGCTGGCCGGCTATCCCGGCATCACCTATCGGCATCGCACGGCGGCCGAGTTCGCCGAGCAGGTGGAGGCGACGCTGCCGCAGCGGGTAGCGGTACTGGACCAGTTGATCGAGGTGATCGAAGCATCGGGCAAGGCCGACGCGGAAGCGCGCACGCGCTACGCGTCGCAGCTGCAGTCGCTGAAGAACAACCGTAAGCGGGCCGCCGGTGAGCTGGAAGGGCTGCAGCGCAGCGATGCGGTGCGGCTGCGTGCGGAGGACGAGCGCGGCATGCTTGCGGCGACCCGCGGCAGCGATGCGCGCGATATCGCGGCGCTGCAGAAGGTACTTGGCCAGGCCTCGGCGCTGCGCGAGCGCGATCTGCTGCTGGGCTTGATCGCCACGCAGACCCAGGCGCTGCGCTCGGCACTGACGCTGGAGCGGCTGCGACTGGAGGCGGGTAAGCCCGACGATCGGCGCGAGAGCGGCTACCAGCAGCGCGACCTGGCGCTGATCGAAGGGATGCTCAAGCAGGTGCAGCGGCGCTATTCGCCGGCCGTGGAGAAGGCGCTGCTGACCACGCTGCTGACGCGCTACCAGCAGTTGCCGGATGCGCAGCGGGTGCCGGAGTTCGATGCGGCGTTCGGGCGGACCCCGGCGCAATTGCAGGCGGCGCTGGACAAGGCTTATGCCGGCACGGCGCTGGGCACCGAGGCCGAGCGGCTGTCGCGCTTCGCCGCTGCGCGCGAAGGCAAGGCGCCTGCGGCCGATCCGTTGCTGGCGCTGGCCGCCACGCTGGTGCCGGCGCAGCTGCGGCTGGACGACGAACGCAAGGCGCGCGAGGGCGAGCAGTTGCGGCTGCGCCCGGCCTACATGCGTGCGCTGTTCGCCTGGCGCAGGCAGCAGGGTCGTGCGGTGTATCCGGACGCCAACAGCACGCTGCGGATCAGCTATGGCCGCGTCGAGCCGCTGGCACCGCGCGATGCGGTCAGCTTCGCGCCGCTGACCACGGTGGCCGGCATCGTCGAGAAGAACACCGGCAAGGAACCGTTCGATGCGCCCAAGCCGCTGTTGGCGGCGATCGCCAAGGGCGATTTCGGCAGCACGGTCGATCCGCAGTCGAAGACGCAGCCGGTGAACTTCCTGACCAATCTGGACACCACCGGCGGCAATTCCGGCTCGCCGGTGCTCAATGCGCGCGGCGAATTGATCGGGCTGAACTTCGACAGCAACTGGGAGGCGGTCAGCGCCAGTTGGTGGTACGACCCGCGCTACAAACGTGCGATCCATGTGGACATGCGCTATCTGCGCTGGTTGATGGCCAAGGTGTATCCGGCGCCGCAGTTGCTGAAGGAGTTGAACGTTCCGCAGGAGTGAGTGGGGCAGGTTGGGGATGCGGGCGTCGTTTGGCGTTGCTTCGAGCAGAATAGGGTAGGGCATGTGATGTGCTTTGTCCTGATGCGACGGCCACATGGCCTGGTGCAGTCCGCTCGCCGTCACAGCGCCGAACATGCTCTGCGGCTCGGGCGCTGTCTCAATAAAGGAATTCGTCACCGCTCACCGCGCTGCGCTGCCGCGATCGGAGACCAGGAAGATGATCGTGGTCCTGGAAACCTCCATGCGTCGGGACTGAAGTCCCTCCCACAAGCGGCAGCATGCGCTGCGGTTGGCGAGATGACGTGTTCGATTGAGACCGTGGAGATGCGGATGCACCGGTGGTGACTCACGAAGCGACCTCGCTGCAGGGCTTAGACTGATCGCATGGAGTTGCTTGTCGCCAAGCCCTTGCCGCGTGCGTTCTATGCCCGCGATGCCCGCGTGGTGGCGCCGAAGCTGTTGAACAAGCTGCTTGTCACAGCCGATGGTCGCTGCGGGCGCATTGTCGAGGTGGAGGCCTACTGCGGTGCAGAGGATCCGGCGGCGCATTCGTTTCGCGGCATGACCCCGCGCACGCGGGTGATGTTCGGCCCGCCTGGACATCTGTACGTGTACTTCATCTACGGCATGCATTGGGCGCTCAATGCGGTATGCGGTGGCGCGCCGGGGCATGCGGTGCTGATCCGCGCCTTGGCGCCTGTGGCCGGGATCGAGGCGATGCAGTTGGCCCGCGGTGCGGTGCGCGTGGCCGATCTTACGCGTGGGCCGGGTCGGCTGGCCAAGGCGCTGGGCGTGTCGGGCGCGGACAACGGGCTGGACCTGACCACGCGGCAGTCGCGCCTGTGGCTGGGGCAGGACGGGACGCCGCCGCCTGCCGCGCCGGTCGTCACCACACGGATCGGCATCAGCAAGGCGATGGACGCGCCGTGGCGCTGGCATGTGCCCGACGAGCCGAACGTGTCGCGCTTTGTGGTAAGTCGGGCGAAGCGCCGCGGGTAGCGTGGCGCTTGTAGGCATCGTCGCACTACACGCTGCAAGAGAGTCGGCGCCTCGCCCGCCGTCACGAGTGAAAGGCCGCAATGCGGTCGTGACGGAAGGCGCTTTGGCCCGGAGACGAACGCATTTCCTCAGGGACTTTCGCTTCGTTCGTCGCGGCTGACGCCGTTCCTACGGTGGGCAACCTGCGTCACCATCGCCACAAACGGGCGCATGGCTGAGGGTATGCCGACAAGGCACACGCTAGGCGATCGCGGCGCTCGCATCCAGTTGCGCGATGGCATCGGCCACGACCGTGGCAAACGGTGCGTCCACGTCCACCGAGATCACGTCTGCCTCGTCCAGCGGCAGTTCCAGCGTGTCGAGCTGGCTTTGCAGCAGGGCTGGTGGCATGAAGTGGCCGTGGCGCGCGGCCAGGCGTTCGGCGATCACGTGCGCGGCTGCGTGCAGGAACACGAAGCGCATCGGCACGCCGGTGTCGCGCAATTGCTGCCGATGTGCCTTGCGTAGCCCGGAGAAGGCCAGCACGACGCTCTGCCCGGCATCGACCGACGCGCGCAGGCGCTGCGCCAGGGCCGCGACCCAGGGCGCGCGCTGCGAGTCGCTGAGCGGGATGCCATGCGCCATCTGCGCCTTGGCGGCGGCGCTGTGGAAGTCGTCGGCGTCCAGGAAGGTGAGTCCGTAGTGCGCCGCCAGTGCCCGGGCGACACTGGTCTTGCCACTGCCGGACACGCCCATCACGACGATGGCTTCGGCGCGCGGCGGCGGGGATGAGGGGATGTGAGTCACGTGCTGCGGTCCCGTGGGGTCGCCCGCATGATGCCAGCGTGGGCGTTGTGTGGACGTCAGCGCTTCTGTACTGGGTCTTGCGCTGTTGTTGAGATGTGCGCCGTGGCAACTGGGTTCTGTGTGGATCCTGGCGTCGGGGCTGAAGCCCCTCCCACAGGAGCTTCGGCCAGCTCTTCCGATCGCACAGCGCGCGCTTGGCTCTTCCGGCTCGGCGTCTACATCGTCGCGTTCGCCGTCTCGACCAGATCGTCCCACTGCAGTCGCGTGCCGGACGCATCGTCGCTGTGCTGCAAGGTGCGGCGAACGGCGCGACGCATCGCGCGGCTGATCCAGTTGTGCAGGTCGCGGCCGGAGTGGCCCTCGCTGCGCTCGGCGACCCAGGCCGCCGCAGCGTCGGCATCGAGGTCCAGCGGCTTGCCGCGCAGCAGGCGCGCGACGATGGCGACGCGCGCCGCGTGGTCGGGCAGGGCGATGACGATCTGCCGGTCCAGCCGCGACAGCAGTGCCGGATCGATCGCGGCGGCATGGTTGCTGGCGGCCAGCAGGAACACCTGGCCCGCGTGGCTGGCGACGCCGTCCAGTTCCTGCAGCAGTTGGCCGACGATCTCGCGGGTGAACGCGTCGTCGCCGTCGGCACCGCGCGCCGGCGCGACGATGTCCAGTTCGTCGACGAACACGATGCACGGCGCCTGCGCCCGCGCGCGCTCGAACGCCGCCTGCACGCGCTGGCCGGACTGGCCGAGGTAGCCGGCCTTGAGGTCGGCGCTGCTCAGGGCGATGAAGGCCAGGCCCGACTGGCTGGCGAGGATGCGTGCGACCTGGGTCTTGCCGGTGCCCGGCGGGCCGACCATCAGGATCCCGCGCGGCACCGGCACGCCGAGCGTGGCCAGGGTCTCGGCATTGCGCAGTTCCTTGCCCAGGCCGACGAACTCCTCGACGGTGGCCGCCGGCAGCACGATGTCGTCCCAGCCGAGCGTGGCGACGGCAGTGGAGCCTTTGCCGCGCAGCGCGCGCAGGTGCGCGAGCAGGGTGGCGTTGTCCAGCGTGCCGTCCACGCACTCGGCGGCGACGCGCGCGACCAGCGTGTGCAGGTCGCGACCGGACAGGCCGGTGCTGTCGGCGATCGCCTGCGCGTCCGGCTCCAGCGCGAAACCGGCCCGTCGCAGTTCGGCGCCGAGAATGCGCGCGCGCGCCGCGGCGTCGGGCAGGCCGATGGCGATGCTGGCGGTGAAGCGCGACAGGATCGCGTCGTCCAGCAGCGCCGGGCGGTTGGTCGCGCCGATCACCAGCACCTGGCCGTGCGCGGCATGGAAGCCGTCCCATTCGGCAAGAAAGGTCTGCACCAGTTCGGCGCCGAAGCTGTCGCTGTCGGCGCCGCCGCGGCGCGCGAACACGCTTTCGCATTCGTCGATGAACAGGATCGCCGGTGCGTACTCGCGGCAGCGCTGCCAGATCGCCTGCACCTTGGGGCCGGTGTGGCCGACGTGCGCAGCCTTCAGGTCGGCCACGCCCAGCGCCTCGAAATGACAGCCGGCATGACGCGCGAGCTTGCGCGCGATCAGGGTCTTGCCGGTGCCCGGCGGCCCGTGCAGGAGCATGCCTTTCGGTGCTGGCTGGCGCCCGGACACGAACAGGTCCACCAGTTTCAGGATCTGGTCGAGCGTGGCGTCGGGCAGGGCGACGTCGGCCCAGTGCCGTTGCACCGCATCCAGGCTCTGCAGCCGCTGCTGCAGCGCGCGTTGCTGGCCGCGCGCGACCTCCCAGGCCTGCACGTGGTCGTGCAGCGCAGCGATCGGTGCGACATCGACGGCGGCGTCTTCGGCCAGTGCCAGCGCCAGCGATTGCAGCGACGGCGCAGCGTCGGCGGCCAGATCGGCGTCGAGGAGGATCAGGGCCGCTGCATGGCGGGCATCGGGCAGCACGATCAGCGCCTGCAGGCGCGGGTCCTCGCTGCCGTCGTGCAAGGCCAGCAGCCGCGCAGCGGACAGGTCGCCCTGCGTGGCGGGAATGGACCAGCGCCCGTGCAGGGCGCGCTGCGGCCATGGCGCGCGGGTCACCGTATACGTCGTCCCTGCATCGCGCGACCCAGCATCGGCCACCTGTACCAGCGCCAGCGGCAGGCGTGCGAACGTCTGCAGCGCGCGCCGCTCGTCATGGCTGTGGTGCCAGGCGAGCAACTGCGCACCGGCGACGACCAGCAGACCGTACGCCAGCAACGAGGGCAGCAGGCTTTGCAGCAGCAGGCCGCCATCGCCGTGCAGGCCGACCTGGCGCCACCAGACGAGGAAGCTGCGCGTCTCGCCCAGCCAGTGTGCGCTGGTCCACGGCAGCACCAGCACCAGCATGCCGATCAAGGCCGCGCGCCAGCGCCAGTCCGGCAGCAGCGGCCGCAGCAGCAGCGCCGGTCCCCAGGCGCGGCGGCGCTCGCGCCGTACCGCCGCCCGCGCCGCGATCCTGGCGTGCGCAGCGAACCGGCGCCGGATCGCGGCAACCGCCTGGTCCACCGCCGGCAGATGCCGCTCCACCTCCGCCTCGGCCTGTGCCTGCCGCGCCTGCGCCTGCTGCACCTGCGCGAGCAGGCGCTGCGTCTGCTGTTGCAGCGACGGTGGGGGCGTCGGCACGGCGGCCGGGATGCCGGACATCAGCGGGAGCGGGCGCAGGTGGTCACCGCGCGCATCTTAGCCCGAGCGCCGGTGGGGCTGCGGTGGCTGGAGGCAGGTTGGATGTTGCCCTTGCTGGACACGGCAGGCTGGCGCGTGAAGCGTTCGCTGCCATTGGAGGACGAATCTTGGAGAAAGATAGGGCGCGAGGCGCACGTGGGGTCTTTAGACCATCGCGGCTTCGTTCGTCGCGGCTGAAGCCGCTCCTACGCGGGGCTTGCAGTTCCATGATGGCGGTTGCGGTTGCTTTGGTTGTTGCCTTTGCCTTATCGGGTTCCCTTCCGAAGCGGCGGCCAGCGCGGGGAAAAACCCGAAGGGCGGCGTACATGGATGTACGCCGTCCGCGGCAGGGGCAGGATGCCCCTTCCGCGGATCCCCGTGATGGACGCGGACCCGGAGCGCGCAGCGCGGAGGGCGCAAGGCAGGGTGTGCTTTCTTTTGGTTCCTTTTCTTTGCACAAGCAAAGAAAAGGAACTCGCCGCAAGGCGAAAGCTTTGCTTCTGCTAAAGAAAAACCAAAAGAAGCGCTTTCCACAGCCGAAGCAAAGCCTGCGGTATGCCTGCCAAGGGAAGCGCGGTTAAGTGTATGGGCAGCCGCCGCCTCACCTGCCCCGCGGCAACCAGGCATGGTGCACGCGCAACGCAGGCCAGACGCAGCGAGCCGAACTCCCGACTACGCCGAAACGCATCCCACCCTCTAGACTGCACGCATCGTCATGGGGGCTAGCCTTTGGTTTCCAGTTGGATCCTGCTGCTGGTATCGGTCGGCTATGCGGCGCTGCTGTTCGCGGTGGCGTGGTGGGGCGATCGCCGTCCGCTGTACCCGGAGCGGCCGTGGCTGCGGCCGGCGGTGTACAGCCTGGCGCTGGCCGTGTACTGCTCGTCGTGGACGTTCTACGGCGCGGTCGGCAGCGCGGTGCGCAACGGCGCCGGCTACCTGCCGATCTACCTGGGCCCGCTGCTGATGCTGCTGTTCGGCTGGCGCATCGTCGAGCGCCTGGCGCTGATCGCGCGCAGCGAGAATACGGTGTCCATCGCCGACTTCATCTCCTCGCGCTACGGCCGCTCGCGGCGCCTGGCCGCGCTGGTGGCGGTGATCGCCCTGGTCGGCGTGGTGCCGTACCTGGCGCTGCAGTACAAGGCGGTGGCGATGAGCCTGCAGGTGCTCAGCGGCCAGTCCAGCGCCGGTGCGCCGTTCTACGCCGATCCGGCGCTGTACGTGGCCTTGGGCATGGCGCTGTTCGCCACGCTGTTCGGCACCCGCCAGGTCGATGCCACCGAGCACCACCACGGCATGATGCTGGCGATCGCGCTGGAGTCGGTGGTGAAGCTGCTGGCGATGGTGGCGGTGGGCGTGTTCGCCTACGTGTGGCTGTCCGCACGCGACGGCGGCCAGGTGCTGCAGTCCACGCGCACGCTGTTCCAGAACACCCCGCCGGTGGGCTTCATCTCGCAGACCCTGCTCAGCTTCCTGGCGCTGGTGTGCCTGCCACGGCAGTTCCACGTGGCGGTGGTGGAGTGCAGCGACGTCGGCGACATCCGCAAGGCGCGCTGGCTGTTCGGCCTGTACCTGGTGCTGATCTCGGCGATGGTGGTGCCGATCGCCGCCGCCGGCATCGCGCTGTTCGGCGGCGGCGACGTGGCCGACGACAGCATCGTGCTGGCGCTGCCGCTGGCCGAAAGCCGCACCGCGCTGGCGCTGGTCGCCTACGTGGGCGGGTTCTCCGCCGCCACCGGCATGGTCATCGTCTCCAGCATCGCGCTGGCGACGATGATCAGCAACGACCTGGTGATGCCGGTGCTGCTGCGGCGCCGCGGGCACCAGGCGGCCGGTGCCGACGTGGCCTCGAAGGTGCTGTGGATCCGCCGTCTGGCGATCCTGCTGCTGGCGCTGATCGCCTACGGCTATTACCGCAGCAGCAGTAACGACAGCACGCTGGCGTCCTACGGCCTGATGGCCTTCGCCGCGGTGGCGCAGTTCGCGCCGGGCGTGATCGGCGGGCTGTACTGGCGCGGCGCCAGCCGCAAGGGCGTGGAGACCGGCATGGTGCTGGGTTTCGCCACCTGGATCTACACGTTGCTGCTGCCGGCGCTGACCCAGGCCGGCTGGCTGGCGCCGGCGTGGCTGCTGGATGGGCCGTTCGGCATCTCCTGGCTGCGCCCGCAGCAGTTGTTCGGCATGAGCGGCTGGGACCCGCTGGCGCACGGCACGTTCTGGTCGCTGCTGGTCAACGTCGGCACGATGATGCTGGTGTCGGCGCGCTGGCGCCCGGGCCTGGACGAGCGCCTGCGCGCCGCGCCGTTCCTGGAGCCGTACTCGCAGCGCCCGGCGGTGGCCGGCGACTGGCTCGGGCAGGTGCGCGTGGTGGACCTGCAGGCACTGGCCGAGCGCATGGTCGGGGAGCGCCATGCTCGCCGCGCCTTCGCCGAACAGGCGCAACTGCTCGGCCGCGAGCCGCAGCCCACTGCGGTGGCCGACCGCGCCTGGGTGCAGTTCACCGAACGCCTGCTTGCCGCCTCGATCGGCGCGGCCTCCGCGCGTCTGGTGCTGACCAGCCTGTTGCGCGGTTCGGGCATGGACCTGGGCGAGGTGGTGGCGGTGCTCGACGAGGCCGGGCAGGAGCTGCGCTTCAACCGCGAGATCCTCTCCACCACGCTGGAGAACATCAGCGCCGGGGTCAGCGTGGTCGATCCGGCGATGCGCCTGACCGCCTGGAACCGCCGCTACCAGCAGATGTTCGGCTACCCCGACGGCATGCTCTACGTCGGCCGCCCGGTCGCCGACCTGATCCGCTACAACGCCGAGCGCGGCGAACTCGGCGGCGGCCAGGTGGAGGATCAGATCGCCCGCCGCATCGCGCACATGCGCGCCGGCACCCCGCACGTGTTCGAACGCACCCGCAGCGACGGCAAGGTGATCGAGATGCGCGGCCAGCCGCTGCCCGGCGGCGGCTACGTCACCAGCTACAACGACATCACCGACTACAAGCGCGCCGAGCAGGCGCTGCTCGAAGCCAACGAGACCCTGGAGCAGCGCGTGGCCGATCGCTCGCGCGAGGCCGAACTGGCGCAGCAATCCAAGACCCGCTTCCTGGCCGCGATCAGCCACGACGTGCTGCAGCCGCTCAACGCCGCACGCCTGTTCGCCTCGGCCCTGCGCGATGCGCACCAGAGCGAGGAGCAGCGGCATCTGGCCGAGCGCGTGGACGCCTCGCTGCGCGCGGCCGAGGAACTGCTCGACGGCCTGCTCGACGTGTCGCGGCTGGATGCCGGCGGCCTGCGCCCGACCATCGAGGACGTCGATGCCGGCCTGCTGCTGCGCGAATTGGCCGCGCAGTACAGCCCGATCGCCGCCGGCCGCGGCCTGCGCCTGCACGTGTACGCGCGGCCGCTGTGGGTGCGCAGCGATCGCCGGCTGCTGCGCCGGGTGCTGCAGAACTTCCTCGCCAACGCGCTGCGCTACACCCGCCAGGGCCGCATCGTACTGGGCATGCGCCGCCGCGGCGCGGCGCTGGAACTGCAGGTCTGGGACACCGGCCCCGGCATCCCGCCGCACCACATGCAGCAGATCTTCGACGAGTTCCAGCGCTACCAGCAGCCGTTCGACTGGGGCGAGCAGGGCCTGGGCCTGGGCCTGTCGATCTGCCAGCGCATCTCGCGCCTGCTCGGCCACGACCTGGATGCGCGCAGCCGCGTCGGCCACGGCAGCATGTTCTCCATCACCGTGCCGCGGGCGGCGCCACCGCCGCAGGCGCTGCAACGCGCGCCACGCGCAGCGGCCGCGGCCGATTCGCTGGCCGGGCTGCGCGTGCTGTGCGTGGACAACGATCAGGAAATCCTCGACGGCATGCGCGCGTTGCTCGGCCGTTGGCAGGTGGAGGTGATCTGCGCCAGCACCGTCGACGAGGCGCTGGCGCAGGCCGCGTGCGCGCCGCAGGTGATGCTGGTCGATTACCACCTGCACGACCGGCTCGACGGCCTGGAGACGCTGGATGCGCTGCGCGCGGCGATGCCGGGGCCGGTGGCCGGCGCGCTGCTCACCGCCGACGGTCGCGACGAACTGAAGCTGCAGGCCCGCGAGCGTGGCTACCGGCTGCTGACCAAGCCGGTCAAGCCGGCCTCGCTGCGGGCCTTCCTCACCGCCTACCACGATCCGATCTAGGAGCGGTCGCGCGCCTTCGTAACAGCAATGTATGGATTGTGTGGCAGCCGTCGGCGCGACCGGCGTGGCGCACGGCGCGGGCGGGCGGCTAAGGTGGAGGGCCGCCCACGACCCGCCTGCGCATGACCTCCCTGGACGACACCGCGATCCCCCCGCTCCCGGACCTGCTGGCGGCGCTGGAGGCCGGCCAGGCGCAGACCCTCGAACGCGGTGCCCGCGCCTACCTGCGGCAGCGCCCCGACGATGTCCTGGCCAGCAGTCTGCTGGCGATGAGCCTGCAGATGCAGGGCCAGCCGGCGCCGGCCGCCGCCGTGTACCGCAGGCTGGCCGAGCGCGAGCCGCACGAGGTCGCGCACTGGAACAACCTCGGCACGGCGCTGCGCGAGGCCGGCGACCCCGGCCCGGCCGGCGAGGCCTATCTGCGCGCCCGCGCGCTGGCGCCGGACGATCCGCTGCCGCACCACAACCTCGGCCTGCTGGCGATGGACGCCGGCGATTACGCCGCAGCCCGCGAACACCTGCTCGACGCGCACGCGCTGGCGCCGCAGGCGCCGCCGCTGTGCGTGCACGCGGCGATGGCCTGCCATGAGTGCGGCGACTTCCAGCGCGTGCAGGCGCTGATCGCCGACTGGCGGCAGTGGCCGCCGCTGGATCCGGACACCACCGTGGAACTGGCCTGGCTGTTGTCGCAGGGCGGCGAGACCGACACCGCCTGCGCCCTGCTGCGCGCCTGTGCCGAGGGACCGATGGCGCAACCAGCGCGGGCCTGGTCGCGGCTGGTGCTGGTGCTCGAGCGCGCCAACCGCCTGCCGCAGGCGCGCGAGGCCGCCGCGCAGCTGCCGCCGCCGGAGCGCATCGACGACCCGGACGTGCGCCAGGACGCCAGCAATGCGCTGGCGGTGCTGGCCATGCGCGAGGGCCACTGGCAGCAGGCGCATGCGCTGCTGCGCGGGCTGTTGGTCGATGGCAGTGCGGTCGACCGGCGCAAACAGAGCAACCTGTTCTTCGCGCTGGCGCGGGTCTGCGACCGCCTCGGCCTTCACGACGAAGCGCTGCATGCCTGCGCGCAGGGCCATGCCGGCCAGGTCGAGGGCCTGGCCGCGCTGGTGCCGGAGCTGGCGGCGGCGGACGCACCGCCATTGCCGGTCGCGCAGGCCCGCTGGGATCCGGCACGCCATGCCGCGGCGCGGCCGGTGAACGCGCCGGCCATGGCCGACTCGCCGATCTTCGTGGTCGGCTTCCCGCGCTCGGGCACCACCTTGCTGGAACAGATGCTCGACGCCCACCCGCAGTTGGTGGCGATGGACGAGCGGCCGTTCCTGCAGGGACTGGCCGACCGCCTGGAGGCGCGCGGCGTGGCCTGGCCGGACGGACTGGGCGAGCTCGACGATGCCGCCTGTGACGCGCTGCGCGCCGAGTACTGGCAGGCGGTGCGCGGGGTGGTGCAGCTGCAGCCGGGCCAGCGCCTGGTCGACAAGAACCCGTTGAACCTGCTGCGCCTGCCGCTGATCCGGCGCCTGTTCCCGGAGGCGCCGGTGATCCTGGCGCTGCGCCATCCCTGCGACGTGCTGCTGAGCTGCTACATGCAGGCGTTCCGCTCGCCGGCATTCGCCCTGCTGTGTGCCAGCCTGCCGCGGCTGGCGCGCGGCTATGCCGACGCGATGGAGTTCTGGCTCTACCACGCCGCCCTGCTGCAGCCACGCACGCTGGAGTTGCGCTACGAGGACCTGGTGGCCGATCCGCAGGCGCAGGTGGCGCGTCTGGGGCAGTTCCTGCAGCTGCAGCAGCCGGAGCGGCTGCTGGACTTCCAGCGCCACGCGCGCGCCAAGGGCTTCATCAGCACGCCCAGCTACGCGCAGGTGGTGGAGGGCATCAACCGCAAGGCCCTGGACCGCTGGCACGCCTATCGCAACGCCTTCGCACCGGTACTGCCGGTGCTGCAGCCGTTCCTGCGACGCTGGGACTACCGCGTCGACTGAGCGTTGCGTGTTGTCTGAACCGTTCCCGTCTGCTGGTTGAACGGCAAAAACGCAGCGTGCGCTGTACCGCGCTTGAAGCGGTGTTTTTGTCAGGGGATGGCGCACGTTGGCACACCGAAACAACACCCTTCTTATAAAAAACTAACAAGTGCCTGACGGTCCTGTAATGGACCGCTGGCCCGAGGCATCCATTTCACCCGCCGCGCGTTTCCGCGCCCGGGATGGTTCGCGCCTGCGTGCAGCCGGCGCTTGTCGCACATCACATGAGGTCTTCCCGATGTCCGTAGCAAAGAACAGACTCGCTCACGCCGTTTGCCTGGCCATGGCGACGCTTCCCGCCACGCTCTATGCGCAGAGCGCCACGCCGGCGGCGTCCGCGTCCGGCGACGCGCCGGTGACCCTGGACAAGCTCACCGTCACCGGTTCGCTGGTGCGCCGCGTGGATGTGGAGACCGCCAGCCCGGTCGCCGTGGTCGATCGCCAGCAGATCCAGCAGAGCGGCAAGCAGACCCTGGGCGATCTGCTGCAGGCGCTGCCCGGCATCGCCGGCGCCGCGACCAACCCGCAGGTCAACAACGGCGGCGGCGACGGCGCCTCGACCATCTCGCTGCGCGGCCTCGGCGACGAGCGCACGCTGATCCTGATCGACGGCCACCGCATCCAGAACAACGACGTCAACTCGATCCCGGCCAACATGATCGACCATGTCGAAGTGCTGAAGGTCGGCGCCTCGGCGATGTACGGCTCCGACGCCATCGGCGGCGTGGTCAACTTCATCCTGCGCAAGAACTTCGAAGGCGGCGAAGTCTCCGCCAACTACGGCCAGACCAGCCGCGGCGACGGCGCGCGCCAGGGCGGCAGCTTCACCTTCGGCAAGACCTGGGACCGCGGCAACGTGGTGGTCGGCCTGGACTACAACAAGCAGAAGGAAGTCTCCACCGCCAACCGCGCGTTCTCCAAGTACGCGATGTACCTGTCCAGCGGCAGCGTCTACAAGGGCGGTTCCGCACGGACCCCGACCGGCTACTACAAGCTGCCGGCAGCGACTCTGGCGGCCAACGGTTGCAAGCCCGATGGCGCGCTGACCGGCAACGGCAACGGCGGCTACAAGTGCTACAGCTCCTCGGCTGATTCGTACAACTACGAGGCACAGAACCTGCTGCTGACGCCGCAACAGCGCGTCGGTGGCTTCGTGCTCGGCAGCTTCAACATCACCGACTCGATGCAGGCGTACGTCAACGCCTACCACAACCACACCATGTCCAACTTCGCGATCGCGCCGCTGCCGCTCGACGCGCAGAACGACGGCATCACCGTCGCCGCCAACAATCCGTACAACCCGTTCGGCGTGGAGTTCGGCCCCAACGGCTACGAGTATCAGACGCGCTTCACCTCGCTCGGCCAGCGCGAAGGCTTCTACGACACGGCCACCGATCAGGATGTGATCGGCCTGAAGGGCGGCATCGGCGACAGTAGCTGGGTGTGGGACGCCAACTTCAACTACGGCCACTACCGCCAGCGCAACTGGAGCCACGGCTACGTCGATTACGCCGCGTTGCAGAACGCGATCAACAGTGGGCAGGTCAACATCCTGGATCAGGGCAGCCCGGCCACGGTCGCCTGGCTGAACAGCAACGAATCGATTCCGCGCCAGGAAACCACCACCATCATGCGGCAGTGGGAAGCTAGCGCCAACGGCAGTCTGTGGGAGATGCCGGCCGGTGCCGCGCAGCTGGCAGTCGGTGCGCTGTACCGCAAGGAGAGCCTGAGTTCCAGCGTGTCGGCCAACGCGCTGATCAACAGCGACAACACTTGCGCGGTTTCCTCCGAAGCCTGTGCTTCTCCGCTGAGCGGCAGCTTCAACGTCAAGGAGGCCTATGCACAGCTGTTCATGCCGGTGCTGGAGCAGTCCTCGCCGATCGGCGCGCTCAACCTGACCCTGAGCGACCGCTACTCCGACTACAGCAGCGTGCGCTCGGGCAATAACAGCGCCTCGTTCCAGGTGGAGTGGCGGCCGATCCACGACCTGCTGGTGCGCGGCACGGCGGCGCAGGTGTTCCGCGCGCCGACCATCACCGACATCTACCAGGGCCCGACCGCCGACGCGCCGAACTTCATCGACCCCTGCGTCGGCTACAGCGGCAGCGGCCACGCCACTGCCTGCGCCGGTGTGCCGGCCGGCTGGAGCGGCACAGGCCTGTCGCAGACCAACGCGATCAAGTCCGGCGCCACCTACGTGGGCTACCAGCTCAAGCCGGAGAAGGGCACCTCGTTCGACTACGGCCTGGTGTACAGCCCCGAGTACGTACCGGGCCTGTCGGTCAACCTCGACTGGTGGAAGGTCAAGCTCGACGACCTGATCCAGCCGATCTCCGCGCAGACCGTAGCCGACCTCTGCTACAACGATGACAACAGCCCGTACTGCAGCTACCTCCACCGCTACGCCGCCGGCACCCCAAGCGCCGGCAACATCGACCACATCCAGACGCCGGTGGTCAACATCGGCAAGCTCAACACCCAGGGCATCGACCTCGGCGCGAGCTACGCGCTGCCCGCTACCGACTACGGCAAGTTCACCGTGACCGTGGACAGCACCTACCTGCACCGCTACGACATCGACACCGGAGACACGGTGGTGCACATGGCCGGGCGCTACAACTCGTCCTATGGCAACTACGCGCATTGGCGCGCGCATGCGCTGTTCGGCTGGAAGCTGGGCAACTGGGATGCGAGCTGGACCACCCGCTGGGTCGGCAAGATGCAGGTCGGCAGCGGCGACCTGAGCCAGAACATGTCCGCCGACGGGCATGACAAGGGTGTGGTGCTGAACTACGGCAGCTACATGTACCACGCGCTGCAGGTGGGCTACGACATGGCCGGGGCCAACCTGCGCCTGGATCTGGGCGTGGACAACCTGACCAACAAGCAGCCGCCGATGATGTACCAGAACAACGTGTTGAACGCGAACACCGACGTGAGCACCTACGACACGCTCGGCCGCTACTACTGGATGCGTGCTACGTACAAGTTCTAATGCGTAAGGGTTTGTTGTAAGGGAAATGGCGTTGGCGCCCCTTCATGGGGCGCCGATTCCAGGTGTGGTGTTTTGTTGTCTGCTTTTTGCTTGTGGAGATTTCCTAGGTACTTTCTTTAATTTCAACGGCAAGGATTTAGCTCATGAAATTTGCATATGGTCTGTTGGGAGTAGTTCTGTCCGCCGCATCGTTCGGCGCAAGCGCCACCGTCGTCACCGACAGGGTCGATGAAATCTTCATTCAATGCGCCGACTGCGCTGTGGCGAAAAATACGGACGCCGTGCTGGGCTACGTGAAGATCGCGCTTAGTGCCTACGCATCCGCAGCAAGCAGTAACGGTTGGGGGCCGGTCAAGGTCGGCAATCAAGTCCAGATCGAGAAGTACACGCAGACACCTGGTGGCTATCTCCTTGTCGACCACTACTACACGATCAAGAATCTTCCGGTCACCTCTTTCAATGACTTGATCGATGGGGGTGTCGAGCGGGATTCGGATGTCAGAGCCGTTCCTGCGAGGGCGCAGGCGGAAGCGTCAATGAAAGGCGATGTTGCCAGCTTCGTCGAAAGCTTCGCGGATTCTGGTGGCGTAACGACGATTTATGGATTCTTCCCGCAGAACTGATGAATGTTGATTGCGCCGCGCCACCCAATTCCATGGGGGGCGCGGCGCAATGCCATTGCACTGGCGGCGGCGTGGACTCGCCAATGGAGCATGCTCACGCTCGATGCCTGGTACTACGCCGGAGCGCCTGCTGATCTTCCCGCCGTACTGGATGTTCCTGCACGCCTGGCTACCGCCGTGCAGCGGCGACAAGCACATCCTGTCCACCTATCTCGAATTCACCGCCAAGCCGGCCTGACCCAAGGCGCCGGCAGTGCGGGACGGACACGCACCGTCGCCGCACATCCCCAATCCCGAATCCCCAATCCCGGCTGCACCGGCACCACGTCGATCAACCTGCACCATGCAGATGCTCGAACAGGATGGTGCAGCCGATCGCGATCAGCAGGGCGCCGCCGACGATCTCCGCGCGCTTGCCGGCGAGCGCGCCGAGCGCGCGGCCGAGCATGATGCCCAGGGTGACCATGGTCAGCGTGCACAGGCCGATGATCGCCGCGACCTCGACGATGTTCACGTCGAGGAAGGCCAGGCCGACGCCCACCGCCATCGCGTCGATGCTGGTGGCGAAGCCGGTGGCTGCCAGATTCCAGAAGCCGTGGCGCTTGGGCGCAGCCTCCTCGGGCGTGTCGGACTCCGGCTTGAGGCCGGCGACGATCATGTGCACGCCCAGTGCGCCGAGCAGGCCGAAGGCGATCCAGTGGTCGAAGGCGACCACGTACTTGGACGCGGCCTGGCCGAGCACCCAGCCCAGTGCCGGGGTCAGTGCCTCGATGCAGCCGAAGATCAGGCCGGCACGCAGCGCGTCGGCCCAGCGCGGGCGTTGCATCGCCGCGCCCTTGCCGACCGCGGCGGCGAAGGCGTCGGTCGACATGGCGATGCCGAGCAGGAGAATCGAAAGAAACGACATGGGGGACCGTACCGGGACAGGCGACAACGACGAGCGCGCGCGCCCGGCCTTCGCCTTGCGCACTCGCCGCTGGTCTCGCCAACCGAACTGGCTGCCCGTACCACGGCGCATCGGCCGAGTCTGTTGATACGGGCGCTGTCCGCGCAGGGCGGACAGCAGGCTACTCCCCAAGGGGACGCGCAGTCTAACAGCGCCCAACTGCGGCGAACATCCCTGGAACGCACGCGAAGCTGCAGCTTATCTTGATAGCTGCTGCTATATCGACGGTGGCTCTGCGACGGTTGCACTGGAGACGTGGAGGATGCTCGTCCTTGCCCCCATGCCGTCGCTTGCAATGGCGCTCAGCCGTAGAGCGTGAGGATGCGAATGTGCGCGCTCCTTCAGGACAGCGCCACGGATGTGTCCGCTGTTCCCCCACATGCAGCTACCGATGCATCGCCGCTGCGTGGGGTGGCTTCCGCCGCGCCCAAGGCAGCGAATGGCGCTCAGCGTTCGGCGCGTCGGGACTGAAGTCCCTCCCACAAGTAGGCGCCCAGCGTGCCGCGTGCGCAATGCCAACGTGCGCGCACGCGTCGCATCCGCACCGCTCGCGCCTTTGACAGGCGTCGCCGCGGCTCAGTCTTCTTCTGGCGGCAGCACGATGGCGTCGCTGTCGATGGCCAGCTTGCCGGCCAGCAGCACCGCCTGGGTGCGGTTGGTGACGCCGAGCTTGCGCAGGATCGCGGTGACGTGCGCCTTGATGGTGGCTTCGGACACGCCCAGGTCGTAGGCGATCTGCTTGTTGAGGCTGCCGGCGCCGAGCATCTGCAGCACCCGGAACTGCTGCGGCGTCAGTTCGCGCAGGCGCTGCCCGACCTCGCGCTCGGCGCGGTCGGTGGGCGGCACGTTGTGCGCTTCCGGCGGTGCCCAGTGCTCGCCGTCCAGCACCGTGCCCAGGGCCAGGCCGATGGTGTCCGAGTCGGCCGACTTGGGAATGAAGCCGAACGCGCCGTGGTCCAGCGCGCGCCGCATCACCGTCGGCTCCTCGCGCGCGGACACCACCACCACCGGCAACTGCGGATGCAGCGCGCGCATGTGCACCAGCGCGCTGAAGCCCTGCGCGCCGGGCATGTTGAGATCCATCAGCAGCAGATCGGCATCGGCATGGCGATCGGCCAGCGCGTACAACGCCTCGACGCTGTCGGCCTCGTACAACTGCACCCCCGGCATCACCCGCTGCACCGCCCCACGCAGCGCCTCGCGGAACAGGGGATGGTCGTCGGCGATCAGCAGGGTGGGCATGGGTGGGGCCGGGAATGGGGAATCGGGAGTGGGGAATGGGAACGGCAAAAGCGGAACGTCGGGTGCCCAAGATGGCGAAGCGACGGGGAACGGCTTTTCCCATTCCCCATTCTCGATTCCCCATTCCCGACGCGCGTCAGCGCGTGAGTCGTTCGTTCACCAACGAATCCACCACCGACGGATCGGCCAGGGTCGAGGTGTCGCCGAGTTGGTCGGGGGCGTTCTCGGCGATCTTGCGCAGGATGCGGCGCATGATCTTGCCCGAGCGGGTCTTGGGCAGGCCCGGCGCCCACTGCAGGTGGTCGGGGGCGGCGATCGGGCCGATCTCCTTGCGTACCCAGGCCACCAGTTCCTTGTGCAGGGCCTCGCTCGGCTGCTCCTCGGCGACCAGGGTCACGTAGGCGTAGATGCCCTGGCCCTTGATGTCGTGCGGGAAGCCGACCACCGCCGCTTCGGCGACCTTGGGGTGGGAAACCAGCGCGCTCTCCACTTCGGCGGTGCCGATGCGGTGGCCGGAGACGTTGATGACGTCGTCGACGCGGCCGGTGATCCAGTAGTAGCCGTCGGCATCGCGGCGGCAGCCGTCGCCGGTGAAGTAGCTGCCCGGGTAGGTGCGGAAATAGGTGTCGATGAAGCGCTGGTGGTCGCCGTACACGGTGCGCATCTGCCCCGGCCAGGAATCGCGCAGCACCAGGTTGCCCTCGGTGGCGCCTTCCAGAATCTCGCCGTCGGCGCTGACCAGCGCCGGCTGCACGCCGAAGAACGGCAGCGTCGCCGAGCCGGGCTTGAGGTCGATGGCGCCGGCCAGCGGGGTGATCAGGATGCCGCCGGTCTCGGTCTGCCACCAGGTGTCCACGATCGGGCAGCGGCCGTCGCCGACCACGTCGTAGTACCAGCGCCAGGCTTCGGGATTGATCGGCTCGCCGACGCTGCCGAGCAGGCGCAGGCTCTTGCGCGCGGTCTTCTTCACCGGCGCCTCGCCCTCGCGCATCAGCGCGCGGATCGCGGTCGGGGCGGTGTAGAAGATCGTCACCTGGTGCTTGTCGATGACTTCCCAGAAGCGCGACACGCTCGGGTAGTTGGGCACGCCCTCGAACATCAGCGCGGTGGCGCCGTTGGCCAGCGGCCCGTAGACGATGTAGCTGTGGCCGGTGACCCAGCCCACGTCGGCGGTGCACCAGTAGATGTCGTCCTCGCGCAGGTCGAACACGGTCTCGTGGGTGTAGGCCGCGTACAGCAGGTAGCCGGCGGTGGTGTGCAGCACGCCCTTGGGCTTGCCGGTGGAGCCGGAGGTGTAGAGGATGAACAGCGGGTCCTCGGCATTCATGCGCTCGGGTTCGCATTCGGCCGGCTGGCTGTCGACCACGTCGTGGAACCAGCGGTCGCGCGGGGCCTGCATGTCCACCGCGCCGCCGGTGTGGCGCACCACCAGCACGGTTTCCACGCTGGTGGTGCCCGGCAGCTTCAGCGCCGCGTCCACGTTGGCCTTGAGCGGGATCTTCTTGCCGCCGCGCAGGCCTTCGTCGGCGGTGATGATCAGCTTGCTGCCGCAGTCGATCACCCGATCGGCGATCGAGTTGGGCGCGAAGCCGCCGAACACCACCGAGTGGATCGCGCCGATGCGCGCGCAGGCCAGCATCGCCACCGCCGCGTCTGGGATCATCGGCAGGTAGATGGTGACGCGGTCGCCCTTGCGCACGCCCAGCGCGCGCAGGGCGTTGCCGAGCCGGCACACGCGCTCGTACAGCTCGCGATAGGTGACGCGGTAGGACGGCGCGTCCGGGCTGTCCGGCTCGAACAGCAGCGCGGTCTTGTCGCCGCGGGTGGTCAGTTGCCGGTCCAGGCAGTTGACGCTGGCGTTGAGTTCGCCGTCGTCGAACCAGCGGATACGGAAATCGTCCAGGGCGAAGCTGACGTCCTTGATCCGGGTCGGCTTCTTGAACCAGTCCAGGCGCTCGGCCACCTTGCCCCAGAACGCCTCTGGCTGTTCCACCGATTCCTTGTACTGGGTCTGGTACTGGGTCTTGTCGACCCGCGCACGGGCGGCGAACTGCGGATCGACGGGATAGAGATCGGCCATGGTTCCCTCTGCAATGAACGGGGCGCCGCATGCGGCGGCGCGTCAACGCGCAGTGTGCCGCATCCGGCGTTAAGCGCACACGCGCCGGGGCTTAGACGATGGTCGTAACTCAGCCGACGTTCGACTAATGGCCAATAGGCGCGGCCGGTGCGGTCGCGCACGCTGGGCTACGGCCGTGCGCATGCGTGCGGCCATCCATTATTCGGGAGGGAGTAATGAGCAACCGCATCGCATCCTTGGCGCGTCGCCCGTTGGCGGCGGCCCTGTTGGTGGCCCTGGTCGCGCCCGGCGCGGCCTTCGCCCAAGGCAAACCCTCGGCGCGCGAACAGGCGCTGGAGACCCGCGTGGCCGAACTGGAACGGCAGGTGCAGCAACTGCTGTCGGCGCAGCAACAGCAGCAGGGGCAGATCGCGCAGACCCAGACCGAGGTCGCCGCGGTCCGCTCGACCCAGGCCGCGCCGCCGCCGCCGCCCCCGGCACCGCCGGCCGGCAAGGCGCCGATCCAGGTCACCACCATCACCCCGGGGGCCACGCCCGGCACCACCTTCAAGGTCGGCGGCTTCATCAAGGCCGACTTCCTGGCCACCCGCACCGGCGACGGCCAGCTCGCCGACGACGCCACCGGCCGCGCGCTGTACCTGCCCGGGCAGACCCCGGTGGGCGGGGCCAAGTCCGGCACCGACTACAACGCGCATGCCAAGTTCTCGCGGATCAACTTCGGCGTGGACAGCGTCACCGAAGGCGGCAACAAGGCCGGCGCGCTGGTGGAACTGGATTTCTTCGGCAATTCACTGGGTACCCAGACCGCCACCAATACCTACGGCGCCACCCTGCGCCATGCCTACATGTACTGGAACCACTGGCTGGCCGGCCAGACCTGGTCCAACTTCATGGACCCGGCGGCGCTGCCGGAAGCGGCCGACTTCATCGGCCCCACCGACGGTGTGGTGTTCGTGCGCCAGGCGCAGCTGCGCTACACCAACGGCGGCTTCAGCATCGCCCTGGAGAATCCGGAAACCACGCTGTACACGCGCAGCGTGGCCGGCGTGGTCAGCACCGCCAGTTCCGACCGCGGCGCGCTGCCGGACCTGACCGTGCGCTACGGCTGGAAGGGCGACTGGGGCAGCTTCGGCGTCGCCGGCGTGGTCGGCCAGCAGAAGGTCGACAACCGCGCCACCGGCGCCGATGCCAGCAAGGCCTCCGGCGGCCTGACCCTGGGCGGCAAGTGGGTGGCCAGCGACAGCGACAGCCTGTTCTACCAGCTCACCGGCGGCGAAGGCATCGGCCGCTACATCGGCCTGGGCATCACCCAGAACGCGGTGTACGACGCCGCCGACCGCGATCTGGACACGGTCGGGGTGGTCGCCGGCTACGTCGGCTGGCGCCACGCGTTCTCGCCCAAGCTGCGCACCAACCTGATCTACGCGCGCAGCGACTACGACAACGACACCGCGCGCACCGGCCTGGCCGTGACCAAAAGCGTGCAGAGCATCCGCGGCAACGTCTTCTACTCGCCGTTGCCCAAGGTCGATATCGGCGCCGAGCTGATGTACGGCAAGCGCGAGATCGAAAGCGGCGCCACGGGCGACATCACCCGCCTGCAGTTCACCACCAAGTACAGCTTCTGATCCGCGCCGCGGCCACTTACCGGAGTCATCTCATGAGCCTCTCCAACGACGCGCTGATCGCCAAGATCGACGCCAATCCGAAGTACCACGCGCTCAAGCGCCAGCGCAACGCGCTGGGCTGGACGCTGACCATCCTGATGTTGCTGGCCTACTTCGGCTTCATCGGCCTGATCGCCTTCGACAAGGCGTTCCTGGCCCAGCCGATGGGCAGCGGCGTCACCACCATCGGCATCCCGATCGCGATCGGAGTGATGGTCTTCACCATCGCCATCACCGCGATCTACGTGCGTCGCGCCAACACCGTGTACGACCAGCTGACCGCCGACATCCTCGAGGACGCCCGCCAATGAGCAAGCACCTGCGCTTCCTTCTGCTGCTGCTGGCCGCGCTGCTGCCGGCCGGCGTGGCCCTGGCCGCCGGCGGCGATGTCGGCCAGACCGACAAGCAGCCGACCAACTGGGTGGCGATCGGGATGTTCGCCTTCTTCGTCGCCGGCACGCTGTGGATCACCAAGTGGGCGGCGAAGAAGACCCGCTCGGCGTCGGACTTCTACACCGCCGGCGGCGGCATCACCGGCTTCCAGAACGGCCTGGCGATCGCCGGCGACTACATGTCGGCGGCCTCGTTCCTGGGCATCACCGCGGCGGTGATGACCAACGGCTACGACGGCCTGATCTACGCCATCGGCTTCCTGGTCGGCTGGCCGATCCTGACCTTCCTGATGGCCGAGCGCCTGCGCAACCTCGGCAAGTACACCTTCGCCGACGTGGCCGGCTACCGCTTCGCGCCGACCGCGATCCGCAGCTTCGCCGCCTCCGGCACGCTGGTGGTGGTGCTGTTCTACCTGATCGCGCAGATGGTCGGCGCCGGCGCGCTGATCAAGCTGCTGTTCGGCCTGGACTACTGGGTGGCGGTGAGCCTGGTCGGCGTGCTGATGATGGTCTACGTGCTGTTCGGCGGCATGACCGCCACCACCTGGGTGCAGATCATCAAGGCGGTGTTGCTGCTGACCGGCGTGACCTTCATGGCCGTGGCGATCATGTGGCACTTCAACTTCAGCTTCGAGGCGCTGTTCGCCGAGGGCGTGCGGGTGAAGACCGCGGTGGCGGCCAACGGCGGCGCCTCGCCGGAAGAGGCAGCCACTGCCGGCCTGTCGATCATGGGCCCGGGCGGCTTCGTCAAGGATCCGATCTCGGCGATCTCCTTCGGCATGGCGCTGATGTTCGGCACCGCCGGTCTGCCGCACATCCTGATGCGCTTCTTCACCGTCCCCGACGCCAAGCAGGCGCGCAAGTCGGTGCTGTGGGCCACCACCTGGATCGGCTACTTCTACATCCTGATCTTCATCATCGGCTTCGGCGCCATCGCCCTGGTGCTGACCAACCCGCAGTTCGCCGACGTCGCCACCGGCACCATCCACGGCGGCAAGGGCGCGGCCAACATGGCGGCGGTGTTGGTCGGCAACGCGGTGGGCGGCAACGTGTTCATGGGCTTCATCTCCGCGGTGGCCTTCGCCACCATCCTGGCGGTGGTCGCCGGCCTGACCCTGTCCGGTGCCTCGGCGGTGTCCCACGACCTGTACGCCACGGTGATCAAGAAGGGCAATCCCGCCCCGGGCTCGGAGCTGAAGGTGTCGCGCGTCACCACCATCGCGCTGGGCGTGATCGCGGTGCTGCTGGGCATCGTGTTCGAGAAGCAGAACGTGGCCTTCATGGTGTCGCTGGCCTTCGCCATCGCCGCCTCGGCCAACTTCCCGGTGCTGATCCTGTCGTTGCTGTGGAAGAACTGCACCACCCGCGGTGCGGTGATCGGCGGTTTCCTGGGCCTGATCTCCTCGCTGGTGCTGACGGTGCTGTCGCCGTCGGTGTGGGTGGACACGCTGGGCAACCCCACCGGTTCGGCGCCGTTCCCGTACACCTCGCCGGCGCTGTTCTCGGTCACCATCGGCTTCGTCGGCATCTGGCTGTTCTCGGTGCTGGACCGCAGCGCGCAGGCCGGCAAGGAACGCGCCGCGTTCAAGGCGCAGCAGATCCGCGCCGAGACCGGGCTGGGCGCCTCGCGCGGGTCGGGCCACTGAGCGCGCGCGCCTAACAGGACGCGGCCAACGCCGCACGCGACGCCGGCCCTTGTGCCGGCGTCGTCGTGTCTGCGGGCAGCGGCTACCATGGCGGGCCTTTGCCGCACCGGTCGCCTGCATGCGCTATCGCTGGATCCTGTTCGATGCCGACGACACATTGTTCCATTTCGACGCCTTCGCCGGCCTGCAGCGCATGTTCGCCGGCTACGGCGTGCAGTTCGGCGAGGCGGATTACGCCGAATACACCGCCTGCAACCGGCCGCTGTGGGTGCAGTACCAGAACGGCGCGATCACCGCCTTGCAATTGCAGCAGCGCCGTTTCGCCGACTGGGCGCAGCGCCTGCAGACCGCGCCGGAGACCTTGAACACGGCGTTCCTGGCGGCGATGGCCGAGCTGTGTGCGCCGCTGGACGGAGCGGTGGATCTGCTCGACGCCTTGCGTGGGCGCGCGCGCCTGGGCCTGGTCACCAACGGCTTCGGCGCGCTGCAGAACGCGCGCCTGCAGCGTACCGGGCTGCACGACCGCTTCGAAGTCATCGCCATTTCCGAGGTGGTGGGCGTGGCCAAGCCGCACCCGGGGATCTTCGCGCACGCGCTGGCGCAGCTCGGCGACCCACCGCCGGCGCAGGTGCTGATGGTCGGCGACAACCCGCAGGCGGACATCGCCGGCGGCCTGGCCGCGGGCCTGCACACCTGTTGGTTCAATGCGCACGGCGCTGCCGCGCCGGAGGACATCGTGCCGCACCACCAGGTCGCCTCGCTGGCGCAATTGCAGGCGTGGTTGCTGGAAGAGCCGGCGGCGCTGTAGCACATCTGCTCGCGTGCCTGGCGCCATCGGGTCGGGACCGAAGTCCCTCCCACAGGTGGAAACTTCAGTTCGCGGCGATGCCGGCGCGCCCCTCGTGGGAGGGACTTCATTCCCGACGCGACCGACTGTCGGATCCGAGATCGCGGCGGCATGCTGCCCATCCACACGGGCACGCACGACAGCCGCAACCGCCGTCGTATAGTGCGCCCATGCCGACCCTCGCCGCCGCCGCTGCTTCCACCGACACGCCACTGGCCGCCTTGCCAGTCACCCTGCAGCGCCTGCGCGTGGCCTGGCAGTCGGCCAAGCCGGAGCGGGCGCAGCGCCGCGAGGACTTGCTGCGGCTGCGCGCGGCGCTGAAGCGGCGGTTGCCGGAGATGGCCGATGCCATCGCCGCCGATTTCGGCCACCGCTCGCGCCACGAATCCCTGATCGCCGACGGCATGACCGTGCTTGGCGAGATCGATCATCTGCTGCGTCATTTGAAGCGCTGGATGCGCCCGCAGCGGGTCGGCGCCGGCTGGCGGCTGTGGCCGGCGCGTGCGGAAGTGCGGCCGGTGCCGGTCGGCGTGGTCGGGGTGATCGCGCCGTGGAACTACCCGGTCAACCTGGCGCTGATCCCGCTGGCCACCGCCATCGCCGCCGGCAACCACGTCTACCTGAAACCCTCCGAACACACCCCGCGCAGCGCGCAGTTCCTGCAGTCGCTGCTGGCCGAGGTGTTCCCGCCGCAGCGGGTGGCGGTGGCGCTGGGCGGTGCCGAGGTGGCGTCCGCCTTCGCCGCGCTGCCGCTGGATCACCTGGTGTTCACCGGTTCCACCGCGGTCGGGCGCAAGGTGATGGCTGCCGCCGCCCCCAATCTGACCCCGCTGACCCTGGAACTGGGCGGCAAGTCGCCGGCCATCGTCTGCGCCGACTACCCGCTGGAACAGGCCGCCGCGCGCCTGGCCACCGGCAAGTGGTTCAACGCCGGGCAGACCTGCATCGCCCCGGACTACGTGCTGATCGACGCCGGCCGCGAGGCGGCGCTGGTGCAGGCGCTGCGTGCGCAGGTGCTGGCGCGCTACGGCGATTTCGCCAGCGCCGAGGATTACACCCGCATCGTCAACGAGGGTCAGTACCGGCGCCTGCGCGGCTACCTGGACGATGCCCACGCGCGCGGCCTGGAGGTCATCGAACTGGCCACGGTGGCGCGCGAGCGTGCCGAGCGCGAACGGCTGATCGTGCCCACGCTGGTACTGCAGCCGGGCGACGACGCGCTGCTGATGCAGGAGGAGATCTTCGGCCCGATCCTGCCGGTGCGCAGCTACCGCTCCCTGGACGCGGCCATCGCCGAGATCAACAGCCGCGACCGGCCGCTGGCGCTGTATCCCTTCAGCCATGACCGCGCGCGGATCGAGACGATCCTGCATGCCACCATCGCCGGCGGGGTCACCGTCAACGACAGCCTGCTGCATTTCGCCGCCAACGCGCTGCCCTTCGGCGGCATCGGCCCCAGCGGCATGGGCGCCTACCACGGCCGCGCCGGCTTCGACGCCTTCAGCAAGGCGCTGCCGATCCTGTGGCAGTCGCGCCGCGCCGGCAGCGACCTGCTGAAGCCGCCGTACGCGCGGATCGCGCGCATGCTCTCGTTCCTGGTGCGGTGAGCGGGGCGTAGCCGACGTCCAGATGCGGGTGCATGGGGTGGCGATAGGGCACCTGCGTGCAGGCGCGGCTTCAGCCGCGAAGAAGCATTACCGGTAGAGCGTCGCGGCTGAAGCCGCTCCTGCAAGGCCTGCCTCAGCCGCGATCGGCGAAGCTTCCGATGCGGCGCTACGCCCCGTGGCCTCGCACGCGCGATCCACCCCTGGGCCGTGTCCGCAGCCCCGTCACCGGGAAGCAGTGCGACCCGCACTGTCCAAAATCGCGGCGCAGTCCACAGTCCAGGACGGGGTCGCACCCTGGAAATAAATAATTCACAGTAAGTTATTAGGTTCTCGCCCGACGCCGCCGCCGATCACGGCGGCTCAGGCTCCTGCGCGAGACGTCCGTGCGGAGCGCAACACACGAGATGCCGCCATGCGTCGACCTGACCGGCGCTCGTCCCCCGTGTCTCCCCTTTCCCTCAGAACCGGACGCAGCCCAATGAAGATCGCATTCGTTCCCTCGCCCCTGGCGCGCGCCTGTCGCGTGCTCGCCGCCCTGACGGTCCTGGCCGTCGTGCCGCAGCTGGCCATGGCCAACTGCAACGACACCGTCGGCACCAAGATGAGCAACATCCTGTTCGGCGACAGCAGCGGCGACACCGTCGTGCTGGCCCACCGCGGTCTGTGGGGCAAGTACGGCAACTTCCCCGACATGCCGGAAAACTCGCGCGGTGCGCTGCAGCTGGCCAACGACCAGTGCATGGACGGCGTGGAACTGGACATCAAGATGACCAGCGACGGCGTGCCGGTGGTGCTGCACGACTGGAACCTCGGTCGCACCACCAACGTGTGGACCAGCCGTGCCGGCGAAACCAAGTACGACCCGATGAGCAACCAGGGCTACAACCCGTCGATCACCGTGACCCCGTGGTCGGTGGTCAGCGGCCTGTTCCTGCTGACCCCCGACCGCCGTACCACCACCGGCTACCACGTGCCGCGCGTGGATGACCTGTTCTCCTACTTCAAGGCGCATGGCCTGAAGACGCCCATCGTGTTCGACATCAAGGACGCCGCCTCGGTGCGTGCGGTTTCGCGCGCGGCCGATGCCGCGTTCTCGGTGGGTGCGTCCAACTTCGTCGCGGCCAAGGTCAATGCCACCCTGTACCCGAGCCGCTCGGCGTTCCGCGCCGACACCACCAGCATGGTCGGCATTCCGGTGTTCACCACCAACATGCTGACCAAGATCAATGTCGACAACGCCATATCGGCCTGGAGCGATACCAAGGAGGCGATGGAGATCAACGTCAAGCAGCTCGGTGGCCTGCTGCAGGGCCAGGCCGACCGCGTGCGCGAGCGCGGCGTGCGCGTGGGCGTGTTCCAGGCGATTCCGGACAGCCCGCTGGCCGGGAAGTTCTACCAGAACAGCGGCGCCTGCTGCTATCAGCTGTCTGACCTGTACTTCTCCTACTCCGGCGGCCGCGACACCGCCGACAACCGTGGCGATCTCAACTTCATCGTCAACCAGGAGGCATTCAGCCTGATCACCACCGACGACCCGAAGGCGGCGATCGCGTACCTGAAGGCGCGCGGCAAGCACGACTGAGTCCTTGCATGTCCTGGCGGCCGGCCTGCGGCCGGCCGCCTTTTGCGGCTGCGGCGCTTCTGCGTCGCGCGCCGCCCTCTCCTGGAGAAGCGCATGTCCCTGTCTTTCGCCAAATCCGCCGTGGCCAGGTCCATCACCTTGGCCACCTGCGCGCTGGCCGCGTTCGCCGCCCTGGCTGCGCCGGCCGCCGAGCCCGCCACCGCCGACCCGGTGGTGCTGCGCGTCGGTGCGCAGCAGTTCACCGCCAGCGAATACCGTGCCCTGGCCGGCGACGCCACGCGCGGCGCTGCCGGCATCGACGATGACTCGGTGGTGCGCCGTTTCGCCGACCGCGCGATCCTGCTCGACCAGGCCCGGCAGCAGCACCTGCAGGACGACCCGGTGGTGGCCGCGCGCCTGCGTCGCGCCGCCGACGCGATCCTGGCCGACGCCGCGCAGGCACGGCTCAGCGCCGACGCGCACATCGACGAGGCGATGCTGCGCCGGCAGTTCGTCGCGCATCCGGACGACTACACCGAATATCACCTGCGCCATCTGTTCGTCGCCCTGCATCCGCAGGGCGGGCCGCGCAGCGGGCACACCCTGACCGAGGCGCAGGCTCTGCAGCGCGCCGAAGCGCTCAAGCGCCAGCTCGACGGCGGCGCCGATTTCGCCACGCTGGCGATGCGCGAGTCCGACGACACCGCCACCGCCGGCGAGGGCGGACAGCTGTCGCCGACTTTCGGCCGCTATCTGGCCGACGCGTTCGACGCCCCGATCCGCCAGCTCGCAGTGGACCAGGTCTCCGCGCCGGTGCGCGGCCCCGACGGTTACCACCTGATCCGGCTCGATGAGAAAACCGTGGCGCGCTTCGGCGCGGTGCGCGGGCAGATCGACCTGCAACTGCGCGAGCAGGCGGCGGCCGACGCCATGCAGCGCCTGCGCCAGGCGCAGCCGATGGCGTTCGACCGCGACGCCTACACCGCCGCGGCGCGCTGAGCATGGCGGCGATGCGGCGCCCGCTGTGTTGGTTCGCCGGCGTTGTGGTCGTGGGAATGGTCGCGCTCGCGGCGAAGCTGATGCCGCCGACGGCCGCACCCGCCGTTGCCGCGAGCAAGGTGCAGGCAACGGCTCTACCGCGCTCGGCAGCACCGTCGCCGTTGGCGATGTCCGCGACCACGCCGCCCCATGCGGCGCTGGCGGCCGGCACCAGCGAGGCGCAGCGTCTGACCGCCACCGCGCTGTTGGCGCTGGATTGCCGGCAACGCGCGCAAGCGCCACCGTCCCGCCCGGTGGTGCTGCCGGGTGCAGACGCCGAGGACGCCGCGGCCGTCGCGGCACGCCGGGCGGCCGAACGGCAACGTCTCGCGGCCTGCCGCGGCGTTGCCGGGCTCGATGCCGTGCAGATCGAGGCGATGCTGCGCAGTGCGGCCGCGCGCGGCGATGCCGATGCGCAACGCCAGTTGCTGGCGCAGCGCGTGGCGCAGTTGGTCGCGCGCGCCGGCAGCGTCGACGCGGAAGGGCAACGCGCTCCGCTGTCGGCCGCCGACGAGCGCGATGCCGAGGACGTGGTGACGCAACTGGAAGACCGCGCGCTGCACGGCGACCGCACGTCGATCGACGCCTTGGCGCAACTGCTGCGCGCGCCCTGGCTGGCGGTGGCCGATCCGCCGTACGCCGCGGCCTGGCAACTGGCCGCGCGGCAGGCGCCGGAGCGGCCGTTCCCGCCGCCGGAACAGGCGCTCGGTGCCGACGAACTGCTCGATGGCTTGAACGAGGCGCAGCGCCAGCAGGCGCTGAGCCTGGCGCCTGCGCTGTTCGCGCAGTGCTGCGCGCGGCGCTGAACGGCCTGGTGCCCGCGGTTTGGCCGCCGCGGCGGCTGCGGTCAGAATAGCGGCCGGCTTCCCCGTCCCGGATTTCCCTTGAAGATCGCCAGCTGGAACGTCAACTCGCTCAACGTGCGCCTGCCGCACCTGCAACAGTGGCTGGCCGCGTTCGCGCCGGACGTGGTCGGGATCCAGGAGACCAAGCTGGAGGACCACAAGTTTCCCGGCACGGCGCTGGCCGAGGCCGGCTACCGCAGCGTGTTCGCCGGGCAGAAGACCTACAACGGCGTGGCGATCCTGTCGCGCCTGCCGATCGGCGACGTGCAGATCGGCGTGCCGGGCCTGGAGGACGAGCAGAAGCGCGCCATCGCCGCCACCATCGGCGACCTGCGCATCGTCAATCTGTACGTGGTCAACGGCCAGGACGTGGGCACCGACAAGTACGCCTACAAGCTGCGCTGGCTGGAGGCGGTGCACGCCTGGCTGGCCGACGAGCTGCAGCGGCATCCGCGGCTGGTGGTGCTGGGCGACTTCAACATCGCCCCGGACGCGCGCGACGTGCACGACCCGCTGGTGTGGAGCGACAACCACATCCTCACTTCCACCGCCGAGCGCGGCGCCCTGCACAAGCTGCTCGGCCTGGGCCTGCACGACGGCTTCCGCCTGCACCATGCCGACGGCGGCATCTTCAGTTGGTGGGACTACCGCCAGGCCGGCTTCCGCCGCGACCTGGGGCTGCGCATCGACCTGACCCTGGTGTCCGAGGCGCTGAAGGCGCGCACCCGCGGTGCCGGCATCGACCGCGAACCGCGCAGTTGGGACCGTCCCAGCGATCACGCGCCGGCCTGGGTCGAGCTGGAGCCGGCGGCATGAGCGAGCGCCACGTGCGCCGCTGCATCGACAAGGTCGGCGATACCGCGATCGCGCCGCTGCACCGGCTCAGCTGCCACTGCGGTGCGGTGCAGATCGACCTGGAGCTGCCGCAGGGCATCGTCGACCCGCGCCGCTGCAACTGCTCGCTGTGCCGGCGCCGCGGCGCCATCGTCGCCTCGGTGCCGCTGGCGGCCCTGCATGTCCGCCAGGGCGAGCGGGCGCTGCGCCTGTACCAGTTCCACACGCATACCGCGCAGCATTATTTCTGCGGCACCTGCGGGATCTACACGCATCATCGGCGCCGCTCCGATCCCAGCCTGTACGGCTACAACGTCGGTTGCCTGGAGGGCGTGGATCCGTATGCGCTGGCCATTGCGGTGCCGGTCGAGGACGGCGTGCGCCATCCGGCCGACCGCGCTGCGCCGTGAGCGGGGCCGCAAACGCAAAACGCCCGGCGAACCGGGCGTTTGCGCAAGCGGCGAGGGCGCTGTGTCAGCGCGCGCGGCCGCGGGTGAACAGGTTGACGATCGCCAGCAGGATGATGGCGCCGATCAACGAGTACAGGAACGTCCACAGGGTGATCGCCTGGTTGATGCCGCCGCCGAACAGCCAGCCGGCGATCAGCGCGCCGACGATGCCGACCACGATGTTCAGAATGATGCCCTGCTGTGCGTCACGACGCATGATGATGCTGGCCAGCCAGCCCACGATGCCGCCGACGATCAACCAGATGATGATGCCCATGCGTCAGACTCCTCGGTTCGGCCCGCACCAGGAGCGGTGGGGTGCGCGTCATTTAAGAAGCGCCGCCGTGAAGCGGCCGTATAGCGTCGGCCCCGCCGCGCAGCGGTCATTGCGCTTTGTGGGCGCGGCGTGAGCGCGCCGACGCCGCCCGTGGCCGACGGCGCCGAGCCGCCGGACTGGCGCCTCGGCCCGGTGGCACTGTGGCTGCGCCCGCATCCGCCGCGGACCTCCGGCGAGGCGCAGGCGCGGCGCCTGCTGGCCGGCGAACTGGCGGTGCCGGCGGCGCAATTGCCGCTGCGCCGCGACGCCCGCGGCCGGCCCGGCCTGCATGCACCGCTGGCGCACGTGGACACCGGTTGGAGCCACAGCGGCGACTACCTGCTGGTGGCGGTGGCCGCGCACGCGCGGCTGGGGGTGGACATCGAGCGCCAGCGGCCACGGCCGCTCCTGCTGGAACTGGCGCAGCGCTTCTTCCACCCGGACGAGGTCGCGCTGCTGGCCGCGCTGGCGGCGCCGGCGCGCGAGGCGCTGTTCTTCCGCCTGTGGTGCGCCAAGGAAGCGCTACTCAAGGCGCATGGTCACGGCATCGCCTTCGGCCTGCACCGGCTGCGCTTCGCCGAGGACGCCGGCGGCGCGCTGCGCCTGGTCTGGTGCGACCCGGGCCTGGGCACGGCCGAGGCCTGGCACCTGCACGAATGGGAGGCCGCGCCCGGCTACCGGGCGGCGCTGGCCTGGTGGCCAGGGCTGCCGTAGGTTCCATGCCTCTGGATCGTGTTGCAGCCCTGTGATTCCGATGTCGACCTCGTTGGCTGGGCAGGTCGTGCTTTGGTGTAATTTGATGTAAAAAGATATACGTTTTTTATAGGAAAACGCGATGAAGCTCCCTGTGTCGCCCCCAGACAGCTGGCGTCTTCTTGCTGATGAACCTGAACGCATGATGAGGGTGTTCAGGTCGAAGATCGGTCCCGAGGTGGCTGGAAGCTACGAACACTGGGACAAACTCAGGCATAGAGTCGCGCCAGACGGCCTCACTACAGAAGAATGGTGGGCTGGCATCAAGTGGAGCCGTCAAGCGCTGGCACGCGAACTTGATCTGGTGGACAAAGACGACGAGAACTTCGTCGTTTCCATTACCGATTCGATGCAGCGCAGACTTCACTACATTGATCGCGAGGCGGCTGGGGCGATCAAAGGAATGGAGAGCAGCGGTGGGCAGAATAGATTTCTGATCCGTTCGCTGATCGAGGAGGCCATGACTTCGTCCCAGCTTGAGGGAGCCGCTACCACCCGCGCGGTTGCAAAAGAGATGCTATCGACTGGCAGACTGCCGCGCGATCAGTCGGAGCGAATGATCTACAACAACTACCTCGCGATGAACATGATTCGCGACAGGGGGAAGCGGCCAATCACGCCCGAGGAGGTGCTGGAGCTGCATAGCATCCTGACGGACGGGACGCTGGAAAGCGCGGAATATTCTGGTCGATATCGTTCGGTGGGAGACAATGTCGTCATCTACGACCGAGATTCCCCGCCGACGCTGCTGCATGTCCCGCCGCCTGCAATCCAAGTGGCGGATAGGATGAGACGGCTTTGCGCGTTCGCGAACGACACGGCGAGCGAAACCTTCATCCATCCTGTCGTGCGCGCCATCGCAATTCACTTCCAGATCGGCTACGACCATCCATTCGTTGATGGGAACGGACGGACGGCCAGGGCGCTCTTCTACTGGAGCATGATGAACTCCGGTTACTGGTTGACCGAATATCTGTCGATTTCGAGCATATTGAAGAAGTCGCCCGGGAAATACATGCGGGCGTATCTCTACACCGAGAGCGATGGCGCCGATCTGAGCTATTTCGTCTCGCAGCAGTTGGAAGCGATCGAGCAGTCCATCCAGGCGTTGCACACGTATATCGCGAAGAAGCAGCAGGAAGATCGGCTTGCGCGTCACGTGCTGCGCAAGGCGCATGTGGGCGACGCTGTGCTGAATCACAGGCAGCGCGCCTTGCTGGCCAATGCACTGAAGGATCCTGACCGGCCATACACCGTGGCCGGACATCGGTCGGCGCACACGATCACCTATCCAACAGCGCTGGGCGACCTGAATTCCCTGGTCGCCGCGGGCCTGCTCTACAAGCAACGGGTCGGCAAGGCGTTCGAATACTACCCGGTACCTGGCCTCGCACGGATGTTGGGAGCCTGACCGCCCCAGGCGGGTGCTGATCCTCTATGCGTTCCGGGAAATGCCTCGGCCAGAGTGCGGCAGCGGCGGCACCTGCGATAATCCGCCGATGACCGATGCCTCTCTTCCCGATTCCGTCCGCGTCGCGCTTGAGCAGGGCCTGCACGCGCAAGGCCTGGACGTGGCCGCGCTGGCGCCGCCGCTGCTGGCCTATCTGGCGCTGCTGACGCGCTGGAACCGCACCTACAACCTGACCGCGATCCGCGACCCGCACGAGATGGTGACCCGCCATCTGCTGGATTCGCTGGCGATGCAGCCGTTCGCCCAGGAGGGCGCGCTGGCCGACCTGGGCACCGGTCCTGGGCTGCCCGGCATTCCGCTGGCGATCGCGCGGCCGCAGCTGCGGGTGACCCTGGTCGAAAGCAACGGCAAGAAGGCGCGGTTCCTGCGCGAGGCGGTACGCCAGCTGCGCCTGGACAACGCGCGCGTGGCCGAGTCGCGCGCCGAGGCGCTGGACGAGGCCGGCGCCTACGACCTGCTGACCGCACGCGCGCTGGACACCCTGGCCGGCATCGTCGCCGTCGGCGGCCACCTGCTGCGCCCGGGCGGGCGCCTGCTGGCGATGAAGGGCGTACGCCCGGACGAGGAGATCGCCGCGCTGCCGCCGGGCTGGGTGGCGCCGACGGTGCACCCGCTGCAGGTCCCCGGCCTGGGCGCCGACCGCCACCTGGTAGTGGTCGAGCGCGGTTGAGCGGCGGCCGCGGCCGGCCCCGATTTCCGCCAGGGGGGGCTGTGACCGCATAATGCCCGGTCCCACCCCATCGCCGACGAGGCTCCCGCATGGCCCGCATCATCGCCATCGCCAACCAGAAGGGCGGCGTCGGCAAGACCACCACCGCGGTCAACCTGGCCGCGTCGCTGGCGCGGCAGTCGCAGCGCGTGCTGCTGGTGGACCTGGACTCGCAGGGTAATGCGACGATGGGCAGCGGCATCGACAAGCGCGAGCTGGCCGCCTCCACCTGCGACGTGCTGCTCGGCGAGAGCAGCGCCGAACAGATCCGGGTGACCGCGCCGGAAGGCTTCGACCTGCTGCCGGGCAATATCGATCTCACCGCCGCCGAGATCCAGCTGATGGACCAGCCGGCGCGCGAGCAGCGGCTGAAGACCGCATTGGCGCCGCTGCGCGAGGCCTACGACTTCATCCTGATCGACTGCCCGCCTGCGCTGTCGCTGCTGACCCTGAACGCGTTGACCGCCGCCGACTCGGTGATCGTGCCGATGCAGTGCGAGTACTACGCGCTGGAAGGGCTGACCGCGCTGCTGGAGACCATCGAGGCGCTGCGCGCCGAGCTGAACCCGGCGCTGGAGATCGAAGGCGTGCTGCGCACCATGTTCGACGTGCGCAACAACCTGGCCAACGCGGTATCGGCGGAGCTGACCAACCACTTCGGCGACAAGGTGTTCCGCACCATCGTGCCGCGCAACGTGCGCCTGGCCGAGGCGCCCAGCCATGGCCAGAGCATCGTCGGCTACGACCGCACCTCGCGTGGCGGCGTCGCCTACCTGGGACTGGCCGGCGAGATCGTGCGCCGCCGCAACGAACGCAATCGGCCGATGCCGGCCATGGAGACCATCTGATGAGCGCCAAGCCCCCCGCCCTCGGAGCGAAGAAGCGCGGCCTAGGCCGTGGCCTGGAAGCGCTGCTGGGGCCGAAGGGCGCGGCCGCGCCGGCGCCCACCGCCGAAGTGCAGCCTGGCGAAAGCCTGCGCCGCCTGCCGGTCGGGCAGCTGCAGCCGGGCAAGTACCAGCCGCGGCAGGAGATGGACGAGGCCAAGCTGCAGGAGCTGGCCGAGTCGATCAAGGCGCAGGGCGTGATCCAGCCGATCGTCGCCCGCGAATTGGCGCCGGGCAGTTTCGAGATCGTCGCCGGCGAACGCCGCTGGCGCGCCTCGCAGCTGGCCGGCCTCAGCGAGGTGCCGGTGGTGGTGCGCGAGCTGGACGATCGCACCGTCATCGCCATGGCGCTGATCGAGAACATCCAGCGCGAGGACCTCAACCCGCTGGAAGAGGCGCAGGCGCTGCAGCGGCTGATCGACGAGTTCTCGCTGACCCACGCCGAGGCCGCCGAGGCGGTGGGCCGCTCGCGCGCGTCGGTGTCCAACCTGCTGCGCCTGCTGGAACTGCCGCCGGCGATCCGCGCGCTGCTGGAAGCGCGGCGCCTGGAGATGGGCCATGCGCGCGCGCTGCTGACGCTGTCGCCGGAGCTGGCCAGCCGCCTGGCCTCCGATGCCGCCGACCAGGGCTGGTCGGTGCGCGAGGTCGAGCACCGTGCGCAGCAGTTCGCCGCCGGCAAGGTGCCGAGCAACCGCAAGGCCAAGCCAGCGCGCACCGCGCCGCAGGCCGACATCGCCTCGCTGGAAACCGAGCTGTCCGAGTCGCTGGGGACCAAGGTGTCCATCGCCCATGGCCGCGGCGGCAAGGGCAAGCTGGTGATCCACTACACCGACCTGGACACGCTGGACGGCGTGCTCGAGAAACTGCGCCCGCGGCAGGCCTGAGCGCCGCCGCCCGCGTCCGCCAGGACCGCCTCCGCCATGCATCCCAGCAAGGTCGACCGTCACCACCTGCTGCGCCTGACCGACCTGCCCAACGTCGGGCCGGCCTGCGAGAAGGACCTGCGCCTGATCGGCATCCGCGTGCCGGCGCATCTGCAGGGCCGCGATCCCTACGACATGTACGCACAGCTGTGCCTGCGCACCGGGGTGATGCACGACCACTGCGTGATCGACGTGTTCCTGTCGATCGTGCGCTTCATGCAGGGCGAGACGCCGCGTCCGTGGTGGGAATTCAGCAAGGAGCGCAAGGCGGCGCTGGCCAAGGACGCGCCGCTGACCCTGCGCTGAGGCCGCGCGCCGCGGCGCTGGCCAGCAACCGGAGCATTGCATGAGCAACGAGGACACGCAGATCAGCCCGGGCGGCAGCCCGATCCTGCACCACCGCGAGGAAAAACCGTTCGCGCTGGCGAGCGGCGAGTCCTGCCTGGAGCAGATCGGCGCGCACATCGAACGCCACCTGGGGTCGGTCGCCGGCGTGCTGCACGAGATCATCTCCGACACCGTGCACCTGGATGTGCACGTGGTGCCCGCCACCGACGAGGTGCCGTATCTGCGGCTGGTCACCTCGGGGATGAGCGACCTGCCGATGGCCGTGCCCGAGGGCGTGGGGGCGCCGCACTTCATGGAGCTGATGCTGACCCTGCCGCCCGACTGGCCGATCACCCAGGACGATTTCCAGGATGAGCGCCATTACTGGCCGCTGCGCCTGCTCAAGACCCTGGCGCGGCTGCCGCACAAGTACGACACCTGGCTGGGCTTCGGCCACACCGTGCCCAATGGTCACCCGGCCGAACCGTACGCGCCCGGCGTCGGCTTCGACGGGGCGATCGTGCTGCCGCCGGTGAGCACGCCCGAGGCGTTTGGGGAACTGGTCGTCGATGCCGACAAGACCATCGTGTTCATGACCCTGGTGCCGCTGTATCCGGAAGAAATGGCGCTCAAGCTGAAGAAGGGCGCCGAGGCGCTGATGGACCGCTTCGACGCCAAGGGCCTGCAGGACGTGATCGATCCCGCCCGGCCCAATGTCGCCCGCAAGCGCTTCGGGCTGTTCTGACCTGCCGTTCCGATCCACACACCGCGCACGCTGTTCCACGCTTTCCAGGACTTTCGCCATGCCCATCCTCGTCACCGGCGCCGCCGGCTTCATCGGTGCCCACACCGTCCGTGCGCTGCGCGCCGCCGGGCAACTGGTGGTGGGCCTGGACAACTACAACGACTACTACGACCCGCAGCTCAAGCGCGACCGCGTCGCCGCGCTGTGCGCGAACGCAGACATCCGCACCCTGGACCTGACCGACCGCGACGGCCTGGCCGCGCTGTTCGACGAGGTGCAGCCGACCCGCGTGGTGCACCTGGCCGCGCAGGCCGGGGTGCGCTATTCGCTGCAGAACCCCTACGCCTACGTCGACAGCAACCTGGTCGGTTTCGTCAACATGCTGGAGCTGTGCCGGCACCGCGGCGTGGAGCATCTGGTCTATGCCTCCAGCAGCTCGGTGTACGGCGATTCGGCGACGCCGCCGTTCTCCGAGGATCAGCGCATCGACCAGCCGCGCTCGCTGTACGCGGCGACCAAGGCCGCCAACGAGCTGATGGCCCATACCTACGCGCAGCTGTACGGCCTGCGCGCCACCGGGCTGCGCTTCTTCACCGTGTACGGCCCCTGGGGCCGTCCGGACATGGCGCCGCTGCTGTTCAGCCGCGCGGTGCTGGCCGGGCGCCCGATCGAGGTGTTCAACCACGGCCGCATGCGCCGCGACTTCACCTTCGTCGCCGACATCGTCGCCGGCGTGCTCGGCGCACTCGATCACCCCTCCACCGAGCCGGTGCCGCATCGCGTGTTCAACCTCGGCAATCACACCCCGGTGGAACTGGAGCGCTTCATCGCGGTGATCGAGGACGCCGCCGGGCGCAGCGCCGAGAAACAGTATCGGCCGATGCAGCCGGGCGACATGATCGAGACGATGGCCGATACTGCGCGGGCCCACGCCGCGTTCGGCTTCGATCCGAGTACCCCGATCGAGGTCGGCCTGCCGCAGGTGGTGGCCTGGTGCCGGGAGTATTTCGGCGCCGCCGCCTGACGCTTCATCCGCGGATCATCGGTTCGCGGCACAATGCCTGCCGCTTTTTCCCCCACGCGCGCCCCGCGCCCAGCCTTGCCGAATCCATGAGCCAGCTTTCTCTCTCCGTCGTCGTCCCGGTGTTCAACGAGCGCGACAATGTGCCGCCGCTGGTCGCCGAGATCGTCGCCGCGCTGCGCGGCACGATCGATTTCGAGATCGTCTACGTCGACGACCATTCGCGCGACGACACCCTGGCGGTGCTCGAAGGGCTGAAGGCGTCCACGCCGGAGCTGCGCGTGCTGCACCATGTCAGCCAGAGCGGGCAGAGCACCGCGGTGCGCAACGGCGTCAAGGCCGCGCGCGGGCTGTGGATCGCCACCCTGGACGGCGACGGCCAGAACGATCCGGCCGACATCCCCAAGCTGCTGGCCGCGCGCCAGGCCGCAGAGCCGCTGGTCAAGCTGTTCGCCGGCTGGCGGGTGTCGCGGCAGGATTCGGGCAGCAAGCGCTGGGCATCGAAGTGGGCCAACGCGATCCGCGCACGCATGCTGCGCGACGACACCCCGGACACCGGCTGCGGCATCAAGCTGTTCGAGCGCGAGGCGTTCCTGGACCTGCCGTACTTCGATCACATGCACCGCTACCTGCCCGCGCTGATGCAGCGCGCCGGCTGGCAGACCCTGAGCGTGCCGGTCAATCACCGTCACCGCACCTCCGGCGTCTCCAAGTACAACAACCTCAACCGCGCCCTGGTCGGCATCCGCGACCTGCGCGGCGTGGCCTGGCTGATCGCGCGCAGCCGCCGCACCGCGGTGCAGGAGCGCTGAGATGGACGCGCATTTCCTCAACGAACCGATCCAGGCGCTGTACTGGACCGGGCTGCACGTCACCGGCTGGAAGCTGATCGGCTACGTCGGCGCACTGATGTTCGGCGGCCGCTGGCTGGTGCAGTTCGTCGCCTCCAAGCGCGCCGGCAAGCCGGTGATCCCGCGTCTGTTCTGGTACATGAGCGTGATCGGCAGCCTGATGACGCTGAGCTACTTCATGTTCTCGGCCAAGCAGGACTCGGTGGGTGTGCTGCAGAACCTGTTCCCCGCCTTCACCGCCTTCTACAGCCTGTACCTGGACATCAAGCACCGCGGCTGGCACCGCGACCGCGCCTCGCATTGAGTGCGGTGCCGCTGCGCGCGATTGCAGGCGGCGCATGATCGCAGGCGGCACGTAACACTCTCCGATCGCGACCCGCCACTGTGAGAGGGACTTCAGTCCCGACGCGCGCATCTTCCACATCTCAGTGGTTCTACCGTCATTGCCGCCGATGACGCCAAGGCTCCACATGTGGGAGGGACTTCAGTCCCGACGTGTGAACCTTCCAGGTCTCGGTAGTGCCGCCCACTGCTTCACACAGCAGCGAGCACCGGCTTTCTGACGCCACGCCTGTGAGTTTCCCCACGCCTGTACCGGTCGATCCCCGATGGTCCCGCATGATCCGCCCTGCAACCCTGGCGTCATGCACAGCAGAATTCCCCGAGGTTACCGCGCGCTTCGTGCAGGACGCTGGAGCGAGACCGGACGCATCTATCTGGTCACCACAGTGACCTGGCAGCGCCAGCGCCTGTTCGAGGACTGGCGCTGCGCATGGGCAGCCGCGTCCTGCCTGGGCCATGCCGATACCTGGGCCGGCGCGCAGCTTCTGTGCTGGGTGCTGATGCCCGATCACTGGCATGGGCTGGTCATGCTCGAGCGTGGTGCGGCTCTGCCAACCGTCGTGCGTGATGCCAAGGGCCGCGCCGCCAGGGCGGCCAATCATGCGCGGGGCCGCGGCGGCGCCGTGTGGATGGAGGGGTTCCACGATCGTGCACTGCGCGACGCGCGGCAGTTGCTGCCGGCAGCGCGCTACATCGTCGCCAACCCGTTGCGCGCCGGTCTGGTGCGCCGCGTCGGCGACTACCCGTACTGGGATGCGGTTTGGCTGTGTCCGGCGGCTACCGCGCCGTGCGCGGCATCATGCTCGGGTGCAAGTGCGACGGCGTGATGCCGCGCAGACCGACGGTGAGGCTTGTGGTCGCATGGTCGATGTCGGCACCAGCAGGCCTGCGACCGCTGCAATGGCTGCAGTTGCTGCTGGATGCTGTCGCAGGCGGAGCGACCGCGCGTCGGGACTGAAGTCCCTCCCACAATGGGAAGCCATCCTGCGCAGCGGCAGCGGCAGCGGCAGCCGCAGCCGGCCAGAGCTACAGCTATAGCTAAGCCAGCGATGCAGTTCCTGAGTTGCAGCCCGGTAAAACCGCTGCGAGGCGCGTCTCCGTTCCCTGCATTGCCCCACACAGGACTTCCGGCCCACCCGCCAGGCCGGGCGGTGATGCGATCATCGGCGATCCGTTCCCGTCGTGTGCCGCCCATGCCCATGCTCGCCAAGACCCCGCTGGCCGTTTCCCTGCTGCTCGCTTTTGCCGTGATCGCACCCGCACTGGCCGCACCGCCGTCGTCGGCGTCGTCCAGCGCAGCGCCGGCCACGGCCAACGCCAGCGCCGCCGATGCGCGCTTCCAGGCCATCTACGAGAAGGAATGGGCCTGGCGCCAGGCGCAGCTCGGCCAGGCCGACGAGGACAGCGACAGCAGCGGCGACAACCGTCATCTGCCCGACGTCGGCGCGGCGGCGCAGGCGGCGCGCCTGAAGGTGTGGGAGGACGTGCTGCGGCAGCTGGACACGCTCGATGCGACCCAGCTTTCGCCCGAGAACCAGGTCAACCTGGCGGTGTACCGGCCGCAGGTGGAGAACCTGGCCGCGTCGGTGCGCCTGCGCGCCTACGAAATGCCGTTCAATTCCGACAGCGCGTTCTGGTCGGACCTGGCGTTCATGGCCCGGCGCACGCTGCGCACGCCCGACGAGTACCGCGCCTACATCGCGCGGCTGGAGGACGTGCCGCGCTACTTCGCGCAGCAGACCGACAACATGCGCGCCGGGCTCAAGCGCGGCTTCAGCGTGCCGCGCGCGGTGCTCGACGGCCGCGATGGCGCCATCGCCACCGTGGCCGAACTGAAGGATCCGACCGCGGCGGTGCTGTACACGCCGTTCAAGCAGATGCCGGCGCAGATTCCCGCCGCCGAGCAGGCGCAACTGCGCGCGCAGGCGCAGGCGACGCTGCGCGACAAGGTGATCCCGGCCTACGCGCAGCTGCTGACCTTCTATCACCAGGAGTACATGCCGCAGGCGCGCACCACGCTGGCGGCCGAAGCCTTGCCCGACGGCAAGGCCTACTACCGGCAGCAGATCCGCGAGTACACCACGCTGGACATGGACCCCGAGCAGATCCATCAGCTCGGCCTGCGCGAGGTGGCGCGGATCCAGAAGGAGATGGACGCGATCATCCAGCAGGTCGGCTTCCACGCGCCGGCCGGGCAGAAGACCTTCCCGGCGTTCCTGCAGTTCCTGCGCACCGATCCGCAGTTCTACGTGAAGACCCCGCAGGAGCTGCTCGATCGCGCCGCATGGATCGCCAAGCGTGTGGATGGGGAGGTCGGCAAGTTCATCGGCACGCTGCCGCGCGGGCGCTTCACCATCGTGCCGGTGCCGGCGGACATCGCCCCGTTCTGGACCGCCGGCCGCGGCGGCGTCGGCACCTACTGGCTCAACACCTACGACCTGCCGTCGCGGCCGCTGTACAACCTGCCGGCGCTGACCCTGCACGAATCCTCGCCGGGCCATTCGCTGCAGGGTGCGCTGGCCGAGGAGCAGGGCGCGCAGCCGGCGTTCCGCCGCGAGAACTACATCTCGGCCTACGGCGAGGGCTGGGCGCTGTACACCGAGAAGCTGGGCAAGGAGATGGGCATCTACGCCACGCCCTACGAGGACTTCGGCCGGCTCAGCTACGAAATGTGGCGCGCCTGCCGCCTGGTGATCGACACCGGTATCCACCACAAGGGCTGGACCCGCGCGCAGGCGCAGGCCTACCTGCGCGAGCGCACCGCGCTCAGCGAGCACGAGGTCACCACCGAGGTCGACCGCTACATCTCCTGGCCGGGCCAGGCGCTGAGCTACAAGCTCGGCGAACTGACCATCCTCGACCTGCGCGCCGAGGCCGAGCGCGAACTCGGCGCGGACTTCGACATCAAGTCCTTTCACGACGCGGTGCTGCAGCAGGGCTCGGTGCCGCTGCCGGTGCTGCAGCAGCAGATCCGCGCCTACATCGCCGCGCGCAAGAAGAAGGCCTGATCGCTGCCGCGCAGGCCGGCGCCGCTTCCTGCGGGAAGGGCGCCGGCCTGCGGCGGATCAGCCGGCGTGGCGTGGCCCGGCCACGCGTGCGGCGAAGGTCGGCAGCACCAGCAGTGTCAGGGCGGTGGCGGTGATCAGCCCGCCGATCACCACCGTCGCCAGCGGTTTCTGCACCTCCGCACCGGAGCCGCTGGCGATCGCCATCGGAATGAAGCCGACGATCGCGACCAGCGCGGTGGTCAACACCGCGCGGATGCGGCTGCCCGCGCCGTCGATCGCCGCCTGCAGCGGCAGGTCGCCGGCCTCCAGGCGCTCGCGGATCGCCTGCATCAGCACCAGGCCGTTCAAGGTGGCCACGCCGGAGACGGCGATGAAGCCCACCGCGGCCGACACCGAGAACGGCATGCCGCGCAGCAGCAGGGCGAGCAGGCCGCCGACCAGCGCCAGCGGCACGCAACTGAACACCAGCACCGCTTCCTTGACGCTGCGCAGGGCCATGAACAGCAGGCCGCCGATCAGCAGGAACACCACCGGCACCACGGTCGCCAGCCGCCGCTCGGCACGCTGCAGGTTCTCGAACTGGCCGCCCCAGGCCAGGTAGGCGCCCGGCGGCAACGGTACGTCGGCCACCGCGGCCTGCGCCGCGCCGACGAAGCCGCCCAGGTCGCGGCCGCGCACGTTGGCCTGCACTACCACGCGCCGGCTGCCGTTGTCGCGGCTGATCTGGTTCGGCCCTTCGCTGACGGCGATGCGCGCCACCGACGACAGCGCAATCACCTGCCCGGTCGGCGTGGCGATCGGCAGCGCGGCCAACTGATCCGGATCGTTGCGCGCGGCATCGTCCATCCGCACCACCACGTCGAAGCGGCGGTCGCCCTCGAAGATCTTGCCGGCGGCGCGGCCGCCGATGCCGGTGGCCAGCGCGTCGCTCACGTCGGCCGCGCTCAGCCCGACCTGTGCCGCCGCCGTGTGGTCGATGGTCACATCCAGCGTGGGCAGCCCGGAAATCTGCTCGACCCGCACGTCGGCCGCGCCCTCCACCGCGCGCAGCGTCGATGCGATCTGCTCGGCCACCTTCTGCAACTGGCCGAAGTCGTCGCCGAAGATCATCACCGCCAGGTCGGTGCGCACGCCGGAGATCAGTTCGTTGAAGCGCAATTCGATCGGTTGGCTGAACTCGAAGCTGTTGCCGAGCTGCTGCCCCGCCAGCGCCTCCAGGCGGGCCACCAGTCGCTCCTTGTCCAGCGCCGGATCGGGCCAGTCCTTGCGCGGCTTGAGCACGATCACGCTGTCGGAGATGTTGGTCGGCATCGGGTCGATCGCCGCCTCGGCGGTGCCGGTCCGCGAGAACACCGTCGCCACTTCCGGCTGCGCGGCGATGGCCTTTTCCAGCGCCAGCTGCATCGCCAGCGACTGTTCCAGCGAGGTGGACGGCACGCGCAGCGCCTGCATCGCCACATTGCCTTCGTCCAGCGTCGGCATGAATTCGCGGCCCAGCATCGCGAACGCGCCGACGCCCGCCAGCAGCATCGCCACCGCACCGGCGGCGACCGTACGCGGATGCGCGACGGCGGTGCGGATCACCGGCGCGATGCGCGTGCGCAGCGCGCGGAGCAGCCATGTTTCGTGCGCGTCGTCGGTCGCATGCGCCGCGTCGTCCGGCAGCGTCGGCTCGCGCACCAGCAGCGCGGCCATCGCCGGCACGAAGGTGAAGGAAAACAGGAACGCACCGACCAGGGCCAGCATGAAGGTGGCGGCCATCGGCTGGAACGTCTTGCCCTCCACGCCCTCCAGGGTGAGGATCGGCGCGAACACCAGCAGGATGATCAACTGACCGAAGGCGGCCGGCCGCGCCATCTTGCGCGCCGCCTCGGCGGCCACGCCCAGGCGCTCGGTCGCGCTCAACGCACGGCCCAGCGCGGCGCGGCGCTGGCCCAGCAACAGCAGGGTCGCTTCGATCACGATCACCGCCCCGTCCACCAGGATGCCGAAGTCCAGCGCACCCAGGCTCATCAGGTTGCCGCTGATGCCGAAGCGGTGCATGCCGATCACCGCGAACAGGAACGACAAGGGAATCACCAGCGCGGTGATCGCGGCCGCACGCAGGTTGCCCAGCAGCAGGAACAGGATCACCACCACCAGCAGCGCGCCCTCGGTGAGGTTCCTGGCCACGGTCCTGATGGTCGCGTTGACCAGCACGCTGCGGTCCAGCACCGGCGCCGCCACGATGTCAGGCGGCAGCGACGCGTTCACCTGCGCCAGCCGCGCGGCCGCGGCCTGCGCCACAGTGCGGCTATTGCCGCCGGCGAGCATCAGCGCGGTCCCCAGCACCGCCTCGTGGCCGTTGCGGCTGGCCGCGCCCAGGCGCGGGGCGCGACCGGAGGCGACCGCGGCCACGTCGGCCACGCGCACCACCATGCCGTTGCGGGTGGCCACCGGCGCCTGCGCGAGATCGTCGGCGCTCAGCGCCAGGCCGTCGGCGCGCACCACCAGGCCTTCGCCGGCGCGCTGCACGAAGCCGGCGCCGGCCTGCACGTTGGCGCGCTGCAGGGCGGTGACCAGGTCGGCCAGGCCCAGGCCGTGCGCGGCCAGCCTGGCAGTGTCCGGATGCACGCCGTATTCCTTGACGTAGCCGCCGACCGTGTCGACGCCGGCCAGACCGGGGCTGGAACGCATCTGCGGCGCGATGATCCAGTCCTGCACGGTGCGCAGATAGGTGGCGCGCTCCTGCGGCGTGCGCAGCAGTTCGCCGTCCGGCGTGCGGTAGACCTCCCCGGCCTGCCAGCCCGCCGCGCCCGGCCGGGCCAGCCGGGACGGGTCGAACGCGGTGAAGTCCACCGTCCACATCAGTACCTCGCCCAGGCCGGTGGTCACCGGCGACAGCCGTGGCGTCACGCCGTCGGGCAACGCCTCGGCCGCCTCGCGCATGCGTTCGGCCACCTGCTGGCGGGCGAAGTAGAGGTCGGTCGCATCGGTGAAGATCGCGGTGACCTGCGAAAAGCCGTTGCGCGACAGCGAGCGGGTCGCGGTCAGGCCGGGGATGCCGGCCAGCGCGGTTTCCAGCGGGTAGGTCACCTGCCGCTCGATCTGCTCCGGGGTCAGGGCCGGCGCCACCGTGTTGAGTTGCACCTGGCGGTTGGTGATGTCCGGTACCGCGTCGATCGGCAGCCTGCCCAACTGGAACAGGCCCACGGCGGCGAGCAGCGCCGCCAGCGCCACCACCAGCCAGCGGTGGCGCACGGCGGTGTCGATGATCAGCTTGAACATGGTCGCCTCCTCAGTGGCCGTGGTCGGCGTCGCCCTTGGCCAGTTCGGCCTTGAGCAGGAAGGCGTTGGCGCCGACGATGCGTTCGTCGCCGCGCAGTCCGCCGAGGATCTCGATGCGGTCGCCGGCGCGCCGCCCGACCAGCACCGCCTGCGCCTTGAAGCCGCCCGCGACCGCCACGAACACCGCGTTGCGGCCCTCGACGGTCTGCACCGCATCGGCGGGGACGCTGAGCGCGCTGTCCTGGCCGTCGGTGACCAGCACCGCCGAGACCGGCGAGCCGGCCGCCGGCAGGGGCGCAGCGACCGGCATCGCGCGGATCACCGCGGCGCCACCCGGCTGGCGCAGGTCGGCCGCCGCCGCCGTGACCCGGGCGGCGAAGCTGCCACCCGTCCCGCGCACCTCCAGCGCCATGCCGGGCGCGACCTGCGCCGCCAGCGCCGGCGGAGCGCTGAACACCAGCTCGTTCATCGCCGGATCGGCGACCTCGGCCACCACGCTGCCGGCCGCGACTACGCTGCCGGGCGTGACCTGCACGTTGCCGACGATGCCGGCCACTGGGCTGACGATGCGCACGCGGCCGCTGGCATCGGGGGCCCCGCTGGCCGCGGCCTGCGCCTGCGCGGCGGCAGCCTGCGCCTGTGCCGCCAGCGCCCGCGCGTGCGAGGTTTCCAGCTCCTGGCGGGCGACCACGCCCTGTTCGACCAGGGCGCGGTCGCGGGCATGCGCCAGGCCGGCGGCCTTGGCCTCGGCCGCGGCAGCCAGTGCATTGGCGCGGAACACCGCGGCCTCGCCGCTGACCACGATGGCCAGCGGCTGCTGCGCCTGCACCGCGTCGCCTGGCGCGACCAGCACGCGCTCGACCCGGCCGGTCACCGTCGAGGCGACCGAGGCGCGCGCGCCCACCGCCGGTTCGACCCGCCCGGCCAGGCGCACCGAGGCGCCGCCGCCGCGGCCGACCGCGACCACATCCAGGCCGGAGGCGGCGATCTGTTGCGGCGTCAGCCGCACCACGTCGCCGCTTTCGGCATCCGCGTGGGCAGTGGCATCGGTCTTGGCCACCGGTGCGTGGGCTGCGTCCTTGCCCTCGGCGCCACGGTCGTGCGCGTCATCGGCCGCCAGGGGGGCCTGCCTGTCGCCGGCGCAAGCGGCCAGCAGGAGTGCCAGCAGCAGGCTGGCGGAAAGGGAGATCGGACGGGACAGGTTCATTGGGCCTCCATGAACGGCGCGCGCCCTTCCAGGCGGGCCAGTTCGATTTCCGCCGCGACGCGCGCCAGGCGCGCGTCCACGGCAATGCCGCGCGCGGCGATGAGCGCAGCGCGGGTGCTGCGCAGTTCCAGTTGCGTGATGCGACCGGCGTCGACGCCGATGCGGGCCAGGCGGTAAGCCTCCTGCGCCGCCGCCACGCCGTCGTCGGCGGCGCGTGTGCGGCTGCCGGCGGCCTTCAGCGTGGCCAGCGCGGACACGCGGTCGGCGGCGCTGGTGCGACGTTGTCGCTCAAGTCGTGCCTCCGCCGCGCGTCGTTCGGCGCTGGCGGCACGGATGCCGCCGCGGTTGCGATCGAACAGCGGCAGGCTGAGGCTGACGCCGAGCGTGTAGGCGTGGGCGCGGTCTTCGCGGAACCGCGTCTGCGCGGCGGTCAGGCTCAGCTCGGGCAGGGCACGCTTGCGCTCCACCTCGACCTGGCGATCAGCAGCTTCGGCTTCCGCAGCGGCGATGCGCACTGGCAGCGCTGCCGCCTCGGTCGCGCGCGGCGATGGCGGCGTGCGGTCGAGCAGGCTGCCATCGAGGGACTGCACCGGCGTCTCCAGCAGGGCGATCGCCGCCAGGCGCGCCAGCGCCGCGTCGCGGAACGCCTGCGCTTCGTCCAGCGCCGCGGTGGCATCGGCCACTTCGCTGCGCGCCTGCACCGCGCGCAGTCGCGGCTCGCGGCCCTGCGCGACCATCGCCTCGACGGCGGCCGCATCGTCGCGGATCAGGCCCAGCGCTTCCTCGGCCAGCGCGTAGCGGCGCAGCGCGCTTTCGGCCAGCGCGTAGGCCGAGGCCACCTCGCCGGCGGCCTCGCTGCGGCTCTGCGTGCCGCGCAGGGCCGCAGCGTCGGCGTCGGCGCGGGCCGCGCGGATGCGCGCGCCGCGTTGGCCCCACAGTTCCAGCGGTTGCGACAGGGTCAGCGAGGTTTCGGCCCGGTCGGTGCCCGCATAAGTGCCGCTGCCCCAGGCGTTTTCGGTGGACCAGGACAGCGACGGGTTGGGCAGCGCCCGCGCCTGTTCGGCGCGCGCATCGGCGGCCTCGGTCAGCGCCGCGCCGACGCGGCTGCCGGGCAGTTGATCGAGACGTTGCAGCAAGGTGTCGTAAGAAGGGGCGTTCTGCGCCATCGCCAGCGCGGCCGGGGCCAGGCCCAGCAGCACGGCGACGACCCGCCCGGCCGCGCGCGGCGGCCGACGTGTCGGAGTCGACATGAGCAAATTCCAGAGGTGAGGGAAACGGAAACCCGCGATCGCGGGACACGCTCAACTCACGCTCTGGGTGGGCGCTTCAATCCGTCCTGGACGACGCCTGCAGGTGAAGCGTCGACGGCCTGCATCCAGCGCGCCGGTCGCGGCGCGCCGAACACGGCGAGGGCGCTCGCCGGCAGGCTCAGATTCGAGTGGTGGCAATGGTTGTGGCTGCAGGCGCCGGCATGCTTGCCGTCGCTGTCCTCGCCATCGGCATGCGCCGCGGCGGGCGCGTGCACGGCGTCGGCCGATTCCGGCTCCAGCGCGCAGGCCAGCGCATCGGCCACCGGCACGACCACGAACGCCGCCAGCAGCAGCATCAGCAGGGAGGTACGCAGTGGACGGAACAGGCGGCGCATGGTCCGGACGAGGCTAGCAAGCGGCTTGCGCCGGATACAATAGCAACGCCCGCCTGGTCCATCCGCCCGGACCTGCGCGCGGCGCCTGGTCCTGTGGACAACTTGCACAAGCCCTTGATCGCCTGCATAATGCGCGGCTCGCTGTGCCCGACGAGGTCGGGGCCGGCGGCCGGATGCGCGATCTCCGGCCGGCCTTTCCCAGCGTAACCGCTTGATTTCCCACGTCGCGTGGTGGCCGCAGGGCTGCCGGGGCCGCCGTCTCCCAGGCTATGGGCGACCAAACTACTATCGAGGTGCGCAATGTCCCGCGTATGCCAAGTGTCCGGCAAGCGTGTGCAGACGGGTAACAACGTCTCCCACGCCAACAACAAGACCCGCCGTCGTTTCCTGCCCAACCTGCACGAGCGCCGCTTCTGGGTCGCCAGCGAGAACCGCTGGGTCAAGCTGAAGGTTTCCGCGCACGCGCTGCGCACCATCGACAAGAACGGCATCGACACCGTTCTGGCTGAGCTGCGTGCGCGCGGCGAAAAGGTCTGAGGAGTAGAGCATCATGGCAGGCAAGCGCGATAAGGTCCGTATGATTTCCTCGGCCGGTACCGGCCACTTCTACACCACGGACAAGAACAAGAAGAACACCCCGGGGAAGATGGAATTCCTCAAGTACGATCCGGTCGTGCGCAAGCACGTCCTGTACAAGGAAGGCAAGATCAAGTGATCGGCTGATCCTCGGATCGCTGTTCACGCTGGACACGGAACCCGCCGCAAGGCGGGTTTCGTGCGTCTGGAGGATGGAAAACCCCGCCGCCGCTGCGGCCATGGTTGCGTTTGCCGGCGCAGTCCGCAGAATCGGGCGACCTGGGTTGCGAGGATCGCGATGCTGCCGGTCTGGTTGGAAGGCACGTGGCTGCTGGCGCTGGACTGGCTGATCCGGCTGGTGGCGCTGTTGTGGATCCCCACCCGCACCACGCCCGGCGCGGCGCGCAGCTGGCTGCTGCTGGTGGGCTTCGTGCCGTTGCTGGGGCTGCCGCTGTACCTGCTGCTCGGCCACCCCTGGCTGTCGCGCGAGCGCATCCGCCGCCAGGCGCTGGCCTCGCAGGTGATCCGCGAGCAGCAGGTGCCGTTGACCGCGCTGCGCTGGGCGCCGCCGGCCGACACCGTGGTCGCCGAAGTGGTGCCGCTGGTCGAGCGCCAGGGCGACTTCATGCCGACCCACGGCAACAGCGTCGAGCTGCTCGACCGCTACGCGCCCTCGCTGCAGGCGCTGATCGACGACATCGATGCGGCGGTCGAGCGCGTGCACCTGCTGTACTACCTGATGTTCGACGACGCGGTCGGCGATGCGGTGAGCGCGGCGCTGCTGCGCGCCGCCGCGCGCGGCGTGCAGTGCCGGTTGTTGCTGGATGCGCGCGGCGGCCGCCGTGGCCTGCGCCGCTACCGCAAGCGCCTGCATGCGGCCGGGGTCGAGGTGCAGGCGCTGTTGCCGGGCGGGCTGCGCTGGCGCCGCAGCGGCCGCATGGACCTGCGCAACCACCGCAAGATCGCGGTGATCGACAACCGTGTCGGCTACATCGGTTCGCAGAACCTGGCCGAACCGCAGTTCGTGCCCGGCCATCCCAACCGCGAGCTGGTGGCGCGCGTGCAGGGGCCGGTGGTGGCGCACCTGGAGGCGGTGTTCGCCAGCGACTGGTTCATCGAGACCGGGCAGCGCCTGAGCGTGGTCGCGCCCGCCTCCATCCACGGCGGCGGCGTTGCCGCGCAGTTGTTGCCCAGCGGGCCGGCGTATCCGTTCGAGAACGCGCGCGACACGGTCAACGCGCTGATCCATCTGGCGCGGCGGCGCATCGTCATGGTCACGCCGTACTTCGTGCCGGACGAGGCCACGCTCAGCGCGCTGCGCATCGCCGCGCTGTCCGGGGTGGACGTGCAGTTGATCCTGTCCGAGAGCAACAACCAGCGGCTCACCGCCTGGGCGCAGGAGGCCTATTACGACGAACTGCTGCGCAGCGGGGTCAAGATCGCGCTGTACCGGCCGTGCTTCCTGCACGCCAAGCACCTGAGCGTGGACGAAGGCATCGCCCTGGTCGGCTCGATCAACCTGGACATCCGCTCGTTCGCGTTGAACGCCGAGGTCGGCATGCTGTGCTACAGCGCCGCGGTGGTGCAGCGACTGCGCGCGGTGGAGGCCGACTACCTGGCCGACGCGCGGGTGCTGACGTTGCAGGACTGGCGCAAGCGGCCGGCCTGGCGGCGCAGCCGCGAAGGCATCGCGCGCCTGGCCGATGCGCTGATGTGACGCATGCCGATGACAGGCGCATGACGCGCTCATGCGCGATCGGTGCCGGCACATGCACCACGGTTCTCAGCCGCGGGCCGGGCCGGTGGGGGCTTCCCTTACAATCGCGGCATGAATGAGCTTGTGCCCAGCGAACCGGCCGCCGACGACTGCGACATCGCCATCGTCGGCGGCGGCGCGGCCGGCGTGCTGGTCGCGCTGCAGTTGCTGCGTCAGGCCGGCACCGCGCTGCGCGTGCAATTGATCGAATCGCAGCCGGCGCTGGCGCAGGGCGTGGCCTATGCGACGCCCTGCGCCGAACACCTGTTGAACGTGACGGCCGGGCGCATGAGCGCCTTCGCCGACGCGCCCGACGACTTCCTCGACTGGCTGCAGCAGCAGGCGTTGTATCCGCAGCTGTCGCGCGCCGCACTGGCCGAGGCCTATGTGCAGCGCCGCCATTACGCCGCCTATCTGCGCGCACGCCTGTGGCAGGCGCAGACCGCCGGGCCGGCGCGCCTGCAATGGCGCCAGGCGCGGGTGCTGGCGCTGCATCCGCAGCCGACGGGCGGTCAGATTCTGCAATTGCACGACGGTGGACAGCTGCACGCTGGCGCCACCGTGCTGGCGCTGGGCAACAGCCTGCGTCCGCTGCCGGCGCGCGGCGCTCCCGGTCTCGACGCGCCGTCGCGGATCGAGGCCTGGGACTACGCGCAGCTGCAGGCGATTCCGCGCGAGGCCACGGTGTGCATCGTCGGCTCCGGCCTGAGCATGGCCGACAGCGTGCTGACGCTGCTGGCCAATGCGCACCGCGGCCCGGTGCACGTGGTCTCGCGGCACGCCTTGCTGCCGTTGCCGCACGCCGCGCATGGCGCGCCGGCCGACTTCGATGCGCAGGCGTTGCTGGCGATGCCGTTGCGCCAGCGCGTGCGCGCGCTGCGTCGCCACGCCGCCGCGGCACAGGCGCAGGGCCGGCCCTGGCAGAGCGTGATGGACCGGATACGCCCGCTGAGCCAGGCGCTGTGGCAGTCGCTGTCGGTGACCGAGCAGCGCCGCTTCCTGCGCCACGTGGTGCGCTACTGGGACGTGCACCGGCATCGCATCGCCGCGCCGGTCTTCGCGCAATTGCAGGCGATGCGCCGGGTCGGTCAGTTGCGCCTGCACCGCGCGCGGCTGGATACGGTATTCCCGGTCGGCGCCTGCGTGCAGGTCAACGGCATGGGCGCCGACGGCGTGCCGCTGCAGCTCGACGCGCACTGTGTGATCAATGCCACCGGCGTCGAACTGCGCGCACAGACCATGCGCAATCCGCTGCTGCACCAATTACTCGGCTGCGGCCATGCGCAGCCGGGGCCGCACGGCATCGGCGTGGGCAGCGCCGCCGATGGTGCGCTGCTCGACGCCGATGGCCACGCCACGCCGCGCATCCGCGTGCTCGGCAGTCTGCGCATCGGCAGCCTGTGGGAAAGCCTGGCGATCCCCGAGCTGCGGGTGCAGGCGCAGCAGACCGCGCAGGCGCTGCTGGCGCTTGAGCTGCCGGTAGCTACCGTCCATTGAGCGCTGCGGCGCATGCCGGCCGCGGTTGCGCGCGGCGCAGCTGCGACTCGTGACTTCGGTAACGCCCGTCGCGGCTGAAGCCGCTCCAACAGGGACAGGCCTTTGCGTCGTTTCTAGCTGCGGCCTGCATTGCCGGTCCTACAGGCGGGTCTCCTAACGCGATCAAAGGCCCCCATCCACCGCGTCTTGCGGCGTGCGCCCGAGCAACAGGCAGATCGCGATCGCCGCCAGCGCGGTGATCGCCGCCAGCACCCGGGTGAGCGTGCCGAAGGCCGCTGCGTAGGCCAGCCGTAGTTGCGTCGCGGACAGCGCGCCCTCGGCCATGGAGGCGGACAGATCGCCGGCGACCAGCCGCTGCGCGGTGTCCGCCAGGGCCGCGTGCGGCAGCAGCGGCGCGACCGCGGCCAGCCGCACCTGCACCAAGGCCGCGAGCAGGGCCGCCACGCTCGCCAGGGCGATGCCTTCGCCGGCCACGCGCAGCGTGCCGAACAGGCCGGCGGCCATGCCGGCGCGTTCGATCGGCACCACGCTCACCGACAGTGCATCCATCAGGCCCCAGGGCAGGGCGGTACCGGCACCGATCAACAACAATGCCGGCAGCGCCTGCGCCGGGGGCCGCGCGCCCAGCCAGCACAGGCCGGCCGCGGCCACCGCCAACCCGGCTGCCGACAGCCAGGCCGGGGCGATGCGCTGCGCCAGTACCGCGGCCAGGCTCGGCACCAGCAGCATCGGCGCCGACAGTGCCAGCAGCGTCAGGCCGGCACTGGCCGCCGGCGTGCCATCCACGCCGATCATGCGCAGCGGCAGCAGCACCAGCAGCACCACGTAGCTGGTGCAGGTGGCGACCGGCAGCAGCTGCACGCCGACGAAGCGCCGGTAGCGGAACAGGCTCAGGTCCAGCAGCGGATGGCGGCGGCGCCGTTCGATGCACACGAAGCCGAGCAGCAGCAGGGCCGCGGCACCGAGCAGGGCCAGCGTCGCGGCGCTGCCCCAGCCGCTGTGCGGCCCCTGGATCAGGCCGGCGGTGAACAGCGCCAGCGCCGCGCTGAAACACAGCGCGCCAGCGCGGTCGGGCGGACCGCCGGCCGGAGCGCGCGAGGCCGGCAGCCAGCACGCGGCCAGGGCCCACGCCAGCGCCGCGATCGCGGCTACGCCGAAGAAGATCGCGCGCCAGCCCAGCCGTTCGCTCAGCGCGCCCGCGGCCAGCGGGCCGAACGCCAGGCCGGTGCCGAAGGTGGTGCCAAGCAGGCTGAACGCGCGCGTGCGCGCCGCGCCGGTGTACAGCTGGGCCAGCGCCGCGGTGCCGGCGGCGAGCGCGGCGGCGGCACCGACGCCCTGCAGCGCCCGCCACAGGTCGATCGCCGCGACCGAGCCGGCCACAGCCACGCCCAGGCTGGCGCTGGCGAACAGCGCCAGGCCGCCGAGGAACACCCGGCGCCGCCCATGCCGGTCGGCGAGCGCGCCGGCGGCCAGCAGCAGGCTGCCGAAGCTGAGCATGAAGGCGTTGGTGATCCAGGCCAGGGCCAGCGCGCTGCCGCCCAGGGCCGCGCCGATCCCCGGGGTGGCGACGGCACCGCCGGAGAAGTTCAGTGGCAGCGCCAGGGCGGCCAGGCACACCGCGGCCAGGGCGGCGCCGCGGCGCGGCAGGGGAGTGGAATCGGGAGGCGAAGCGGAGGTCATCGGAGCGGCTCTGGCGGCGGATGTCGAAAGGCCACTAGAGATACCGGGGCGGCAATTCGCGAAAAAGGCCGCGATCCTCCGCGCTTTGCGGAATGGAACGCTCTAATATCGCCAGATGGATCGCCTCACCGGCATCGTCGCCTTCGTCCGGGCCGCCGAACAGCGCAGCTTCGTCGGCGCCGGCCGCGTGCTCGGCATCTCGGCCTCGGCGGTGGGCAAGAGCGTGGCCGCGCTGGAGCGCGAGCTCGGCGTGCGCCTGCTGCAGCGGACCACCCGGCGCATCGCGTTGACCGCCGAGGGCGCGCTGTTCCTGGAGCATTGCCAGCGCGTGCTGGCCGACCTGCGCGAGGCCGAGGAGGCGCTGGCGCAGACCCGGCAGGCGCCGCGCGGGCGGCTGCGGGTCGGCTTGCCGACCATCGGCTACCGCTTCCTGGTGCCGCTGCTGCCGGAGTTCCGCCAGCGCTATCCGGACGTGGAGCTGGACCTGGAGTTCGACGACCGCGTGGTCGACCTGCTCGAACACGGCCTGGACGCGGTGATCCGCAGCGGCGTGCAGGCCGACTCGCGGCTGCTGGCGCGGCGCCTGGGGCCGTTCCGCTTCTGCCTGTGCGCGGCGCCGGACTACCTGCGCCGCCGCGGCGTGCCGCAGACCCCGGCGGAGCTGGCCGCGCACGATGGCGTGCTGTTCCGCGTTCCCGATACCGGCAAGCCGCAGGACTGGCCGCTGGCGGAACCGGCGCCGTTGCCGCCGGCGGTGCTCACCTGCAACAACATGGAAGCGGTGCGCGCCGCGGCGATCGCCGGCCTGGGCATCGCCTGCATGCCGGCGTTCCTGGCGCAGGACGCGTTGGCCGCTGGCCGCCTGCAGCCGGTGCTGGACGCGCACCTGACCGACGGCGGCGCGTTCTTCGTGGTGTGGCCGTCGCGTCGGCAACTGTCGCCGAAGCTGCGCGTGTTCGTGGATTTCCTGGCCGAACGGCTGTTCCGCACCGATTGACGCCACGTCGTGTGCCGGGCGACGCGCGCTGTCGCAGCCGCTGCGCCGCCGCACCGGCTAAAATGCGCGGGTGGATGTCTCTCATTTGCTCGACGATCTGAACCCCGCCCAGCGCGAGGCCGTTTCCGCCGCGCCCGGCCATTATCTGGTCCTGGCCGGCGCCGGCTCCGGCAAGACGCGCGTGCTCACCCATCGCATCGCCTGGTTGCACCAGGTGCATGGCGTGCCGGTGCACGGGATCCTGGCGGTCACTTTCACCAACAAGGCCGCGGGCGAGATGCGCCACCGCGCCGACCTGCAGCTGCGCAACGGCAGCCGCGGCATGTGGATCGGCACCTTCCACGGCCTGGCGCACCGCCTGCTGCGCCTGCACTGGCAGGACGCGAAGCTGCCGGAGAGCTTCCAGGTGCTCGACGCCGACGACCAGCTGCGGCTGGTCAAGCGCGTGGTGCAGCAGCTGGAGCTGGACGAGGGCAAGTACCCGCCCAAGCAGATCGTGTGGTGGATCAACCAGCAGAAGGACGAGGGCCGCCGCGCCCAGCACATCCAGCCGGAACCGCGCGACGAGTGGGTGACCACCCTGCGCAACGCCTACGCGCTGTACCAGGAGCGCTGCGACCGCGCCGGCCTGGTCGACTTCGCCGAACTGCTGCTGCGCGCACACGAATTGTTGCGCGACACCCCGGCGCTGCTGGCGCACTACCGCGCCCGCTTCGGCGAGATCCTGGTCGACGAATTCCAGGACACCAACGCCATCCAGTACGCGTTCGTGCGCGTGCTCGCCGGCGACAGCGGCCACGTGTTCGTGGTCGGCGACGACGACCAGGCGATCTATGGCTGGCGCGGCGCCAAGGTCGAGAACGTGCAGCGCTTCCTCACCGATTTCCCCAGCGCGCAGACCATCCGCCTGGAGCAGAACTACCGCTCCAGCGCCAACATCCTCAACGCCGCCAACGCGGTGATCGCGCACAACCCCGACCGCATCGGCAAGCAGTTGTGGACCGATTCGGGCGATGGCGAGCCGATCGACCTGTACGCGGCCTACAACGAGGTGGACGAGGCGCGCTACGTGGTCGAGCGCGTGCGCCAGTGGGTGCGCGACGGCGGCAGCTACAGCGAGGCGGCGGTGCTCTACCGCAGCAACGCGCAGTCGCGCGCGTTCGAAGAGGCGCTGATCGCCGAGCAGGTGCCGTACCGGGTCTATGGCGGCATGCGCTTCTTCGAGCGCGCCGAAATCAAGGACACCCTGGCCTACCTGCGCCTGGTCGCCAACCGCGCCGACGATGCGGCGTTCGAGCGTGCGGTCAACACGCCGCCGCGCGGCATCGGCGACCGCACCCTGGACGAAGTGCGGCGCCTGGCGCGCGCGCAGTCGCTGTCGCTGTGGGCGGCGGCGCGACAGGCCGCGCAGCAGGGCGGCGACCTGGCCGCACGCGCGCGCAACGCGCTGGGCCAGTTCCTCGGCCTGATCGAGCAACTGGCCCTGGACGTGGCCGGGCTGCCGCTGCCCGAACAGATCGACCAGGTGCTGGCGCGCTCCACCCTGCGCGAGCACTGGGGCAAGGAAAGCCGCGGCGGGCTGGATTCGGAATCGCGTACCGACAACCTCGACGAACTGGTGTCGGTGGCCTCGCGCTTCGTCCGCGCCGACGGCGACGAGGACGCCGACGAAGGCCGCCAGGCGATGACCGAGCTGGTCGCGTTCCTCGCCTACGCCTCGCTGGAGGCCGGCGAAGGCCAGGCCCAGGCCGGCGAGGAGGGCGTGCAGTTGATGACCCTGCACTCGGCCAAGGGCCTGGAATTCCCGATCGTGTTCCTGGCCGGCATGGAAGACGGCCTGTTCCCCAGCGCGCGTTCGCTGGAAGAGAGCGGGCGCCTGGAGGAAGAGCGGCGCCTGGCCTATGTCGGCATCACCCGCGCCCGCCACAAGCTGGTGCTGAGCTATGCCGAGTCGCGGCGCATCCACGGCCAGGACAACTACAACGTGCCCTCGCGCTTCCTGCGCGAGATCCCGCGCGAACTGCTGCACGAAGTGCGGCCGAAGGTGCAGGTCTCGCGCAGCGCGTCGCTGGGCGCGCCGCGCAGCCTGGGGCACAGCGTGATCGAGGCCCCGGCGATCAAGCTCGGCGCCAACGTGCAGCACCCCAAGTTCGGCAGCGGCGTGGTCATCGACTACGAAGGCAGCGGCGCCCACGCCCGCGTGCAGGTGCAGTTCGACGAGGCCGGCGCCAAGTGGCTGGTGATGGCGTACGCCAATCTGACCCTGTTGTAGGTGCGCTCTTCGGTCCCGTCTGCGGACGCGGCGGGATGGCGACATACTCGACGTTCTGAATGTCTTCAATAGAAGACTTAAAGCTGCATAAGATTCATAATTGAAGACTATTCTTCGATTTGCGTCCGATGTCTGCCACGGTATGATGTATCCGATTAATTGCATAAACGCTGTTTGCGTATCGGATTGAAGACATGGCTGCTTACGACAGGTTGTCGCCATTGGCGAGCTCGGCCATCACGTCGCTGGGAGACGTCATTCGTCGCGGCCGTAGAGCCCGGACGATGACCCAGGAGGAACTGGCCGAGCGTGCCCGGGTCAGCCGTCTGACCGTCCTCAAGATCGAATCGGGCAATCCCGGCGTCGCCATCTGGGCGTGGGTCAGTGTCATGGAAGTGCTGGGCCTGCTTGGCACATTGCAGGCATTGCACGATCCGGTGGCGCAGGCCATGGATGCGGCGCATGGACGCCGGGTGCGCAAGCGCGATCTGCGCAAGAAACTGGATTTCTGACGATGCCGGTCCACGAACGTTACGTCATGATCCGCCTTGAGGGAGCCGATCAGGACGTGCCCGCAGGGCTGCTGACGCTGGTGGAAACGCACGCCGCATCAGTCGGTAGCCGGTTTGCCTATGGCATGCGCTATTCCCGCCGCCCCGGCGCCATCGACGTCGATCCCCGCAGCCTGCGCCTGGACGAATTAGCGCCCGGTATCGAGGTCGCGCCGCCGGGCGATCTCGCCCTGTTCGGCGCCATCCGCGATGCCCTTCCCGATGCCTGGGGCCGGCGCGTGCTTGCCAACACGCTGCGCATCCAGGAAGGCCAACTCAACGACCGGGTGCTGATCGACAATTCCAGTCCCAACCGCAGCGGTGCCCTCGATTTCCGTCGCCGTCCCGAAGACGCGCCGCACGACAGCGGTCTGCTGCGGCCGATGCATCTGGATCACCTGCTCGATGCCGCCGAGCGAATCGAAGAGGGCGAGTCCGTTCCGCAACACTTGCTCGAGCTGCTGGGCGAAGCGCCCACGCTCGGCGGCATGCGGCCCAAAGCGGTGCTGGTCGATCAGGGACGGCAGTGGTTGGCCAAGTTCCCGACCCGGCGCGATCCGTTCGACATTCCCTTGATCGAGCACGCCACGCTGGAACTGGCCCGTCTTGCCAAGATGGATGTTCCCGACACCCGGCTGATCGATGTGCCAGGTCGCGGGACGGTGATGATGATCGCGCGCTTCGATCGCGGCACCGAGGCCGAGGGCTATCGCAAATGGCATATGGTCAGTGCGCTGACGGCGCTGGGCGTGCATGAAATGGATTCGCCGAAGATGGCCTATGCGGACATCGCCGACGCGCTGGGCCGGCTGGGTGCGGCGGGACAGGTGACTGCCGATCGCCACGAACTGTTCCGGCGCATGGTGTTCAACATTCTGGTCTGCAACGACGACGACCATCTCCGCAACCACGCGCTTGTGCACCGTGGCGACTTCGGGGGCTGGCGCCTGAGTCCGCTCTACGACGTGGTTCCCAGGCCGAGCGGCGGCAGCGAGCGCTTCCTGCACCTGGGGATCGGCGCACAGGGGCGCCTGTCCACGCTCGACAACGCGCTCACGCACTGCGCGAGGTTTGCCCTCACCACCGCGGCCGCGGCAGCGGTGATCGATGAGGTGGCGGGCGTGGTGCGCCAGTGGAAAGGCCACTTCGAGGCGCAAGGCGTACCTGGTTCGCAGATCGACAAGGTGCAGAACGCATTCCGGCGGCCATCGCAGATCGGCCTGACGCAAGTGAACCGGTTCCTGTAACGCGGTCTGCCGCTCGCGGCGGGCTGGCGCGACTGGCCGGGCAGGGCGGGCATCTACGCAGGGAGCATCCATGGTCTTGCTTCATGGTCCCTACGTCAGCGACCGCGGCCGCGCCAGGACGCCAGGCGATGACCGAGCTGGTTGGGTTCCTGGCCTGTACCTCGCTGGAGAGCTGCGTAGGCCAGCACCGGTCTGACATGCCGCGACCGGCGCATGCGTCAGCGTGGCGACGGCGCGGACGATGCCGCGACGCGGGTGAAGTAGTTGGTGCGCATCGTCGGTGTGCCGTCCGGCGCGAACGCGGACACGGTTTCGGTCATCGAGCGGCCGTCCGCGGCTACGGTGTAGATGCGGGTCGAGGCCACGCTCCTGTCCTTGGACAGCATCATCACCAGCACGTTGGGCGCGGGCATCCGCAGGGCGAAGACATCGGCCTCGAAGTTGTTCTTCACCGGCGTGGCGCGGCCATCGAGCGCGGCGACGCCTTCGGCATGCATGGTGCCGCCGCCCTGTTCGGCAATGTCGACCTTGACGGCCCACTTGCCCTTGCCCGCCTCGCTGAAGCGCAGGGTGACCGCCTTGGGCCGGTCCTGGGGCGCCCGATCCAGGCGCGCCACGTCCACGGCCCAGTTGCCGAGCAGGGGCGAGGGCGCAACGGGTGCGGCGGATGCGGACAGACACGGCGACAGCAGCGCCGCGAGCGCGACGGCGAACAGCAGTTTCATGCGACCTCCCGGGAATGGTGTGTGCGGCGATGAGGACAGCCAATGGTGTGCGCTGCGCGCGTTCGCTCGGTCGACCGTGCCGGGGTGCCGAAGAGCGCATCCGTGCGGCGGCATGACCGTCCTGCTCCAGGACGCGTGCGCTGCGACGCTGGCACCGCAGGCGCAGCGCAACAGGTCGGTGGTCAGGAGGCTGGGTCCGTCGCGCACACGGCCTCGCTCAGCCCGCGCCGCGCCGCCACCGCGCTTCCAGCAGCGCATAGCCGGCACAGGCCAGCAGCAGCGGGCCGAGGTAGTAGAAGGCGCGATAAGCCAGCAGCGCCGCCAGCAGTTCCGCTTGCGGTGCATGCGATCCCAGCAGCGGCAGCACCACCGCTTCGAGCACGCCGATGCCGGCCGGCACGTGGGCGATGGCGGTGGCCACGGCCGCCGCCAGCAGTGCGCCGAGCGCCGCGGTATAGGCCACGCCGGCCGGCATCAGCACGTACAGCAGGGCGCCCATCAGCGCCCAGTTGCCGGTGCCCAGGCCGAGTTGCAGCAGCGCCAGCGGCAATGGCGGCAGGTGCAGGACGTGGCCGCGCACCTGCAGCGTGCGGCCGTGCGCGCGCTGGCAGGCGATCAGGTAGGCCACCACCAAGCCCAGCATGGCGGCGCCGACCCATGGCAGCACCGCGCCGCTCAGCGGCCACTGCGCAGGCGTGCGCAGGCGCCCGCTGACCAGCAGCACGCCGGTCAGCAGCAGATAGCCCATCCAGTTGGTGGCGATGGCGAAGCCGACCACGCGGCTGATCGTCGCCAGGCCCAGCCCGGCGCGTCCGTACAGCCGGTAGCGGATCGCAGTGCCGCCGATCAGCGCACCGACATTCAGGCTGAAGGCGTAGGCGATGTCCGCGATCGCCATGACCCGCGGCGTCGGCACCGCATGCGTCGCGTAACGTCGCGCGGCCAGGTCGTAGCCGGCATACAGCACGTAGCTGGCCAGGCTCAGGCCTGCGGCGGCGGCCAGGGTGCCGGCACCGTAGCCCGCCAGGGTGGTGCCGACCTGCGCCCAGTCCACGGTGCGCGCCGCGCGCACCAGCAATACCGCCACCAGGACCAGGAAGGCCAGATAGGCGAAGCGGCGCAGCATGCGCCAACGCGTGCGCGGATGGTTCATGGCGCGTGCCGCTTGCGCCGCAGCACCGCGGTGCGCGGCGTGCGCTTGGGCAGGCGGCTGGCCCACTGCGGCACGTTGCGCAGCACATGGAACAGCAGCGGCCGCAGCAGCGGTTGCCAGAAGCGCCTGCGTGGCACCTGCGCCGGCACGACTTCGCGGCAGTGCCGTTGCATCAGTCGCTGCAGGCGCCCGTGCAGGTCGCGCGCGAAGGCGGCATTTCGGATCATCAGGTTGGCTTCCAGGTTCAGCGCCAGGCTCAGCGGATCCAGGTTGCTCGATCCCACCGTGCTCCAGTGGCCGTCGATCACCGCGACCTTGCCGTGGAACGGGCGCTCGCAGTATTCGAAGATCTGCACGCCGGCATCGACCAGATGCCGGTACAGCGCGCGTGCGGCGAACAGCGCCAGCGGCGTGTCCGGCTGGCCCTGGAAGATCAGCTTCACCGCCACCCCGCGGCGCGCAGCGGCGCACAGGTCGCGCAGGAAGCCGTAGCCGGGGAAGAAGTAGGCGTTGGCGAGCACGATCTGGTGCCGCGCGTTGCGGAATGCCTGCCGGTAGGCGCGCTCGATGCTGCGTGAACGGCCGGCGTTGTCGCGTGGCAGGAAGCACACCTCGGCCGCGCCGGCGGGCGGCATATCGACGTTCTCCTGCGGCACCCAACCCGCACCGGTACCGTGGGTGGCCAGGGTCCGGCGCACGAACGCGACCATGTCCGCCACCACCGGGCCTTGTACCTCCACCGCGTAGTCCTGTTTCGCCTCCGGGCCGAAATCGGCCAGGTGATCGGCCGACCAGTTGATGCCGCCGATCATGCCGATCCGCCCGTCCACCACCAGCAGCTTGCGGTGCATGCGCCGGAACACGTTCAAACGCACGCCGAGCAGGGTCGGCTGCTGGTCGTACAGGCGCAGCTCGGCGCCGGCCTCGGTCAGTTCGCGCACGAAGCCGGGCGAGAGATCCGGCGAGCCGAACGCATCCACCAGTAGGTGCACGCGCACGCCGCGGCGCGCAGCGGCGACCAAGTGATCCTTCAGCGCCAGGCCGACCTTGTCCTCGAACCAGATGAAGGTCTCCAGCAGCACCTCGTGCCGGGCCGCGTCGATCGCGGCGAAGGCGCACCGGAAGTACGCATCGCCGTTCTCCAGCAACTCCAGGCGGTGGCCCTGGCGCCAGCGCGTGTCGCGGTTCGCGGTCCGGTTCACAGCACGATCCTGGCGTGCAGCGGGGCGTGGTCGGACAGGTGCGACCACGGCCGGCCGGTCAACACCCTTGCGGCCTCGATGCGCACGTTGCGCACATAGATGCGGTCCAGCGGCAACAGCGGCCAGCGCGCCGGGAAGCTGCGCGCCACGCGTCCGTGCAGGTGCACGAAGGCCTCGGTCAGGCCATGCCGCTGCAGCAGCGGATGCCCGCGCTGGCGCCAGTCGTTGAAGTCGCCGGCCACGATCAGCGGCGCCGGCGCCGGCAGTTCGGCGATCAGCGCGCCGAGCAGGCCGATCTGTCGACGCCGGTGTGCCTCGCGCAAACCCAGGTGCACGCAGATCGCATGCACCGCCTCGGCATGACCGGGGATCTCCAGCACCGCATGCAACAGCCCGCGGTGCTCGTGGCCGGCGATGGAGACGTCGCGGTTGACGAAGGAGGCGATCGGAAAGCGCGACAGCAGCGCATTGCCGTGGTGCCCATGCGGATACACCGCATTGCGGCCGTAGGCGAACTGCGGCCACAGCGCGTCGGCGAGGAATTCGTACTGGCTCTGCGCCGGCCAGTCGGCGTGGCGGCCGGCGTGCAGCTGATGCTCGCCCAGCACCTCCTGCAGGAACACCAGGTCCGCGGGCAGGGTGCGGATCGCCGCACGCAACTCTGGCAGCATGAAGCGCTGCTTCAGCACGCTGAAGCCCATGTGCGCATTGATGGTCAGCAACTCGATCGCAGGCATGCCGGGACAGGACGGAAACCACGCCTACCATTGTCGTCGGCGTCCGCGTGTAGCGCGTGACGGTGCCGCCTCGCGCACCTGCCGCCGCTGCGTTGACGGCAGCGGCGGCAGGCGTCGGCTCAGCGCCGTGCGGCGATGATCTTGCTCAGGTAGTCCGGCGTGCCCTCGACCCGCACCAGGTGCGGATACTGCAGGCCGTCGTGATAGTTCACCGGCACGTCGCGCACGCCGCCCTGGTACTTGAGCGTCAGCACGATCGGCGCACTGCCGCCTTTGGCATCGGCGATCGCCTGCTTGAGCGTGTCGCGCGAATAGTCCTGGCCATTGACCGCGAGCACCGTGGCGCCGCTGCTGACCCCCGCCTTGAACGCCGGGCCATCCCACAGCACGTCGTTGATGCTGGCGTCGTCGTTCATCACCAGGCCGATCGACCAGGCGAAGTTGTAGCGGTGCCGCGCCGACTGGTGGCGGCCGTCGTACTGCTTTTCGAATGCGCTGGGCTGGTCGGTATACACCAGCTTCCAGCCGCTGGCCTGCAGGCCTTCCAGCAGCGGCGGGTCCACCTGGTAGACGCGGCGGTTGATGTAGTCGGCCCAGTCGTAGTGGACCACGCCGTCGAGCGCGGCGACGACGTCGTCGAAGGTGTAGGTCTTGACCGCGAAACTGCCGTCGTCGATGCCGAAGAACGCCTTGGCCACGTCGTCCAGCGACTTGCGCCCGCCGCTCATCGCGCGCAGCTTGGCGTCCACCGCCAGCCACACCATCTGCCCGCCGCTGTAGTAGTCCTCGCTCATCTGCCAGCTGCGGTAGGGCAGCGGTGCGCGGTGCGCGGCGGTGGGGTCGTTGGTGGTGTCCTCCAGCGAGCGCCAGCGGAAGCCGGCGCGGTTGCGGTCGTAGTTGGCCGCGGTCATCGCCAGCGCGTCGCGGAACTGCTGCGGCGTCCACATCCCGGCGCGCGCGGTCAGCACATAGCCCCAGTACTGGGTCTGGCCCTCGTAGACCCACAGCAGCGAGTCGCCCATCGGCACGTTGAAGGTCGGCGTCCACAGGTCGGCCGGGCGCCGGAACTTGCCGTTCCAGGAGTGCGTGTACTCGTGCGCCAGCAGGTCGCGGTCCGGCGCGTTCTCGTCCCAGGCGCTGAAGTAGTCGGCAGCCAGCCCGTTCTCGCTGGACTGGTGATGCTCCAGGCCGTTGCCGCCCAGCACGTCCGACAGCGAGAACAGGAAGTCGTAATGCGCATAGTGATGCGAGCCGAACAGCTTGATCGCCTGCACCGGCAGATTGCGGTGCGCCTGCAGCTGCTCGGCGCTGATGTCCAGGAACCGCGGTGCGTCGGCGACCACGTCCAGGTGCACCGGCGCGCCGCCGGCCGGGGTCAGGTCCACGCGCTTGAAGTAGCGCCCGGCATAGATCGGCGAGTCGACCAGGGTGGTGAAGTCCACCGGCTTGAAGGTGGTGGTGGCGCCGTTGCGGCTGGCGGTCTCCAGCGCGGTGCCGAACTCCCAGCCGGCCGGCAGGGTCACGCTCGGCGCCACGGTGATGCCGCGGGTGTCGTGGCCGGCCGGGTACAGCGCCACCTTGTTCCACTCCAGCTGCAGCATCTTGTCGGTCATCTCGAAGCCGTCGTCGCGCGGCGACAGGTACTGGAAGCTGGCGTCGATCGCGCTCACGCCCTGCGGCACGTCGACGTGGAAGCTGTACACGTCGAAGGTGTCGCGGCGCCACGGCAGCGGCTTGCCGTTGGCGGTGAGGGTGAGGCCGGCCAGCATCGCCACCGGCCCGCTCGGCGAATGGTCGCCGGGAATCCACTGCGGATACTGCAGGGTCAGCCGCCCGGCGCTGACCGGGATGGTCTCGTGCACCCGGTAGATACCCTGGCGCACATCGCCGGCGTCCACCTGCAGGGTCAGGGTGCCGGGGTAGGGCGTGTCCTGCGGCACCGGCACGTCCGGTGTGCGCACCACCTGTGCCTGCGCGGCGCCGGTGAGCGCCAGGCCGATGCCGAGGACCAGCGCCCGACGGGCGCGACGGGAGACGGGAAAAGCGGTGGCGGACATGCGCGGCTCCGGGAGCGGGATGGGATGCGAAGCGCGGAACGTTAGCACCTGTCGCCGTCGTCGTCGCACTTGCCCAGCCCGGTCACGAAGGTGCCGGGCAATGCCGTTCATCCGGGGGCCACGGGTCCCGGGCTGTGACCGCGGGACGGCCGCGCGACAGCGATGTCCCTCCGGCGGCTGGCGGCAGCGGCGGTCGTCCAGCGCTGTCCCGCTGTGGACGGCCGCCAAGCGCGCAACCCCTTGGACTACGGCTGCATCGCAGCTGCGGCGTTGCAGCCGGAAAGTGTGCCGCCTCAGTCCTTCAATGCGCCGTCGCCCGGATCGCTGGCGGCATAGGTCGAGGTTGGCAACTCCGCATCATGCGGATGCCGCAACGCCTCGCGCAGCGGCGCCGGCAGGTGCTCGACCGCCAGCATCACCTTGCCGAAATGCACGTCGCGCACCGCGCTCGCCGGCACCACGAAATCGCCGCCGTTCTCGATATTGACGACGAACGTGGCGCCGCCGTCGCGCACCTCGCGCACCGCCTTTGTCTGGGAGAGAGTCCACGCGGGCTGGAATGTGCCGGCATGGGCGTTCGATGATCGGACGCGTAGGCGTTGCTGGACGGTGAATGCGACGTGGTCTGTTGGTCACGACGTCGCCGTGGCTGCGGCTTGCGCGTCACCGCCAGGGACACGCGCCGTGACGCAGCGCGATGCGATCATTCGCGTTCGACCACTGCCTGGGAGGGCAAGGATGCGAAGCGAGAAAGAGAAGATGCTGGCCGCCGAACCGTATCGCCCCAACGACGCACAGCTTCGGGCCGAGCAGGACGCGGCCAGTGCCTGGATGCAGCGCTACAACGCGGCGCTGGCCGAGCCACCGGCGCGGCGGCACGCGCTGCTGGTCGAAGGACTGGGTTCGGTGGGACGCGGCGCGGTGGTGCGGCCGCCGTTCCATTGCGACTACGGCTACAACATCCATCTCGGCGAGGACGTGTTCCTCAACTTCAACTGCGTGATCCTGGACGTGGCACCGGTGCACATCGGCGCCGGCACCCAGATCGGGCCGGCGGTGCAACTCTATGCCGCCGATCATCCGCGCGATGCTGCGCAGCGCGCCGAGGGGTTGGAGTTGGGGCGGCCGGTGACGATCGGGCGCAACGTCTGGATCGGCGGCGGCGCGATCGTACTGCCCGGTGTGACCATCGGCGACGACGCGGTGGTCGGCGCCGGCAGCGTGGTCACCCGCGACGTGCCGGCCGGCGCGCGCGTGGCCGGCAATCCAGCACGCCTGCTGAAGCCGCACAGCGACTGAATTTGATCCGGGTCAAGGCAGGCGCCGCGCAATGGGTGTGCAATGCTGTCCAGGCCGCCGTGTGCGGCGTCACCGGAGCATCCCATGTACCAGCGCATCCTGATCGCCATCGATGGTTCCGAGTTGTCCGCCAAGGGTCTGCAGCAGGGGCTGGCGCTGGCCGCCGAGCTCGGCGCGGACGTGGATATCGTCACCGTGTCCGAGCCGTGGGCAATGGGCATGTACGACGCGATGGGCTGGAGCGTGGGCTACGAGGCCAGCCCCGAATACCGCCAGGACCGCGAAGCCGGCGCGCAGAAGATCCTGGCGCCGGCGCTGGCCGCCGCCGCGGCCACCGGAGTGACCGCGCACGGTCGCCACGTGCTCGACCGCTACGCCGCCGAGGGCATCATCGACATGGCCGTGGCCTGCAACAGCGATCTGATCGTGATGACCTCGCACGGCCGCCGCGGCATGAGCCGGGTCCTGCTCGGCAGCCAGACCGCGGAAGTGCTCGCCAACAGCCAGGTGCCGGTGCTGGTGATCCGCTGAGGCGCTGATCGGCCCGCGCCGGGGTCGGCGCGGTGCGGAACACGTTCGAGGCCGGCATCCGGCCGCTGGCGGCAGCGACCTATCGCTTTGCCGATACGCTTCGGCCTGTCACGCGGCTGCGCCGGGAGGCGACGCCGCGACAGGGGGCCGGCATCCGGCACGTGCATGCATTCGTCCGTCTGGGCAGATCGGGGACGCGAGCACGCCCGCGCGCCGCCACCGTTGGGCGACGCGCCGGGCGCGACGTCACCAGCTGTACAGCTTCCAGTACACGGGCGACACATTGTCCTTGCTGCCGTCCACTTCCATGTGGCCGTCGCCGTTGCGGTCGTACAGGTAGTAGGCCGGGCCGCGCGCCGGGGTCACCTTGACCATGCGCAGTTGGCCACCCACGCGGTATTCGTCGACGGTATCGCCGTTGTCCATCTTGCGCTGGGTCGTTTCCGCGCCGCGCACGTCCATCGGCGCGCCGTCCGGGCCGAGGCCGGTGGAGGCGCAGCCCGCCAGCAGCAACAGCGGGACCAGGATCAGGGCTTTCATTGCGGTGTTCTCCACGGGCAGGACATGCGCAGAGTATGCGCCGAGTGTCTGCATGCGGTGTGGGAATGGTGCGGGCGGATGGCTGCTTAGTGGATCAGGTTGGCGTGTCGCTGCGTACCGTACCCTCTCCCGGTGGGAGAGGGGCTTTGGCTCTTCCTTCTCCCGCCGGGAGAAGGTGCCCCGTAGGGGCGGATAAGGGTACGTGCGCAGCCTCGTGGACCCAGATCAGTGCGTCGCTTCGCGTCGTACCCTCACCCCAACCCCTCTCCCGGTGGGAGAGGGGCTCCTGGCTGTTCCCTTCTCCCTCCGGGAGAAGGTGCCCCGTAGGGGCGGATGAGGGTACGTGCGCAGCCTCGTGGACCCAGGTCAGCGGGTCGCTTCGCGCCGCACCCTCACCCCAACCCCTCTCCCGATGGGAGAGGGGCTACACGCCGCAGCGTAGAATTGGCCGATGAGCCGATTAGTCCTGATCGACGGGTCCAGTTACCTGTATCGCGCGTTCCACGCGCTTCCGCCGCTGACCAATGCCGCCGGCGAGCCCACCGGCGCGCTGTTCGGCGTGGTCAACATGTTGCGCGCCACCCTCAAGGAGCGCCCCGAGTACGTGGCCTTCGTGGTCGACGCGCCGGGCAAGACCTTCCGCGACGACCTGTACCCGCAGTACAAGGCCAACCGCCCGCCGATGCCCGACGAGCTGCGCGCGCAGGTCGAGCCGATGTGCCAGATCGTGCATGCGCTGGGCATCACCATCCTGCGCGAGGACGGGGTCGAGGCCGACGACGTGATCGGCACCCTGGCCCTGCAGGGCGCCGGCGACGGCCTGGACGTCACCATCTCCACCGGCGACAAGGATTTCGCCCAGCTGGTGCGCCCCGGCGTGCAACTGGTCAACACCATGAGCGGCAGCCGCATGGATTCGGATGCGGCGGTGATGGAGAAGTTCGGGGTCTGGCCGCACCAGATCGTCGACCTGCTGGCGCTGATGGGGGACGCCATCGACAACGTGCCGGGCGTCGAGAAATGCGGACCCAAGACCGCGGCCAAGTGGCTGGCCGAGTATGGCTCGCTGGACGGGGTGATCGCCCATGCCGACTCCATCAAGGGCAAGATCGGCGACAACCTGCGCGCGGCGCTGCAGCGCCTGCCGCTGAACCGCGAGCTGGTCACCATCAAGACCGACGTGACGCTGCCCGGCGGCCCGCGCACCCTGGGCCTGCGCGAACAGGAGCCGGAGCAGCTGCGCGGCCTGTACCAGCGCTACGGCTTCACCCAGGCGCTGCGTGATCTGGACGGCGGCGTGGCCGCGCCGGAGGCCGCCAGCGAGGCGACGCCCAGCCTGCGCGGCACCGCCGCCGGCTATGCCCGGGCCGCGGCGCCGGCCGCCGATACGGCGCTGGACCCGGCACTGGCCGCCAAGGGCGACTACACCGCGGTGACCACACCCGAGGCGTTCGAAGCACTGCTGGTGCGCCTGCGCGCCGCCGACGGCTTCGCCTTCGACACCGAGACCGACGCGCTGGACGCGATGCGCGCCAACCTGGTCGGGCTCAGCTTCGCCACCGAGCCGGGCCGCGCCGACTACCTGCCGCTGGGCCATGACTACCCGGGCGCGCCGGTGCAACTGGATCGCGCGCTGGCGCTGGAGATGCTCAAGCCGCTGCTGGAGGACCCGGCCAAGCCCAAGGTCGGCCAGCACGGCAAGTACGACCTGCACGTGCTGCGCCGCCATGGCGTGGAGGTGCGCGGCTACGCCGACGACACCATGCTGGAGAGCTTCGTGCTCAATTCCACCGCCAGCCGCCACGACATGGACTCGCTGGCCCGGCGCTACCTGGGCTACGACACGGTCAAGTACGAGGACGTGGCCGGCAAGGGCGCCAAGCAGATCGCGTTCTCGCAGGTGGCCATCGACGACGCCACCGGCTACGCCGCCGAGGACGCCGACATCACCCTGCGCCTGCACCGCACGCTGTCGGCGCAACTGGACGCCGAGCCGGCGCTGGCGCGGGTCTACCGCGAGATCGAGATGCCGCTGGTGCCGGTGCTGGCGCGGGTCGAGGCCAACGGCGTGTGCGTGGACATCGCCGAGCTGCGCAAGCAGAGCCAGGACCTGAGCCAGCGCATGCTGGCCGCGCAGCAGAAGGCCACCGCGCTGGCCGGACGCAGCTTCAACATGGACTCGCCCAAGCAGCTGCAGGCGGTGCTGTTCGACGAGCTGAAGCTGCCGGCGGTGCTGAAGACCCCCAAGGGCCAGCCCAGCACCAACGAGGAGGCGCTGGAGGCGATCGCCGACCAGCACGAGCTGCCGCGGGTGATCCTGGAGTACCGCGGCCTGGCCAAGCTGCGCAGCACCTACACCGACAAGCTGCCGGAGATGGTCAACCCCGACACCGGTCGCGTGCACACCAGCTACCACCAGGCCGGCGCCGCCACCGGGCGGCTGTCCTCCTCCGATCCCAACCTGCAGAACATCCCCATCCGTACCGACGACGGCCGCCGCATCCGCCGCGCCTTCGTCGCCCCGCCCGGGCGCAAGCTGATCGCCTGCGACTACTCGCAGATCGAGCTGCGGATCATGGCCCACCTGTCCGAGGACCCGGGCCTGTTGCGCGCCTTCGGCAGCGGCGTGGACGTGCACCGCGCCACCGCCGCCGAGGTGTTCGGGCGCAAGCTCGAAGAGGTCACCGGCAACGAGCGTCGCGCCGCCAAGGCGATCAACTTCGGCCTGATGTACGGCATGAGCGCGTTCGGCCTGGCCCGCAACCTGGGCATCGGCCGCGGCGAGGCGCAGGACTACGTGGCGCTGTACTTCAGCCGCTACCCGGGCGTTCGCGACTTCATGGAGCGCATGCGCGAGCAGGCGCGCACCCAGGGCTACGTGGAGACCCTGTTCGGCCGCCGCCTGTACCTGAACGACATCAACGCCCGCCAGCAGGGTCTGCGCGCCGGTGCCGAGCGCGCGGCGATCAACGCCCCGATGCAGGGCACCGCCGCCGACATCATCAAGCGCGCCATGGTCGGCGTGGACGCCTGGCTGCAGGACCACCGCGACCGCGCGTTGATGATCCTGCAGGTGCACGACGAACTGGTGTTCGAAGCCGATGCCGACTTCGTCGACACCTTGCTGCCGGAAGTGACCGGGCGGATGTCCGCCGCGGCGGAGCTGAAGGTGCCGCTGGTGGTGGACAGCGGGGTGGGCGACAACTGGGACGAGGCGCATTGAGTGCCCGGGTTCCGGGCATGCACCCGGGGCCAGACCTGGCGCTGCGGTGTCTTGCGTAGACATCGCATCCGCATGCACGCCGGATATCGCAGAGGGTTTTCCGAAGGATTATCCTGCCCGCGATTTTCGCTTTCCCATTCGCGTTGGTTTTTTGACCCCATCGGGCGCGACAAGCCGCAAAATTCCTACTGGCGTCACACCCGGGGCGTGCAGGATCGCTTTGATTGAACGGAATTTTGACGCGGTTTATTTGCACGAATTTTCGGGAATGAATCCGTCCTTAATCTGACAAATTTTTAACTTAAATCTTCACGAACGAGCAAGGTGGGGAATGTTCTTATATCCCTCGACAGGCGCAATACCTGTCGCGGATCTCCTCCCATCCCCTGGAGCAGATCCAGGAACGGCGACTCCTCCCCAAGTCTCCGTTCCCTGGCCCCGCCGACCTCCCCCTGGTCCGCGGGGCTTTTTTATGCCCGCACGTTCGTGATGCCGCGTTTGTGGCGCGCACGACCCGGCTCAGCGGCGCGCGTCGGTGGGCTGTTGCAGTTGGTAGAGCGCGTCGTCCAGGGTGTCCAGCTGCGTGGCCAGCAGCGCGCGGGCATCGTCCAGGCCGCGGTTGTAGTAATGCGCGCCGATGCGCTCGGCGACGAAATCGAGCAGGAATTCGGCCTCGAACGCGCCGACCTGCTGCTGCAACTCGGTGCGCAGGTAGGCCTGCAACTGTTCGGCGATGGCGCGCTTGTCCTCGCGGCCCAGCACGGCGGTGCGCGCTGGCGCGCTCATGCCAGCCATTCGCGCGGCACCAGGTACTCGGCCAGGCGCGCCTCGGCGCTGCCCGGTTCGGGCTGGAAGCCGTACTCCCAGCGCACCCGCGGCGGCAGGCTCATCAGGATGCTCTCGCTGCGGCCGCCGCTCTGCAGGCCGAACAGGGTGCCGCGGTCGTAGACCAGGTTGAACTCGACGTAGCGGCCGCGCCGGTACAGCTGGAACTCGCGCTCGCGCTCGCCCCAGGGCAGGCCGCGGCGGCGTTCCACGATCGGCAGGTAGGCATCGAGGAAGCCGTCGCCGACCGCGCGCTGGTAGGCGAAGTCGCGCTCGAAATCGGCATGCAGGTCGTCGAAGAACAGGCCGCCGACGCCGCGGGTCTCGTTGCGGTGCTTGAGGAAGAAGTACTCGTCGCACCAGCGCTTGTGCGCCGGATAGCGGTCTTCGCCGAACGGCGCGCACAGGTCGTGCGCGGTCTGGTGCCAGTGGCGGGCGTCCTCGTCGAACGGGTAGTACGGGGTCAGGTCGAAGCCGCCGCCGAACCACCAGGCCACGGTGGCGCCGTCGCGCTGCGCCTCGAAGTAGCGCACGTTGGCGTGGGTGGTGGGGATGTACGGGCTGAGCGGGTGGAACACCAGCGACACCCCGACCGCGCGCCACGAGGCGCCGGCCAGTTCCGGGCGGTTGGCGCTGGCCGAGGGCGGCAGGCGGGTGCCGGCGACGTCGGAGAAGCCGATGCCGGCCTGCTCGAACAGCGCGCCGTCGCGCAGGATGCGGGTGCGGCCGCCGCCGCCCTCCGCGCGCTGCCACAGGTCTTCGGCGAAACGGGCCTGGCCGTCGGCGGCCTCGACAGCCGCACAGATGCGGTCTTGCAGGCCAGTGAGATAGTCGCGAACGCGGTCGAAGGTATGCATGCCGCCATTCTAGAAGCTGGCTGTGTCAGGCGTCTGCGGCGGGCTGCCCGGACTGCGCGGGCCGGTCGGCATGCGTCAGCGGCGGAACTCGGCGCGCAGCGCGGGGCGGCACAGCTGGTAGACCAGCCAACCGTGCAGGCCGGCGAAGACCAGGGCGGTCAGCGCGCCGCTGACCATGAGCGTGATCCGGCCCAGCGCCAGGTCGTGCTGGAGCTGTTGCGGGTCAAAGGCGTGCTGCGGCGCCCAGACCTGCAGCAGATCGAACAGTTGCCACAGCAGCGGCAGCACCGCGAAGTTGGCCGCGGCGGTGACCACCAGGAACACGATGAACGCCCGCCGCGCCCAGTCGCGCCGCTGCAGCAGCGCCCACGACGCCGCGCACAGGCCCGCCGACAGCAGCGCCGACAGCCAGGACAGCGCCAGTGCATGGGCGACGCACCACTGCAGCAGCGGCGGCAACGGCAGCCCGGCCTCGCGCAGCACGCCCTCGATCGCCCTGTCCGGCAGCGCCATCAGCAACAGCGCCTGGCCCAGCGAATACAGCAGCGACAGCACCCCGATCAGCAGCGAGAGCTTGGCCATCGCATCGATATTCTGGTTGCGGGCGGCAGTGCGGGGCAGCGGCGGAGGCGGCATCGGCGGTCCTTCGGGGCGGGGCGGCGCTGGCGGCGCCGCACCGGCGGCAGTCCGGCAAGGATAGGGATGGCGGAGCAGGGCGCAAGCCGGCGTGGCGCGCGAGGTGGGGCGCCTATGCCGGTGCGCGGCCTCTGGTCAGGGCGCTGCCGATGCGGTGTCGCCAGGAGCGGCGCTACGCCAAGGTCGTGCCGATGCCGTCTGCGTTCGGACGGCCTAGCTGCGGGCGCTCGCGTAGAAGCGGCTTCAGCCGCGACGCGCCTTACCTGGAAAGCCTCGTCGC
>NZ_JAXGGI010000013.1:0-118833 GCF_034105445.1 Xanthomonas sp. LF07-6
ATCTCGAAGTGCAGCATGTCGCGCGCCGCGCCACTGTGGCCCATTTCGGCGATCTGCTGGCCGGCCTTGACGTTCTGGCCCTCGTTGACCAGGCGCTTGCGGTTGTGGCCGTAGGCCGACAGCCACTGTTCGTTGTGCTTGACGATGATCAGTTCGCCATAGCCGACCAGGCCGGCGCCGGAATAGACCACCACGCCGTCCGCCGCGGCGCGCACGGCCTCGCCGTTGCTGCCGCCGATGTCGATGCCCTGCTTGGTCGCCTCGCCGCCGACGAAGCGGCTGACCACCACGCCATCGGCCGGCCAGCGCCAGGGGAAACCGCTGCTGACCGGCGCCGGCACCGGAACGGACGGCGGCCGAGCGGCGGCGCCGGAGGCCGGCGGCGGCGTCACCGGGCCGCTACCCGGCCGCGCGGCGACTGCCCCACCCGGCGGATACAGCTTCAGCGACTGCCCCGGATAGATGGTGTACGGCGGCTGCAGGCCGTTCCAGCCGGCCAGGTCCTGCGGGGTGATGTTGTTGGCGCGGGCGATCGCGTACAGCGTGTCGCCGCGCCGAACGGTGGCGCTGACTCCGGGCTTGGGCACGGACACGCGAGGCGCCGAGGCAGCAGCGGTGCCGCGCACCGGCGCGCCGCCCGGCGTGCGCACCACCGTGGCGCTGCTGCAGGCGCCGAGCGCCACCGCCACCAGCACCCCCAGGCCGCAACGCAGGCCGTTCCGCACCACCCGATCCACGCTCATCCGACCTTCGCTCTCCATATGACCCACACCACCAGCAGCGCCAGGATCGCCGAGGCGACCCAGCCGAGCGGCTCGATCCAGCGGCGCAACGCGGCTTCCGCACGCGGCCCGCCGAGGCGGATCGCCCCGGCCACCAGGTACACGCGCTTGCCGCGCCCCACCAGCATGCTCGCCAGGAACGGTAGCAGCGGCACCCCGACGATGCCTGAGGCCCAGGTGAATATCTTCAGCGGGATCGGGGTGAAACCGGCCAGCACCAACAGCCAGAACGCGCGCCACGGCGACTCGGCGATGACCTCGCGCAGATGGCTGACCTGGGCGTCGATCTTCTGCGTCCAGCCCAGCCATTCGATCAGCGGCTGCACCGCGGCGAAGGCGAAATGGCCGAGCAGGTAACCGATCACCGCGCCAGCCAGGGAGCCGAGCAGGCTCAACGTGGCGAACCACAGCGCGCGCCGCGGCTGTGCCAGCGACATCGGCGCCAGCATCACCTCCGGCGGCACCGGGAACACGATGGCCTCGGCGAAACTGAGACCGGTCAGCAGGGCCGGCGCGCGGCGATGCCGCGACCAGCCGATGGCGCGTTCGTACAACGGCCCGAAAATCTTCATCCAGTGCGGCTCCGGGAAGTCAATCCAGCATGCCCGACAGCAACGGGACGAAGGTCACCGGCGCCAGGACGTCTTGTTCGATCTGGCCGTCGGCGGCGCGGCGCAGGCGGATCAGCGATTGCGCGGACGGACCACCGACCGGCGCCACCAGGCAGCCGCCCGGGGCCAGTTGTTCGATCAGTGCGTCGACCAGCGCCGGCGCCGCCGCCGTGACCACGATCGCATCGAACGGGCCATGCTCGGGCCAGCCGATGCGGCCGTCGTCGTGCTTGCTGCGCACGTTCATGCCGAGCTGGCGGAAGCGCTTGCGCGCCTGCCGCAGCAGATCGCCGATGCGCTCGACGGTATGCACTTCCAGGCCCAGCGCGGCCAGGATGGCCGCCTGGTAGCCGGAGCCGGTACCGACTTCCAGCACCCTCTTCGGCGCCGCTTCCAGCACCGTCTCGGTCATGCGTGCCACCACCCACGGTTGCGAGATGGTCTGGCCGTGGCCGATCGGCAGCGCGGTGTCCTCGTAGGCGCGCGAGGCCAGCGCCTCGTCGATGAACAGATGCCGCGGCACGGTGCGCACCGCGTTGAGCACGCTCTCGTCGCGGATGCCGGCCTCGCGCAGGCGCTCGACCAGGCGGTCGCGCACGCGCTGCGAGGTCATGCCGATGCCGATCGCTTCCGGCTGCAGGCGCAACCGCGGGGTCATGCCGGGCGGCCCAGCGCAGCGGTCAGGCCGCCGACCCAGCTGGCGACTTTTTCCAGTGCCTGGTAGCGGGTCAGATCGACCTGGATCGGGGTGATCGAGATGAAGCCGGTGCGTACCGCGTGGAAGTCGGTACCGGGACCGGCGTCCTGCTCGCGCCCGGCCGGGCCGATCCAGTACACGGTGCCGCCGCGCGGGTCGGTCTGCGGCAGGCATGGTTCGGAGCGGTGGCGGTTGCCGAGCCGGGTGACCTCGAAGCCCTTGATCTCCTGCCACGGCAGGTCGGGCACGTTGACGTTGAGGATGGTGTCGGCCGGCAGCGGATCGGCCTTGAGCTGGGCCACGATCTCCACTGCGGCGCGTGCGGCGGTCTGGAAATGCCTGGGGTCGTGGTTGTGGCTGACCAGCGACACCGCCACCGCGGGCAGGCCGAGGAAGCGGCCTTCCATCGCCGCCGAGACGGTACCGGAATAGATCACGTCGTCGCCGAGATTGGCGGAATTGTTGATGCCGGAGACCACGATGTCCGGGTCGAACTCCAGCATGCCGGTGAGCGCCAGATGCACGCAGTCGGTGGGCGTGCCGGCGACGCTGCAGGTGTAGTGGTCGATGCGCTTGAGCCGGATCGGCAGATCCAGGGTCAGCGAATTGCTGGCGCCGGACCGGTCGCGGTCGGGCGCGACCACCGTCACCTCGTGGCCGGCGCCGCGCAACTGCTCGGCCAGCATGCGGATGCCGGGGGCGTCGACGCCGTCGTCGTTGCTCACTAATACGCGCATGGTGCTCCTCGAAAACCGGGGGCATGATACCGGATGCGCCCTGCCAGGTCGCTGACAGCGCGACGACGACCGCGGTGACGGCCATCGCGCCGCGCACTGGAGTGGCCTCGCGCCGTGCGACCGCAGCGCAGTGGTCCGCACGCCAGACGCTGCCGGCAACGCCGCGCTCACCTCAAACCGCGCCGCACGCTCTAAGCTGTGCGCATGGCGCATTCCGACGACGAAGATCCCGCCGCGCTGTTCCGCGCGGCCATCGGCAAGGTGGCCCCGCTCAACGCGACGCCGCCGGCCAATGCCAAGCCGCGCCCCAAGCCGCGCGCGCGCATGGCCGAACGCGACGACGCCGAGGCGCAGGGAGAGTTCCAGCAATTGCTGCGCCAGAGCACGCCACTGGAAGCCGGCGACGTGGCCAGCTACCGCCGCGAGCATCTGCCGGCGCGGGTGTTCCAGCGCCTGCGCAAGGGGCAGTTCTCGGCCCAGGACGAACTGGACCTGCACGGTGCCACCGCGGCGCAGGCCGAGACGCTGCTGCGCCAGTTCCTGGCCGAGGCGCACGCGCACGAGTTCGGCTGCGTTCGGATCGTGCACGGCAAGGGCCTGCAATCGGGCGGCGTGCCGCTGCTGAAGAACCTGGTGGACCGCCTGCTGCGCCAGCGCAACGACGTGCTGGCCTTCCATTCGGCGCCGACCGCGCAAGGCGGCACCGGCGCGATGCTGGTGCTGCTGGCGCGGCGCTGAGCGGCGCCGCAACTGCTGCGGGCACCGCGGCTCGCGGGCCCCATCGGGAACCTGTGCATGGCCGAGGTGGAGGGTGCCGGATCGTGGCGCCGCCGAATCCGGCATTCGTCCACTGATCTGTCATTCGCGTGCAAGAGCGGCTTCACCGCGACCGGCGTGAACGGGAACGCCCGTCGCACGCCCCCCGTCGCCTGCCCGACGCAGATCCGGCCAGGCCGGGACGCCGCGGATGCGGCCGAGCACCGCGCGTGCGGACCCATTTCAATTTTCGCTTCTTGAAACGTCTTGTCAGAGAGCACCGTCCCTCTGCGAGCCGAACGTGACCGAAGCGACCACCGAATTCTTCCTGCAACCCACTGATCTGGTGGACGTTTCCGCGAGCGCCGCAGCGTTCGAGTCGGCGCGCCCGGCCCGGCCGGCGCCGCCGCCCCGGCCGAGCGGCAGCGCCGCCCCGGTTCGCTGGTGGCCGCTGTTCCTGAGCTCGTTCCAGGGGCGTACCGACTGGCACGGCAACCGCCTGCAGCGCGGGATCAAGGCGGCCAAGTACCTGCTGCGCGCGTTGAGCATGCCGACCGAGCACGGGCGGTTCCTCGACGCAGTGCGCCGCGATCCGCGCATGCGTGGCTACGCCGAGCGCGATCCGCGCCTGCTCGAGCGCCACCTGCATCGTTTCGTGAACACCCGCTGGAGTAGCAAGGCGCGGCTGCGTCACCTCCGGCAGCACTATCGCCTGATGCTCGAGCGCCTGCCGGCCGCGTTGTTCGACGCCATCTACCGGCAAGGCCAGGCGGACCTGGGGACGCTGCCGCTGCACGATGGCAGCCTGCTGACGCTGTCGCTGCTGCCGCCGGCGCCGATGAGCTGCGAAGGCGAGCTCTGGTTGCAGCTCAGCGACGCGGCGGGACGCGAACTGTATCGCCTGGTGCTGACCGTGACCGGCGACGACGCCCATCCGACGGTACTGATCGGTTGCCTGCAGGGCCCCAAGGGTGCCGACGCCCGCGACGTGGTGCGCGCGCTGACCAAGCAGATGCACGGGCTGCGGCCCAAGCAACTGATGCTGTCCCTGGCCTGCACCTTCGCCGAGCGCCTCGGCGCGCACGCGATCCGCGCCGTCTGCAATGGCGCGCATCCGCTGCAGCGCAAGCGAGACGTGTTCCTGTCCGACTACGACGCGTTCTGGATCGAGCAGGGCGGTACGCCCATCGTCGATGGCTGGTTCGCGCTGCCGCTGACCCCGGCACGCAAGACCGCAGCCGACGTACCCAGCCAGCACCGCGCGGCGTTTCGCCGCCGCGAGGCGTTGCGGACGCATGCGGAAGGCTTGCTGGCCGCGGCGCTGCCGGCCGCTTGCGGTGCTGCGTCGCGTGGCGGCCAGTGAGCCTGGCTATACTGCCGCGGCCGCTTCCCTCCAGGAGCATCAGCAGTCGTGAGCCGGGCCGAGCACACCGAGGGCGCGCCGTCGCCGGAGCAGGCGCCTGCGCACCAGGTCGACGCGCTGTTCAAGGAACATCACCGCGCCCTGCTCGCGTTCCTGCACTGCAAGCTCGGCTCGATGGCGGACGCGCAGGACGTGGCGCAGGAGGCGTACATGCGCATCGTGACGCTTGAGCGTCCCGACGCGCTGGCATCGCCGCGCGCCTACCTGTTCCATGTCGCCTCGAACCTGGCGGTGGACCGGCTGCGCATGCGCAAGGTCCGCGAAAACGCCGCAGTGGAGCTGCCGGAACACGATCTGCCGCTCCCGCCGGTTCCGGAGCGGCACGCCACGGCCAGCGAGCAGCTGCGCGCGTTGACCCGGGCGTTGAAGGAACTTCCCGCAAAGACCAGCCGCGCCTTCGTGCTGCACGTGATCGAAGGCAAGGACTTCGGCATGATCGCCAAGGCGATGAACGTGAGCGAACGGATGGTCCGCTACCATGTGGCCAACGCGCTCGCGCATTGCCGCAAACGCTTCGACGAAGCGGAGATCCCGTAATGGACAGCGGCATCGACCAACACATCCTCGACGACGCCGCGCGCTGGTGGGCCCTGCTGCGCGAACCCGACAGCAACGAGGACACCGTGGCGCGCTGGCTGGACTGGACGGAGGCCGACCCGCGGCACCTGCAGGCGTTCGAACGCATCAATGCGCTCGGCGGCGACCTGGCGACGCTCGATGCGGCAGCGCGGGACGAGGTGGTGCGCAGGTTCGCGCCGCCGCGTTCGCGCTGGCGGCCGCTGCAGGTAGCGGCCTGCGTGGGCGTGCTGGCGCTCGGCGGCGCCCTGGCCTGGCGGCAGCTGCACCCGCCGCCGCTCACCCAGGTCTACAGCAGCGCGACCAGCCGCCACCAGGACATCGTGCTGGCGGACGGCTCGAAAATCGCGCTCGGCGGTGCATCGAAGTTGAGCACCAGCTTCAGCGCCGCGCAGCGCCACGTGGAGCTGATCGCCGGCGAGGCCTTCTTCGACGTGGCGCATCACGCCGGGCGCCCGTTCGTGGTCGACGCCGGCGGCGTGTCGATCCTGGACTTGGGCACCGCCTTCGACGTCAGCCGCGACGGCGAACGCGTCGAAGTCGCGGTCACCGAAGGCCGGGTCCGCATCTACGGCGCCGGCCAGGTGCCGGCCGACGGCAGCGGCGGGCTGGAAGCGGTGGCCGGACAGCGCGTGTCCTACGATCCGGCCAAGCCCGCGCTGCAGGTCAGCCAGATCGACGTGGCGCAGGCCACCGCCTGGCGCGATCACCGGCTGGAGTTCGTCGATACGCCACTGGACACGGTGATCGCGCGGGTCAACCGCTACAGCGACCGGCCACTGCGCCTGGACGACCCGGAGCTTGGACGACTGAGCTTCACCGGAACCGTCGACACCCAGGCGACCGCGCAGTGGATCGAGGCCTTGCCGCAGGTGTTCCCGCTGCGGGTGCGCCAAGGCAAGGACGAGATCGTGCTGAGCCGCCGTTAGGCGATACCGCGCGCCGCCCGGGCTTAGGGGCGGCGGCGGCCCGCGTCGGCATCACCGCGCGTGGCATAATTCGCGCTTCCGCTGGGGGGCGACGGGCAGTGCGTGGGCTGAGGCGACTGATCATTTGCGGCAGCCTGGCATTGCAGCTCGCACCCTGCCCCACTGCCCTCGCCGTGCCACTCGCACCCGACGCACGGCAGATCGGGTTCTCGATCCCCCCGCAGGCGCTGTCCACGGCGCTGATCGCGTACGGCAAGCAGGCCAACGTGCAGGTGCTGACCGCCAGCCCGACCCTGGCCGGGATGCGCAGCGACGGGCTGCAAGGCATGTTCACCCCGGACGCGGCGCTGCAGCGCCTGCTGCAATCGAGTGGGCTCGCGTACCGCATGCTCGATGCGAACACGGTGGCGGTCACCCCCGCCGCCACGGCGCCGGTCGATCCTGCGGATGCCGCCGATGCGCACCGCGCCGGCGCGCCAGCCAAGCTGCTGGAACAGGTCGACGCCGCGGCGCTGACCGATCACGCCATGGGCGACGTGCCAGCCTATGCCAGCGACGCGCTGCGTTACGCCGCCGATTCCATCGCCGTGCCGCAGTCGGTGAATGTGGTCGCCCCGCATCTGCTGGCCTCGCAACAGGTGCGCACCGTCGCCGACGCCCTGCGCAACGTGGCCAGCGTGCAGCAGATCGAAAATCCGTTGCGCGCGCCGCTGTTCAAGATCCGCGGCATCTACACCGGCAACGGCATGACCGACGGGATGCCGAACAGCTTCGTCGGCCTCGGCAGCTACCCGCCGATGATCGGCGTGGAGCGGGTCGAAGTGCTCAAGGGCCCGGAATCGATCCTCGGCGACAGCAACGGCGGCGACATGAGCGGACTGATCAACGTCGTCACCAAGCAACCGCCGCGCACACCGAAGCGCGAACTGAGCTACGTCCTCGGCGAGCGCGGCGACGTGCAGGCCGGGCTCGATGCGACCGGACCGATCGGCGCCACGCCGCTGAGCTATCGGCTCGTCGTCTCCGGCCAGCATGCCGATTCCACAGCGCAAGGCTACGGCCCGCGCAATGCCGCCTACCTGGCGCCGTCCATCGCCTGGCAGGGAGACGACAACCGCCTGGTGCTCGGCGTGCAGCGCGTGACCGATCGGCAGCCGGCCGCCGACCATGCCCTGCTGCTGCGCAACCGCGTGTCGGCGATGACGCCCAGGAGCTTGCGGCTGGGCAACGCACAGGACCACACCGCCTACCGCACCCAGCGCGCCTATTACCTGTTCGATCAGCGGCTCAGCGACCGCTGGCAACTGCGCAGCCGCGGCCAGTACGTGACCCAGGCGATCGACGCGCGCAACTGGGGCATGCTGTCGCCTTCGCCGAAGGGCGCCGTGCGCGCCTATGCCGAGGCGTACCGCAATACGACGGCGTACTACACCATCCAGAACGACCTGGTCGGCAGCTTCGGCGCCGGGCCGCTGCGGCAGACCGTGACCCTGGGCCTGGATTACACGCGCGCGCGGCTGGGCAGCAGCGATTACTTCATCCGCATGCACCGCAACCGCTACGACGTGTTCGGCGACGAGCGGCTGGGTCCGGTGCACTGGCCGCATTCGCGGCGCGGGATTCTGCATTACCCCGGCAGCCCATGGTCGAGCCGGAGCGGCATCCTGCTGCAGGACCAGATCAGCATGGGCGAACGCTGGGACGTGCTGCTGGCGCTGCGCCGCTCGGCGTACGAGATTTCCAGCTACGACGCCAAGGGCAAACTGCGCCAGTTGCGCCGGCGCCGCTGGGTGCCCAACGTCGGCGTGGTCTACAAGCTGACCCCGGAGGCGTCGCTGTACGCCAGCACCATGAACGGCTTTGCGCCGAGCGCCGTGCTCGGCAAGAACGGCCGGCCATTGCCGCCCGCGTTGTCGCGGCAAGTGGAGGTGGGGGCGAAGATCGATCTGTTCGAGCACCGGGCGCGGCTCAGCGCCGCCTACTACCAGATCACCGTCGACCGCAGCTTCGACCTGGTGCTGGCGCATCCGTCGTACTTCGCCAGACCGATCGACAGCCAGAGCAACCACGGGCTGGATCTCGACTTCGTCGGCGCCCTCGCCCCCGGCCTGGAACTGAGCAGCAGCCTGGCGCTGGCCCGCATCGGCCGGCGCGACGGTACGCCGACCCTCGGCGTGCCGCGCACCCGTTTCACCCTGTGGAGCAGCTACCAGTTCCAGGATAGCCGCTGGAGCGGCTGGGGCGTGGCCGGCGGCATCCTGGCGCGCGATCACACCCTCGGCCGCCGCCTGGCCGGCGGCTATTTCAGGATTCCCGGGCAGGCCAGCGTGGACGCGAACGTGTCCTATCGCACCGAAACCTGGGGCGTGACCGTGGGTATGCGCAACGTCTTCGATCGGCGACTGTACGCCGACGAGTTCGACGAAACCTTCGTGCCGCTGCCGGACGGCCGCAGCCTGCTGCTGACCGGCACCTATCGGTTCTAGCGCGCGTCGTCGCGACCGACGCGGCAGGCGTCGGCCGCGCTCAGGCCTCGGTGGAGGCCTGCGGCGCCTCTTCGACCTGGCCGAGTTCGTGCAGCAGTGCCGTGGCGTAGCTGCCCGGCGGCAATGCGAAGCGCAGTTCCAGCGCGTCGTCCTGCCCGTCCAGCCAGCGCCATTGCAGGTCGGCCACGCGCAGGCGGGTCGCCCGCCGCTCCTGCTTCAGGCCCTCGCGCTCCAGGCCGTCGCGCAGACGCTGCGCGACCGCCTCGTCCAGCACCGCCAGTTCCAGCGCACGCGCCGCCTCGGCGCTGCGCAGCTCGCCGGCGCCCCACAGCGGCGCGGACGGATGGATGTCGAAGCGCTGCAAGCGCTCGGCCAGCGCCTCCGACCACGGCTCCGGACCGAACACGCTGCGGCTGCCGTCGAGCATCCACACTTCGCCGTCCAGCGCGCTGTCCCAGTTGCCGGCAGCCACGCGGGCGGCCAGCACCCGGTTGAACAGCTCCGAACGGGCCGCCGACAGCAGCAGCGAGCGCTGCTCGCGGCGCACGCGGCGGCCGCCGAACATCGCCAGCGCGGCGCCGACGTTGCCGCCATCGCGGCCGAAGCGCTGTTCGCCGAACCAGTTGGGAATGCCGCGCGCGGCGATCTGCGCCAGCCGCGCCTCGATCGCGCCGCGCTCGCCGCGCACCTCGCGCAACACCAGCACGAAGCCGTTGCCGGCCAGCGCGCCACGCGGCAGCTTGCGGTTGTGCCAGTGCGCTTCCAGCACTTGCAGATCGGCGTCCTGCAGGCTGTCCAGCGCCGGCGCCACACGCTTGGGCAGATGCACCGAGAAGCGCTGGGTGGTGACCGCATGGCGGTCCTTCATGCCGGCGTAGCCGATCGCCAGTTCCGCCACCCCGGCCCACTGCGCCAGGCGGCGCGCGGCGAAGGCGGTGTTCATGCCGCGCTTGCGCACGGTCAGCAGCAGGTGCTCGCCCTCGCCGCTGGGCGCGAACGCGGGCAGCTCGTCGACCTGGAAATCCTCGGCGGTGCTGCGCATGCGCGCCTGCAACGGCGCGGCGCCGAACGCACGCGGCAACTCGCTCACAGCGCCACCAGCAGGGCCACGGCCTGCGCCGCGATGCCTTCGCCACGGCCGGTGAAGCCGAGCTTCTCGCTGGTGGTGGCCTTGACGCTCACGCAGTCCAGTTCGACCTGCAACAGTGCCGCAAGGCGCTCGCGCATCGCCTGCGCATGCGGGCCGACCTTGGGCCGTTCGCAGATCACGGTGATGTCGGCATTGCCCAGGCGCCAGCCGCGCGCGTGCAGCAGGCCGACGCAGTGATCGAGAAACTGCGCACTGTCGGCGCCCTTCCAGCGCGGATCGGACGGGGGGAAATGCTGGCCGATGTCGCCCAGCGCCAGCGCGCCGAGCAAGGCGTCGCACAGGGCGTGGATCGCCACGTCGCCGTCGCTGTGGGCGAGTACGCCGCGCTCATGCGCCACGCGCACGCCGCCGAGCATGATGTGGTCGCCCTCGCCGAAGGCGTGGACGTCGTAGCCCTGGCCGATGCGGATGCGGGGAAGTTCAGACATTGGCATGGAGACATCCCACGAAAAATGAAAAAGGACGGAGCACGCGCCGCGCCACGGCGGCCGCATCCGACGCCAGGCGCATCACGACTGCCGCGCGCGCTGGAACAGTTCGAACTCGAAACGCGCCAGGTCGGCCGGTGTGGTGACCTTGAAATTGTCTTCGGCGCCCTCGACCAACAGCGGCCGCAGCCCCAGCAACTCCATCGCCATCGCGTCGTCGGTGACCTCGACGCCGGCCGCGGCGGCCTGTTCCAGGGCCCGGCTCAGTTGCATGCGCCGGAACAGTTGCGGGGTCAGCGCGCGCCACAGGCGCTCGCGCGGTTCGGTGCCATCGATGCCGCCGTCGTCGCCAGCGCGCTTGAGCGTGTCGCGCACCGGCGCGGCCAGGATCGCGCCGACCGGATCGCCGCGCCCCGCCTCCAGCAGCCGGTCCAGGTCGGCCAGCGCCAGGTTCGGCCGCGCCGCATCGTGCACCAGCACGAAGTCGTCCGCCTTCACCGACTCCGGCAAGGCATGCAACGCGGCCAGCACCGAGCCGGCACGGCTGCCGGCGCCCAGGCAGGTCAGGACCGGCTTGCCAGCCAGTTCGGTCCAACCCGGCCACTGTGCATCGTCCACGCCAAGCGCCACCATCGCCCCGGCCACCGCCGGATGCGCCAGCAGCGCTTCCAAGGCATGCGCCAGCAACGGGCGCCCGCCCGCCTGCAGGTACTGCTTGGGCGTGGCGCCGCCGAAACGGGTGCCGCGGCCAGCCGCCGGGACCACGGCCCAGACGGTGGCCATCAGGGCTGCTCGCCCGGCGCCGGCGTCACAGGCGCCGGCTGCGCGCCGGCTGCCGTACCGGCCGGCGCGGTCGACACCGGCGCGTTCTCGACCACGCGGTAGAACTTTTCGCCCGGTTTGATCATGCCCAGTTCGCTACGCGCGCGCTCCTCGATCGCCGCCTCGCCGTCCTTGAGGTCCTTGACCTCGGCGGCGAGCGCGGCGTTGCGTTGCTGCAGTCCTTCGTTGTCGCGCTTCTGGTGCTCGACCTGACTTTCGAGCACCAGCACTTCGCCGGAATTGCCCGGGCCGAGCCAGAAACGGTACTGCAGCCACGCCAGCAGTCCCGCCAGCACCAGCAGCAGCCAGCGCCAGTTGCGCACGGCTTATCGCTTGAGCGAGACGAACGCGTCGCGCCCGGCGTAGCGCGCGGCGCTGCCGAGCGCTTCCTCGATGCGCAGCAGCTGGTTGTACTTGGCCACGCGATCGCTGCGGCACAGCGAGCCGGTCTTGATCTGGGTGGCGGTGGTGGCCACGGCGATGTCGGCGATGGTGGTGTCCTCGGTCTCGCCGGAACGGTGCGAGACGATCGCCGCATAGCCGGCCTTGTCGGCCATGGCAATGGCTTCCAGGGTCTCGGTCAGGGTGCCGATCTGGTTGACCTTGATCAGGATCGCGTTGGCGGTGCCGGACTCGATGCCCTGCTTGAAGATCTTCGGGTTGGTCACGAACAGGTCGTCGCCGACCAGTTGCACCTTGCTGCCGATGCGGTCGGTGAGCAGCTTCCAGCCGGCCCAGTCGTCCTCGGCCAGGCCGTCCTCGATGCTGACGATCGGATACTGCGCGGCCCAGTCGGCGAGGAAGTCGACGAACTGCTCGCTGGTCAGGCGCTTGCCCTCGCCCACCAGGTGGTACTTGCCGTTGTCGTAGAACTCGCTGGAGGCCACGTCCAGGCCCAGCAGCACGTCCTCGCCAGCGGTGTAGCCGGCCTTGCCGATCGCTTCCAGGATGGTGTCCAGCGCTTCCACGTTGCTGCGGAAGTCCGGGGCGAAGCCGCCCTCGTCGCCGACCGCGGTGGACAGGCCGTGGCCCTTCAACACCGACTTCAGCGCGTGGAAGATCTCGGTGCCGGCGCGCAGCGCCTCGGAGAACGAGGCGGCGCCGACCGGGAGCACCATGAATTCCTGGAAATCGACGTTGTTGTCGGCATGCGCGCCGCCGTTGATGATGTTCATCATCGGCACCGGCAGCGCCAGGTTGGCGGTGTTGCCCGCGGCCAGCGACTGCCACAGCGGCTGCTTGCGCGAGGCGGCAATGGCATGCGCGTTGGCCAGCGAGACGCCGAGCAGCGCGTTGGCGCCCAGGCGGCCCTTGTTCTCGGTGCCGTCCAGGTCGATCAGGCGGCGGTCCAGGCCCTGCTGGTCGGCGGCGTCGAAGCCCTTCAGCGCGCCGGCGATGGTGGTGTTGACGTTCTCCACCGCCTTGCGCACGCCCTTGCCCAGGTAGCGGGTCTTGTCGCCGTCGCGCAGCTCGACCGCTTCCTTGGTGCCGGTGGACGCGCCCGAAGGCACCGCGGCACGACCGAACGAACCGTCCTCCAGGATGACATCGGCTTCCAGCGTGGGATTGCCGCGGCTGTCGAGGATTTCACGGGCGTGGATGCTGCGGATCGTACTCATGGGCGGGCCGGTTACCTGTAGGAAGAGGGGGCGGAAACGAATGCCGGCTGATTATCCCCGGCCGCCGGTTCCTTGCCAAATGCCGCCTCAGCCGGCGCCCATCAGGCCCAGCGGGATTCCGCTGAGGAAGAGCAGGATCAAGACCAGCATCGCCAGCAGCAGGCCGCCGGCGATGCCGGCCAGGAGGCGGCCGCGGCGCTGCGTCCAACTCAGCGCGGCGGCGATCGTCGCGCCCACCGCAGCCACTGCCACTACCAGCAGGGCGATCACCATCCAGAACAGCATGGCCAGGAAATGATCGCCGTGGCTGGGCGTGCCAATCCCACTGGAGAAGGCGAACAGCGCCACGACCAGCGCCGCCCACGCCAGCAACGACAACAACAAGGCACACAGCCCCCAAGGCCAGGCGCCGGCCCGCTCGGGTGCGGTCATCGCCGCGGCTCCGAGAAGGCGACGAACACCCTGCAGCCCGCACCCGGCCAGGATCGGCACAGCCGCAGCGGCGGCGGCGCGCGCCTCACGCGAAGCGCGAGAACCCGTGTTTCTTGGTCACCGCGTCCAGTTCCATCAGCGTTTCCAGCAACGCTTCCATCTGATCCAGCGGCCACGCATTGGGGCCGTCGGACAGTGCCTTGGACGGGTCCGGATGGGTCTCGGCGAACACGCCGGCCACGCCCACGGCCACCGCCGCGCGCGCCAGCACCGGCACGAACTCGCGCTGGCCGCCGGAACTGCCGCCCTGCCCGCCCGGCAACTGCACCGAGTGGGTGGCGTCGAACACCACCGGGCAGCCGGTCTCGCGCATCACGCTCAGCGAGCGCATGTCGCTGACCAGGTTGTTGTAGCCGAAGCTGGCGCCGCGCTCGCAGACCATGATCTGCTCGTTGCCGGTGGACTTGGCCTTCTCCACCACCGGCTTCATGTCCCACGGCGACAGGAACTGGCCCTTCTTGATGTTGACCGGCTTGCCGGCGGCGCACACGTTCTTGATGAAATCGGTCTGCCGCACCAGGAACGCCGGGGTCTGCAGTACGTCCACCACCGCAGCCACCTCATGCATCGGCGTGTATTCGTGCACGTCGGTCAGCACCGGCACACCGATCTGGGTCTTCACCGCCTCCAGCACCTTCAGCCCTTCTTCCAGGCCGGGGCCGCGGAAGCTGGTGCCGGAGGTGCGGTTGGCCTTGTCGAAGCTGGACTTGAAGATGAAGTTGATGCCCAGCCGGCCGGTGATCTCCTTGAGCCTGCCGGCCACGTCGAGCTGCAGTTGCATCGACTCGATCACGCACGGGCCGGCGATCAGGAACAGCGGCCGGTCCAGGCCGACGTCGAATCCACAGAGCTTCATTGATTACCTTCCGGAGGTTCAGAGGGGCGCGGGAGGGGCGCAGGGACGGAGCCGCCGCCGAACCTGCCGGCAGCCCAGATGAGTGCGCCGATCAGCGCCAGCGGCGCAGATAGCCCCACCGCCGCGATCAGGCAATACATCAGCCCCATCCCATAGCTATCGGCCAAGCCGGTGCTGCTGCGCCAGGAGAAATAGACCAGCAAGGCCGCAGGAAACACCAGCACAGCCGCCGCAAAGAACCAGCGCGCGACCCTGCTCTCGCTGCTGCGCCCGGTCGCAGTCACGCCCTGGCTTCCTTGAGCAGCTTGCCGCCGGCCTTGCGCTCGCGCGCGGCGCGCACGAAGCCGATGAACAACGGGTGGCCGTCGCGCGGCGTGGACAGGAATTCCGGGTGCGCCTGGCAGGCCAGGAACCACGGATGCGTCTCGCGCGGCAACTCCACCATCTCCACCAGGGTGTCGTCCATCGACTTGGCGGCAATCACCAGGCCGGCGTCCTCGAGCTGGGTGCGATAGCGGTTGTTGAACTCGTAACGGTGGCGATGGCGCTCGGCCACCACGTCCTTGCCGTACAGCTCGCGCGCCAGCGTGCCCGGCTTGAGCCGCTGCTCCTGCAGGCCCAGGCGCATGGTGCCGCCGAGATCGGACTTCTCGTCGCGCTTCTCGACATCGCCAGTGGCGGTGCGCCATTCGGTGATCAGGCCGATCACCGGGTACGGCGACTGCCGGTCGTTCTCGGTGCTGTTGGCCGCGTCCAGCCCGGCGACATGCCGCGCATAGTCGACCACCGCAGCCTGCATGCCGTAGCAGATGCCGAAGTACGGCACGCCGTGTTGGCGGGCGTAGCGCGAGGTCAGCACCTTGCCTTCGAAACCGCGGTCGCCGAAGCCGCCCGGCACCAGGATGCCGTCCACGTCGGCCAGGGCCGCCATGTCGCTGCCTTCCAGGTCCTGCGCTTCCAGCCACTTCAGGTTGACCTTGGTGCGCTGGCGCAGGCCGCCGTGCTTGAGCGCCTCGCCGACCGACTTGTACGCGTCCTGATGGTCGACGTACTTGCCGACCACGGCGATGGTGACCTCGTCGAGCGGATGCTTGATCGCGTCGACCACGGCTTCCCACTCCGACAGGTTGGCCGCGCCGACCTTGTCGCGCAGCTTGAACTGGTCGATGACGATCTCGTCCAGGCCCTGCCGGTGCAACTCCAGCGGCATGCCATAGAGCACGTCGATGTCGGCGGCGCTGATCACCGCGCGCTCGGAGACGTTGGTGAACAGCGCGATCTTGCGCCGCTCCGAATCCGGGATCGCCTGCTCCGAGCGGCACAGCAGCACGTCCGGCTGGATGCCGATCGAGCGCAGTTCCTTGACCGAATGCTGGGTCGGCTTGGTCTTCAGTTCGCCGGCCGCGGCGATGTACGGCACCAGGGTGAGGTGCATGAACATGGCCTTCTCGGCGCCGCGCTCGGTGCGCACCTGACGGATCGCCTCCAGGAACGGCAGCGACTCGATGTCGCCGACGGTGCCGCCGATCTCGACCAGGGCCACGTCGTAGCCGGCGGTGGCTTCATCCACGCAGCGACGGATCTCGTCGGTGATGTGCGGAATCACCTGCACGGTGGCGCCGAGGTAGTCGCCGCGGCGCTCCTTGCGGATCACGTTCTCGTAGATGCGCCCGGTGGTGACCGAATTCTTGCGCGACAGGCGCGTGCGCACGAAGCGCTCGTAGTGCCCCAGGTCCAGGTCGGTCTCGGCGCCGTCGTCGGTGACGTACACCTCGCCGTGCTGGAACGGGCTCATCGTGCCCGGGTCGACGTTGATGTAGGGGTCCAGCTTCATCATCGTGACCGACAGGCCACGTGCTTCGAGAATGGACGCAAGCGAAGCGGCCGCGATGCCCTTGCCAAGCGAGGACACTACGCCGCCGGTAACGAAGATCAGGGGGGTCATGGCTCAAAGGCCTCCCGGAAAGCCATAGTTTAACGGGTGAAGCGGATTTGCCCAAGCGCTTTTGCGCAACAGCCGCCCCACAAAAAAGCGACGCCCCGGGCGACCGGGGCGTCGTGTGCAGGAAACCGTGCGCAGGCTCAGGGCTTGCGCGCTTCCTCTTCCTCTTCCTTCTTCGGCGCGGCCGCATCCTTGCCGGCCTTGTGCTCGGCGGCCGCGGCGGCGCGGCGCTTGGCCTTGGCATCGGCCTCGGCCTTTTCCTTGGCGACCTGCGCCTCATAGGCGGCGGCACCGGAGGCGGCCGGATCGGCGCTCTGCGCCTGGGCCATCGCGACCGGCACGGCCACCGCGGCGGCGACCAGGGCGGCCAGGGTCAACAGCTTGCGAACGTTCATGGCGGACTCCTTTGGGACGTGCGACGAAGATGTGGGCGACGTCGCGGTTTTTCCAGGGCCAGCGTAGCGTGGAGCCCCCGCACCCGCCCTGAACACCGGCGACGTGCAAAAAACCGCCGCAGACCGCACACTTCCGGATCTGCTTCGCGCCACCTGCTGAGACGCATGAATACCCGCTACAACGCCGCCGACATCGAAGTTCTCTCTGGCCTGGACCCGGTCAAGCGCCGGCCCGGCATGTACACCGACACCGCACGCCCCAACCACCTGGCCCAGGAAGTGATCGACAACGCCGTCGACGAGGCGCTGGCCGGCCACGCCCGGCACATCGAGGTGACGCTGTACAAGGACGGCAGTTGCGAGGTGTCCGACGACGGCCGCGGCATGCCGGTGGACATCCATCCGGAAGAGAAGATCTCCGGCGTCGAACTGATCCTCACCCGGCTGCATGCCGGCGGCAAGTTCAGCGACCGCAACTACACCTTCAGCGGCGGCCTGCACGGCGTCGGCGTCAGCGTGGTCAATGCGCTGTCCAATCGGGTGGAACTGTTCATCAAGCGCGAAGGCAACGAGTACCGCATGGCCTTCGCCGACGGCCACGCCGCCTCCAAGCTGGAGATCGTCGGCAGCGTCGGCAAGAAGAACACCGGCACGCGGCTTCGCTTCTGGCCGGATCCGAAGTACTTCGACACGCCGAAGTTCGCGGTGCGCGCACTGCGCCACCTGCTGCGCGCCAAGGCGGTGCTGTGCCCCGGCCTGACCGTCAAGCTGCACGACGAGGCCACCGGCGAGCAGGACACCTGGTACTTCGAGGACGGCCTGCGCGACTACCTGCGCGGCGAGCTGGCCGAGCGCGAGCTGCTGCCGGCGGAGCTGTTCGTCGGCAGCCTGAAGAAGGACCGCGAGATCGTCGACTGGGCGGTGGCCTGGGTGGTGGAAGGCGAGCTGGTGCAGGAAAGCTACGTCAACCTGATCCCCACCGCGCAGCACGGCACCCACGTCAACGGCCTGCGCAGCGGCCTCACCGACGCGCTGCGCGAGTTCTGCGATTTCCGCAACCTGCTGCCGCGCGGCGTGAAGCTGGCGCCGGAAGACGTGTGGGACCGCGTGGCGTTCGTGCTCTCGCTGAAGATGACCGACCCGCAGTTCAGCGGCCAGACCAAGGAACGCCTGTCCTCGCGCCAGGCCGCCGGCTTCATCGAAGGCGCCGCGCACGATGCCTTCAGCCTGTGGCTGAACCAGAACGTGGAGACCGGCACGCGCATCGCGCAGATCGCCATCGACCGCGCCAGCGCGCGGCTGAAGACCGAGAAGCAGATCGTGCGCAAGAAGGTCACCCAGGGTCCGGCGCTGCCGGGCAAGCTGGCCGACTGCATCAGCCAGGACCTCTCGCGCACCGAACTGTTCCTGGTCGAGGGCGACTCGGCGGGCGGCAGCGCCAAGCAGGCCCGCGACAAGGATTTCCAGGCGATCCTGCCGCTGCGCGGCAAGATCCTCAACACCTGGGAAGTGGCCTCCGGCAGCGTGCTGGCCTCGGAGGAAGTGCACAACCTGGCGATCGCGATCGGCTGCGATCCCGGCAAGGAGGAGATCGACGGCCTGCGCTACGGCAAGGTGGTGATCCTGGCCGACGCCGACTCCGACGGCCTGCACATCGCGACCCTGCTGACCGCGCTGTTCCTGCGCCACTTCCCCGCCCTGGTGCGCGCCGGCCACGTGTTCGTGGCGATGCCGCCGCTGTTCCGCGTGGACGTGGGCAAGCAGGTGTTCTACGCGCTGGACGAGGAAGAGAAGCGCTCGCTGCTGGACAAGATCGAACGCGAGAAGATCAAGGGCCAGGTCAGCGTCACCCGCTTCAAGGGCCTGGGCGAGATGAATCCGCAGCAGCTGCGCGAATCCACCATCCACCCGGACACCCGGCGCCTGGTGCAACTGACCGTGGACGACGGCGACCAGACCCGCTCGCTGATGGACATGCTGCTGGCCAAGAAGCGCGCCGGCGATCGCAAGCAGTGGCTGGAGACCAAGGGCGACCTGGCGTCGCTGGAGGTCTGAGGCCGGGTGCGCGCGCTGGCGCTTCCAGTCAGCGCGTGCGCGGTGGTGCAGATGCCGCTTCCCTGGCCGGCTCGGCGAGAGCCGTGTCGGGTTTGCACTAGCGGGTTGTGACTGCTCCCGAAAGCATCGTGCGGGAGCGACCTCAGTCGCGACGCGCGAAGCAGGCAGATGCCGGGGCATCATGCCGTCGGGACTGAAGTCCCTCCCACAACATCCCTGCCTGCGCGCCGCACGACCGGCGGATGCCGTCAGTTGCCTGCGCGACATTGACGCCGCCTGGGCCCTCAGCCACGCGCAGGCGCCGCCGGCACCACGCCGGTACAGTCGTGATCCTGCAGTTCCTCCGCACCGACCCCATCGCCGGGAAGCGCGGTGGCGGCCAGCACCACGAAGCCGGGACGGCCATCGAACTCCGCGCCGACCACCGCCAGGGTCTGGTGCACCATGCTCTGCTGCGGCGGCAGGCTGCGCGCCAGCAGCGTCAGCGGATTCGCATCCAGTTCTTCGCCCTCCACGCGCATCGCCCGATAGGCGTGACCGTGCAGCGGCTGCGGCAACGGCGCCCAGGTAGGGCCGATCGACGCCTGCATCGCCTGCAACTGGTCGCGCACCTGCGGCGCCAGGCAATCGATATGGACATGCAACTGGTCCTGCGAACGCGCCGAGGGCGGGTTGATTGTCAGGCTGGTCAGTTCGCGCGGCAGCGGCCGGTTCAACAGCCGCTCGACCCGGGTGCGCGCCTGCCAGGCCAGGCCCAGCCAGTTCGGCGCGCCGGCGGCACGCGCGCGCGGATCTTCGATCCCGCTCACCGGCACCGTCGGAATCAGCAGGTACTGGTAGTCGCCGCGCAGGTCCTTCATCAAGGCATAGCGTTGGCCTGGCTCGGCATGCACTTCGCTGCAAGGGGCCGGATCGGCGCCGGCGCGCGCCTGCGGCAGGCAGCGCGTGCTCAACAGCCGCCACAGGCGCTGGCGATCGTGGGCATGCGGATCGTGCGCCGCCGGCGACTCGGCCACGGACGGCGGCGCTGGCACGCTGGCGCAGCCGGCCAGCAACACCGCCAGGAACAGGCTTAGCGGCAGGCGAAAACGAAGGACGGGCATGCGCAACGGACCGGACACGGGACGGACCGGCGATTGTAGCCAGCGCCGATGAACCGGCATGACTAGGGCGTGTCACCCATCCCCGAGCATGCCGCGCCGCGATTGCGCGTGCCTGTGGCAAGGAAGAGCGAGGAAGTGGACGTCCGTCCACGCCCGAGCGATGACGCGGCCACGGGCGCGCGCAACCGCGGCCCTTCGGGTTGGGCCTGGCAGGCGCGCTGCCGGCGCCGCGCGGCTTGACCTGACGGCCAGTCAGGCGCTGCGCCACGCAACGCCGGCAACGCGCCTGCCAGACCCAACGCGGCATACTCGGGGATGGGTGACACGCCCTAGGCCGCGCCGCCACCGACCATGGCTTTGTGCACATCCGCCGCGCCGACGCCGCGGCCTAGCATGCCGGCTCCCTTCCTGCGAGCGACCGTCCGTGCCGACCTTCCCTTCCGTGCTGCTGGCCGTGCTGCTGGCGGCGATGCCGATGACCGCGGCGCTGGCCGCCGATGCCGATGCGGGCAATGCCGACAAGGGCGACAAGCCCGCCGCCGCCGAACCGGCGCCGCTGCCGGCCGACGCGCAGACCAGCCAATCCACCCAGCTCGACGGCCGCACCCTGCGCTACACGGTCAAGGTCGGCACGCTGCCGGTGAAGGACAAGCAGGGCAAGGTCGTCGCCGACGTGGTCTATACCGCCTACACCATGGACGGCAAGGACCGTCCGGTCACCTTCGCGCTCAACGGCGGCCCCGGCGCGGCCTCGGTGTACCTCAACCTGGGCGCGATCGGGCCGAAGGTGGTGGCGTTCGGCAGCGAGGGCGACAGCGCCTCGGCGCCGGCGCAGCTGCGCGACAACCCCGGCACCTGGCTGGACTTCACCGACCTGGTGTTCATCGACCCGGTCGGTACCGGCTTCAGCCGCTCGCGTATCCCCGACGAGCAGGCCAAGAAGCAGTTCTACAACCCGCAGGCCGACATCGAGTACCTCTCGCGCACCATCTACGACTGGCTGCTGAAGAACCAGCGCCTGCAGTCGCGCAAGTACCTGGTCGGCGAGAGCTACGGCGGCTTCCGCGGCCCGCGCATCACCCACTACCTGCAGACCAAGCTCGGCGTGGCGATGAACGGCGTGGTCCTGGTCTCGCCGTATCTGAACCCGACCCTGGACGACAACGGCGACGTCTCGCCGCTGCCGTGGATGCTGACCCTGCCGTCGATCGCCGCCGCACGCCTGGAACGCGAGGGCAAGCTGACCCCGGAAGCGATGCGCCAGGTGATCGACTACACCCGCGGCGACTACGTCACCGCGCTGCTGCGCGGCCGCTCCGACCCGGCCGGCACCACCCGCATGATCCAGCAGGTGACCGCGATGACCGGCCTGGACCCGGCCTTCGTGCGCCGCGCCGGCGGCCGCCTGGAGACCCAGGCCTACCTGCGCGAGGTGTTCCGCGACAAGGGCGAACTGGGCAGCCGCTACGACTCCAACGTCACCGCCTTCGACCCATTCCCCAACGCCCCCGAGCAGCGCGCCAACGACCCGCTGCTGGACAGCATCATCGCCCCCACCACCACCGCGATGGTCGATTTCGTGACCCGCGTGGTCGGCTGGAAGGTCGACGCCCGCTACGAGGCGCTGAACTACGACGTGAACCGGCTGTGGGACTGGGACGACGAACTGCGCAAGGGTTCGGTGACGCAACTGCGCCAGTCGGTGGCGATCGACCCGAAGCTGCGCGTGCTGATCGTGCACGGCTGGAACGACCTGTCGTGCCCGTTCATGGGCTCGGTGCTGACCGTGGACCAGATGCCGGTGATGGGCAACGACCCGACCCGCGTGCAGGTCAAGAACTACCCCGGCGGCCACATGTTCTACAACCGCGCCGACAGCCAGCGCGCGTTGCGTCAGGACGTGATGGCGATGTATCGGGCGAATTGATGGGAATGGGGAATTGGGAATGGGGAATCGCAAAAGCGGTTCCCCATTAGTCGAGACAGTTCCTCGATCTGCGCGGTTCGGGGGTGTTTCGCGATAGACCTATGCAATTGCCTGCGGCACTCGTTGCAGCAGGAGGAACATGGGCGCATCAAGACGGCAACATCGTCACCAAGCGCGGGGCGTCCACGCTTTTACGATTCCCGTTTCCCTATTCCCGATTCCCGGCTCTTCCTCACACCCACCCAGCCAAGGCGAATCCGCGGAAAATCAGATACGCCACGCCGGCAGCGGCCGGGATCGTCAGGATCCAGGCCCAGACGATGCGTTCGATGACGCCGAAGCGCAGCGAGCGCGGATTCTTGGCGAAGCCCACTCCCATGATCGCGGTGGAGATGCTGTGGGTGGTGGACACCGGCATGCCGAAGTGCGCGGCCAGGGTCAGGATCGTGGCCGAGCTGGTCTCCGCGGCGAAGCCGTGGATCGGATGCAGCTTGACCATCTTGTGGCCCAGGGTCTTGATGATCTTCCAGCCGCCCGAGGCGGTGCCGGCAGCCATCACCACCGCGCAGGTCAGCACGATCCAGGTGGCGATGCCCTGCCCCTGGCTGGCGTCGGGATGCAGGAACGCCAGCCACGACGGCAGGTCGTCCAGGGCGCCGGTGCTCTGCGCGCCGATCAGGGTCATGGCGATGATGCCCATGGTCTTCTGCGCGTCGTTGTGGCCGTGCGCATAGCCCATGTACGCGGCCGAGGCGATCTGCGCCTTGCCGAAGAAGGCATTGACCCAGCGCGGCCGCGCCAGCCGCCCGAGCGGACCGCCCAGCCTGGCCAGGCCGGCGATCGCCGCCCACAGCAGCAGCATCACCGCGATGCCGAGCAGGAAGCCGGCGATCGGCGAGGTGACCATCGGCACGAACACCTTCCACAGCAGGCCCTTGTTCTTGGCCCAGTCGCCGAGGTTCTGCGACCAGATCAGCGCGCCCCAGTTGTTGTGCGCGGCGGCCAGGCCGGCGCCGCACAGGCCGCCGATCAACGCATGCGAGGACGAGGACGGCAGGCCCTTCCACCAGGTGATCAGGTTCCAGACGATGCCGCCGAGCAGCGCGCACAGCACCACCTGCGGGGTCACCGCGATCACGTCGGTGTTGAGCAGGCCGGAGGCGATGGTCATCGCCACGGCGGTGCCGGTCAGCGCGCCGACCAGGTTCATCGCCGCGGCCAGCATCACCGCCCAGCCGGGGCTGAGCACCTTGGTGGCGACCACCGTGGCGATCGAATTGGCGGTGTCGTGGAAGCCGTTGATGAACTCGAACACCAGCGCCGCCAGGATCACGATCAGGACCAGGGTCAGCATCGGCGCGCCTCCACGCACGCGGCGGCGGCGGCCGGCGCGCGCAGGGCGCCACGGCCGCGCAGGCAGCAACTCCGCAGCGCGTCCATCAGGAGTTCTTCAGCACGATCTGGTAGACCACCACGCCGGCCTCGCGGCAACGGTCGATGGCCTTCTCCAGGATTTCGAAGAACTCCTTGAGCAGGAACATCTGCAGGTTGTCCAGGCGCCCGGAGTAGATGTCGCGGTACAGCTCCAGCATCAGCCGGTCGGCCTCGTTCTCCAGCGAGCGCAGCTTGTCGTTGAGCGCGCTCATCCGGTCCAGGTTCATGTGGCGCAGGTCGTGGACCATCTCCACGACCACCGCCGCGGCCTGCTCCAGCATCGCCGAGCGCGGCGCGAAATCGATGTGCTCCAGGTGCTGGATCGCCAGCGAATAGCGATCGGCGAACTTCTCCACCTGCTTGGGGATCTTGTACAGGGCCGAGCCCAGGGCCTCGATGTCCTCGCGCTCGATCGGGGTCATGAAGCTGTCCACCAGCGCCTGGCCGATCTTGTCGGACGCGGCGCGCTCGCGCAGGCGCGCCAGCTTGAAGCCGTCCAGCGCCGGCTGCCGGTCGGACTCGCGCATCATCGCGTGCAGGGCCTTGGTGCTGTCGTAGGCGGCCTGTGCCGCCTCGTCGAGCAGGGTGTAGAACTGCTTGCCGGAACCGAAGATGGTCTGCAACGAAAACATGCAACGCGCTTCCCGCCGTCGCGGGGAGGACGGCACTGGGGCGGAATTATGACTGTTTGCTGACACCTGCGGGTAGTCGCGGCCCCGGGCCGGCCCTGGCGACGTCGGCGCGGCGTGGACGCGGCCCCCGCCCGGGTTTGTTACCATCGCCGCCGCGCCCTTCGCGGGCGCACCCTATGGACGACCACCCCACACCCCCTCCCCCGCGCCGCAATGGCGCCCATGTCCCCGCTTTCCTTGGCGCCAAGGAGCGCGCGCATGCTTGAACTGTTGATCGTTGCAGCCCTCATCCTGCTCAACGGTTTCTTCGCGATGTCCGAGATGTCGCTGATGACCTCGCGCAAGAGCCGGCTGAAGCAGATGGCCCAGTCCAGCACGCGCGCGGCCAAGGCGCTGGCGCTGGCCGAGAACCCCGAGCACTTCCTGTCCACCGTGCAGATCGGCATCACCGCCATCGGCATCCTCACCGGTACCTTCGGCGGCGAGGCCATGGGCGTGGCGATCGCGGCCAAGCTGCAGGCGCTGTTCCCGGCGCTGGCGGCCAACTTCACCCTGTTCGGCGATCCGCAGCCGTGGTCGGCGCTGATCGGCAAGACCCTGGCGATCGTGCTGATCACCTTCCTGACGCTGATCTTCGGCGAACTGGTGCCCAAGCGCCTGGCCCTGACCCGTTCGGAGGTCATCGCCGGCGTCGTCGCCATCCCCATGGGCTGGCTGGCCAAGGCCGCCGCGCCGTTCGTCTGGGTGCTGTCGCGCTCGACCCGGCTGGTGCTGCGCCTGCTCGGCCTGGGCAAAGAGGAGTCGGCCTCGGTGACCGAAGAGGAAATCCGCATGCTGGTGGCCGAGAGCCACGAGGCCGGCGTGATCGACGCGCACGAGCGCGACATGATGAACCGGGTCATGCGCCTGGGCGACCGCACCGCCGACAGCCTGATGACCCCGCGCAACCGCATCGCCTGGCTCGATGCCAACGCCGAGCCGCAGCGCAACCTGCAGGTGATGCGCGAACACGAGTTCTCGCGCTACCCGGTGTACCGCGGCAGCGACCAGGACATCGCCGGCGTGCTGGAGGTGAAATCGCTGGTCACGCGCATGGACGGCGACGCCACCCAGTTGTTCCAGAGCCTGCGCGACACCTTGTTCGTGTCCGAGTCCACCCACGCGATGAAGCTGCTGGAGATCTTCCGCGAAGAGCAGCAATCGATGGCGCTGGTGGTGGACGAGTACGGCGAGATCCAGGGCCTGGTGACGATCAGCGACTTGATGGGCGCGGTGGTCGGGCGCCTGCAGTCGGCCGACAACGCCGACGAGGACGCGCTGGTGGTGACCCGCGCCGACGGCTCGCTGCTGATCGACGGCTCGCTGGCGATCGAGGACCTGCGCGAACTGCTGGGCGGCGCCGAGCTGCCCAGCGCCGAGGAAGGCGACTACAACACCCTGGCCGGCCTGTGCATCTACTACTTCGGCCGCATCCCGCACGCCGGCGAGTTCTTCGACTGGGCCGGCTGGCGCATCGAGATCGTGGACCTGGACGGCGCGCGCGTGGACAAGCTGCTGCTGCGCAGGCTGCAGGACGAGAACAGCGATGACATCACCGGGTGACGCACCCGGCGGTGCGCCGCACGAGGGCGACCACGGCTACAGCGCCGAGGGCATCCGCACCCTGCTCGACACCTTCGTCCTCGGCGACCCGGACGAACACCTGCGGCTACGGCTGATCCTCGCCGACCTGCAGCAGAGCGCGTTCGGCGTGTTCCTGTTCGTGGCGATCCTGCCGGCGTTCCTGCCGGTGCCGGGCCTGGCCGGCGGCATCAGCGGGCCGCTGGTGACGCTGATCGGCCTGCAGATGCTGATCGGCCTGCGCAAGCCGTGGCTGCCGCGCTTCATCGGCGAGCGCGGGCCGCGCCGCCGCACCATGCAGCGCTTCGTCGGCCGCATCGCGCCGTGGCTGCGGCGCCTGGACCGACTGCTCAAGCCGCGCCTGCCGATGCTGGTCGATACCCTGCCGGCGCGCGCCTTCAGTGGGCTGCTGCTGATCGTGCTGGGGATCCTGCTGTCGCTGCCGATTCCGTTCACCAACTACGCCTTCGGCGCGATGCTGTTGCTGTTCGCGCTGGCGCTGCTGGAACGGGACGGCGGATTGATGCTGCTGTCGTGGCTGGGCAGCATCGCCGTGGCGCTGAGCCTGGGATTGGCCTCGGACCAGGTGGTCGACCTGGGCCGGGAGTGGATGCACAAGCTGCGCTGAGCGCACGCGGCAGTGGAGCGCCCGCTGCCCGCTTACTTCACCAGGTACAGTTCCGTCTCGCTGGCGAACACGTTGCGCATGTGCGACGGCCGCACGGACGCACCCTTGGCGGGGCGTTCCGGCGTCTGGGCGCGCAGGCGCTCCAGGCATTTGCTCATCTGTTGCAAGGCCGCCTCCAGTCCACATTCGTGCACCGGCGCCATCGGATGCTGTGCGTTCATTGCCGATCCCCCCTGTTCGCGTCAGTTGTACGGCCGTGTCCCGAGGCCGAACGCCACGCTGATGCGCGACGCGAAACGATGACATACCCGGGAAAATCAAGACATCGTGAAAGCGGTGCGCGGTGTGATGCCCATCAACGCAAATATGGCAATGAGCGCCCGCGCGCGTCTGCGCGTGTAGACACCCGCGCAGATACGCGCATCACGCGGCCGCGGCGACCTGCGTCCAGGCCTCCGACGCCAGTTGGAACGAGCGCAAGCGCGCCGCGTGATCGTGGATGTTGGCAGTCAGCAGCAACTCGTCCGGGCGGTGCCGCGCGACGAAGTCGGACAGCCCCTGTGCGACCGCGTCGGCATCGCCCAGCACCGTGCAGGCCAGTGCGCGTTCCACACCCAGCTTCTCGTGCGGCGCCCAGAACGCCTCGATGTCGTCGATCGGCGGCGGAATCAGCCCGGGACGGCCGCGGCGCAGGTTGACGAAGCTCTGCTGTTGGGTGGTGAACAGACGCCGCGCCTCGGCCGTGGACGCGGCGGCCACCACGTTCAGGGCCAGCACCGCATATGGCGCCTGCAGGCGCGTGGAAGCGCGGAACTCGCGGCGATACACCGCCAGCGCCTCGTCCATCGCATCCGGGGCGAAATGCGAGGCAAAGGCGAACGGCAGGCCCATCGCCGCAGCCAGGCGCGCGCTGAACAGGCTGGAGCCGAGCAGCCACACCGGCACCTCGATGCCGGCACCGGGCACGGCGCGCACCAGTTGTCCTTCCACGGCCGGCTCGAAATAGCGCAATAGTTCAGCCACGTCGTGCGGGAACTGGTCGGCACTGTCGAAGTAACGGCGCAACGCGCGTGCCGTGGCCTGGTCGGTGCCGGGTGCGCGCCCCAGCCCCAGGTCGATGCGACCGGGATACAGCGAGGCCAGCGTGCCGAACTGCTCGGCCACCTGCAGCGGCGCATGGTTGGGCAGCATGATGCCGCCGGCGCCGACACGGATGCGCCTGGTGCCGCCGGCCACGTGCCCGATCAACACCGCGGTGGCGGCGCTGGCGATGCCGGGCATGTTGTGATGCTCGGCCAGCCAGTAGCGGTGGTAGCCCCAGCGTTCGGCGTGCTGGGCCAAGTCCAGCATGTTGGCGAAGGCGGCGCTGGTGTCGCTGCCTTCGCAGACCGGGGCGAGGTCGAGAATGGAGATCGGCATCATGGTGAGGCGGGTTCCTGCAGGCGATGCCGACGAGATGGGGGCGCGCGGCGCCGCTTGCAGGGCGCGCAACCGGAACGCTGATTTGCGCTGGGTGTGGGTGTGGGTGTGGGTGTGGGTGTGGGTAGGAGGATGCTTGGCTGGCGGTCGTACCCTCACCCCAACCCCTCTCCCGGTGGGAGAGGGGCTTTGGCTTATCCCTTCTCCCCTCGGGAGAAGGTGCCCCGCAGGGGCGGATGAGGGTACGGGCGAAGCCCTCGCATTGTCAGATCCAGGCGGGCGCTGCGCGCTCCGTACCCTCACCCCACCCCCTCTCCTGGTGGGAGAGGGGCTTTGGCTTCTCCCTTCTCCCGCCGGGAGAAGGTGCCCCGAAGGGGCGGATGAGGGTACGGGCGAAGCCTCGTGTCGCCAAATCCGCGCGAGCGCTGCGCGCCGTACCCTCACCCCAATCCCTCTCCCGAGGGGAGAGGGGCTTTGGCGAACTGCACTACGGCGCTACCACGCCGGTTGCACGGTGCGCCGGCTACGCTGGCGCCCCCTGCTTTCTCCTGGTCGCCGCCATGCCGCTGATTCCATCGCCCGCCCCCGTCCCAGCCCTGCCCTTACGCGACCGTGTGGTGCTGGTCACCGGCGGCGCGCAGGGCATCGGCCGCGGCGTGGTGCAGGCAGTGCTCGGGGCTGGCGGCAATGTCGTGTTCGGCGATCTCGATGCCGATGCCGGGCGTGCCTGCGTGGCCGAGCTGGACGTCGGCGAACGCCTGCTGTTCCGTCGCGTCGACGTGGCCGCCGAAGCGAGCGTGCGCCGCTTCGTCGATGCCGCGCTGACCCGGTTCGGCCGCATCGATGGACTGGTCAACAACGCCGGGATCGCCGATCCGCATACCGGCCCGCTGGCGCAATTGTCGCTGCGCGAATGGAACCGGCGGCTGGGGGCGAGCCTGGGCGGTGCGTTCCTGTGCAGCAAACATGCCCTGCCGGCGTTGCGCGACAGCCGCGGCGGCGGCGCCATCGTCAACATCGCCTCCACCCGCGCGCAGCAGTCCGAACCGGACACCGAGGCGTACGCCGCGTCCAAGGGCGGACTGGTGGCCTTCACTCATGCGCTGGCGATCAGCGCCGGGCCGGCGGTGCGGGTCAACTGCATCAGCCCCGGCTGGATCGCCACCGACGCCTGGCGCAAGCCGAACGCGCGACGCACGCCCAAGCTGTCGCGACAGGACCATGCACAGCATCCGGTAGGTCGTGTCGGTACGCCACCGGACATCGGCGCGCTGGCGGTCTATCTGCTGTCGGCGCAGGCGGGCTTCATCACCGGCCAGGAATTCGTGGTCGATGGCGGGATGACGCGCAAGATGCAGTACGCCTGAGGGCGTGGGGATTGGGGAGTCGGGATTGGGGATTCGTTAAAGCGGGTGTTGCCTTACCTGACGGACCACGTGCATAGCTGGCAGCAACCCGCCTTTGCCAATCCCCAATTCCGAATCCCCAATCCCGCGGCAATCAGCCGCCCACCATCGGCCGCAACTGCGGATCCAGCGCCACGCGCTCGTCGAAGACGAAGCAGCGGCCGTCGTAGCCTTCGCCCCCCACTTCCTCGAAGTAGCCGAGGATGCCGCCGTCCAGTTGCAGCACGTTGTCCATGCCGTCGGCGCGCATCCACAGCGCGGCCTTCTCGCAGCGGATGCCACCGGTGCAGAAGCTGACCACGGTGGCGTCGGCCAGCGCCGCGCGATGCGGGGCCAGCGCTTCCGGCAGGTCGGTGAACTTGACGATCGGCAGGGTCAGCGCGCCGGCGAAGGTGCCGTAGGCCACTTCCTGCGCATTGCGCGTATCCAGCAGCACCACGCGCCGGCCGGCATCGTCGTGGCCCTGGCGCAACCAGCGTTGCAGCGTGGCCGGCGCCACCGCCGGCGCGCGCGCCGCCTCCAGCGGCGAGGCGGCGTCGCGGCGGAAGCTGATGATCTCCGGCTTGACCTTGACCTTCAGCCGCGCGAACGGCTGCTGCGCACTGGGGCTGGTCTTGATGCGCAGATCGGCGAAGCGCGGGTCGGCGCGCAGCTGCGCGTAGAAGCCGTCGATCGCCGCCGGCGTGCCGGCCAGGAACAGGTTGATGCCCTCGCCCGCCACCAGCACCGTGCCGCGCAGGTCGCCGTCCTGCGCCCAGGCGTGCAATTGCGCGGCGAGCGCGTCGGGGTCGGCGATGGCGACGAAGTGGTAGGCGGCGGTGTTGGCGATCATCGGCGCATTTTAGAGCCTGCGACGCACGACCGCTGCAGCAGCACGGTCCGCGCCTCCCGCGCACCGGCGCTTCGGCGAAGCGCGTCGAGGCATGCCCCCAAGCGCCAGCGTCGCCGCTAGCCGCGCAGCAACAGGAACGGCAGCAGCACCAGCGAGGCGACCAGCAGCATGCCCAGCAGCGTCGCCAGCACGAACAGCGGGCGCCGCCGCAGCAGGCTGGCGAAGGTCTCCGCGCTGCCGTCGCGCAGCGCCGCGGCACGCTCGGCGCGGGCGCGTTCGCCGCGCTGGGCCTGGTACTCGGCCAGCAGCGTCTTGGCCCGCGCCTGCTCGGCGTCCTCGCGCAACCAGATGCCACCGGCGGAGATGCCGAAGGTGCCGGCGCGGGTTTCGTAGTAGCCGATGCCGGCGGCGTCGAGCAGCGCGCAGACCTCGGCGCGTTCGTCGTCGGGCACGTGGCGCAGGTTGAGCAGCAGTTTGGCCATGCGCCGCATGATAGCCGCTGCGGCGATGCGCTACCCTTGCACGCCCTGCCCGCCGTGGACGTCCCGCATGCGCCGAATCCTGCTGCTGTTGAGCCTGTCGTTGCCGGCGTGGCTGCTGATTGGCTGCACCCCGCCGGGTCCGCCGCCCGGCGGCAGCATCGCCGCGTTCCAGGCCACCGACGAGCGCGTCGGCGACGGCGCCGAGGCCCGCCCCGGCAGCCGGGTCACCGTGCACTACACCGGCTGGCTGTACGACGAGCACGCCAAGGACAAGCGCGGCGAGAAGTTCGACGCCTCCGCCGACCACGGCCAGCCCTTCAGCTTCGTGCTCGGCGCCGGCCAGGTGATCCGCGGCTGGGACGAGGGCGTGGCCGGCATGCGCGTGGGCGGCAAGCGCCTGCTGATGCTGCCGTCGGACTACGGCTACGGCGCCAGTGGCGCCGGCGGGGTGATCCCGCCGGGCGCCTCGCTGGTGTTCGAGGTCGAACTGCTCGATGTCCAGCCGCGTTGAGCCGACTGCGCCGATGCCCGCCAGCAAGCACGCCGCGCCGGTGCGCGGCCGTCTCGCCATCGTCGGCGGCGGCCCGGCGGGGCTGATCGCCGCCGAGACCGCGCGCGCCGCCGGCGCCGAGGTCGACCTGTACGAGGCCAAGGGCTCGGTGGGACGCAAGTTCCTGATCGCCGGCAAGGGCGGCCTCAACCTGACCCACTCCGATCCGTTCGAGCGCTTCGTCGCCCGCTATCGCGAGCGCGCGACGGCGGTCGGCGAGTGGCTGGCCGACTTCGATGCCGACGCGCTGCGCGCCTGGGCGCAGGCGCAGGGCGTGGAGACCTACGTCGGCAGCTCCGGCCGGGTGTTCCCGCTGGACCGCAAGGCGGCGCCGCTGCTGCGCGGCTGGGTGCGGCGGTTGAAGGACGCCGGCGTGCGCTTCCACGTGCAGCAGCGCTGGCTGGGCTGGGACGCGGACGGCGCGCTGCGTTTCGCCGGTGCCGACGGCGAGCAGCGCGTGCAGGCCGATGCCTGCGTGCTGGCGCTCGGTGGCGGCAGCTGGCCGCAACTCGGTTCCGACGGCGCCTGGCAGGACACGCTGCGCACGCGCGGTGTGGAGGTCGCGCCGCTGCAGCCGGCCAACTGCGGCTTCGACGTGGACTGGAGCGCCTATTTCCGCGAACGCCACGCGGGAGCCCCGCTGAAGCCGGTGGTCGCGCACTGGCACGATGCGCAGGGCCAGGCACAGTCGCTGCAGGGCGAGTGCGTGGTCGGCGAGCACGGCATCGAAGGCAGCCTGATCTATGCGCTGGCCGCGGATCTGCGCGATTCCATCGCCGCACACGGCCCGGCCACGCTGTGGCTGGACCTGGCACCGGGCCGCGACCTGCCGCGGCTGCAGGCCGAACTGGGCAAGCCGCGCAGCGGCCGCAGCTTCGGCGAGCATCTGCGCCGCCAGGCCGGCATCGACGGGGTCAAGGCGGCGCTGCTGTTCGAGATCCTCGGCAAGCAGGCCGGCCAGGATCCGGCGCTGGCCGCGGCCACGCTCAAGCGCCTGCCGCTGACCCTGCTGCGCCCGCGCCCGCTGGCCGAGGCGATCAGCAGCGCCGGCGGCGTACGCCTGGAGGCGCTGGATGCGCAGCTGATGCTGCGGGCGCTGCCCGGCACCTTCTGCGCCGGCGAAATGCTCGACTGGGAAGCGCCGACCGGCGGCTACCTGCTCACCGCCTGCTTCGCCAGCGGCGTGCGCGCCGGGCGCGGCGCGGTGGCCTGGCTGCAACGCGCCACGCGCTGAGCGGCGCCGGCACGCGACTGGCCGGAATGGCCAGTGACCTTCGGGCCTGTCGTCGTCGTGGCCGCACGACGTATTCCTGCACGGACGTGGCGACCGCGGCTGTCTCGCGGTTCCAGCTCACCTCCCGCCTGGAGCGACGCATGCGTCCATCGATCCTGTTCTGCGCACTTGGCCTGGCCGGCAACGTCGTGGCCGCGAGCGCCGCACCCAGCGCCAGCCCGAAGATCCGGCAGGTCGAGCATGGCCTGTTGCCGGCCGTGGTCACCCAGGACCAGGCAGGCGCGCAGCTGTCGCTGCGTGGCCAGATGGACGCGCTGCACGTGCCGGGCGTGGCGATCGCGGTGATCCATCGCGGCCGCGTCGCCTGGGCCAAGGGCTATGGCGTCACCGCCACCGGTGGGACCGCGGTCGATGCCAGGACCCTGTTCCAGGCCGGCTCGGTGAGCAAGCCGGTGGCGGCGATGGCGGCCTTGTCCCTGGTCCAGGACGGACGCGTGGCGCTGGACGCCCCGGTCAATGCGCGCCTGACCTCGTGGACCCTGCCCGATTCCGCCGACAGCCACGACCATCCGGTGACCCTGCGCCAACTGCTGTCGCACACCGCCGGCACCAGCGTGCACGGTTTCGATGGCTACGCCCGCGGCGCCGCCGTCCCCACCCTGCAGCAGGTGCTCGACGGCCAGGCGCCCGCGAACTCGGCGCCGGTGCGGGTGGAGGCGCCGGTCGGGGTGCGCTACCGCTATTCGGGCGGCGGCTACACGGTGATGCAGCAGTTGCTGATCGACGTCGGCGGGCAGGACTTTCCAACGCTGCTGCAGCAGCGCGTGCTGGCGCCGCTGCGCATGCGCGCCAGCAGTTTCCGCCAACCGTTGCCCGCAGGCGATCTGGCGCACGCGGCGCAACCGCACGATGCCAATGGCGCGCCGGTGGCAGGCGGCCCGCACACCTACCCGGAACTGGCCGCCGCCGGCCTGTGGACCAACGCGCAGGACCTGGCGCGCTATGCGATCGAACTGTGCGCTGCGCAGGCCGGCCGCGGCCGCGTGCTGTCCGCCGCCAGCGCCCGCGCCATGATGACCCCGGTGCGGGACGGCTACGGCCTGGGCCTGAACATTGGCGGCGCCAGCGCGCGCAAGTACGCCTATCACGACGGTTCCAACGCCGGCTACAAGGCCACGCTGGTGGTGTATCCGCAAGGATGCGATGGCGCCGTGGTGCTGAGCAACGGCGACCAGGGCTACCAGTTGGGCCTGGAGATCGTGCGCGCCGTCGCCGCGGCCTATGCCTGGCCGGACTTCCAGCCGATCCGGCGCACCGCCGTCGCGCTGGACATCGCCGCGCAACGACGCTTCGTCGGCAGCTTCGCCATCCCCGAGCTGGGCACGTTCCGGATCCGCGAAGCGCAGAGCCGCCTGCTGGTGGAACTGCGCAAGGATCAGGCCTACCCACTGATTCCCGCGTCGGATCACGCGTTCTTCCTGAGCGCACAGGACATCGTCATCCGCTTCGATACGCCCGGCGATGCCGACCAGGGCACGCTCGACGCCGATGGCGGTCACTATCCGTTCCGGCGCGTGGCCGCGGACAGCGCACCGTAGCCAGCGCCGGCATCGCGCCGGCGGACCGCGCTCAGAGGGTTGCGATCTGCACCCGCGCCTGCGGATCGCGCTTGGCCACGTACATGGCCTCGTCGGCGCGCTGCGTCAGCAGCACCGGATCGAAACCGGGCCCGGCCTGCACGGCGATGCCGATGCTCGGCTGCAAGGGCAGGTGCCGACCACTGACCTCGCAGCCGTCCGCGCACGCCTCCATGATCCGCGCCGCGGCCGCCAGCACTTCGCGCCTGGCGTCGGCCAGGCCTTCCAGCAGCACCACGAACTCGTCGCCGCCCAACCGTGCGATGCTGTCCTGCCCGCGCAGGCAACGCTGCAGCAGCCGCGCGAAGTGCACCAGCAGCGCATCGCCGACGTGATGGCCGAAACGGTCGTTGACGCTCTTGAAGTCGTTCAGATCCAGGAACATCACCGCCACCTGGCCCTGGCTGCGGCGCTCGCTCATGCGTCGCCGCAGCGTCTGGTTCCAGGCCATCCGGTTCGGCAGCCCGGTCAATTCGTCGCGCAGCGCGCGCTCTTCCAGCAGCCGCGCCAACCGGGTCTGCCCGGTGATGTCGCTGATCATCAGGTGCAGGCCGACCCGCTGCGGCGCCAGCGCCACATCCGGAATGAGGCTGAAATGCATGATGCGCAGGGCATCGGCGGCATCGCACAACTCCGCATCGAACTGCGCCGGCACGCCCTGCAATGCCGCCGGCAGATGCGGTTGCAGCAAGGCCAGTTGCTGCGGGTCCAGCACCTCGTGCAGGCGGCGGCCGATGATGCGCTCCGGCGCCAGCCCGAACCATGCCGCATACGGCCGGTTGACGAACTGGTAGCACAGGTCGTGGTCGAGGTAGGCGATCAGCGCTGGCGCGTTGTCGGCGATGGTGCGCAGCTGCGCTTCGCTGTCGCGCAGGCGGTGTTCGGCCAGATGCTGCTCGGTGATGTCCTGGATATGGGTGACGAAGTGCAGCGGACGCTGCTGTTCGTCGCGCACCAGCGATACCGAAAGGCGCGCACGCACGGTGTGGCCGTCGCGATGGCGGTAGCGCTTTTCGCTGCGGTAGTCGCTGCGGCGGCCGGCGATCAACGCGGCCACCTGTTTCATGTCCTCGGCCAGATCTTCGGGATGGGTCAAATCCTGGAAGCGCAGTTCCAGCAGCTCCGCGCGGCTGTAGCCGAGCATCGCGCACAAGGCGTCGTTGACGTCCAGCCAGTGCCCTTCCAGCGACACCAGCGCCATGCCGTGCGCGGCCGCCGAGAAGGCGCCGGAGAAACGCTGCCCCGCCAGCAGCGCCGCATGCGACGCCGCGCGTTCGACGCTGACGTCGCGCATCACGCACACCGCGCCCAGGCTGCGCCCATCGCCGCCCTCCAGCCGTTCCGCATTGCACAGCACGCTGCGCGGCGCCTGCCCCTTGGCGGCGATCACGATCTCCGCATCGCGCACCGATTCGCCGCGCCAGGCACGGACCAGCGGCACTTCCTCGCTGGTCAGCGGGCGCCGGCCGCTGGCGTCGAACAGGTCGAAATATTCCGCCCACTGTTCGGGCGGCAAGGCGCGCGGATCGGCGCCATGCCACTGCCGCGCCACCTGGTTGAACTCGCCCAGCGTGCCATCGGCCAGGCACGACACCACACCGTCGGGCATGGTTTCCAGCAGCAGGCTCAGCGTCTTGGCCTGGTCGTGGGCGATGCGTGCGTCGCGGCGCGCCTCCAGATGCGCGGTGACCTGCCTGGCCAGGCGCTGCAGAGCTTCGCGCTGGCGAGCGTCCAGTTGCCGCGGACGGGTGTCGATCACGCACAGGGTGCCGTAGCTGTAGCCCTGGTCGCCGACCAGCGGCATACCGGCATAGAAACGCAGGTGCGGCGCGCCGCACACCAGCGGGTTGCCGGCGAAACGCGGATCCAGCGTGGCGTCCGGCACCTCCAGCAACTGCGGCTCCAGCAAGGCATAGGTGCAGAACGCCATCTCGCGCGGATACCCGGTGGTGCCGGCGGGCAGGCCGCAACTGGCCTTGAGCCATTGCCGGCGCTCGTCGATCAGCGAAATCAGCGCGATCGGCGCCTCGCACAACTGGCTGGTCAGCCAGATCAGGTCGTCGAACGCCGGTTCCGGTGCAGTGTCCAGCATCCCTAGCTCGGCCAGCGCGCGCAGGCGCTCGGCTTCGTCGACGGGCAGCGGCGCGGGAACGACGTCGGGGACCGAGAGCTGATTCATGCGCGGCACGCTGAGAAGGAAACGGCACGATAACGGACGGCGGCAGCGACGGCGAGCATGCGTGACCGATGCGGCGATGCAAAAAAGCGAACGCCCCGCCCCGCCGCCGTCACAACGCACCGGTTGTGGGATGCCTACCTCACGGCACCGCCAGCGCGGCGCGCTTCTCCATGAACACACAATCGAGGGCGATCCCGCTGGGATGGGGGTAGGCTCCCTCGCGCAGCACGGCATAGCCCTGCGCAAGGTAGAACGCCACCGCATTCAGCGCCGCGGCGAGATGGATGCGCGGACACGGCGCCAAGCGCTGCTCCAGCGCCTGCAGCAGGCGCCGGCCGCAACCGCGCCGACGGCGCCTTGCTCATTGCGACTTGCTGTCGCGCAGGCGGCGGATGCGTTCCGGCGGCTGGAACGAATCGCTGCGCGCGTCGCCCCAGTAATCGTGGAAGACCGCATGGTCGGGGACCGTGCGCAGCAGTTCGCCCGGCTCCAGGTAGCGGTACAGCGAGGCCAGCGAGCGGATCTCCACCTGCGAGATGCGGCGCAGGATGTGCTCCGGCCCCAGTTGCGACGGATGCGTCAGCCCGGCGGCGCTGAGCAGTTCGCGCAGGGCCTTGAGCGTGTTGGCGTGGTAGTGCGCGACCCGGGTGGCCTTGTCGGTGGGGTCCAGGTGCTGCCAGCGGCGCCGGTCCTGGGTGGCGATGCCGGTCGGGCAGCGGTCGCTATGGCAGCTCAGCGACTGGATGCAGCCCAGCGCGAACATGAAGCCGCGCCCGGCATTGCACCAGTCCGCGCCCAGCGCCAGGGTGCGCGCGATGTCGAAGGCGCTGGTGATCTTGCCGGCGGCGCCGAGCTTGATGCGCTCGCGGATGTCCAGCCCGACCAGGGTGTTGTGGACCAGCAGCAGGGCTTCGTGCATCGGCACGCCGACGTGATCGATGAACTCGGCCGGCGCCGCGCCGGTACCGCCCTCGGCACCGTCGACGACGATGAAATCCGGATACAGGCCGCTTTCCTGCATCGCCTTGGCGATGGCGAACCACTCCCAGGGGTGGCCGATGGCCAGCTTGAAACCGGTCGGCTTGCCGCCGGACAGTTCGCGCAGACGCGCCACGAACTGCAGCAGTTCCAGCGGCGTGGTGAACGCCGAATGCCGCGACGGCGACACGCAGTCCTGGCCAATGGCGACGCCGCGGGTGGCGGCGATCTCGGCACTGACCTTGGCCGCCGGCAGCACGCCGCCGTGGCCCGGCTTGGCGCCCTGCGAGAGCTTGATCTCGATCATCTTGACCTGCTCCAGCGTGGCGTTGGCGACGAAGCGCTGCGGGTCGAAGCGCCCCTCCTCGTCGCGGCAGCCGAAGTAGCCCGAGCCGATCTCCCACACCAGGTCGCCGCCGCACTCGCGGTGGTAGGGCGAGATCGAGCCCTCGCCGGTGTCGTGGTAGAAGCCGCCCTGGCGCGCGCCGGCGTTGAGCGCGCGGATGGCGTTGGCCGACAGCGCGCCGAAGCTCATCGCCGAGATGTTGAACACGCTGGCCGCGTACGGCTGCGCGCAGCCGGCGCCGATGGTCACGCGGAAGTCGTGGTCGGCGATCTCGCTGGTGGCCAGCGAATGGTTGATCCATTCGTAGTCCGGCGCGTAGGTGCTGCGCTGGGTGCCGAACGGCACCACGTCCATCACGTTCTTGGCGCGCTGGTAGACCAGGGCGCGCTGCTGCCGCGAGAACGGCGCCTCCTCGATGTCGCTCTGCAGGAAGTACTGTCGCATCTCCGGGCCGACCGATTCCAGGCCGTAGCGGAAATGCGCCAGGATCGGATAATTGCGGCGCAGGGTGCTGCGGGTCTGCAGCAGGTCCACGGTGCCCAGCACCGCCAGCACCGCGAAGGCCGCCACGCCCCAGCCCCACAGCGGCCAGATCGCGCACAGGGCGATGGACAGCGCCAGCAGCACGCAGCTGGCGATATAGGCTAGGTAGCGGTGCATTGCGGTCCTCGCAGGCGTCGTAAGCCGGCGAGTGTAGAGGGTGTCGCGGTCATGGCGTTGCAACCGCCATCGGGGCCGCTTGGCGCAGGTACAGCCAGCGCATGCCAATGCGCCGGTGACACCAGACGGTACGCGCGCCCGAGAACTGCGCTACAGCCGGTCGTCCACCGCCGCGCGCGGCCACACCGACTTGACGTCGTAGACCACCAGATCGGGCGTGCCGAGCGCGCGGATCTGCGCTGCGTCCAGGTCGCGGTAGGCCGCGTGCGCCACCGCCAGCACCACCGCGTCGTAGCGGCCGAGCACCGGTTCTGGCAGCAGCTCGACGCCGTGCGCCTGCGCCTCCTGCGGATCGGCCCAGGGATCGCAGGCATCGACGCGGGCGCCGGCCGCGGCCAGCGCCTGCACCAGCTCCAGCGCGCGGCTGTTGCGCAGGTCCGGGCAGTTCTCCTTGAAGGTGACGCCGAGCACCAGCACGGACGCATCGGCCATCGCCACGCCCTTGCCGGCCAGCAGCGCCTGCACCCGCGCAGCGACGTGCGCGCCGACCCGGTTGTTGACCTGGCGCGCGGTGTGGATCAGATCCGGGTGGTAGCCCACGCTCTCGGACTTGTGCAGCAGGTAGTACGGATCCACGCCGATGCAGTGGCCGCCGACCAGGCCCGGCCGGAACGGCAGGAAGTTCCACTTGGTGCCGGCCGCGTCCAGCACGTCCTGGGTATCGATGCCGAGGCGGTCGAAGATGAGGGCGAGTTCGTTGACCAGGGCGATGTTGACGTCGCGCTGGATGTTCTCCACCACCTTGGCCGCCTCGGCCACGCGGATCGACGGCGCGCGCCAGGTACCGGCGGCGATGATGCCGGCATACAGCGCGTCCACCGCATCGGCGGCGGCCGGGTTCGAGCCCGAGGTGATCTTGCGGATGTCGGCCAGGCGCCGCTGGCGGTCGCCGGGATTGACCCGCTCCGGGCTGTAGCCGCAATGGAAGTCGACGTCGCAGCGCAATCCCGAGCCCTGCTCCAGCAGCGGCACGCAGACTTCCTCGGTGGTGCCCGGGTAGACGGTGGACTCGTAGATCACCAGGTCGCCGCGCTTGAGCACGCCGGCCAGCAACTCGCTGGCCTGGCGCAGCGGCTGCAGGTCGGGCTGCTCGTGCGCGTCGATCGGGGTCGGCACGGTGACGATGTACACGTTGCGGTCGCGCAGCGCCGCCGCGTCGTCGCTGTAGCGCAGGTGCACGCCGGCGCGCAGTTCCTCGGCCTCCAGTTCCAGGGTCTGGTCGTGCCCGTCGCGCAGTTGCGCCACGCGCTGCGCATCGATGTCGTAGCCGAGCGTGTCGTGGCGGGCGCCGAACGCCACCGCCAGCGGCAGGCCCACATAACCGAGGCCGATGACGGCGATGCGCGGCGGCGCGGAGTCGAGCACGGGAGCAACGGGCATGCCAGTCCTTTGCGGGCACCAGCGGCGGCGGCCGTCGGCGCGTGAGGGGGAAACGGGGTGCCCGCGGACGCGGACCTCGTGCATGGTAAGCCGCTGCAGCGGCGCGGACCAGATTGCTCGGCGGAACGCCAGGGTCGCAGATGCGCGCCTCGCATTCACACGCCGCGTCGGCCTCCTTCACAACGCTGCGTGTGAAAGTCGGCGCCCGAGATCACGCTTTGTCGCCGCGCAGGTGCGCGTCTTGTCATGCACACCACATGAGCACCACCTCACCTTTACGCGCCGCGGCCTAGGGTGATGGAGCGGTGGCTGCCAGGGGGGCACCCTCCGCCTCCCTCTTTCCTCTCACTCAAGGAGAACTCGCGTGAGTCACGCTCCGAGCCTGCTCGTGGATGTCGAAGCCGAATTGGCGCACTGGAAGGCGCTGCACGCGGCGGGCAAACTGGGGTCGCAGTCGTTCAGCGAACATGCGCGCCTGATCAAGATGGCCTGCGATGTGTTCCTGCAGTTGCCGCGCGAATCCAACGACGTGCGATTGCAGCGCCTGCGTCAGCGCTACGACGCCGAACACCCCTGGCCGCGCATCGCCTGGAGCGATGCCGAAACCCTGGTCGTCGCCTGCTGGGCGCGCCTCGACGGCTCCGAGCAGCACGACCGCCATCCGGATCCGGCGCCCACCCCCACCTGATCCAGGAGGTTCGTCATGTCCCCGCCCGCCAACCGCGACAACGCCCACGACTCCCAGCAACGCAGCCACACGCCGGACAAGATCCACAACGAAGACGCGCAGTGGAAGGATCGCGACCAACCCGATACCGACCCCAAGCGCGACCACGCCGATCCCGAGCACGACTACCCGCGACCGGACGGCAGCGAGTAAGGACGCCACGACTCCCGCTGCGGCACACCACGGTCGCCGCAGCGGCACCCCTCCCCAACCGCACCGAATGTCGAAGGTCAGCGTAAGCTCGATCCGCGAACGATGCAGCGGCCACTGAGCACCACCTTGCGGGTCGGCTGCGTCGGCGCGTTCATCCGCTCCAGCAGCAGCGACATCGCGGTGCGGCCCATCTCTTCCACCGGCTGTTCGATCACGGTGATCCCGGGCTCGACCAGGTCGGTCCAGCTTTCGTTGTCGAAGCCGGCCAGCGCCAGATCCTGCGGAATGCCCAGGCCGGCCGCGCGCGCGGCCTTCAGCGCGCCCATCAGCAGCAGGCTGTTGCTGGCCACCAGCGCGTCCGGTCGCGGCGTCTGCGCCAGCCAGGCCTGGACCTCGGCGATCGCCGCCTCCGCGCTCGGTGCCACCTCGCGGTAGTCCGGCGTCAGGCCGTGCCCGCGCATCGCCTCCAGATAGCCGTCGCGACGCTCGGCGGCAGTGCTGCTGGTCTTGCCGAACAGGCCGCCGATGCGGCGCACGCCGCGGCCGACCAGGTGATCGACCAGCGCCGCCATCGCCGCGGCGTTATCCAGCACCACGCTGTCGTGCGTACCGCTCTTGCCGGCGCGGTCCAGCAGCACCACCGGATGATCGAAGCTCAACTTGCCCAGTTGGCTCTGGGTGGTGCGGGTGGGGGCGAAGATCAGCCCGCTGACCCGCTCTTCCTGGATCAGTTGCAGATACAGCGCCTCGCGCTGCGGATCCTCGTCGGTATTGCACAGGATCACGCGCATCCCGGCGCGGTAGGCCACGTCCTCGACTGCGCGAATGGCCGCGGTGAAGAACGGATTGCGGATGTCGGCGACGATCAGCCCCACCACCCCGGAGTGCTGCGAGCGTAGCCGCCGTGCCATCAGGTTGGGGCGGTAGCCGGTCTCGCGCACCGCCGCTTCCACCCGTGCGCGCACCTCCTCGCTGACGGGGCCGTGGCCCAGTGCCCGCGACACGGTCGAGGTCGAGACGCCGGCGACGCGCGCCACGTCGTGGATGCTGACGCTCACTGGCAACGTTCCCGCTTCTTTTCCATGTCGACCCCCTGTCGTGTGGCGCTACCGGATAGTAGCACCAAGCTTTTCCGAAAGAATTGTGCACTGCACATTGACGATAGACTGGGAACGTTCCCACACTGCGCCCACTTGCCGCCCACCCTCAAGGATTCCGCGTGTCCCAGACGCCCGCCTCTCCCCTGGTTTCCAGCGACCTGGTCCGGGTCGATGTCCAGGCCCGCGACAAGGCCGACGCAATCGCCAAGGCGGCGCAGTTGCTGGTCGCCGCCGGCTGCGTGCCGCCGGCCTACGAGGCCAGCATGCTGCGCCGCGAAGCGCTGGCCAACACCTTCCTGGGCCATGGCGTGGCGATCCCGCACTGCACCGGCGAGGACCGCCACCTGGTGCGCCGCGACGGCATCGCGGTGCTGCAGCTGCGCGACGGCGTGGAGTGGAACCCGGGCCAGACCACCCACCTGGTGGTCGCCATCGCCGCCCAGTCCGACACCCACATCACCGTGCTGCGGCGCCTGACCAGGCTGATCCAGGATCCGCCCAAGCTGGAGGCGCTGTTCGCCAGCGACGACCCGCAGGCGATCGTCGCCGCCCTGAGCGAGGATGCGGCCGCCCCCGCGCCCGCCGCCGCGGCCAGCGACCTGGCCGAGCGCTTCGACTGGACCGTGCGCTACCCCACCGGGCTGCACGCGCGCCCGGCCACGCGCTGGGTGGAAACCGCGCGCGGCTTCGCCGCCCGCATCCAGGTGCGCGCCGGCGACCAGGTCGGCGACGCCAAGAACCTGGTGTCGCTGCTGCAACTGGGCCTGCACGCCGGCGACACCGTGACCATTTCCGCCGAAGGCCAGGACGCCGCCGCGGCGCTGGCACGGCTGCGCAGCGTGATCGACGGCCTGACCGCGCAGGAGCAGGCCGATGCCGACGCCGCGGCGCAACGTCGCGCCGCGCCGGTCGCCGGCTGGACCTCGCCGCAGGCGCAGCCGGCCATCGTCGGCATCGGCGCCAGCCCCGGCCTGGCGATCGGCGTGGTGCACAAGCTGGCCGGCCACGACGTCGCGGTGGCGGACACGCCCGTGCCGCTGAGCGACGGCGGCGCCCTGCTGCACGACGCCCTGCAGCGCACCCGCACGCAACTGCAGGCCATCGAGGAGGACACCCGGCGCCGCCTCGGCGCCGGCGATGCGGCGATCTTCCGCGCCCAGGCCGAACTGCTCAACGACACCGACCTGATCACCCTGGCCTGCCAACTGATGGTCGAGGGCCACGGCGTCGCCTGGTCCTGGCAGCAGTCGGTGGAGCGCCTGGCCAACAAGCTTTCGGCGCTGGGCAATGCGGTGCTGGCCGGACGCGCCAGCGACCTGCGCGACGTCGGCCGCCGGGTGCTGGCGCACCTGGATCCAAGCCTGGCCGGCGGCAGCCTGGCGCAATTGCCGGCCGCGCCGTGCATCCTGCTCGCCCACGACCTGTCGCCGTCGGACACCGCCAACCTCGACACCGGCCGCGTGCTCGGCCTGGCCACCGCGGTGGGCGGACCGACCTCGCACACCGCGATCCTCTCGCGCACCCTCGGCCTGCCGGCGCTGGTCGCTGGCGGCGCCGACCTGCTGGACCTGGAGGACGGCGCCACCGTCATCGTCGACGGCAGCAGCGGCCGCCTGTACCTGGCGCCGTCGGAGGCCGACCTGGCCTCGGCCCGCGCCTACATCGAGGAACAGCAGCAACTGCGCGCGCGCGAGGCCGAGCAGCGCAACCAGCCGGCACAGACCGAAGACGGCCATCGCCTGGAGATCGGCGCCAACGTCAACCTGCCCGAGCAGGTCGCCGCGGCACTGGCGCAGGGCGCCGAGAGCGTGGGCCTGATGCGCACCGAATTCCTGTTCCTGGAGCGCGGCAGCACGCCCAGCGAGGACGAGCAGTACGCCACCTACACGGCGATGGCGCAGGCGCTGGACGGCCGCGCGCTGATCGTGCGCGCCCTGGACATCGGCGGCGACAAGCAGGTGGCGCACCTGAACCTGCCGCGCGAGGACAACCCGTTCCTGGGCGTGCGCGGCGCGCGCCTGCTGCTGCGCCGCGCCGACCTGCTGCAACCTCAGCTGCGCGCGCTGTACCGCGCGGCCAAGGACGGCGCGCGCCTGGCGATCATGTTCCCGATGATCACCTCGGCGGCGGAACTGCTGACGCTGCGCGCCGAATGCGAGCGCCTGCGCGCGGAACTGCAGGCGCCGGAGGTGCCGCTGGGCATCATGATCGAAGTGCCGGCCGCGGCGATCCAGGCCGATGCGCTGGCGAAACACGCGGACTTCTTCTCGATCGGCACCAACGACCTGACCCAGTACACCCTGGCCATCGACCGGCAGAACCCGGACCTGGCCGCCGAGGCCGACAGCCTGCACCCGGCGGTGCTGCGCCTGATCCGCACCACCGTCGAGGGCGCCGCGCGCCACGGCCGCTGGGTCGGCGTGTGCGGCGGCCTGGCCGGCGATGCGTTCGGCGCGGCCCTGCTGGCCGGCCTGGGCGTGCACGAGCTGTCGATGACGCCCAACGACATCCCCGCGGTGAAGGCGCGCCTGCGCGGCAGCCGTCTGGATGCGCTGCAGGCGCTGGCGCAGCGCGCGCTGGACTGCGCGAGCGCGGCCGAGGTGCGGGCGCTCGACGGAGCCGACGCATGAGCGTCGATGCCGTCACCGTCACTCTGAACCCGGCGATCGACCTGACCGTGGCGATCGACCGGCTGCAGCCCGGCCAGGTGCACCGTGCGCGCAGCGCCCACGCCATCGCCGGCGGCAAGGGCATCAACGTCGCCGCCTGCCTGGCCGATGCCGGCCTGCGCTGCGCCGCGCTCGGCGTGCTCGGCGCCGGCAATGCGCCGGTGTTCGAGGCGCTGTTCGCCGAGCGCGGCATCGACGACCGCTGCCTGCGCGTGCCCGGCGACACCCGCAGCAATCTCAAGCTGGTCGCCGACGACAGCGGCGCCACCACCGATATCAACCTGCCCGGCCTGGCCCTGGACCAGGCCCAGCTCGATACCGTCGGCGCGCGCCTGGCCGAGCTGCTGCGTCCCGGCCTGCCGGTGGTGCTCAGCGGCAGCCTGCCGGCGGGCCTGGCCGAGGACACCTGGCGGCAACTGCAGGCGCAGGCTGCCGCCGCCGGCGCACGGGTGCTGCTGGACACCAGCGGTGCGCCGCTGCACGCCGCCCTGGATGCGCCGCGCGCGCAACTGCCGTTCGCGATCAAGCCCAACCGCCACGAGCTGGAGGAATGGGCCGGCGCGCCGCTGGCGAGCACCGCCGAGCTGCTCGGCGCAGCGCGCGCGCTGCTGGCGCGCGGCATCGGCCTGGTCGTGGTGTCGCTGGGCAGCGATGGCGCGCTGTTCGTGCGCGGCGAGCAGGCGCTGCTGGCGCAGCCGCCGCAGCTGACCGGCGGCAGCAGCGTCGGCGCCGGCGACGCGATGGTCGCCGGCCTGGTCGCGGCCTTGCGTGCCGACGCCGACCTGGCCACCTGCGCGCGCCAGGCCACCGCCTTCGCCGTGGCCACCCTGGGCAGCGGCGTCGCCCGCCGGCTGCCGCGCGAGCGCCTGGCCGACCTGGCCGCCGCGGTCCGCGTGGAGACCCTGGCATGACTTCCGCCGCGTCGCTGCTGTGCGCCGCGTCCTCTTGCGCTCATCGGGAGCCCGCATGAATCCGATCCTCGTGGTGATCGCCGCCGGCGATCGCAGTACCGAAGCCGTCCTCGCCGCCGAAGCGCTGCGCCATGCCGCCACGCTGCGGGGTGCGACGCTGCAGGCCGAGGTGCGCACGCCGCAGGGCGTGATCGCCCCGCTGGACCTGGCCGCCGCTCCCACCGCCGCGCCGCTGCTGCTGGTCGGCGACGGCGACGTCGATGCCGCCCGCTTCGCCGGCCGCAGCGCGCAGCGCAGCAGCCTGGACGCGGTGCTGGCCGATGCCGGCGCGGTGCTGGCGCCGCTGCTGACCGCGGCCACCGCCACCGCCGGCGCGGCCGCTGTCGGCGGCACCGAGGGCGCCGGCAAGCGCATTGTCGCCATCACCTCCTGCCCCACCGGCATCGCCCACACCTTCATGGCCGCCGAGGGCCTGCAGCAGGCGGCCAAGGCGCTGGGCCACCAGATCCGGGTGGAAACCCAGGGCTCGGTCGGCGCGCAGGACGCGCTCAGCGCCGAGGAGATCGCCGCCGCCGACCTGGTGCTGATCGCCGCCGACCGCGAGGTCGACCTCGGCCGCTTCGGCGGCAAGCGCCTGTTCAAGAGCGGCACCAAGCCGGCGATCAACGACGGCCCGGCACTGATCCGCAAGGCCCTGGCCGAGGCCAGCGTGCACGCCGCCGGCAATGGCGGCAGCGCCCCGGCCAAGGCCCAGGGCGGCCGCTCCGCCGGCCCGTACAAGCACCTGATGACCGGCGTGTCGTTCATGCTGCCGTTCGTCACCGCCGGCGGCCTGCTGATCGCGCTGGCGTTCGCGCTCGGCGGCATCTACGCCTTCGACGACGCGCACAAGGGCACCCTGGCCTGGTCGCTGTTCCAGATCGGCGCCAAGGCCGGCTTCACCCTGATGGTGCCCGCCCTGGCCGGCTACATCGCCTACTCCATCGCCGACCGCCCCGGCATCGCACCCGGCATGATCGGCGGCATGGTCGCGGCCAACCTCGGCGCCGGCTTCATCGGCGGCATCCTGGCCGGGTTCATCGCCGGCTACGGCGTGGCCGCGCTGAACCGGGCGATCAAGCTGCCGCGCACGCTCGAGGGCCTGAAGCCGGTGCTGATCCTGCCGGTGCTGGGCACCCTGCTGGTCGGCCTGGCCATGCTCTACGTGGTCGGCCAGCCGGTGGCCGAGCTGCTGGCCTGGCTCACCGAATGGCTGCGCGGCATGCAGGGCAGCAGCGCGGTGCTGCTGGGCCTGCTGCTGGGCGCGATGATGGCCTTCGACATGGGCGGGCCGGTCAACAAGGCCGCCTATGCCTTCTCCACCGGCCTGATCGCCAGCCAGGTGTACACGCCGATGGCCGCGGCGATGGTCGCCGGCATGACCCCGCCGCTGGGCATCGCCCTGGCCACCTGGGTGTTCCGCAGCCGCTTCACCCAGGACGAGCGCGGCAGCAGCGCCGCCACCGGCGTGCTCGGCCTGGCCTTCGTCACCGAAGGCGCGATCCCGTACGCCGCACGCGATCCGCTGCGCACCATCCCCGCGCTGATGCTCGGCTCGGCGCTGGCCGGCGCCATCTCGATGGCCGCCGGCGCCGAGCTGAAGGTGCCGCACGGCGGTGTGTTCGTGCTGCCGATCCCCAACGCGGTCAGCCACCTGGGCATGTACCTGGTGGCGCTGCTCGCCGGCACCGTGGTCACCGCGGTGGCGCTGCGGGTGCTGAAGAAGCCGGTTCTCGCCTGATCCCGTCCATGCGCCGGCGCGTCGCCACGCGATGCCCCTCCCCCCGTCGCCGCTGGCGGCGCGCCGGCCTTTCCCTGCTGAGGAGTTCTGCCATGTCCCGTCCCCTCGTCTCGTCCCTGCCCCTGGCCACCCTGGCGCTGGCGCTCGCCGCACCGCTGGCCCATGCCCAGGACGCCAGCGACGCCTTCAAGCTCAAGCTCGCCTACACCGGCGAAGGCGCGGTGTCGCTGGACGGCGGCAAGCATGAGGGCAGCGCCTACGCCGGGCAGCTGATGTTCGGCACCGACGTGGACCTGCAACGGCTGATGGGCTGGAACGGCGCCACGCTGAAGGTCTACGGCATCAACCGCCACGGCACCAACCTGGCCAACGGCAACATCGGCAACAGCACCTCGGTGCAGGAAATCTACGGCGGCCAGGGCACGCGCCTGGCCAATTTCACCATCGACCAGAAGCTGTTCAACGACCGCCTGGAACTGGAGGCCGGCCGCAGCGTGGCCAACATCCACTTCCTTGGCTCGGAGCTGTGCGGCTACTTCCAGGGCAACTCGGCCTGCGGCAACCCGACCTTCGTGTTCCGCACCAGCAACTTCACCTACTGGCCGGTGTCCAGCTGGGCCGCGCATGCCAAAGCCTGGGTGACCCCGAACGTCTACGTCCACGTCGGCGCCTACGAGGTCAACCCGATCCAGGCCGAACGCGGCCAGCACGGCCTCAACTGGAGCACCAACGACCGCACCGGCGTGATCGTGCCCTATGCGATCGGCTACAGCACCCAGGCCAGCGGCGCGCGCCTGCCGGCGATGTACGAACTCGGCGGCTGGCAGGACAATTCGGACTACCGCGATCCGCTCAACGACCGCAACGGCAACCCGGCGCGGCTGAGCGGGCTGGACTACGCCACCCGCAGCGGCCGTTCCGGCGCGTTCTTCCGCTTCGAACAGCAGGTCACCCGCCCCGATCCGGACAGCAATCGCGGGCTGGTGCTGTTCGGCTCGGTGCTCAAGGGCACCTCCGGGCAGTTGATCGAAGACCATTTCCTGGAGTTGGGCCTGGTCCAGCGCGGCACCTTCGCCAGCCGCCCGCAGGACAACATCGCCTTCGTCGTCACCCAGCAGCACTACAGCGACGACGCCCTGGAAGACCTGCGCCTGGCCCGCGCCGCGGCCGGCGGCAGCGGCACCCCGCACCGGTCCCAGACCATGATGGAGCTGAGCTACGGCATCCAGGTGACCCCGCAACTGCGCATCGCCCCGAACCTGCACTACATCGTGCACCCGGACCAGTTCAACGAGCCGGCCCGTACCCGCGACCTGCCCAATGCCTTGGTGGCCGGGTTGCGGCTGGACTGGGCGCTCTGAGGGGCCGGGATTCGGGAGTCGGGATTGGGGATTCGCAAAGGCGGGCGGACTGCGGCCTGAAAGTTTGCGTGCAGACGCGGCGCGCGGTCTGACGCTGACAGCATCAGTGCAGACCGACCCATCCGCGCAGATGCCGACATGATTCACTCTCGATAGCGGCACGTTGAACGCACGAGGCCCCGGCATGCCGGGGCCTCGTGCGTTTTCTTCCCTTCGATTCCGATCGCAGTGGCGCTGCGCCGATCCGTCGGCGCCTGCGGGAGCGAAACGTGGCCGGCGAATCGAGATCCGTTCGATTCCGTGCGAGCCGTCTCCCTGGCGCGGGAGCGGTGACGTTGCCGACCCGTTCATGATGCCGCGGACCCGGGGGCGTGAGGATCGGCGGATGCCGCGGCCGGCTATAGGGTTTTTCCTACCCGGCGGGGTCAGGACCGGCGAGCGCGCAGCGATGTCATGGATGATAATGGTCATCACCGCATCGCAGAATCTGGATACACACTCCATCGAAGCTACATCGACGTATGTGAACGTAGTGACTTCGCCGCCGCCGATTACGACGGTTTTCCCACATCCCCGTTGCAAGCATTTCGCATCATGCGCATCCTGGTCGCCGAAGACGATACGTCCATTGCCGTTGCATTGCGCGACTCGCTCGCCGAGTGCGGCCACGTAGTGGACCATGTCGGCGACGGTGCCGCCGCCGAGCGCGCGCTCGGTAGCGAAAGCTATCAACTGCTGGTACTGGACCTGGGCCTGCCGCGCCGCGACGGTCTACAGGTACTGCAGCGCCTGCGCGCGCGCCGCGACGAGATCCCGGTGCTGGTGGTGACGGCGCGCGATGCCGTGGAAGACCGCATCCACGCGCTCGACCAGGGCGCCGACGACTACCTGATCAAGCCCTTCGAACTGTCCGAGTTCCTCGCCCGCACCCGCGCGCTCCTGCGTCGCAGCAGCAGCGGCGGCGTGCCGGAACTGGTGCTGGGGCAACTGCGCATCAACCTGGCCGGGCGCCGGGTGTGGCTGCAGGACCAGCCGCTGGACCTGACCGCGCGCGAGTTCGCGCTGCTGGAGACCCTGCTGCTGCGCAGCGGTCGCGTGGTCAGCCGCAGCCAGCTGACCGAAGCGCTGTGCGACTGGCAGCACGAAATCACCGACAACGGCCTGGACATCTCCATGCACCGCCTGCGGCGCAAACTGCACGGCGCCGGCGTCGGCATCCGGACCATCCGCGGCCTGGGCTATCTGCTGGAGGAGTCGCGCGCCGCCTCACCGGCCGCCGACCACGCACAGCTGCCGCAGTGAGCGCGACCGCGGCCGCGCAGTCGCCGGCATACCGCCACCCCAGCCTGCGCCAGCGACTGCTGGCGTTCCTGCTGATTCCGACCATGCTGCTGATGCTGGTGGTGTCGGCGCTGTTCTACCTGCTGATGCTCAAGTACACCAATCACGTCCACGACATGGACCTGAAGGAGGACACGCAGGGCCTGGCCAATGCGGTCAACGACCCCGGCGAGCGCATGCCGCTGACCCTGCAGGCGCGGCAACTGCTGGAGTACAGCAGCGACGGCCGGGTGTTCTTCAAGCTCGACAGCCGCCGCCACGGGGTGATCAGCGGCAGCACCCAGCCGATTCCGGCGCATCCGGATCCGGCCGAAGTCGGCCGGGTGATGCTGTACGACGACCGCATGGACAACGGCGTGCCGGTGCGTGTGGCCAGCCTGTTGCTGCCCTCGGCGCTGGAACCGGGCGACTGGCTCACCGTGTCGGTGGCCGAGACCCTGGACGACCGTCACCGCCGCGCCCGCGAGATCCTGGTATTGATGCTGCCGACCGAACTGCTGCTCACCTGCTCGCTGCTGGTGCTGGTCTGGCACGGCGTGCGGGTCGGCCTGCGCATGCTGGAGCCGGCGGTGCGGCGGCTCGACGACAGCCAGCGCGACCTCAGCCCGGTGTCCGGTCCCGACATCCCGGTGGAGATCGTGCCGCTGACCCAGGCCATCGACGGCCTGCTCGGCCGCCTCAAGCACATGATGGCGCTGCAGGAACGCTTCCTCGCCGACGCCGCGCATCAACTGCGCACGCCGCTGGCCGGGCTGAGCATGCACGTGCAGCGCGCCCAGGCCAGCCAGCGCCCGGAAGACACCGCGCAGGCGCTGCAGCACATCCGCCAGCTGACCGACCGCGCCACCCGCACCTCCACCCAGCTGCTGGCGCTGACCCGCACCCAGGCCCCGCGCGAGAGCATCCGCCCGCTGCTGCCGCTGGATCTGGCGCAATGGCTGCCGCAGGCGCTGGCCGAGCGCATCCCCGACGCCCTGCACGCCGGCGTGGACCTGGGCTACGACGGCGGCGACGACGACGCGGCTGCGGCCTGGGTCGCCGCCGACGCCTATGCGCTGCGCGAACTGCTCGACAACCTGCTGGACAACGCGTTCCGCCACGCCGCCGGCCGTGTGGTCACGGTCAGCCTGCGGCGCGATCCGCTGTCCGTGCGCCTGGCCGTGGACGACGCCGGCAGCGGCATCGACGAGGCCCTGCTGCCGCGCCTGGGCGAGCGCTTCTTCCGCGCCCCGGACGCGCCCGAAGGCGGCACCGGCCTGGGCCTGGCGATCGTCGCCAACATCGCCGCCCGCCACCACGCCACGCTGCGCTACCGGCGCTCGGCGCTGGGTGGCCTGCGTGCGGAGCTGGACCTGCCGGCCGGCGCGGAGCCGCAGGCATGAGCCGGATCCGGATCCGCCCGGCCAGCGTGCTGACGCTGGCCGCCGCGCTGGCCCTGGCCGGCTGCGCCAGCACGCCGTTGCCGGACCTGCCGCAACAGTCGCTGCCCGCGCGATGGAGCAGCCCGACGCCGCAGGCCGCGGTCCCGCGCCCACCCGGCACGGCCTGGTGGCAGGACTTCCACGACCCGCAGCTCGATGCGCTGGTCGCGCAGGCGCTGCGCGACGACCTCAACGTCGGCCAGGCACTGGCCAAGCTGCGCGCGGCGCGGCGCCTGGATACCGTGGCCGGCGCATCGCAACGCCCGCAGCTGCGTGCGCGCACCCTCGACCCGATCGATCCCGACGCCAGCGCCTCGTTCCTGGTGGTCGGGCTCGACTCGGAATGGGAGTTGCCGCTGTTCGGCCGCGGCGAGGCGACCCGGCGCATGGCCCGCGGCGATCTGGACAATGCCCAGGCCGACCTGGCGCAGGTACGCGCGGCGACCATCGCCGAGGTGACCCGCAACTGGATCGACCTGCGCCACGCGCAGCAGGCGGAGCGGCTGCAGCAGGATGTCGTCGCCGCCCGCCAGCGCCAGGCGACCCTGCAGGCGACGCTGGTCGACCTGCATCTGGCCACGCCGGCTTCCGCGGCGCAGGCGCAGGCTGCCGCACTGCAGGCGCAAACCGCCCTGGACGAGCCGCGCGATGCCGCCGCCGCAGCCGCGCGGCGCCTGGCGGTGCTGCTGGGCCGCGACACGCCCGACCCGGCATGGAGCACGGCCGCGGCCAGCGCCGCGCCGACGGCGTTGCAGATCGCCGCGGTCGACAGCGTCCCGGCCGACCTGCTGCGCCGGCGCCCGGACATCGCCACGCGCGAAGCCGAGGTGCTGAGCGCGGCCGGCGCGCTGGATCTGGCCCGCGCCGATCAGTACGGCAGCATCGGCCTGGGCGGTTCGATCCGCTGGTCGACCACCCTGCTGAGCCATCGCCGCACCGCCACCCACGGCATCGCCTCGTTCGGCCCGGTGATCGACATTCCGCTGTTCGACTGGGGCATCCGCCATGCCAAGGCCAAGGCGCGCGGCGACCTGCTGGAAGCGGCCACCCTGGCCTACCGGCAGACCGTGCTGGAGGCAGTCAACGAGGTCGAGGACGCGCTGACCGCACTGGAACAGCAGCGGCGCAACGTCGAGACCCAGCAGCAGGTGCTGCAGGCACAGCAGCAGGCCAGCGAGGTCGCGCAGCAGCGCCGGCGGCTGGGCCTGGGCAGCGACCTGGACGTGGCCACGCAACAGGCCGCGCGCGACCAGGCCGCCCTGGAACTGCTGGAAGCGCAGCGCCAGCGCGACCTGGCCTACGTCGCCCTGCACACCGCACTGGGCAGCGCCACTGCGCCGATCCCCGGCACCGGCGCCGTCAGCAACCACGAAGGCGCGCAGCCCTGATGGTCGCGCTGGCCCGCCAGACCCTGCGCTACGAGTGGCGCCGCTTCCTGCCGGTGGTGGTGTCGGTGGGCTTCGCCAGCCTGTTGCTGCTGCTGCAGACCGCACTGGTGCTGGGCATCTTCGGCAGCGCCAGCGTCTATGTGTCCGGCTCCGATGCCGACCTGTGGCTGGGCTATCCCGGCACGCAGAGCGTGGACCAGGGCCGCGCCATCGATCCGGACGCGGCCGCGCCGCTGTACCTGGACCCGCGGGTGGCGCAGGTCGAGCCGTTCATCTGGTTCGACGGCGACTGGCGCGGCCCCGGCGACACCGGCGCGGTGTCGGTCTACATCTCCGGCATCGACACCCGCGACGGCGGGCTGATGTTCTCCCGTCTGCTCAGCCCCGCCCTGCGCGCGGCGCTGCGCGAACCGGACACCGTGGTGGTGGACCGCGCGGAACTGGACAAGCTCGGCGTCGGCGTCGGCAGCAGCGCGCGCATCAATGGTCATCGCGTGCGGGTGATCGGAGTCGGCCGCGGCCTGCGCGCGCTGGGCGGGGTCAACGTGGTGGCCTCGCTGGACACCGCGCGCGCGCTCAACAGCGACACCGCGCATCCGGACTGGCCGACCTACATGGTGGCCAGGCTGCGCCCCGGCGCCGACCCGCAGGCGGTGGCGCAGGCGATCGACAGCGCGGTCACGCGACCGCGCGTGGAAGCCTGGAGCGCCGACGATTTCGCCCGGCGCAGCATCCTGTTCTGGATGTTCGACACCGGCGCCGGCTCCGGCGTGCTGTTCCTCGGCGGCATCGTGCTGCTGGTCGGCGTGGCCATCACCAGTCAGACCCTGCTCGGCACCGTGCTCGGCGCCGCGCGCGAGTACGCCACGCTCAACGCGCTGGGCGTGAGCATGCGCAACCTGCGCTGGGTGGTGCTGGAACAGGCCGCCTGGGTCGGTGCGCTGGGCCTGATCGGCGCCAGCGCGCTGGGCGCGGCGCTGGTCGCGCTGGCCCGCGCGCACGACGTGCCGGTGGCGTTCAACGCCAGCGGCTGGGGCCTGTGCGTGTGTGCGGTGATGCTGCTGACCGTGGTCTCGGCCCTCGCCGCGCTGCGCGGGCTGCGCCGCGCCGATCCGGCGTTGCTGCTGAGATGAGCCGCATCGTCGCCCCCGCCGCGCTGCATCCGGCCGCCGCCACCCTCAGCGGCAGCGGACTGTGCAAGAGCTTCGTCTCCGGCAGCCTGCGCACGCCGGTGCTGCGCGACGTGGAACTGCAGGTGTGGCCGGGCGAGCTGACCCTGATCTCCGGCCCGTCGGGCTGCGGCAAGAGCACCCTGCTGTCGATCCTCAGCGGCCTGCAGCGCGCCGACGCCGGCCGGGTGCTGGCGCTGGGCGAGGAACTGGGCGCGCTCGGCGCCACCGCGCTGGAGCAGTTCCGCCTGCGCCACACCGGCTTCATCTTCCAGGGCTTCAACCTGTTCCCGGCGCTGTGCGCGCTGGACCAGGTGCGGCTGCCGCTGCAGTACATGGGCCTGGCCCCGGCCGAAGTGCGCAGCCGTGCAGAGGAAGCGCTGGCCGAGGTCGGCATCGCCCACCGCCAGCACCTGCGCCCGGCCGAACTGTCCGGCGGCGAGAAGCAGCGCGTGGCGATCGCCCGCGCGCTGGCCAAGCACCCGGCGCTGCTGTTCGCCGACGAACCCACCAGCGCGCTGGACGCCGGCAACGGCCAGATCGTGATCGACCTGCTGCACCGCATTGCGCGCCGCCACAACACCATGGTGCTGTGCGTGAGCCACGACCCGCGCCTGATCCGCCATGCCGACCGCGTGCTGTCGATGGAGGACGGCCGCATCCTCGACGACCGCCGCGTCAACGCGCCGCCCTCGCCCCTGCCCTCACGGAATCCCGCACCATGAAAGCGTTCGCCGCCGCGCCCCTGCTGAGCCTGCTGCTGGCCGCATGCGCGCCCTCGGACCGCACGCCGGCCCCGGCGCCGGCCGCCCCCCCTGCCTACCTGGCGGTGGCGCGCGGCCGCATCGATGTGGAAGGCGGCGTGCTCAAGCTCGGCCTGCCGGTCGCCGCGACCCTGCGCGAGGTACCGGTACACGAGGGCGACGCGGTGCAGAAAGGCGCCGTGCTGGTCGCCGGCGACGACCGCGCCGCCGCGGTCGAGCTGGACATCGCCCGTACCCGCGCGCAGGCCGCTGCGACCCACCTGAAACAACTGCAGCAGCGCCTGCAAAGCGCCCAGCAGAAGCAGCGGCGGCTGGCCGAGGCCGCGCGCCTGGGCGCCGGCGACGGGCAGACCGCAGACGATGCCAGCGACGCGGTACAGAGCCTGGCCGACGCGCTGGACACCGCACGCAGCGACGCGGCGCTGGCCGACGCGCAGGTGCGCGCGGCCGAACTGCAGCGCGCGCAGTACCGGCTGCAGGCGCCGGTCGCCGGCCGCGTCCTGCAGCTGTCGGCCGCGGTCGGCGCGCGCAGCGAGGCCAACGCGCCGCTGCTGACCCTGCTGCCGGACGCGCCGCGCCTGGTCCGCGCCGAATTGAACGAAAGCTATGCCGGCAGCGTCACCCCGGGCATGGCCGCCGAGGTCATCAGCGACGACGGACGCCAGACCGTGCTCGGCCAGGCGGTGGTGCGTTGGCTGGCGCCGGCCTACGGCCCGACCCAGTTGCACGACGACGCCACGCCCGCCGGCAACGACCGCAGCGTGGCCTGCGTGCTGGCCTTCACCCAGCCCTCGACCCTGCGCCTGGGCCAGCGCGTGCTGGTGCGCTTCCGCAACCAGGCCGCGGCCAAGCATTGAGCTTGCACGCCGCCGCAGCGGCGAAAGGCTGCTGAAACGCGCAGCGGCGACCCTGCACGGATTGCCGAGACTGCGCAGCCGCGCCCATTCACATGATCCAATCTGCCGAGTTCCACTTCGAAGGCGGCCGCAATGGCGTGCTGCTGATCCATGGCCTGACCGGCACGCCCAGCGAAATGCGCCTGCTCGGCAAGAGCCTGAACCGCGAAGGCTTCAGCGTCCATGGCGTGCAGCTGGCCGGCCACTGCGGCGACGAGGACGACCTGCTCGCCACCAACTGGCGCGACTGGTACGCCAGCGTCGAGGCGGCGGCCGCGCGCATGCGCCCACAGGTCGACCGGCTGTTCGTGGCCGGGCTGTCGATGGGCGCGGTACTGGCGCTGCGCCTGGCGCAGGAGCGTCCGCAATGGGTGGACGGGGTCGGCGTGCTCGGCGCCACCTTCCGCTACGACGGCTGGAACATCCCCAAGCGCGCGCGGCTGGCGTTCCTGCTGCCGTGGTTCAAGCGCCTGGGCATCGGCAAGCGCCGCATGTTCCTGGAAGAGCCGCCGTACGGCCTGCGCGACGAGCGCATCCGCGCCCAAATCAGCAGCGCGATGCTCGGCGGCGACAGCAGCGCCGCAGGCCTGCCCGGCAACCCCTGGCACGCCCTGGCCGAGATGTACCTGCTCGCGCGCGAGGTGCGCCGCGACCTGCCCAAGGTCGTCGCGCCATGCCTGGTCGCGCACGCGACCGAGGACGACATCGCCGACCTGCGCAATGCGCGGCTGGTGATCGCCAACGTGTCCGGGCCGACGGAGCTGCTGCTGCTGCACGACAGCTATCACATGATCACCCTGGACCGCGAACGCCGCGTGCTCGGCGCGCGCCTGGCGCAATTCTTCGCCGCCCTGTGCGCGCCGCAGCAGGCCGCCGCCTGATGGCGATGACCGGCTCGGTAGTGGGCATCTGGCTGGCGACGGTGGCGCTCGACACCGCCGGCCAATTGGCCTTCAAGTACGTGGCCAGCCACCCGCAGGGCACCGGCATGGCGCGCTGGCAGCGCATGGCGCGGCAGCCGCAGCTGTGGTTCGGCGTGGCCTGCTACGTGCTCGAATTCCTCGCCTGGACCGCGTTCCTGTCGCTGGTGCCGCTGGGCCGCGGCGTGCTGCTGGGCTCGATCAACATCGTGGCGATCATGCTGGCCGGGCGCTGGCTGTTCGGCGAACGCCTGGGGCGCATGCAGGTGGCCGGCATCTGCCTGGTCAGCGCCGGCGTGGCCGTGGTGGGGCTGGGCTCATGAGCCGGCCGCCGCTGCATCGCTATGCGGTGGGCTTCGCCCTGCTGCTGAGCTTCGACACCCTGGCGCAGATCGGCTTCAAGCTGGCCGGCACGCACGCGTTCCCGCCGCAGGCCGAACTGGCCTGGGTGCTGCGCCTGCTCGGCAGCCCATGGCTGTACGCGGCGCTGCTCGGCTACATCGGCGCCTTCTTCACCTGGATGAAGCTGCTCGAGCACGCGCCGATCGGCCCGGCGTTCGCCGCCTCGCACCTGGAAGTGGTCAGCGTGATGCTGCTGTCGGCCTGGTGGTTCAACGAACACATCGGCCTGTTGCAGGCGCTGGGCGCGGCGCTGATCGTCGGCGGCATCGTCTGCCTGGCGATCGGCGAGCGCGCGGATCCCGCCGATGCGCACTGAAATCCCACCGACCGCCGGCCTGCCGCTGCAGTGGGGCGACCTGTGGCCAGGCCGGCCGCGCGAACGCCTGGCCAGCGCGCTCGGCCTGCCGCAGGCCCTGCTGACCTGCTCGGGCACCGCCGCGCTGATCGTGGCCCTGCGCACCCTGACCGCGGCCAACCGGCGCCGGCAGGTGCTGGTGTCGGCCTATACCTGCCCGCTGGTGGCGCTGGCGGTGGCGCACTGCGGCCTGCAACTGGTGCTGTGCGATCTGCTGCCCGGCTCGCTGGAACTGGACCCGGTGCAGCTGGCGCAGCGCTGCGGCAGCGACACCCTGGCCATCATCGCCACCCATCTGGGCGGGCGTCTGATCGACCTGGCACCGCTGCGCCGCGCCGCCGAAGGCTGCGGCGCGCTGCTGATCGAGGACGCGGCGCAGGCGCTGGGCGGCGTGCATCCCGACGGCCGCCCGGCCGGCCTCGGCGGCGACATCGGCTTCTGCAGCCTGGCCGCCGGCAAGGGACTCACGCTGTACGAAGGCGGGCTGCTGATGTCGCGGCATGCGCCGCTGCAGCGCAGTCTGGCCGACACCGCCGCGCGCCTGGGCCAGCGCGACTGGCGCTGGGAACTGCGGCGCAGCCTGGAACTGCTCGGCTACGCCGCGCTGTACCGGCCGCAGCCGCTGCGCTGGGCGTACGGCGCACCGGTGCGCCGCGCGCTGCGCCGCGGCGACCGCATCGGCGCGGCCGGCGACCGCTTCGGCACGGCCATCGCCCAGCACGCGGTCGGCGCCTGGCGCGAAGGCGTGGGCGTGCGCGCCAGCGCCCGCTGGCCGGCATTTCTTGCGCAGATCCGCGAACAGGGCCGGCGCCGCAGCGCACGCCTGGCCGGCATCCCCGGCCTGAGCGTGATCGCCGATACCCCCGGCGCCCAGGGCAGCTGGCCGATCCTGATGGTGCTGCTGCCCGATGCGGCCGCACGCGAATCGGTGCTGGGTGCGCTGTGGCCGCGCGGACTCGGCGTGGCGGTGCCGTTCGTGCATGCCCTGCCCGACTACGACTACCTGGACGGCATCGTCGAAAGCACGCCGATGCCCAACGCCAGCGACTTCGCCGCACGCTGCCTGAGCATCAGCAACAGCCCCTGGCTGGACGAGGCGCGCTTCGAGACCATCGTGGCCACGCTGCAGGCGGCCTGCGCCGGCGCGGTCGGGCCGGCGCCGCTGGATGTCGACCTGGTGCACGCCGCTGCGCCGAGCGCTTGATCGGGCGACATGCGACTTCGCCAGCGTCGCGATGACAACGCGCCGGTCGTAACGACGACAAAATCCTGCAGGCGCGGCTTCATCCGCGAGAAGCGATACCGGTCATGCCCTCGCGGTTGAAGCCGCGCCCACAGAAACGGGCCGCGCTAGCCGACGCTGGCCGCGTCCAGCGCCGCGAGCAGCCGCAGGTTCAACGCGTGCTGCTGCGCCTGCCACGCCGCCAGATCCGTCGGCGACGGTTCGGGTTGCGCATCCAGCGCCGCCAGTTTTCGCTTCCACCATTGCGGGTAATGGGCCAGCGAGACTTCGCCGGTGATGTCGCTGCCGCACACCTGCCCGCGCAGCGCCTCGATCGCCTGCAGCAACTGCGGCACGCGCAGTTGGCCCTGGTCCCAGTTGGTGCGCACGTCCTGCGGATCCAGCACGTCCTTGTCCAACGACAGATAGGTCGGCATCGGCGTGCGCCGCAAGTGCTCGACGAAGGCGTCGCTCAGTTCGCTCACGCTGTCGAAGCCGCGCACCGCCTGGCCCAGGCCCAGCCGCCGCGCCCAGCCCACGTCCACGCCGCTGCACCAGTAGCGCAGCTTGCCGCGGTACAGCGGCAACAGGTGGTTTTCCCAGGCATGGCCAGGGCCGACGTCGCCGGAGGTGATGCCGGCCACCTCGACCTGCGCCACCTGCGGCAGCGCGGCGATGCGGCGCACCCACGAGCCGCAGTGCACGCCGAACGGGAAGCGCATGTTGTCCGGATGGTTGTCGAACACCACCACCCGCAACGGCGCCTGCGCGCGCTGCGCCAGGCGTACGATCAACGGCAGGCTCAGGTGATGGAAATCGCCGCTGCCCAGCAGCACGGTGCCGTACTGCGCCGGCAGCGCCTGCTCCAGCGCCGCGCCGAAGCGGCGCAGCCGCGCCATCGAGCAGGCGAAGCGCAGACCATCGCACCAGTCGCGCAACGGCAGGCGCACGGCATCGGGCACGGCGCCCAGCGAATCATCGAGATCGAGCAGGACCGGGGTGCGCATCTCAGTCCTCCTCGGCGGTATCGGCGGCCGACCCGACGTCGTCGGATTCGAACAGCGGCCGCAGCCGCCGCAGCACGGCGCGCAGCAACGGATTGCGCAGGTACACCGCATGCCAGGTGTAGGTGAAGCTGGCGCCGAGCTGGGCCTTCACCTCCGGATCGGTCCAGCCGGCGACGTAGGCGATGAGGCCATGGCGGCAGGCATAGTCGAGGTTCTCGATCCAGCTCAGCGCGTACAGGTTGTGGTCGCGTGCATCCGGGTAGTGCAGGCCGATGTACTTGTCGAGCAGCCGGCCCTCGTGCACGTAGCACAGGTTCCAGCCGATGATGCGGCCCTGGTGCCGATACACGAATACCTGCCCGCCCGAGTCGGCGTCGGTCAGCAGCGCGTCGAAGAACGGCTCGGTCAGCAGGTCGAAATGGATCTCGCTCTGCGCGTACACCTCCTGGTACAGCGCATAGCAGTGCGCGCGCAGCGCCGGATCGGCGAAGGCCGGGCCGGTCGGCAGCACCTCGATCTCCAGATCGGCGCGCGAGCGCAGCTTGCGGCGGATGTTGCGCCGGCGCCCGCGTGAGAGCCGCGCCAGGTACTCGTCAGTGGAGGCGAAGTCGATCGGCACCCAGGCCAGCGCCTGCCCGCGCAGCAGCACGTAGCCGTTGCGCTCGCAGGCGTCCAGGAACGCCTGCGCCCAGGCGTTGTCGGCCTCATCCAGCAGCGGCGAGCGCTGCGGCACGTCCTTGACGATCATCAGTGCGCGGCGCCGGCCCAGTTGCGTACGCCACTGCCGCGGCAACTGCACCGGGTCGGCCGCGCGCGGCAGCCAGGCGTACTCGCTCACGGTGCTGCCGACGAAGCTGGTGCGCGGCCGCAGCAGGCGCTGCCACAGCCGCTGTAGCGGCAGCCGCGCCACCTTCGCGCGCAGCGCGGGTTCGGCGGTGGTGAGTAGGTCGAAATCGGCCTCGAAGGCCGGCACCCCGTGCTCCAGGGGCTGGATCAGGAAACCGGCTGGCGGGTGCTGCAGGAACTGCCGCTGCAAGGCCTGCGGCTCGAGTTGGTTGACGAAAGGCATCTGCAAGATTGATCGTCTAGCGTGGAGAATGGATGCTGCGGCCCAGGCCGCAGCGTGCGATCCACCGGCGGCGGGCGCCGCACGGTGGCCCTTCATTTCGCGGAGCACTGCCATGACCCCGTCCATCGAGTCGCAAATCCACAGCATCGTCGCCAAGCATGGCGAGATCGACCCGGCGCGCCTGACCCCCGATGCCAAGCTGCAGGACCTGGGCGTGGATTCGCTCGAGGCCATCGAAATCCTGTTCGACATCGAAGAACACTTCGACATCACCTTCCCGCAGCGCGACCCGAACCTGGACGACGGTTCGCTCGGCAAGCTGGTGCAGGCGGTCGAGGACGCGCTGGCGGCCAAGGCGGCGGCCGGCGCGGCGCAACCGGCGCACTGACGCGCCATGGGCGCCTCCCCGCACGCGCGGCGCGTCGTGGTCACCGGCATGGGCGCGGTCAGCGCGCTCGGCCTGGGCGCCGAGGCGCTGTGGAGCGCGATGCGCGAGGGCCGCAGCGGCATCGCCGCCCTGCCCTCGCCCGATCCGCTCAGCACGTTGAAGATGCGCGTGGCCGCGACCCTGCAAGGGTTCGCTCCGGATGCCACGCAGACCGGCGGCATTGCCCCCGGCCAACTCGATCGCATGACCCAGATGGCGCTGGTCGCCGCCCGCGAGGCGATCGCCCAGGCCGGCCTGCCGCACGGCGATGCCGCGCTCGGCGCGCGCTGCGCGGTGGTGGTCGGCACCGGCGTCGGCGCCGAACTCAGCCGCGACGAACAATCGCGCCGGCTGTACCGCGACCAGGCCGAACGCCTGCATCCGCTGACCATCGTGCGCAGCATGGCCAATGCGCCGGCCAGCCAGATCAGCATCGCCTTCGGCCTGCGCGGCCCGGCCTTCGCCGTCTCCAGCGCCTGCGCCTCGGCCAATCACGCCTTCGCCCAGGCCGCGCTGATGGTCCGCCATGGCTTGGCCGACGTGGCCATCGCTGGCGGCAGCGAAGCCTGCCTGAGCCTGCCGCTGATCCGCGCCTGGGAAGCGATGCGGGTGGTCAGCGACGACACCTGCCGGCCGTTCTGCGCGCAGCGCAGCGGCCTGGTGCTGGGCGAAGGCGCCGGCATGTTCGTGCTGGAAAGCGCCGAGCACGCGGCCGCCCGCGGCGCGCTGCCGCTGGCGGAACTGGCGGGGTTCGGCATGAGTTCCGATGCCGGCGACATCGTCGCGCCCAGCGTCGACGGCGCCGCCACGGCGATGCGCCTGGCGCTGCAGGACGCCGGCCTGGCGCCGGAACAGATCGATTACGTCAACGCCCACGGCACCGGCACGCAGGCCAACGATCGCTGCGAAACCCAGGCACTGCGTCAGGTGTTCGGTGCGCACGCCGAGGCGCTGGCGGTCAGCTCGACCAAGGCGGTGCACGGCCATGCGCTCGGCGCGGCCGGCGCGCTGGAACTGGTGGCGGCGATCGGCGCGCTGCGCGAGCAGGTGGTGCCGCCCACGGCCAACTTCTTCGATGCCGATCCCGAATGCGATCTGGACTACGTGCCCAACCAGGCGCGCGCCCGCCAGGTGCAGGCGGTGCTGAGCAATTCCTTCGCCTTCGGCGGACTCAATGCGGTGATCGCGCTGCGCGCGGCGGGCTGAAGCGCCCGCCGCCGCAAACAACGGCGGGAGGCAACGCGAACCGCGCGCGTCGTCTCCCGCCCGGCTCATGCGACCTGCTTGGCGCGGGTCAGCAACTGGTCCAGCAAGGACAGGCCCAGGTCGATCTCTTCGTGGCTGATGTGCAGCGACGGCGCCAGCGTGATCACGTTCTTGTAGTAACCGCCCACGTCCAGGATCAGGCCGATGCGCTTGCCGTTGTGGCGCAACTCGCCTTCCAGGCCCATGTCGACCATGGTGTCGAGCAGCTTGCGGTTCGGCGTGAAGCCGTCCGCCTGGCAGATTTCCGCACGCAGGGCCAGGCCCAGGCCGTCGACGTCGCCGATTTCCGGGTGGCGCTTCTGCAGGTCGCGCAGGCCGTCCAGGAAGTGCGCGCCCTTGGCCATCACCATCGACTCGTAGTCGGTCTCGGCCAGCATGCGCATGGTTTCCAGGCCGACCGCGGTGCCCAGCGGGTTGGAAGCGAAGGTGGAGTGGGTCGAACCCGGCGGGAACACGGTCGGGTTGATCAGCTCCTCGCGCGCCCAGATGCCGGCCAGCGGGTTCAGGCCGTTGGTCAGCGCCTTGCCGAACACCAGCACGTCCGGGGTCACGCCGAAATGCTCGATCGCCCACAGCTTGCCGGTGCGGAAGAAGCCCATCTGGATTTCGTCCACCACCATCAGGATGCCGTACTTGTCCAGCACCCGCTTCAGGCCGGTGAAGAAGTTCGGCGGCGGGATCACGTAGCCGCCGGTGCCCTGGATCGGCTCGACGTAGAACGCCGCGTACTCGCACTGCCCGGCCTTGGGATCCCACACGCCGTTGTACTCGGTCTCGAACAGGCGCTCGAACTTGGCCACGCACTGCTCGCCGTACTCTTCCTTGGACATGCCCTTGGGGCCGCGGAAGTGGTACGGGAATTCGATGAACTGGGCGCGGTCGAAATGACCGAAGCGGCGGCGGTAGCGGTACGACGAGGTGATCGCCGAGGCACCGAGGGTACGGCCGTGGTAGCCGCCTTCGAAGGCGAACACCAGGCTCTTGCCGGCGCTGGCGTTGCGCACCAGCTTCAGCGAGTCTTCCACCGACTGCGCGCCGCCGACGTTGAAGTGCACGCGGCCCTTGCGGCCCCACTTGCGCTCGGCGTCGACCGCGATGGTCTTGGCCAGCTCGATCTTGGTCGGGTGCAGGTACTGGCTGGCGACCTGCGGCAGGGTCTCGATCTGGCGGGTCAGCGCCTGGTTCAGGCGCGGATTGGCGTAGCCGAAGTTGACCGCCGAGTACCACATCTGCAGGTCCAGGTACGGCACCTCTTCGGTGTCGTACAGGTAGCTGCCGTCGCAGCGGCCGAAGATGCGCGGCGGCTCGCTGTAGTGCACGGTGTCGCCGTAGGAGCAGTACTGGGACTCGTCGGCCAGCATCTGCGCATCGCTCAGCGCGCGCTGGTGGTCGGCACCGGTGCGCAGCAGCGCCTCCGGATCGGGCGCGGCATCGCCATGCAGCGGTGCGAGCGAGGAAAGCGAAACATTCCGGTTCATCGGGATCAGGCTCGTTGGGTGACGGGAAGCGGGAAGGACACGGTGGTGGTCGCCGGCACCGCCAGGTCGGGCAGCAGGGCGATGGCGTCGTCGAAACCGGTGATCGCGCAATGGGCGATCCCGTTGGCGCGGCAATGGCGCAGCAGCCCGTCCTTGGCGAACACCAGGTCGGCCTTGCCGGCCAGGCAGAAATCGGAACGGCCGTCGCCGATCAGCAAGGTGGCGCGCTCTGGCGGCTGCTGCGCCATGACCGCGCACTTGCAGGTGCCGCTGGGGCAGTCCGGGCGCGCATGCGGCGAGGCCATGCGCCATTCGCCCGCGTCGGTGCGCAGCAGGCGGTTGGCGATGATCGGCAGGTGGTGCAGGCCGTGGCGGGCCAGGATCCGGGCGATGCCGTAGTCCAGGCCGTCGCTGACGATGCTCAGCGGGATGCCCAGGCGTTCGGCCAGCGCCACGAAGCGCACGAAGGCCGGGTCGATCCGCACCGCATCCAGCACCCGGTGCAGCGCATCGACGTCGCCGTCGAGCAGCGCGACCTGCTTGCTCATGCACTCGCGGGCGCCGATCCGACCGGCGACCCAGTCGTCCTCCAGTTCCTGCCAACCGGGGCGTCCGAGGTGCTCGAGCAGGCTGTCGGTCACGTCCTGCAGGGACACGGTACCGTCAAAATCGCAAAGGATGTTCCATTGGGCGCGCAAGGTGGCTCTCCGGCTGATGGGGGCAGAGCCTAGGCACGCTGTCTTTCGCACTCCTTTCGGCGAAGTGAAAGAAAGCGGAGCGTTCACATTGGGCGTGGTAGGCCGGGCCCCGGCTCGTCCCCAACACGCCTAAGTCTGGGATGCGGTGCATGCAAGCGAAGCGTGGTCTCAGCCGAAGTGACAGCCCGTTCTCCGCCCGAAAAGCGTTCACCCCTGCGCGAGTGCGGCGAATGTCGGCACGCACGGCATTCGCCATCGTTCAGCCACGGACATCGCCAATTCGGGGTGCCAGTCAAGGTCGGCATGGCACTGACCGCACACAAGACTGTGGCGATGTTCATGCGCTACGTACATACCGAGGACGATCCGGTGCGGCAAGCCGCGGAGTTGGTGGCCAATCGGCGCAAGTCGGTCGTTGGCGCCCCCTCGGAAGCGAATGAGATACCTTCATGACCCGGCACAGCTGCGCCGACTGGATCACTATCAATTGATTGCGTTGAAGAAGGCCTGGTACATGCCTACCTGCCAATGATTAGGGAAGACAGCCTCATTGATACCGGGCTTAATTAAAATATCCTTCATAGATTCACAAGACATTCCCAACTTCTTCATGCCATCTATTTGACGTACGACCGTCCCCCTTTGCTCCGCGGCTTCAGTAAGCATGCGATCAGTCGCTTCATTTCATGACTACTCTGGTTTTATGAATAAGCATGTTGAAATTAATGAATCCATCTTGAGCAGGCCGTAGCGGCATTACAAGCGAGATAGTACGTCAGCACTAAACCATTCGATGAATAATTACCGAGGAGGCCCACTTGGATCGCCGATAACGAGAATCCGCCAGCTAAATGCTGGCGGATTTTCCCAATTAATTCTTGCATCAAAGGTTAATGGCAACTCCATCCTCATCAACAATTTTCACATCGCCCACCATGGATTTGGCAAATTCGATCGCCAATTCAGTTGCTTGACCTGCATCAACGCCTAAAATTTTGACGTCTTTCTTTAAGATGCAAGACATATGGACAACACAGTAAAAATCGTCAGAATCAACCGAATTAATTGGCTCCGATATCGCAATTAAAAAAGGCTCACAAACTCCATCTCGCTTAAGAAATGCTTCAACCTTCATTTCTTCCGCCATCAAGGAAAAATGCGAAAATCATGTCTTTGAAGCAGCGAATGTGCTCAGTCTTCGAAATAAGGCTCGCCAGAGCCCCAAAAGAAATTATATCCATACTTGTTGGCTATTCCCTTTAAAAGCAAGTCCACATCCGCGGCCTGTTTGAGCGCATGGACATGATCTATGCCATAAATATAAATGCCTGGCACGGAAATTCCCAGAAATTCCACTAAGCATTTTGCGGCTCCATCATCAATCCGAGCATTTGAATCACCTGGCTCAACTTTAGTTGGCGAGAAAATTCTCACTCTAAATTCCTTCAATTCCTTGTTGCTGGATTCAGAGAAAAGAAGAACTCTTTCAGCCACAACGCTTCCGCGATCACTTGCCATTATTCGTATCCCATGCATTGACGATAGCTTGTATTTGCTGCCTCATAACATGCCATTCTTTTTCTTGGAGGCAGGCGATAGCAGGTGTTGAGTATACTATCCTTCAAGGCTTGACAGTTTCGTCGCAGCTTTTCATCTGCATCGCATTCAGCACTCACGTTATAACGACTGCCTCCAGGACTGAAGCTGCCGGCCAAAGCGTTCTTGCTCGTACGACAGCTTTCGGCGAGAGCAGTAGCTCCGGGTTAGACCGTGAACGACCGGAACCAGCCTGAAGCCGCCTCGCCAAAGTCGGTTCCTTAGAGCGGCGGCTAACACGCCCCTTCTTGCGTCGTTGACGCATCTTGTCGTAGCACTCGTACTGCCTGCGATGCGGCGCATAGCCAGAACCGCTTCGCTGGGTCGTGTTAGCCGCTCTAAAGGTCTGGTGACGCCAGCAGCAGCTAGCGCCACACGTGGGCCATTTCACCATCCGTACCTAGCTTTGACCTCTATCAATGAAGCACGGAGTTGATCGACATCAAACATATCCCCTTTCAACTGCTCCGTAGTGAGGCATTCCACAGGAGTGCCCGGTTCCGTCGCCGTCAATGCTGAACCAGTTTCGTAATAGCTATAGACGTCTTGAAAATACCAGGTATCACCATCCACATCTTCGTCAGAAAGATTCACTCCGAGGAACACATAAGCTCTTATTTCTGGGAAGCGCATCTTCGGGTCAAGATATGTGACTCTGTAATAAATTGAACCGACATTCTTCATCCAACCGCCTCACTCGCAACTCAACCACATCACGGTGAATCAGGGGAGTTCACGTTAGTAGCGCTTGACCCTGATCTCTTCCAACAAATCATGGAGCCGATCTGCATCCAGCATGTCGCCCTTCAACTCGTCCTCTGTCAGGCATACCACTGGAATGTCGGGTTCTGTTGCGGTCAGAGCTGAACCAGATTCATGGTAACTAAAGACGTCTTGAAAGTACCAGGTGTCTCCCTCCACGTCTTCATCGGAAAGATTCACCCCCAGACAAACGTAAGCTCTTATGACGGGCAAGCGCATTGCCGGATCCAAGTAGGTAAGCCGGTAATAAATTTCGTCAACTTTCATGCAGCCACCTCATTGGCAGGCAAAGAATTCTTCGTCAGCGCAATTGCAATTGACCGTGCGCTGTTCCGACTTGATCGGTCTACCGTTCTGAGCTCCCTTTGTCTTCCAACTGATAGACACATAGCAGCCCTCGACCCGTGTTGGGCACCGAGCCCTGCAAATGTCCATTTCGGCTGGTTTGCAGGAATCCGTGCGCGGCAACCCCCTGCTCTCACTGTAGGGCAGAGACTCCGAGGGAACCGGCATCACCGGATCCACAGGAAGCGGCGCAGTTCTCGGGATCAGCCTGGGCAATACCGGATTGAGACGCGGCAGCACCATCGGAGCGAGCCCACTCGGATCAGAAGCGGAAAGTGGACTACTCGACACGTACGCGTAAGAAGCAATGCCGCCGCTCAACCCGATGGGATCACTCTGCACATATCGTCCCTTACTCGGCTCGTAATCGCGGAAGTAGTTCTGATTGAGCCCACTCAGCGCGTCGTAACGTTGGCCCGGGAAGCGCATATCGAACACGAACACAGTGCCGTCCTTGTCCGGATCCTGGTCCGGAGCGGTAGTGCCGAAGGCCTCGCCTTTCAGATCCCAGCGCCAGATCGCCACGTCGCGGACCGGGTCGATCACCGCGCGCGGCGTGCCCAGGTGGTCCGGCTGCACGTAGCGCAGGGTGGTCTTGGCTAGCACGCCGACCGGCAGATCGTCCAGCCAGATAGCCTGCTGCACGACCGCACCGTTGTTGTCGTAGTCGCCCAGCCATTGGCCGTTCTCGTCATACAGCGTGTAGGTGTTCGACAGCACGCGGCCGGCGCCGTCGTAGGCCAGGTACTCCGTGACCTGGCCGACCGCATTGGTCACCTTCCACAGATCGCCCTTGCGGTGCGGGCAGGTGGTCGGGGACGTGGCGCAAGTGCTGTCGTCTGTGGCGTAGTAGGCGTACGTCACCTTGTCGGTTAAGTGCCGTTCTTGATGGAGGGGATGGCGAGGTTGGTGATCTGCTTGATTCGTCGAATGATTGGAGTCTTGCACTTCGCATCGCAGTCAACGTCTACGTACGCAGACGTTTTGGCCGATGAGCCGGGACCTGAGGTACAGCCCCGCTCAAGCTCATCATGACGGTTTAAAGCTTGGTCTTTTATCAGACCTAGACCTCAGGCTTTCTACGTCTACCAAACCCCGTCCAGGCACCCAAAACCTCATGCCATCAGGAATTCGAACTACATCGCTTCGGGCGCGCCCCACTTCGCCAATTTCGATTAATGCAAAAGCCCTCAAGAACAGTGCAGAGCTAACATAATAATCGTATTCTTCTCGCTCACTAACTTCCATGAGGGCATCCAAGGAACTAATTGCCCCGGGATAATTTGATGACCTAATGTGCACTCCCGCCAAGTCAAAGTAATCTGCCGGCTCGTTTGTTCTGTCAGATAAATCTGACAGAATTTGTGTCGCCTTTTTCAAATCCCCCAACCCTACAAGAGCAGATGATTTCTCACGCAAAGCCTCATCATTAAATGGATCCGAAGAAAGAATATCGTCGCACATGTCAAGTGCGATTTGATAATCGCGCTTCTCCACATGTCTTCTGATTTCCCTCAATTCCTTCGGTATGTCCACTCTCATCTCCCATAGTCCACAGAATTTCCGCCACAACGCTCGCTCACCAGTCCTGCTGCGCAGCGGTACAGATCAGTATACCCGCCGGTAACCCCGGTGACACTCCGTTTCTTCTTCCTGCCGGCCCGCTGCAGCATTTGTTCATAGATAAGGTCGCGGCATCTCTTATAGGCATTTTGCCATTGCGTGTCGCAGTCACTTTCATCATGGGCGTCCGTGCATGCTTGGACCATCTTTATGGCATAGGGCACATTGCCGGGATGATGGTCATCTGATTGAACGCGGGCATCATCACCTCAAGAGGGGAGGGAAGCTCAACCTTTGGCTCGTTGAATTCCAGCTCTCTGTCTCGGTCACCTGCGTACACTGGGGGGACGTATCTGAATCCAATCGCCCTAGATGCCTGCAACCCAAAAATATCGGATGCACCGATAGGATTCGAATCTACATAAGAAAACGTGGAAATACTCGCCGGAAGGCCCGTGGGATCGCTTTGCGCGTAACGCCCCGTCCCAGGTTCATAGTCGCGGTAGTAATTCTGGTTGAGTCCGCTCGCGGCGTCGTAGCGCTGGCCTAGAAAGCGCAGGTTGAATACAAAGGCTGCGCCGTCCTTGTCCGGGTCCTGATCAGGGGTGGTGGTGCCAAATGCTTCGCCCTTGATATCCCAGCGCCAGATGGCGACATCGCGCGCCGGATCGATCACCGCGCGCGGGGTGCCCAGGTGATCCGGCTGAACGTACCGCAGCGTGGTCTTGGCGAGCACGCCCACCGGCAGATCATCCAGCCAGATCGCCTGTTGCACAACAGCACCGTTGTTGTCGTAGTCGCCCAGCCAGTGGCCGTTCTCGTCGTACAACGTATAGGTGTTGGTACTGCCCACACGCCGCACCTGCTCGCCACGGCCGTTGTAGGCATAGTTCGCGACGGTGGTGCCGCTGCGCTTGACCTGGGTCAGTCGGCCATTTGCTCCATATACGTACTGCACGGCGGTGCCACCGATCGCGGTGGTGTTGCCGGCTGCGTCATAGCTGCGTGCGGTACCGGCCACGCTGCTCAAGCGATGGCTGGTGGTCGGATAGCTGTAGGTCTGCGTGCTGGTATTGACCTTGGCGCTGAGGCGGTTGCCGGTGGCGTCATAGGTGTAGCCGTCGATCACCGTGTCGGTCGGACCATCCTTGAACGCAGTCAGCCGGCCCAGCGGGTCGTAGTCCAGCTTGATGACCGGAGCGGTGTTGCCCGGTGCGGTCAGCGCGCTGAGGTTGCCGACCGGGTCGAAGGCAAAGCCCACCGCCAGGCCATCGCTGCGGGTGTCGTTGACCGCCAACGGGCGATAGTCCTGGTCCAGCACGCGCTGCATCGGACGGCCGTTGCCGTAGGTCCACCCGGCCACCGGGCCGAACGGATAGTAGGTGGCCTGATTCAGCAGCACCTGGCGGGTGCCGCCGGGTGGGGTCACCCCGACCTCGGTGGTCTGGCCCTGGGCGTTGCGCACGTAGTCCACCACCGCCCCATCCGGGTAGGTCAGGCGGCTCAGCTGCCCGGCCTTGGTGTAGGCGTAGCGGACCACGAACACCTTGCCGTTGGTGGTCTGCACCTTGCGCACCAGATCGCCGAAGCGGTCGTAGCAGTAGTCGGTGCTGCCGCTGCCGTCCTGCATCCGGGTCAGGCGGCCCACGCCATAGGTCTCGCCGCTGGCGCAGGTCGTCTGACTGACGTCGTAGGTATAGCTGACGTTGAGGCTGGTGGTCGGATAGGTGACCTGGGTCAGCCGGTTCAGCGCGTCGTAGCCGTAGCTGGTCTTGATGTTGCGCGCATCGGTCTGGGTGGCGCGGTTGCCGGCGCTGTCGTAGGTGTAGGTGGTGCTGCCGGTGTCCGGGCTGGTGAGCTTGGTCAGGTCGCCCAGGCCGTTGTAGGCGTAGGTGGTGTCCAGGCCCTTGGGATCGGTGACCTTGGTCAGGTTGTCCAGTGCGTCGTAGCCGAAGGTGGTCTCGGCGGCGATGCCGCCCACGTCCTGCAGGGTGCGCGCCAGCCGGTTCAGCGGGTCGTAATCGTTCTGGGTCACGTGACCGAGCGCGTCGGTGACGGTCTTGGTGTTGCCGTTGGCGTCGTAACCGAAGTCGGTCGGATCGCCCTGCGCGGTGGCCTGCGTGGCCAGTTGGCCAAGCTGGTTGTAGATGCGCGACAAGGTGCGCTTGAGCGTGCCAGACGCGTCCTTGGTGTCTTCCTTGAGCCGGTTGCCGGCATTGTCCAAGGTGTAGTGGATGGTATTGCCTGCGTTGTCGGCGATATCGGTCAGCCTGTGCGCCGCGTCGTAGGTGAAGCGGGTGAACGCGCCATCGGGCTGCGTCACCTGCTTGACCAGGCCAGTCGGCCAGTAGTCGATCGCGGTGATGCGATCGTCGTTCTCGCTGCTGTCGTCGGCCCCACGCACCTTGCTGGCGGTCAGCCAGCCGCGCGGGTGATAGGTGTAGTCGGTGACCACGCCATTGGTGTTTCTCGCCGACAGCACGCGGCCGGCGCCGTTGTAGGCCAGGTACTCCGTGACCTGGCCGACCGCATTGGTCACCTTCCACAGATCGCCCTTGCGGTGCGGGCAGGTGGTCGGGGACGTGGCGCAAGTGCTGTCGTCTGTGGCGTAGTAGGCGTACGTCACCTTGTCGGTGACGTCACTGCGCGGGCCATCCACCGAAGTCACCTGGCCCACCAATGGGCAGCGGCCCGCATCGACGTCGGCCTGCTCGCAGTAGGTCGTCGTAGAGGTACGGGTCGTACCAGTGGCGGGGTCGGTACGCGAAGCCGTGAGCGCCTGACCGCGCGTGTTGTAGGTCCAGCTCCACCTCGACACCAATGCATTCGACGCATCGTAGATGCGGCGCTCGGATGGCATCCTGAAATCGGCATGCCAGTCGGTCTGCTCCGTACGTTTCTGCCCGTCCGTATCGTTGGCCGCGCTGATCCTCTGGGTCAGCAGGCCGCGGCTGTCGTAGTCATCATCGGTCGTGACACCCTTGAAGTCGGTGAGCAGATCCGGGTATCCGTTGGCGTCGTAGCTGCGCTGGCTGACCTGCGAAGCTCCGCATTGGCTGCACAGCTGGTCAACCGCCGTCTGCTTGGCACGGCCAAGGGCGAACTCGTACGAATAGGTGACGACATTGCCCAGCGCGTCGGTCACCTGCGATTGCTGGGAGCCGAAGCTGATCGCCACATGGTCGATGTCGCTGTCCGCGCCGCCGTGGCGACTTGCCACGGCGCGGCCCTGACTGTCGTACTCCCAGTTTGCATAGGCCTGGCCGGATTCATCCACGATGCCGGTCAGCAGCAGCGGATCGTTGCTGTCGCCATAGACGTAGCTCAGGGTGGAGAACGCCGGCGTCGTGGCATCCGTGGTCTGGTACTGGACTTTGCTCAGGTTCTGCTGGACATAGGCATACTTCACCTGCCGCCCATCCGGCCGCTTGACTGAGGCCAATCGTTCATTGGAATAAGTGAACTGCAGCCGGCGGCCACGTACGTCGGTGACGTCCTGTAGCGCGCCGCCGCTGGTGTAGCGGAGAGTCAGGATGTCGCCATCGAGGTAAGCGATGCGCGCCAGCTTCCCATTCATATCGAAGCGGTAGCGGGTTTCGTCGGCACCCACGACGTCCCAGCCGGTCTGCGCCCCGCCTTGCATCACCGGCAGCAGGCGTTCCTGCACGTCCGCGTCGGTTTGCCACACGTCCTGCCCCTGGTTGACGAAGCGATAGCTGTCGCCGCTGGGCAGGTTGAGACGGCGCACCGGCGTGCTGCCCTCGTCAGCGGACGTCAGCGCAATCTGGAAGCTGTGTCTCCAGCGCGGCCCCAAGACGCTTCCCGGATTGGCATCGATGGCTACGCTGCTGTAGTGGCGCTGCAGCGACAGGTGACCGGGTGCATCGCGCACATCGACCTCGGTCTGGAGCTTGATACCGAGCGCCGCGTTGATTGGATTGCCCACCTGGATGGACCCGGAGGTCACGCTGCATTGGTTGTTCTTCCCTACATCCCAGGGCTTCGTCGCCGCACCGCCGCAATACTCGGCGATGATGTCGGGATTATTGCAGTAGTACGTGCCGAGACCGAAGTCGGCATTGCCTGCGTCGCTACGGCAATTCTGTGTGCCTGGAACCGCGCCGGCATCCTGATACAACGCCGCGCACTCCGATGGCACCTCAGCCCTGGCCGGCACGAGCGCCACGCAGCAGAGCACCCCCCACATCCATGCAAATCGACTCATCCTGTCGTCTCCCGTTCGTCCTGCGGGCGGTCGAATGCGGCAACGCGGCATCCTTCCGGCGTCGGTCGCTGCCGCACGAGCGGCAAGCGAGCGCCGCCGACTCTAGCCAGCTTCTCTTTCCAAAGTGTTAAGACGACTGGGGTCTATTGCGTGGGAGTCGAGATCCAAGCCCAATTCCGGGGGCGGCGCTTTGGTCTCAGCCAATCTTCGGTCTCGGCTTACGCATTCCGCCACGTCCACCGATCCTGCATGACCTGATGCAGCAGTGCAGGTATCTTCAACTTTCAGGAATTCCGGACATTCAGCGTTCCGTACTCCTAGAAAGCCTCTTTCTGATCGTGACCGATTACGCGGTGAAAGTGGCTACAGGCCACTGAAGACCCTGCAGCTGCTCCGGCTTCCTCGCGCCAGTTGACACCACAGCACATCACCGAAGCGCTAGCGATTTAGTCGGCTGCACAAAAACTGCACAGCGGCCAAGCCGATCGGAGCCGCATGAAGCACTGAAACTCTTACGCACCAATGGTGCCCGGAGCCGGAATCGAACCGGCATGGGGTCGCCCCCGGCGGATTTTAAGTCCGATGCGTCTACCAGTTTCGCCATCCGGGCCTGGTGGCGCGTAGCGTGCCTGATCGCGCGGCGCTTGTGAACCGCGGGGCCATGCCGATCCGCCATGCGCTCGAGAACGAGAGGCCACATGCCAGCATCGGCAGCCCTAAGTACCGCCACCGAAAAGTCCCCGGCACCGCCGCCACGGCGGCACCGGGGATGCCAACGGCAAGCGTGATTCGCGGCACTCAGATCGCGCGCGAGTAGCGCGCCGGCTGGTCGGGCTGGCGCAGGTAGCGGTCGAAGCACATGGCGATCAGGCGCAGCAGCGGGCGGCCGCGCGGGGTGGCCTGGACCACGCCGTCGCGATAATCGGCCAGGCCGTCCGCGCACAGCGGCGCCAGTGCGCGCAGTTCCTCGCGGAAATAGCTGGCGAAGTCGATACCGTGGCGCTGCGCCACCGCTGCCGCGTCCACCCGCCCCTGGCACATCAGCTGCTGGATCAGTTCGGCGCGCAGGGCGTCGTCGGCACTGAGCTGCAGGCCGCGCAGCACCGGGCTGTCGCCGGCGTCCACGGCCGCTTCCCAGGCCGGCAGGTCGCGCTGGTTCTGGCTGTAGCTGGCGCCGATGCGGCTGATCGCGCTGACCCCCAGGCCCAGCAGGTCGGTGTCGGCGTGGGTGGTGTAGCCCATGAAGTTGCGGTGCAGGCTGCCCTGCCGCTGCGCGCGCGCCAGGTCTTCCTGCGGCAGCGCGAAGTGGTCCATGCCGATGTACTGGTAGCCCGCTGCAGAGAGCCTGCTGACCGCGAGGCCGAGCAGGGCCAGCTTCTGCTCGGCATCGGGCAGATCGGCGTCTGCGATGCGCCGCTGCGCCTTGAACAGCTGCGGCATGTGCGCGTAGCCGTAGACCGCCAGGCGGTCCGGGCGCGCCGCGATCACCGTCTCCAGGGTCTGTTCGAACCCGGCCAGGGTCTGCCGCGGCAGGCCGTAGATCAGGTCGACGTTGACCGAGCGCATGCCGTGCAGGCGGCAGGCGCGCAGGATGTCCAGCGTCTCGTGCACGCCCTGGCGGCGGTTGATCGCCTGCTGCACCAGCGGGTCGAAATCCTGGATGCCCAGGCTGGCGCGATTGAAGCCCAGTTCGGCCAATGCGGCGATGTCCTGCGGCGTCACCGTGCGTGGGTCCAGTTCGATGGACATCTCGCGGTCCGGCGCCTGGCTGAAGCGGAACAGCCCGCGCAGGCCCTGCACCAGTTCGCCCAGCAACTCGGGAGCGAGGAAGTTGGGGGTACCCCCGCCCAGGTGCAGTTGCACCACCTCGCGCTCGCCCTCGAAACACGCGGCCATCATCGCGGCCTCGCGCAGCAGCCGCTGCACGTAGGTGCGGCCGCGCTGCGGGTCGCGGGTGATCACCCGATGGCAGCCGCAATAGAAGCAGGGATTGCGGCAGAACGGCACGTGCACGTACAGCGACAGCGGCCGCCGCGGATCGCTGGCCTGGACCGCGGCGAACAACTGCGCCGGGCCGAAACCGGTCTGGAAATGCGGCGCGGTCGGGTACGAGGTGTAGCGCGGGCCGGGACGGTCGTAGCGGCGCAGCAGGTCGGCGTCGAAGGTCCAGGCGGCGGAGGGATCGGGCGCGGTCAGGATGTCCATGCCCCGAGCATGCGCGGCGCCCGGCACGGCCGCCTTGACCTGGATCAATCCGCGCACGCAGCCGGCGGCAGCGGCGATGCCGGCTCGAACGGGCGCCAGCTCATCTGGTGGCGGCGCCAGAACGTCTCGGCGATGCGCTGGGCGATGTCGTCGGCCAGCAGCCGCATCGGCGTGTTGGGCAGCTCGGCGGTGGTGGCGCGGAACAGGCCCAGCCAGCGCTGGAACAACAGTGCGCTGAGTTCGCGCATGGCCATGTGCCGCGGCATCGGCGCGCCGCGGAAGCGGCGGGTGCCGCGCAGCATCGCCGACCAGAAATCGCACAGCTGCTGCTGGTGCGCGTCCCAGTCCTCGATGTGCGCGGCGAACACCGCCGACAGATCGGCGTCGGCGCGCACGCGGCGGTAGAACGTCTCCACCAGCGCCTGCACCTCGGCCTCGCTGCACAGGTCCGGCCCCGGCAAGGGCATGCCCTCGATCTGGTCCTGCATGGTCCGCTCCACGTCGCTCGACGCCGACAGTCTCCACGCCGCCACCGCGGCGGCCTTGATCAGGATCAATGTCGGCACGGCCGGCACTGCCTAGTCTGCCGCTGCGGCATGCGCCGACGCCGGTGTCGACGGGGGATCGGCGGCCAGGCGGCTGGCAGGCGCGGCGACGTGTGTGGCGCTGCCCCCTTGGCGCATGCCGCATCCTCCTTTCGCGATGGAATCCACCGTCATGGCCTCTCCCGACGATCCGCTGCTCGACCCGCTCGATCCCGGTACGCCACGCCCGCTGGTGCAGCGGCTGGGGGTGATCCTGTGGCCGAGCTTCCTGGTGGCCGGCGCGATGAGCGTGCTGTTCTTCGCCCTGGTCGATCCGCTGGCGCTGCGCGACATCACCTTCCCCGGCCGCCAGCTGAGCCGCGAGCTGGGCTATACGGTGGGCTTCTTCATGTTCTGGCTGGCGACGCTGGCCTCGAGCCTGCTGACCGGCTTCCTGTTGCGTCCGGCGCCGCACGGCGACGCCGCGCCGCTGTCCTGAGCCGGCTGCCGATGCCTCGCCCGATCCACTTGCATGTCGTCACCTCCGCCGCAACCACGGCAGGACCGGCGCCGCCACATCGGTACACGCAGTTCCGACGCGTGGTGCTGTGGCTGCTGTTCGCCGCCTTCTACCTGCTGCCGTGGCTGCGCTGGCAGGGCCGGCAGGCGCTGCTGCTGGACCTGCCGGCGCGGCGCTTCGACGTGTTCGGCTGGACCCTGTGGCCGCACGACGTCGGCTGGCTGCTGCTGGCGCTGGGCGCCGCCGCGGCCTCGCTGGCGGTGCTCACCACCCTGGCCGGGCGCCCGTGGTGCGGTTTCGCCTGTCCGCAGACGGTGTGGAGCCATGCCTTCGCCTGGATCGAACGGCGCTTCGCCGACTGGCCGGCCGCGGCACGGCACCTGCTGTGGGCGACCGTGGCGCTGTGGACCGGGGTCAGCTTCGTCGGCTACTTCGTGCCGATCGCCGACCTGGTCGCGCGCCTGCATCCGTTCGCCTGGAGCGGTGGGGAGACGTTCTGGGTACTGTTCTATGCACTGGCCACCTGGGGCAACGCCGGCTTCCTGCGCAGTCAGGTCTGCCGCTACCTGTGCCCGTACGCGCGCCTGCAACCGCTGCTGTGCGACCGCGACACGCCGCTGGTCGGCTACGACGCGATGCGCGGCGAACCGCGTGGCGCCCGCGCATGCGGCACTGGCAGCATCGCCCAGCGCGGGCGGCGCCTGCTCGACCCCGTCACCGCCCGCGACTATGCCGTGCGCGCCAGCATCGCCCAGCTCGCCGGCCAGGGCGGCAGCCGCGGCGAGGCCCTGGCCGCGTATGCCGGCACCCTGCCCAAGTTCAGCGCCGAACAACTCGGCGACTGCGTGGCCTGCGACGCCTGCGTGCAGGCCTGCCCGGCCGGCATCGATCCGCGCAATGGTGCGCATTACGCCTGCACCGCCTGCGGCGCGTGCGTCGAGGCCTGCGACCGCAGCATGGATCGCCACGGTTTCGCCCGCGGCCTGTTGCGTCTTGCCGGTGCCAATGCCATCGATCGCCAGCCGCGGCACTGGTGGCGCCGGCCGCGGCTGCTGGGCGGCGCCGCCACGCTGCTGGCGGCGTTGCTGGCGTGGTGGTGGCTGGCGGCGTGAGCCGGGCCGAGTCGACCGTGGCGACTCGTTGGGCGCGGCGGAACCGCTGCCGCCCCCTGGGGCAGCGACGGACATTTTTTTGCAACGAAGGGCTAGCGCACCTGCTGGCAGGCGTGTAGAATGCGCGGCTCCCAAGCGGGAATAGCTCAGTTGGTAGAGCGCAACCTTGCCAAGGTTGAGGTCGCGAGTTCGAGTCTCGTTTCCCGCTCCAAATAGCGTCACTTGCTTTCTACGATGCAAGTGAACCACCGAAAAAAGGAGCCCAGGCTCCTTTTTTCGTTTTCGCGGTCTGCGGACTCGACAGCGACGCTGCCCGAATCAGCGCCGATCCGCCAATCCGCCAATCCGCCGCGCAGCGAACCTCTTACTTCAGCGGATTCTCCGGCTCCCTGCCCCGCAGTGCCTTGTCCTGCCGGCAGGTCTTCAACGGCTGGGCCGTCGCCGACTCGATCGCGGCCACCTCGCGGGTGTCGTCACGCGCATGCACCTTCAGGCAGGCGCAGCCGTAGCCGGCGCTGCCCGTCCCGGTCGCCACCCAGCGCGCCTGGGAGAACGTCGGCCATGTGCCCTCGGCCTGGTGCCCGCCCTGCTGGCCGACCGTCCACTCGCCGTCCTTGTCCACGAGCGTGGCGTTGCCTGGCGAGGGATTGTCGAACCAGCCGCAACGCGTGACGGCACCGGCAGGCGGCGTGGCATCGGCGACAGCGCACAGGCCGGTCATGGCAGCCAGGGCCGCACCGAACACGCTGGCGAAACGCAAAACAGGTCGCGATGGATTCATGACATCAGGATCGAGGGACGAGACCGGCATCATCGCAAATCGGCGCCCGCCGGCGCTGCCGGGAGGCCCTGCAGGCGGCGAGGCACAGCGCCGATGCCGCCTCTCCTGTTCGATGCGCTGCCGCCGCGCGATCGCAGTGCCGTCGTGTGTCCGTTCTACGACCTGTCCTGGTTCGACACCGTCGGCCGCCAGCGGTTCGTGCAGTACAAGCAGCGCTTCTGGGCGGCGGCGCCGTAGCGGCGACGCAGCGTCGCCGGCGCCGGGCGCACCGCGGTCGCGGTAGGGAAAACCGCAACTGGCTCGTCTATCTACCGCAACGTCGCCCTGCGGGAGACGCTGCCGCGCGCTGCTGCCGGGTCCCGCACCGTCTTTCCAGAGCATCCGCTGCATGCAGACCCTGATCCAACGCGGCATGGCCGCCCTTCGCCAGAACGACGTCGACGGCCTGTACAGGCTGTGGTCCGGCACGACCGTGCTCAACCATCTGCAGGAGGCCGACCTCGATGTGCTGATGCAGCGCTGCGACGCCCGGATCCAGGCCGTGCCGGGCGACGCGGCGCCATGGCGGCTGAAGTGCCTGATCTACCTCGACCGCAGCGCGCACTTCACCAGCGACCGCCGGCAGGCGCTGCGCACCGTCGCCGAGTGGGCCGGACGTGCGATCGGCCTGGCCCCGCACGACGCCGAGGCGCACCGCCTGCTCGGCAGCGCGCACTACTGGCTGGACGAACCCGCATCGGCGATCAGCGCCTACCGCAACGCCCACGCGCTGCAGCCGCAGGTGGACCTGCAGGTCCGCCTGTTCGAGATGGAATCGCTGCCTGCCGGGCAGTCGCCGCAGCTGCTGCAGCTGGACTTCCGCGACGGCAACGCCTGCCACTACTACAGCGCCGGCGTCTCCATCGGCAAATGGAAACACGCCGGGATGGAGCCGGCCGATGCCGGCTACGTCGACGCGGTGCAGTTCGCCCTCTACGAGCACGGCACCACGCTGTTCCGGCAAGCCCTGGAACAGGGCGAGGCCGCCACCTGCAACACCGACACGCATACCTTCGCGATGTGCTGCAACAATCTCGGCCTGCTGTACCTGGACCGGGGCCTGTACGCGCAGGCGCAGGCCATCCTCGAAGAAGGGCTGCGCCACAGCCAGTTCCAGTTCCTGTACCAGAACCTGCGCGAGGCCTATCGCCAGCAGGGCATGCGCGCCGAGGCTGCGGATCTGGCGCTGACCCTGATGATGGACTACGAACTGGACACGCCGCTGTTCCTGGATTGCGCGCAGGCGGCATGCAGCCATCTCAACCATGTTGGCCGCCATGCCGACGTGCTGGAGATCGCCGATACGGCGCAGGAAGAGTTCGAAGCGCTGCCCGACGACGCCCAGGCCGATCCGGAACTGCTGCGGATGTATGCGCTGGTACAGGCGCACCACCGTCTCACCGCGGCGCGTGCGCTGGGCCGGCTGCAGCCGGAGCATGTGGATACCGCCCTGTCGCAGGCGGCAGCGGAGGCGAATCCGCACGACCTGGACACGCTGTTTGTGCACGCCAGTGCACTCGGCGAGGCGCGCGACTACCCGGCCGCGGTCGATGCCTACGCCTCTCTGATCGCCGAGGCCACGCAGCAGCAGGACCTGCAGGCGCTCACGCGCGCACGGCACGGACGCGGCTACCTGCTGCTGTACCATCTGCCCGACGCCAAGGCCGCACTGCAGGACTTCCTCGCCGTGCAGCGCGACGGCATGGACGACTTCTACACGCACTACTACCAGGCCAACTGCCATTACGTGCTCAAGGACTACCGCAGCGCATTGCCGGCCTGCGACGCGGCACGCGCCCTGCTCGACGACGCCGTGGTGCAGGCGGATCCCGGCTCGGCGGCGCAGCTGTACATGATGGAAGCCAATTGCCACATGAACCTCGGTGCCTATCCCGCGTCGGTCGCCGCCTTCGAGCGCTCGCTGGCGCTGCACGAACGTGCGGACGTGCGCGAGAGCTACGAGCTGGCCCGGCAACTGGCCGCCAAGCCGAAGAAGCGGCTGTTTGGGCTGTTCTCGTGATCGCCAGCGCATGAGCCACGCTTCGCACACTGCTCGCGCGAAGGTGCAGTGGCAACGCTGCGGCCGCGTGTGGCCGCGCGTGTCCTGACCCGGCCGTCGTGTCGCTGCGCTGCGCGCTGCTCGGGCTGAGTCTGCTGCTTGGTGGCTGTGCGGCATCGGCCCCGACGCCGCTGCAACACCAGGTCTACGTCTGGCAGCGGCAATGGAGTGGCGCGCACGCGGTGGCGCTGGCACAGACCCGCGCGGACTTCTCGACGTTGCGCGTACTCGCGCTGCAGGCGCATCCGCGCGCCGGCTGGGGTCCCGCCGCGGTGGATCTGCGGCAGCTCGCCGCCGATGGCCGCCCGGTGATCGCGGTGGTGCGGCTGGACGGGCAATTGCCGCAACTGGACGCGACCCGCATCGACGCCGAGGTGCTGCACGTGGTGCGCACTTGGCGCACCGCCGGCGTGGCACTGCGCGGCGTGGAGATCGACCACGACTGCGCCACCGCGCGCCTGCCCGCCTATGCGGCGCTGCTGCGGCAACTGCGCGGCGCGCTGCCGGCGGACCTGGCGCTGAGCATCACCGCCCTGCCCGCCTGGCTGGACAGTCCGGCACTGGCCCCACTGCTGCGCACGGTCGACAGCTCGGTGCTGCAGGTGCATGCAGTGAACGCACCCGCGGCCGGGCTGTTCGATCCGGCGCAGGCGCGACGCTGGACCGACCGTTACGCCCAGCGCAGCGCCACGCCGTTCTGGCTGGCCCTGCCCGCCTACGGCGTGGCCCTGATCGACGGCACCGACGCCGACGCCGCACCGCTGATCGAAAGCGAGGTGCCGCTGGCGGCGAGCGGCGCACGCCGCGAACTGCAGGTGTCGCCACAGCAGCTCGCCGCCTTCGTCGATGCGCTGCGCGCCCGTCGCCCGCCGCACCTGGCCGGCATCGTCTGGTTCCGCCTGCCGCTGCCGGGCGACCGCCGCGCCTGGCCGCTGGCGACGCTGCAGGCGGTGGTGCACGGACGTCCGCTGCAGGCGGCCGTGCAGGTGCAGGCCAGCGGCACCGGCCCGGTCTACGACCTGACGCTCGCGAACGATGGCACGACCGCGGCCACGCCGCCGCAGCGCGTGGTTCTGCGCGGCAGCGCCTGCGAAGCCGGCGACGCACTCGGCGATTACCGGCTGCAATGGCCGGCACCGTCGCCCCGCTTCGAACGCACTCGCGCATCCCAACCCCTGGCCGCCGGAGAACGCCGTGCGCTCGGCTGGGTCCGCTGCCGCCGCCTGCACACAGGTGCCATCGATGTCCTGCCGTGATCCCCGACCCGCGGCCACGCCTGCCGCCGCGCTGATGCTGCTCCTGCTGCCGCTGGGCGGCGCCCGCGCCTGCGGCCCGGAGTTCCCGTACCGCCTGCTCGACGATCGTGCCGGCGCGCTCGCGAAATTGCCCGAAGGCAGCTTCGCTCGCGAAGTGCAGCGCCTGGGCGCACCGATCGACGGCCTCGGCCGCGCCGGCACGGCGACCCTGCCGCGCTACTGGGACGCCAGCGCGCAGTTCCCGCAGCAGCGCGACGACGTCGAACGCAGGCAAGTGGGCACCGCGCGGTTCGCCCGGATCGAACAACTGCGCGCGCTGGACGACGCGCAGCAGGCCGAGCGCGACGGCGCCGACCTGCCGCCGGAACTGCGCCTGTACACCGCCGGCGCGGTGGCGTTCGCGCAGGGCCGCTATCCGTCGGCCGCGGACTACTTTCGCCAGGTGCTGGCCCTGCCCGAGGCACAGCGCCGGGCGCGCAGCACGTGGGCCGCCTATTCGCTGGGACGCAGCCTGGCGCTGGCCGCCGACGGCGCGCTGGCCGGCGATGCCGTGGCGCAGCGGCAGTCGTACCGGCAGCAGGCGCGGCAGGCCTTCCAGCAGACCCGCGCGTTGCGCCTGGCCGGATTCGACGATCCGCTGGAGCTGGGCATCGCCAGCCTCGGCGAGGAGGCGCGTCTGCTGCTCGCCGGCGGCGACTGGAACGGCGCGATCGGCCTGTACGCGGTGCAGGCGGCACAGGGCTCGGACACTGGCCTGAGTTCGCTCAAGCAGGTGGCCGCCGATCTCGCCCGCCGCAGCGATGCCGAACTGGCGCCGCTGCTGCGACAGCAGGCGGTGCGGCGGCTGTTGATCGCCCGGCTGCTCAGCGACAGCCACGCCTTCGATGCCGACTCCGGCAGCGTGCTGACCTCGACGCGCTTCCTGAGCCTGTTGCAGGACGCCGCGGGCGATCCGATGGAAGACGCCGACCGCCTGGCCGCGCTGGCCTATCGCCAGGGCGATTACCCCGGCACCGCGCGCCTGCTCGCGCATGCCGGCGACAGCGGCCTGGCGTGGTGGCTGCGCGCCAAGATGGCACTGCGCGACGGCGACGCCGCGCGTGCCGCACAGGCCTACGCGCAGGCATCCCGGCGCTTTCCGCCGAACGAGGACTGGGGCACGCGCCGCAATGGCGACTGGAGCAACGAGACGCTCAAACCGCAGTGCCGCATCGAGGGCGAAGCGGCGATCCTGGCACTGCAACGCGGCAGCTACGTGGAGGCGTTCGCACAGCTGTACCGCAGCGGCGACCTCTACTGGGAAGACGCCGCCGCGGTCGCCGAGCGCGTCCTCACCGTGCCGGAACTGCAGGACTACGTGGATCGCCACGTGCCCGCCACGCCGCCGGCCGCCGCGAACGCGGCGCCGGAGTATTGGGAACGGACGCCGGCCCTGAAACTGCGTGAACTGCTGGCGCGCCGGCTGATGCGCGACGGCCGCTACGACGATGCGCTGCCCTACTTCGCCCAGCCCGAATTGCGCGAGGCGGCGCGCCGTTATCGCGATGCGCGGCGGCAAGGCACATCGGCCTGGACCGGCATCGGCCGCGCCGAGGGCAATTACCGGGCTGCCCTGATCGCGCGCCGCCAGGGCATGGAACTGCTGGGCTACGAACTTGGGCCGGACAACCGGGTCTACGCCGGCAACTATGCCGAAGCCACGGCGCATGCGCAGCTGCGCCCCGGCGGCCTGATCGCCGCGGCCGAAGCACAGCGCTGGAACGCCACCGCCGCGCAGCCTTACCGCCGCTACCACTACCGCTGGATCGCCGCCGCCCTGGCCGATCGCGCCGCCGACGACCTGCCCGCACGCAGCCAGGCCTACGCCGCCGCGCTGTGCCAGGCGACCGACTGGCTGATCACCCTCGACCCCGCGCAGGCGCGTCGGTCCTACCAGCGCTATGTCGCGCACGGCGCACTCAATCCGGTGCCTGGCAAGGCCTATGTGTTCGGCGTGGGCGCCTGCGAGACGCCGGATTTCGAGGGCGCGCGGCGGCGCCTGTGGATCGAGCGCGGCCAGGCCGTACGCCAGTTCGTGCACACGCAACGGCTCGCCCTGGGCGCGGCCGGCCTGGCGCTGCTGGCCGCGGCAGGCTGGCTGGTGCGCCGGCGCATGCAGCGCAAGGCGCGGACAGTCGCAGCGCAAACGCCGCAGGACTGAGCCTGCGGCGCGGGTCGGCCGCGCTCCGCGCACGAGCGCACTGCTTGCCACCACCGGCGAAATCGTCAGGCCTGCACTGCGCCGCTCCGACCAATTCCCAATCCCGACTCCCCAATCCCGAAGGTAGGGATCGCCGCCCCCGCTCGTCTCTTCAACAGGACTTTCCTGTTTACCGCTGGAATCGCGTCGACGCACGCGGCGCCGGCCGCTCTGCCGTCCTGGACGACCGTTCTCCCGATGCAGCACCGCAGCACGCGCGACAAGGACGTCACCGCTCGCGGCATGCGCCGCGTGGCGTTCACGTGCCTGCGTCAGTCGCGCAGACACGCGGCCTTGAGACTGCGCTCAGTTCCTGCAGTACCAAGCCAGGCAGGCGATCGCCAGCGCAACCAGGCAGCACAGGCGCACGCTGCGGCGGCGGCTCAGCAGCGCGTGCACGCCCTGCAACAGCACCAGCACCGCCAGCACGCACAGGCCGACCAGCCGCCCGTTGCCGCTGTCCTGGAAATTGGCGGAGGACAACTGCGGATCGGCACCGTCCACCCATGCGTACGGGCGACCGGACACGGCGTACAGCAGCATGCCCAACGCATAACCGCTCCAGGACAGCACCTGCGCGGCGATCGCCACGGCCTTGCGCGCAGCTGCCATCGCGCGGCCTCACTCGCAGACGAACAAGGTGCCGGCAACCGGATCGGCACTGCTCGGACGCAGCGGCTTCGCTTCGCAGCGCGCGACGTCGCCGACACGCCGCGAGACCTGCACCCTGCCGTCAGGCCCGTATCCGCACACCAGATAGAGGCCATGCGGATCGGGCGCATCGAAGCGCCAGACCGACACGCCCGCATCGCCGGGGCGGCGCGCGTCCTCGTTGCTCGGCACCAGCGCAGCCATCTCGCGCGGCGGCCCGGAATAGACATTGCTGGAGAACAGCCGCATCGGCGGCGCGGCGGCGAGATCGACGCGGACATCGGCTGGCACGTCGGGACTCTGCAGCTGTGCCTCGGCGATGCGCAGGCGTTCGGGGCACTGCAGCATCTCCCTGGCCGCGGCGGGCGCAGCGGACACGGCGATGAGCAGCGGCAGCGCGCAGCGCGCCGTGGCAGACATTCCCTTCGACACCATCACACGCTCCCTGTCGACTGCAGGATCGAGACCGGCAAAGACCTCGGCCTTCGCCTCGCACGCCCGGCGGCACAGCCGACCACTGCTGCAGGCCACATCGCCAGGCCGCGCATACGGTGCCTCCGACATCGCCAAAGGTCAACGCGACGACACGACGCGCAGCCGACGTCATCGCGCGCGCTGGCGCCATTCTCTGCGTCCCCCCCCGCCTCATCACCCGCAAATGCCGGTCGGCATGACCGCCAACTACGCCTACTACCTGGACGAGGTGAAGGGCAGCACCAGCTGGAACCCGTTCGAAGGCATCCGCTGGCAACCGATCCCGCCCACATCGTTTTGCATGCGCATCGGTCCGCCGCCGCAGCGAAGGAGTCGCCTGATGTCACCCACGTTAGCTGCACACCGACCGTGGAAGTGACCGCCAGCAGCAACCCGCGCGAGCTGGGCAAGCCGCTGTCGGCGGTGTCGCGCCACGCCGCGGCACTGTGGGCCGACTACCGCTTCGACAGCGGCATCCGGCTCGGCCTGGGCGCGCGCTATACCGGCGCCAACCGTGGCGACCTGGACGCCGCACGCGCCGAAGTGCCGGCGTTCACCCTGTTCGACGCGCTGCTCGGCTACGACCGCGACCGCTGGAGCCTGGCCTTGAACGTGCACAATCTCGCCGACAAGACCTACCTCAGCAACTGCGACGCCTACGACAACTGTTACTACGGCGAGCAGCGACGCGTCATGGCCACGGCCACGTATCGCTGGTGAGGCAGCGCGGGCGCGATGGCAGCCTGTGCCATCGCGCCCGCGTCTGCTGCAGGTCGATGCGCAGGCTGCGCCTCGGGTGCCGCTGGCGGCATTGCATGCCAGGCAGACAGGTCTGCCACCGGCAACCGGCGACTGCGGGCGCGACGCAGCCCCTCAATCGCCCGGTTGCGTCGCCCTGAAACCCGCATGCCCGCAGGCCGCGTCGTAGGCGTAGTCGCCCGCGGCGAGCAGGTGACGGCCGCTGTTGATGTGCGCAGGTGGCGTCTTCAGCGGACCGCGCCACTGCGCGCTGTCCGGGGTCGCCGCCTTGCCATCGCCGACCGCAAAGCTGTAACCGAACACCGATTGCCCCTTCGCGTCGACGACGTCGAGCCGCAGCTGGGTGGCATCCGGCACCACGCGCGTCGGATGGCCTGACATCTCCACGGTCTGTTGCAGGCTCGCGGGCGTGGCCGGCGGCACCACCGGGTTGAGCATCATGTAGGACACGCCGGTATCGGGCAGCAGCTTGCCGCAGACGCGGTAGTCGCTGCCGCTGCCGGGAAAGCTGGCGCAGGCACTGGGCGCCTGCCAGTCGCCCGGCGCATCGGCGGTGGCGGCGCCGCGCTGCAGCGATACCAGTGCGAATCCTTTCAGCGCCGCCTGGCTGACGCCCAGGGTGATGCCCTTGGCACTGACGATGTAGCCGGGGCTCATGCGCTGCGCGCGCATCTGCGCCAGGTTGAGGAACGGATTGCGCGCGGCATCGACGCCGCGGTCGTAGCCCACGCCCATCATGCCGAAGGTCGGCGAGATGGTGCTGCAGTTGCGCAGCACCTGCGTGCTGCTGCTCAGCGCAGGGCTGCCATCGTAACCGGCGCAGGTGGCGGGCACCTGTGCCAGCGGCTTGGGTTGCCTGGCCACGCTGGCGACATCGCAGGTGCACTGCGCGGCCAGCACGGTGATGCGGTCCACCCGCGCGGCGGCGCGTTTGCCGTCGGGCGAGACACCGAGTTGCATCGGCACGTCCACGTACTTGCCGGGGTGATATTTGCTGTCGCTCGAGTAAAAGATGTGGCCGGGCGTGCTGGACGCGTCCCAGGCACTGCGCAACGCGTCGCTCAGCGGCACCACAACGCCGGTGGAACCGGTATCCACCTCCAGCACCTGACTCCCCTTGCTGCGGCCGTCGGCATCGCTGCCGAGCTGCACCCGCACCTGGTAAGCGAACTTGGGCGTGGCCTTGGAGGCCAACGGCAGGTCCACCGTCTGCGTCTGCAGCGCGCAGGTCTGCGCGGCGGCGGTGGCGCTCGCGGCCAGGCAAAGCACGGTGCCGCTCCAGCGTGTCCATCGGTTCATGGCGATGTCTCGGTTGGGTGTGGCGTCATGCTAGAGCGCGGCAGCACGGCGATCGTGCGCGAATCGGCGCGAGGCGGCGCTTGTCTACTGCCACCGGCATGGCGCTGTGGTCGGCATTCCAGTCGCGGCGCGGCGCGACGTGCGCATGCAAGGCCCTGCATCCAGCGGCTCGGCAATGCCTGCGCCCCGCGCAGTGCAGGGTTGCCAAGCCGTGGTGCTTGGTACACAATGCAGTCCGTTGCGCGCCGGGCTGATTCAAAAACATCTTTTGAATCAACGCGTTGGACGAGAGCCGCAAGGCAGCGTCCGATTCCCGCGCCAGGGCCCCGGCAGCGGGGCTTTGTTTTTGTCGGGCGCCCAGGGCGTTGCGGCAAGACGTCAGTCCACCGGCCTGGTGGCAGAGTGGTTATGCAGCGGACTGCAAATCCGCGTACGCCGGTTCAATTCCGACCCAGGCCTCCATCTTGTTTCGACGCCACGGGCCGCTTGCTGCGGCCCGTTTGCGTTGGTGGCTTGCGGTGCGATCGCCTGCCCCACGCAGGCGCCGCGATCGCGCTGCACCTGCCCGCCTTCACTTCGCGTACGCAGTACCGCCGACGCCGCATTTAGACCGGCCTGCATAGGGTCGATGTTCCGCCCGACCTGCCGATCGCGATGACCCCACCCGCCGCGCATGCCGAGCCCGCGCCTACCCGGCGGCGCGTGCTGTTCCGTCTGCTGGGGTCCGGCGTGGTCACCGGCGCCGCCGACGACGATCCGTCCGCCATCGGCACCTACGCCAGCGCCGGCGCGCGCTACGGCTTCGCGTTCCTGTGGATCGCGCCGGTGCTGTTGCCGATGATGTACCTGGTGGTCTACCTGTCGGCGAAGCTGGGGCGGGTGACCGGCAAGGGGCTGTTCGCGATCATCCGCGACCGCTATCCGCGCTGGGTGCTGTACCCGGCCGTCGGGTTCGCCTTCGCCGGCAACGTGATCGAAGCGGCGGCCAATCTCGGCGGCATCGGCGCGGCGCTGAACCTGCTGATCCCGCTGCCGGTGCCGGCGATCGTGGTCGCAGCGGCGCTGGCGATCTTCCTGCTGCAATTCTTCGGGTCCTACCGCCTGCTGAAACGGATCTTCCGCTGGCTGGCGCTGGCGCTGTTCGCCTACGTGGCCGCTGCGCTGCTGGCGCGCCCCGACCTGCGCCAGGTGTTGCGCGGCACCTTCGTGCCGTACGCCGAGTTCAGCCGGGAGTATCTGTCGATGATCGTCGCCTGCATCGGCACCTCGTTGTCGGCCTATATCTTCACCTGGCAGTCCAACCAGGAAGTGGAAGAACAGATCGCCGCCGGACGGCGCAGCGTGGCCGCGCGCCAGGGCGCCAGCGCCGGCGAACTGCGCCGCACCCGTCGCGACGTCCTGGTGGGCATGCTGTTCTCCAACATCATCCTGTACTTCATCCTGCTCTCCACCGCCGCCACCCTGCACCGCTCCGGCCAGACCGAGATCGCCACGGCGGCACAGGCCGCGGCCGCGCTGGAGCCGTTGGCCGGGCCCGCGGCCAAGTGGCTGTTCGCGCTGGGCGTGGTCGGGGTGGGCTTCCTGGCGGTCCCGGTGATGACCACCGGCGCTGCCTACGACCTGGTGCAGGGCATCGGCCACAAGGGCAGCCTGCACGCACAGCCGCGCGAGGCGAAGCTGTTCTACGCCACCATCGCGCTGGTCACGGCGATCGCGGTGGGGCTGAACTTCCTCGGCGTCAACCCGATGAAGGCGCTGGTGCTGTCGGGCATCGTGCAAGGCATGACGGTCCCGCCGTTGCTGTTGCTGATGATGCGGATGAGCAACGACCGCACGCTGATGCGCGGCCGCGTCAACAGCCGCCTCACCAACGCGCTCGGCTGGATCACCGTGACGGTGACCTTCGCCGCCGGCGCCTGCCTGCTGGTCACGCTGCTGCGGTAGGCGCGCAAAAGCTGCGCGACTGAAAAACTTTCGCTGGCGCGCGCCGCTGGCTGCGCGGCGCAGGGCGCAACGACGCACTGGGAGGGAAGAAGAAGATGCTGGCACGCGTCCTGCGTTCCCAAGGCATCCGCTTTCGGCCGCACCGCGATGATCCTCAGCTTTCTGCAATCCCGCCTGCCCGCCTGGCCGGTGCAGGATCCCGTCACCGCCGGACGTACCAGCGAGATCGCTGCCGGCCAGCAAGCGCAGATCCTGGTGCTGTGGGGCGGCGAAGTGCGCAACGAGCGCGCCCTGTTCGGGCGCCGCGATGCGCCGCAGGATCCGCTGATCACCAGCGAACGTCGCGAACGCGCCTGGCAGGGCGCGCAGACCGCGGTGTGGGAAACGCAGCGCTGCCTGGTGCCGATCGCCGGCTTCCGCAGCGCCGACGCCGCGCGTGGCGGCCCCTGGATCTGCGAAGACCCGGGTCCGCTGTTCGCCGCCGGGTTGCGCAGCAGCATGCAGACCCAGGAGGGCTTTCATCTCTCCTGCTTCTCACTGCTCACCGAGGCACCTGCAGTGCCCGCACTGCCGGACGAAGTGCCGGTCCTGATCGGCGCCGACGACGTCATCGAATGGCTGTACCTGGATGGGCAGGACGCATTGCGGCGACTGGATGTCGCGCAGCAGCGGCGCTTCGTCAGCGTCGATGCCCTGCTGCGCGGTCCGTTGCCACCCGAGCGCATGCATTGAGCGCAGCCGCGCGCGGTCGGGAATGTGCCGGATGCCGCAGGCAGGATGCGGCGTCGCGCACAGGCGGTGCTGCAGAGCTGCTCCATGGACGCGCGCGTTGCACACATTGCTGAAGCGACCCGAATCCGCTTCAGCATGATGAGGGCTCGAATCAGGACGTTTTCGCCTTGCGCTCACACATGCGGAGGACGATGGAATGACCTGATTCGCGGAGTACAACCCGCATGACCAAACCCCTGCTTGCGATCGTGGATGGCAACAGTTCGTTGTCGGACCATGTGTCCACCTTCTCTCAGCGCCGCGGCCTGGCGCTGACCCGCCTGCCCTCGCTCGAACACGCGCGGCACTGGCTGCAGCAACAACGCGCCGACCTGCTGCTGCTCGACGGCGACGCCGAGCGCGGCGCGGCGATGGACCTGATCAACGGCCTGGCCGGCCGCTCGGACGCGCGCGTGGTGCTGCTGGCCACCGAGGCGCAGATGCCGAAATGGCGCGGGCTGGCCGGCGACAGCGTGGAGCTGCTGCAGCGGCCGCTGCCGTGGACGCAGTTCGACGGTCTGCTCGATCAGATCCTGTGCCGCCTGCCGCCGCGGCGCGGGATGGCACGCTTCGGCCTGGTCGGCGAATGCGCGGCGATCGCGCGCGTGCAGCGCGACATCGCCCGCGTCGCGCCGTTGGACATCTCGGTGTTGGTCGCCGGCGAAACCGGCACCGGCAAGGAACTGCTGGCCAAGGCCATCCACGAGGCCAGCGGCCGCAGCGGGCGCCTGGTCGCGGTGAACTGCGGCGCGATTCCGCCGGAACTGCTCGCCAGCCAGCTGTTCGGCCACGAGCGCGGCAGCTTCACCGGCGCCAACCAGCGCCACGCCGGCTATTTCGAACAGGCGCAGGGCGGCACGCTGTTCCTGGACGAGATCGGCGAGATGGCGCCGGAACTGCAGGTGTACCTGCTGCGTTGCCTGGAAACCGGCGCGATCACCCGCGTCGGCAGCGACGCGGAAGTCCGCCTCGACGTGCGCATCGTCGCCGCCACCCACCGCGACCTGCTGGGCGAGGCCAGCACCTTGCGCCGCGACCTGTATTACCGGCTGTCGCAGTACGTCATCGAGTTGCCGCCGCTGCGCGAGCGCGGCGACGACGTGCACCTGATCGCCGACACGCTGCTGGACACGCTCAATCGTCGCTATGGGACCAGCAAGCAGTTCGACACGTTCTCGCGGACCGTGCTGGGACGGCACCGTTGGCCGGGCAACGTGCGCGAACTCTCCAGCGCAGTGACGCGCGGCTATTACCGTACCGACGGCGAGGTGGTGACCATCGAGCCGCTGCTGCACGGCGAGGTGCCCATGGCGCAAGACGTGCCTTGCCACTGCGGCAACACCGGCGACGCGGTGACGTTCCGCGTGGGCACGCCGCTGAAGCAGATCGAACAGGAGATGCTGGTGCGCACCCTGCGCATCACCGGCGGCGACAAGTCCGCGGCGGCGCGCAGCCTGGGCATCAGCGTGCGTACCATCTACAACCTGATGTCGCGCGGCGACCGTGACGTCAACTGAGCGCGGCAGGGCGCGCCGTCGCGGCGCGCCCTGCCGGGCGATCTGCAGCCACGGCGGTCAGTGCGCGGCCGGGCGGATCAGTCCAGGCCGCAGGCCGCGCGCAGTTCCTCTTCGATCGGTGCGACCTGGCCGGGCGGCCGCTGCTGCGGCCGGCATAGGTAGGTTTCCTCGGCGATGCGCGCGTCCACCGCGAACCCCGCGCTGCGCAGCATGGCTTCCACGCCGGCATGGTTCGGTGCCCACCAGTTGGTGGGATCGTCGGCCAGGCGATGCTCGATGAAGGCCATCTTCGGCCAGCCGGGCTCGCACATGCGCCCGCGCTCTAGCATGCCGATGTCGCGCGGCGCCGGATAGACCTCCTCGCCGGGCATGGTCATGGTCTGCAACACCAGCATGCGGCGACACAGGCGACGCACGATGTCCAGGGCCAGCAGCGGATGCCGCAGGTGGTACAGCACGCCCATCATCCACACCAGGTCGTACTGCTCGGCTTCGCGCGCCAGCGCATACAGCTGCATCTGCCGGAAACGCACGTGGCGCTCCAGCCCGAACTGCGCCGCTGCCCATTGCGCCTGCCGCAGGTAGTGCGGATTCATGTCGATCGCCACCACCTCGGCGCCGCGCCTGGCCAGCTCGAAGCTGTAGAAGCCGGCGTTGCAGCCGATGTCCAGCACCCGCCAACCGCGAAGATCGGCCGGGACATGCGGCGCGATCTGCCGCCACTTGCAGGCCGGGAAATCGCCGTACGGATGCGTCGGCAGGGTCTGCCGGCCATCGGGCAGGTGCAGGTTGTGGAACCACGGCCCCAGCGCCTGCATCGGATCGACCGGGTCGAGGGACGGAACGGCGGATTGCATGGCGGTCTCCCGGGAAGGCGCCGAGCGCGGCTCAGCGGTTGACGAACTTGAAGAAGCGGCTCTGGCTGCCGTCGCTGGTCTTCTCCTGATACAGGAAGGCCAGCTCTTCTTCTTCGAACTTGTCGAAGAAGTCGTCCCAGCTGATTTCTTCCAGCGCCGCATCGTCGCGGAACAGGATGCGCAGCACGCCGGCATCCTCGTCGGCTTCGGTGCCGCGCACGCTGGCCGGACGGCCGCCGCGCGCCTCGGCCCAGCGGCGGATCTCGTCGTGATCGGTGGTGGTCTTGGCGTCATGCGAGGGCATGCGAGGATCTCCTGGCGGAGGTGGATGGCGCCGCGTCGGCGACGCGGTCGAGGGCATCGTGCAGGGCCTGCGCGCGATGCGCGGCGGTGTGTTCGGCGAGCACGCGGCGGCGCCCCGCCTCGCCGATCGCCATGCGCTGCGCTTCCGGCAGCTCGCGGAGCCAGCCCAGTACGTCGGCCGCACGCCGTGCGATCAGGATTTCCCTGCCAGGCGCGAACAGCGTTTCCAGGCCTTCCCAGGGATCGGAGATGATCGGCGTGGCGCAGGCCGCCGCTTCGAACAGGCGCACGCTGGGCGACCAGCCGGCCAGCACCATGTCGGCACGGGTCAGATTGAGGGTGAAGCGCTGCTGGTTGTAGAAGTCCATATGCTGCGCCGGCGGCAGGTGCGCGCAGCGCTGCACGTTGTCCGGCCAGACGATGTGCGGCGGATACAGCGGACCGGCGATCACGAAGCGGCCCTGCGGCCAGGCCAGCGCCGGCTGCAGCAACAGCCGCTCCAGCGGCGGCTGGCGGTCGTCGCTGTAGGTGCCCATGTAGCCCAGGTCGTAACGATGCGCCTGCGGCTGCGGCCGGTATTGCTCCGGATCGAACGCGCAGTACAGCGGCACCGCGCGCGGCGCGCCGTAGACGCGTTCCAAGCGTTGCAGGGTCGGGCCGCCGGTGAAGGACAGATACAGGTCATAGTGCGGAATCAGCGCCGGCGACAGGTAGGCGCAGTCGCCGCGCTGCAGCGCCGTCAGGGTCACCGGGGTGTCGATGTCGTAGAACGCGACCACGCCGCGCGCGGTCTGCTGCACCCACGTGCCCACGGCGATGCCGTTGGGCACGTAGGAACCCACGATCACCAGGTCCGCCGCGGCGATCGCGGCGGCGTGCCGATCCTGCAGTTCCTCGAGGCTGGCATACAGCACCGGCGCGCACGGCAACTGCGCCGGCGGATCCTGGTGCTCGGCGTACCAAGGCACGTCGCGCTCCAGGAACAGCACGCGGTCGCCGCGCGCCTGCAGCGCGGCGATCAGTCCGCGGTAGGTGGTGGCATGGCCGTTGCCCCAGGACGAGCGCAGGCTCAGGCCGAGGATGACGATATCGCGCGCGGCCATCACGCCGCCTCCCGCTGCCGCGCGTCCAGCAAGGCTTCCACCTCGCGCGCACGGTGCGTGTAGGTGTGGTCGCGCAACAGGCGTTGCCGTGCCCGCGCGCCAATCGCCTGCGCCTGCGCGGCGTCGATGCGTTGCAGGTAATGCGCCACCTGCTCGCTGTCGTGCGCGACCAGCACCTCGCGCTGCGGTTCGAGGAACGCCTCGATCCCTTCCCAGGCATCGACGATCATGCAGGCGCCGGCGCCGGCCGCCTCGAACACCCGCGTCGGCGGCGACCAGCCGAAGCGCGCCATGCTGTCGCGGTTGACGTTGAGCACCATGCGCACGCTGCAGTTGAAGGCGTTGTGGTCGCGCGTGGACACGTGGCCGAGCGTGCGCACGTTGTCCGGCAGGTCTGCGTCCCAACCGCTGCCGCCGAGCAGGAATCTCGCGTCAGGCAGGCGCCGCGCCGGTTCCAGGAAGAACTGCCGCACCCGCGCCTCGCGGTCCGGCAGGCGGTTGCCGAGGAAGCCCAGGTCGGCGGCAAAATCCCGCTGCGCCGGCGACGGATGGTGGCTCGAGGGGTCCAGCGCGTTGTAGATCGGCACGCATTCGGCCGCGCCCAGTGCGCGATAGGCGGAGACCACGCGCGGCCCGCCGCCGTAGGTCAGCACCAGGTCGTAGCGCGGGATCTGCGCGCGGAACGGATCGCCCGCATCGGCCTGCACCCGCTCCAGCGTCGCCGGCGCGTCCACGTCCCAGAACAGCACCTGGGTGCGCGGCGAGCGCAGGCCCAGCACTTCGCGCTCCAGGAACGCATCGAACACGCCGACGCCGCTGGCCTTGACCACCACGTCGGCGCCGCGCGCCTGCTCCAGCGCGCGCGCCGCATCGGCCTCGGCGGCCCCGGGATACACGGTGACCTGCGCCCACTCCGGATCGTCGATGTCGCGGTGCTGCTGGCGCCCGAACGCATCGGGCTCGAAGAAGTGGATGCGGTGGCCGCGCTGCGCCAATGCATGCAACAGGCCCCGGTAGTAGGTGGCCGCCCCGTTCCAATACGAGGACACCAGGCTGGAACCGAAGAAGGCGATCTGCAACGGGCTAGGCATGACTGAGGCTCCGGTGGTCGTGGTGCGCGGCGGGCGCGTCGAGTTCGGCGAGGACCGCCAGCAGTTCGTCGACGCGGTGCGCGCAACTGTGGCGGGTGCGGATGGTGTGCAGACCTTGCATGCGCAGCGCCGCGGCCAGCTCGGCGTCGTGCAGCACGTCGTGCAGGTGGCGCTGCATCTGCTCACCGTCGCGCGCCACCAGGTAGTCGCGGCCGGGCGCGAACAACTGTTCGGCGTCCTCCCACGGCGCGCACACCAGCGGAATGCCGCAGGCCAGCGCCTCGAACACGCGGATCGTGGGAATGCCGGGCAAGGCGCGCACGTAGGGCCGCCGCGGCACGTGCACGGTGACGCGGAAATGCGCGAACGCCTGCGGCGCGCGATGGTTGGGCAGCCAGCCCGCATAATCGATGCCGGCCGCGGCCAGCGCCTGCAAGGCCTGCGGCGGATAGCGCACGCCATGGATGCGCGCGCGCAGGCGCAGGCGCCGCACCGGCTGGATCAGGAAGGTGTCCAGTTCCTGCGCGCGCTCGTCGTCGCCCCAGTTGCCGATCCACAGCAGGTCGCCCTGCTGCGCCTGCCCGAGCTGCGGCTGGAACACGCGCAGATCCGCCGCCTCGTGCCAGGTCCACACGCGCGCGCTCCAGCCATGGCGCAGATACTGCTGGCGCACCGCTTCGCCAAAGGCGAGCACGCCGTCGTAGTCGGACAGGTCGAACTGCGCCATCTCGTCGGGGGCGCTGACCGAGCGGTGGTGGGTGTCATGGAACAACACGCGACATCCGGCAGGCGCCTCGCGGCAGATCCGCGCGATCAGCGCCGGCGCGTTCCATTCGTGTACCAGCACCACGTCGGCACCGTCCAGCACCTGCGCCAGATCCAGCGTGGCCAGGTCGTAGCGCGTGCTGCGCAGCTGCGGAAAGGCATCGGCGAAGGCCTGCAAAGGCGCTTCGCCCTCCTCCGCCTGCAGTTGCGCACGGCTCCAGCTGTCGTGCGGCTCGTACACCGCCACCGCGTGCCCGCGCGCCTGCAGTTCGGCGACGATGCCGCGCAGGAAATGCGCATTGCCGTGGTTCCAGTCCGACACCAGCGAGTGATAGAACAGCACGAAGTTCATGCACCGACTCCGATCGAGGAGAACATGGGGACCGGCGGGCCGGCCCGTCCGGTCACGCGCGGCGTGCCGCGATGCGCGATCAGCGCCCGATAGCGCTGGCGATAGGCCGCGGCCATGGCAGTGGCGGTGTAGCGGCGCGCCTGCGCGACCGCGCGCCGGGCCATGCGCTGACGCAGCAGCGGATCGCCGATCAGGCGCTGCAACTGCGCCGTCAGCGCCTGCGCGTCGTCCGGCGCGACGTACAGCGCCGCCTCGCCCCAGACCTCGCGCAGGCTGGGGATGTCCCCCAGCAGCAGCGCGCAGCCGGCCTGCGCGGCTTCCAGCGCCGACAACCCGAACGGTTCGTAGCGCGCCGGCAACGCATACACGCTGGCGCGTGCCATCCAGCGGCGCAGGCGCGACGGCGGCAGCTGGCCCAGCAGCAGCGCCTGCGCGATCGCCGCGCTGCCGCCGTCCGGATGCGCCGCCTCGCCGGCGATGCGTAGCGCCCACGGCAATCGCGGTGCGACCGCCGCCAGCGTCCGCAGATTTTTCGCTTCGTCCCACAGCCGCCCCGCCGCCAGCACCAGCGGTCGCTTGGCGCTGGCCGGCACCGGCCGCGACAGCGGCACGGCGCCGTTGGCGATCACGCTGCATGGCGTGTCCAGCGGATACTGCGCACGCAACGCCGAAAGCATTGCCTGGGTCGGCGCGACCACGTGATCGGCCGCCGCCAGGCCCGCGGCGACCGCGGCGCGGTAGTGATCCCACTCGGGCGGCAATGCCTCGCCGCACACCGCCTGCCACCAGGAACCGACGCAGGAATGCGCGGTCATCAGCACCGGCGCCGGCCACGCCAGCGTCCCATGCGCATAGTCGTTCAGATGCACCACGTCCGGCCGCACCTGCGCGGCCAGCGCCTGCAGCCAGCGCCCGGCGGCGGCGACATCGGCCCAGGGATCGGCCATCCACAACAGCCGGTAGCCACTGGCGTGCAGACGCAGCCCCGGGATCGCCGCGGCCTCGCGCCACTGCGCCGGCGTCGGGGTCGCGCCCATCGTCGCCAGTTCCACGCGATCGCCCTGCGCGGTCAGCACGCGGCACAGGCTCAGCGCGTACTGCCACACGCCGCCGACGGTGTCGGCGGTCATCAGGATCCGCAGCGGCCGCTCAGCGTCCATAGAGCGCATCCACAGTGCGGGCGACCTCGAGCAACTGCAGCGCCGCCGGGTCGAACCCGGGGTCGGCGCCCAAGCGCTCGGCCCAGTCCAGCAAAGCGCGCCCGCCCCAGGCATCCGGTGGCGAGGCCAGGCGCTCGCAGCGCGTGCCGTCGAAACGGTCCACGGCGAAGTCGAAGAACGAGCCGTCGACATTGCGCAGCGCCGCGCCGCCACCGGTGCCGTACACGTTGGCCTGGATCACCGCGTCGCAACCGGCCGGCAGCCGCCACGAGCAGGCCATGCGCACGCTGGCGCCGTTGTCCATGCGCCACTGCGCGCTGGCGTAGTCCTCCACCTGCCGCACCGGCCGGGTCAGCGGCCGGCCCTGCGCGTACAGCGCCGCCTGCAGGTCGTGGTGGCCGCCGCTGCCGGTGAGCCACATCGCCAGGTCCAACAGGTGGATGCCCAGGTCGATCACGCAGCCGCCGCCGGAACGGGCGATGTCGTAGAACCAGTCCTTGTCCGGGCCGTAGGCGTTGTGGAACAGCAGGTCGATCGCGAACACCTCGCCCAGTGCGCCCTGCGCGATCTGCTCGCGCAGCGTCGCCATGCCCTTGGCGAAGCGATAGCTGAAATCCACCGCGAGCAGACGGTCGTGGCGTTGCGCCAGCGCCAGCAGCTGCTCGGCTTCGGCCGCTGTGCGGGTCAACGGCTTCTGGCAGAACACCGCCAGGCCGCGCTGCAACGCCGCAGCGGCCTGCGCGGCGTGCGCACCGCTGGGCGTGGCGATGACCACACCGTCCAGGTCCTCACGCGCTAGCAGCGCCTCCAGGTCGGGCAGCAGGTCCGCGGCCGGTGCGTCCTGGCGTGCGTCGTGCAGCGCCGTCGCGCTGGCATCGGCGATCGCCACCACCTCGCCGAGCCCGCTGTCGGCCAGGGCGCGCATGCGCGCGCGTCCGATCCAGCCGACGCCAAGAAAGCCGAGTCGCGGTGCACGCCACCGCGGTTGCGCCCACGCGTTCATGCCAGCACCACGCCTTTGAGGAAGCCCTCGGGGCGCGCCTCCATGTCCGCGAATGCCTGCGGCAACCGGTCCAGCGCATAGCGGTGGGTCAACAGCGGAAACGGATCCAGGCGCCCGTCGGCGACCGCCTCCACCGCCTCCTGCAGGCCGCGCAACGCCACCCGCGGATCGCGCTCGTGCGCGTTGACCACGTCCAGGCCGCGCCAGTTCCACTGCTGCATGTCGACCTGGCGCGGGCCGTCCTGGTGGTAGCCGGCGATGACCAGGCGCCCGCCTTCACTGCACAGCGCACTGGCGATGTCGAGGGTGACCTGCTCGCCGGCGGCCTCGATCACCCGCAGGCAGCCGCTGCCGCCGGTGAGTTCGTGCACCGCGCCGATCGCCGCGTACCGATCCTCTGTGGCGAGGGTTGCGCTAGCGCCGCACTCGCGTGCGACCTGCAGGGCGTACTCGCGCCGCGACAGCGCGATCATCTGCGCACCCAGCCCGGTGGCCAGTTGGATCAGCAGCGCGCCGATGAAGCCGACGCCGACCACCGCTACGGTCTGCCCGGGGCGGATGTCGCTGCGGCGCAGGATGTTCATCGCGCAGGCCAGCGGCTCGCCCGGCAGGTCGAGACCGGACAGCGCCGGTGGCAAGCGCACCAGCGCGTCGGGTTCGGCGATGTCGTACTCGGCATAGGCGCGGCCGGACAGCAGCGCGACGCGATCGCCCGGCGCCCAGTCGCGGACCTCGGCGCCGACCGCGTCGACCTCGCCCCAGCCTTCGTGGCCGGGCGCACCTGGTTCGAACGGATAGGCGAACCACGGCCGGCCGGCCCACACCGGCAGATTGGACGCGCACACGCCGCAGCCGTGCAGGCGCACCCGCACCTGCTGCGGCGCAGGTTCGGGGCGTGGCTGGCGCTGGGTGACGATGCGGCCTGGGCCTTCGAAGACGGCGGCATGCATGCTGTTCATGCGGCGTGGATCCTCCGTTGCGGTGGGGAAACAGGTACGGCGCGCTCGGCCTGCGTGTGCAGCCAACGGTGCAGGCGCGCGATGCCGGCATCGGCGCCGACGCGAGGCGACCAGCCGGTGGCCGCGGCGAAGGCGCGTGTGTCGGAGACGTAGTAGCGCTGGTCGCCGACCCGCGGCGCGGCGTGCGCCAGCTCCAGGCGATGGCCGACCAGGACCTCGATCCGCCGCAGCACCTCGCGCAGGCTGGCGGCATTGGCCGGGCCGCCGCCCATGTTGAACGCCCGCCCGGACAGCCGCGGCATCTGCGCCTGGCATTGCAGGAACGCCTCGACCAGGTCGTCCACGAACAACAGATCGCGGACCTGGCGGCCATCGCCGTATACGGTGATCGGCTGCCCCTGCAGCGCGCGGATCAGGAAATGCGCGACCCAGCCCTGGTCTTCGTTGCCGCATTGGTGCGGGCCGTAGATGCAGCTCATCCGCAGCACCACCGCCTGCAGGCCGAAGCTGCGCGCATAGTCCAGCACGTACTGGTCGGCACCGCCCTTGGAGCAGCCGTAGGGGCTGTGGAAATCCAGCGCGCGGCGCTCGTCGATGCCGCGCGCGCGCAGCAGCGGATCGCTCGGCTGGTAGCGCTGCGCGTCGGCTTCCAGAGCGACGTCGTCCAGCGCGCCATAGACCTTGTTGGTGGAGGTGAACAGCAGCGGCGGCGGGCGCCGCGCGCCGCGGATCGCCTCGAGCACGTTGAAGGTGCCGCGCAGGTTGACCTCGAAGTCGTGCGACGGATCCTCCAGGCTGGAGGTCACCGCCACCTGCGCGGCCAGGTGGAACACCTGCGCCGCCTGCGCCACTGCATCGCCGAGCAGATGCCGATCGCGCACGTCGCCCACTTCCACCTGCAGACGCTCGCCGGGATAGTGGCGACGCAGCCACTGCAGGTTGTGCTCCACGCCCGGGCGCGACAGGTTGTCGTAGACGATGACCCGGCGTCCGCTGTCGAGCAGGCGCGCGGCCAGATTGGTGCCGATGAAGCCGGCGCCGCCGGTGATCAGCACCGCATCCTGCCCACGCGACCGCGGCAGGGTGTGGATCGGCGCGTGCGCGTCGGCGCGTGGCGCGACCGTCGGCGCCGGCGCGAGGTCCGGGCGCGGCGCGCGCGACAGGTTGGCGCCGTGCTCGTGGTGCAGCGACGCCAGCGCCTGGATGCCGTCGTAGCCCTGCTCGGCCCACAGCCGGTACAGCAGCTTGGCGCGGCCGCGCTCGTCGCGCAGGCCGAAGTGATAGTGGCGCTCGTCCTCGTGGAAACCGTCCTGGTGGCTGATGCTGCCGTGCAGGTCGCGCGCGGCATACCAGTACAGCCGCTCCACCGGCGCATCCAGGGTCTCGCGCAACTGCCGTACCTGCTCGATCTCGTCATGCCGCCAGGTCGAATACCCGGTCTCGCTGAGCCAGACCTGCGGCTGCAGACCGTGCGCGGCCAGCACCGCGCGGACGTCGCCGAGCACCTCCGCCCACGGCCGGCGGCGGAAATCCCAGGTGCCGGGAAAGCCGTGCACGCCGACCGCGTCGATGTGCGCCAGCGCCCCACGCTGCGCCATCAGCGCCAGCCAGTTCGGATCGGTCGGGCACATGCCGCCGAGCAGGGTCTTCTTGCCCAACTGGTGCGCCCAGTGCGCGGCCTGGCCGATCATCTCGGCGAAGCGCTGCCAGTCGTGGTCCAGGTGCCAGTCCCAGTCGTTGAGGTTGTTCGGCTCGTTCCACAGTTCGATCCACTCGAAGCCGGCGCCGAAGCGACCCACCACCTGGTCGATGAAATCGGCGAAGGCCTTGCTGTCGCGCGGCGGCGACGCCGTGCGCGGCTCCAGCCCCAGCGATGGCGGGGTGTAGCAGAAGCACGGCAGCACCTCGCAGTGGGCGCTCAGCAGCGGCATCAGCCAGGCGTACCAGCGCTCGCCTTCGGCGGTGTGCCAGTCGGCCCAGGAGAACTGGGTGCGCAGCCGGCGCACGCCGAGCTCGCGCATGTCGCGCAACAGCGCATGCACCGCATCCTCGTCGCCGATGCGCAACCATTCGATCAGGCCGATCTCGGCCAGCCGTTCGCGTGCCTGTGCGCTCATCCCTGCAACCCCCGCCGCGCCAGCTCGGCATTGGCCGCCTCCACGCCGTCGGCGGCGGTCTGCTCGCGCAGCCACTCCACCAGTTCTTCCAGGCCCTGCTGCAGGTCCACCTGCGGCGCATAGCCGATGCGTTCGCGGGCCAGCGCGATATCGGCGAAGCAGTGGCGGATGTCGCCGACCCGGTAGTTGCCGGAGACCTGCGGCGGCAGATCGCCGATGCCCATCGCCGCGGCGATGCGCTGCCCCACTTCGTTGATGCTGACCGCCTGGCCGCTGCCGACGTTGAGCGCCAGGCCGGCGGCGCTTTCGCATTCGTAGGCCAGGCGGCAGGCGCGCGCGACGTCGCTGACATGGACGAAATCGCGGCGTTGCGCACCGTCCTCGAAGATCACCGGCGGTTTGCGGTTGAGCAACCGCGCCGCGAAGATCGCCAGCACACCGGTGTAGGGATTGGACAGCGCCTGGCGCGTGCCGTAGATGTTGAAGAAGCGCAACGCGGTGGTCGGGATCGCATACGCCTGGCCGACGATCAGGCACAGGCGTTCCTGGTCCAGCTTGGACAGCGCGTACACCGAGGAAGGTTCGGCCGGCTTGCGTTCGTCGGTCGGCACCGGCTGCAGCGGGCGCCCGTCCACGCTCGGCTCCCACTGCGCGCGGCGCAGTTGCGCCAGCGGGCGCTCGCGCACCGGCACCGGCGTGCCGTCGGCATCGACGTAGGCGCCCTCGCCGTAGATGCTCATGCTCGACGCCACCACCAGCCGCTGCACCGGCCGCTCCACCAGCGCTTCCAGCAGCACCGCGGTGCCGAGATTGTTGGTATGGGTGTAGTGCGCGATCTGGTACATGCTCTGGCCGACGCCGACTGCCGCGGCGAGGTGAAACACCCCGTCCACATCGCGCAGCGCAAGCCGTACCGCCACCGGATCGCAGACGTCGCCGACCATCAGCTCCACGTCCTCCGCGAGATACGCCGGTCGCGCGGCCTGCATGCCGTGCACCTGCGCGCACAGGTTGTCCAGCACCCGCACCCGGTAGCCGTGGGCAAGCAGTTCGTCGGCCAGATGCGAGCCGACGAAGCCGGCGCCACCGGTGATCAGCACGCGCTTGCCGGCCTGCGCGCGGCTGGCGCTGCTCCTGAGTTCATGCACAGTCACGTTCCACCTCCAGGTCCGGGATGTCGTGCAGATGCGCCTGGAACCAGGCGATGGTGCTGCGCAGGCCCTCGTCCAGCGCCACCCGCGGTTCCCAGCCGAGCTCGCGCCGCGCCAGGCCGATGTCCGGACAACGCCGGGTCGGATCGTCCTTGGGGATGGGCCGGCGCACGATGCGCGAGGACGAGCCGGTCAGCGCGAGGATGCGCTGCGCCAGTTCGGCCACGGTGATCTCGTGCGGGTTGCCGAGGTTGACCGGACCGGTCCAGCCACGCGGGCTGCGCATCAGTTGCACGATGCCCTCGACCAGATCGGAGACGTAGCAGAACGAGCGGGTCTGGCTGCCGTCGCCGTACAGGGTCAGCGGTTGCCCGCGCAGCGCCTGCACGATCAGGTTGGACACCACCCGGCCGTCGTCGTTGCGCATGCGCGGCCCGTAGGTGTTGAAGATGCGCCCGACCTTGATGTCGGTGGCATACAGGCGGTGATAGTCAAAGAACGCCGCTTCGGCGCAGCGCTTGCCCTCGTCGTAGCAGGCGCGCGGGCCGATCGGGCTGACCGCGCCGCGATAGTCCTCGCGCTGCGGATGCACTTCCGGCTCGCCGTAGACCTCGCTGGTGGAGGCCTGGAAGATGGTCGCGCCATTGCTGCGCGCCACCTCCAACAGGTTGATCGCACCTTCCAGGCAGGTCTGCAGGGTATGCAGCGGACGCGCTTGGTAATGCACCGGCGAAGCGCAGCAGGCCAGGTTGAACACCCAGTCGACCTTGGCCTGATACGGCTGCACTACGTCGTGGGCGACGAAGCGGAAACGCGGACGCGCCAGCAGGTGCGCGATGTTGTCCAGCGAACCGGTCAGCAGGTTGTCCAGCACGGTGACGTCGTAACCGTCGTCCAGCAGACGCTCGCACAGATGCGCGCCGACGAAGCCGGCACCGCCGGCGACCAACGCGCGCGGTGGCGCTTGGGTGGTAGGGGAAGGAATTGCGCCATCCATCATCGACTCCTCGCAGAGGCCGGGCGTCATCGCCTGGCGTGGGAGACTCAGCGCAAATCGCGTGCCAAGTACCGGCGAAACCGCAGCGCAATGCGGCGGACGGCGTCGCTGCGCGCGATGCCGCGGACGTTTCGGCGACGGCCTGTCCCGTTCTGTGACCGACGCGTACGCAATGCGTGCATGCGCGCGTGGGCGTGACGTGAAGTCAGCCGCGCGCCTGCAAGGCGCGAAGGAAAAAATTGCCGGGCTGGGGCCGCGTCAGCGCGTAACCTGCGCCAGCGGCGCGGCCCATGCTGCAACGGTCGCGAATGCTCGGCCAACTGGGCCGCAGTGAGGGAGGCGGGACGTTCTCGCCTCCGCGCGGCTGGCACGACAATCGGGACGGCGCATCCGCACCGGCGATGCGCCATGCCCCGGGTCAGGCGAGCGCCGTGGCTTCGGCCGGCATGCGGGCATGAAAAAAGGGCCGAAGCCCTTTTTCGGACATCCTGTGCATCTGCACTGGATGTCGGTACTGCTGAATGTGGAGCGGGAAACGAGACTCGAACTCGCGACCTCAACCTTGGCAAGGTTGCGCTCTACCAACTGAGCTATTCCCGCTTGAGGCCGCGAATTCTACCGGGACCACGCAGCCTGTCAACCGTTGCCTTCGATTTTTTTCGCGTTCTTTTCCGCCACCGCCGCGCGCTCGTCGTCGCGCAGGCTCGGCCAGGCCGCATGCAGGTACTGGATACCCGACAACAGGGTCAGGATCGCGGCGATCGCCAGGGTCCAGTCGCCGACGTGGAAGATGAACAAGCCCATCCACACGCTCTCCGGCGGCGAGCCGTCGGGCATCACCGAGTACAGCAGGCACAGCAGCGCCACCATCTGCGCGGTGGTCTTGATCTTGCCGATCATCGCCACGCGCACCTTGGCGCGCTGGCCGATCTCGGCCATCCATTCGCGCAGCGCCGACACCGCGATCTCGCGGCCGACGATCACCGCCGCCCAGAACGCCATCCACGGCGTCGGGTGGCCCTGCACGATCAGGAACAGCGCCACCGCCACCATCAGCTTGTCGGCCACCGGATCCAGGAACGCGCCGAACGCGGAGTACTGGTGGTAGCGCCGCGCCACCCAGCCGTCCAGCCAGTCGGTGAACGCGGCCAGGCCGAAGATCGCCGCCGAGGCGAAGTTGGTCCAGGTGTACGGCAGATAGAACACCAGCACCAGCACGGGGATCATCACGATCCGCAGCAGCGTGAGCCAGGTGGGGATGGTCAACTTCATTGCGCTGCTCTACTCGCCTGCCGGATCGGGCACCGGCAGCCCGTGCAGGTTAGCGTAGATTCGTGCGGCCAGTGCGTCGTTGATGCCTTCCACCCGCGCGATCTCGGCCTCGCCGGCGGCCTTGAGTCCGGCCAGCCCGCCGAAGTGCTTGAGCAGGCTGGCGCGGCGGCGCGGGCCGATGCCGGGGATGTCCTCCAGCTTGCTGGTCATGCGCGCCTTCTGGCGGCGCCCGCGGTGACCGGTGATGGCGAAGCGGTGCGCCTCGTCGCGCACCTGCTGGATGAACTGCAGCGCCGGCGACGCCGCGCCCGGCCGCAGTTCGCGCCCGTCCGGCATCACCAGGGTCTCGTGGCCGGCACGGCGCTCGGCGCCCTTGGCCACGCCGATCAGCAGCACCCCGTCCACGCCCAGGTCGGCCAGCGCCCCGGTGGCCTGCGCCAGCTGGCCGGCGCCGCCGTCGATCAGCAGCACGTCCGGCAGCACCACGTCGCCCTTGCCCTCGCCTTCGGCGGCGCGACGGAAGCGGCGCTCGATCGCCTGGCGCATCGCCGCGTAGTCGTCGCCCGGCTCGATGCCGCTGATGTTGTAGCGCCGGTACTGGCTGCGCACCGGGCCGCTGGCGTCGAACACCACGCACGAGGCCACCGTGGCCTCGCCCATGGTGTGGCTGATGTCGAAGCACTCCACCCGCTTGACCGGCTCGGCAAGGCCGAGCATCTCGCGCAGCGCCTCGCTGCGCGCGTGCTGGGCGTTGCGACTGGTCAGTTCGGTGACCAGGGTGGCCTGGGCGTTGCGGCTGGCCAGTTCCAGGTAGCCGGCGCGCTCGCCGCGCACGTTCCACTTCAGCTGCACCTTGCGCTCGGCGGCCGAGCTCAGCGCCGCCTCGATCAGCTCGGCGTCGGGAATCTCGCGGTCCAGCAGCACCTCGCGCGGCGGCGCGTGCTCGACGTAGTACTGCGACACGAACGCGCCCAGCACCTCGGCGGCACTGTCCTCGCCGTTGGTCTTGGGGAAGAACGCGCGGGTGCCGAGGTTGCGGCCGTCGCGGAACGCCAGCAACAGCACGCAGGCGTTGGCGCCCTGGGTGGCGCAGGCCAGCACGTCGAGGTCGGCGGCACGGCCGTCCACGTATTGCCGGCTCTGCATGCTGCGCAGCGAGCCCAGCAGATCGCGCAGGCGCGCGGCGCGTTCGAACTCCAGACGTTCGCTGGCGGCCTGCATCGCCTGCACCAATTCCTCGCCGAGCTGGTCGCTGCGCCCTTCCAGGAACAGCGTGGAGCGGCGCACCGCCTCGGCGTACTCGTCGGCCGCCACCAACGCCACGCACGGCGCGCTGCAACGGCCGATCTGGTACTGCAGGCACGGCCGCGAACGATTGCGGAACACGCTGTCCTCGCAGCTGCGCAGCTTGAACAGCTTGTGCATCAGGTTCAGCGTCTCGCGCACCGCGGTGACGCCGGGATACGGCCCGAAATAGCGGCCGGGCACCGCGCGCGGGCCACGGTGCAGGGTGATCCGCGGCCACTCCTCGCGGGTCAGCAGCACGTAGGGATAGCTCTTGTCGTCGCGCAGCGACACGTTGTAGCGCGGCGACAGCGACTTGATCAGCTGGTTTTCCAGCAGCAGCGCCTCGCCCTCGCTGCGGGTGACGGTGACGTCCATGCGCGCCACCTGCGCCAGCATGGCCATGGTCCGCGCATTCTTCGGCGAGCCGCTGAAATAGCTGGACACGCGCTTGCGCAGCGCGCCGGCCTTGCCGACGTAGAGCAAGGTGTCGTCGGCGGCGTACATGCGGTAGACGCCGGGCGCGGTACTGAGGTTGGCGGCAAAGGCCTTGCCATCGAACGCGGGCAATGCGGGGGTGCTCATTCGCCGATCGCGACGTCGTGCAGTTCGCCGCTGGCGATGTCGTAGCGCAGCACCGCATGCGCATCGGTCTCGGCGATCCACACCGTGCCGGCGCTCACCGCCAACCCGCCCGGGCCATGCAGGCGCCGCGGCAAGGCCGCGGTGGACAGTTCGCCGCCGCCCAGACGCAAGCTGCGCAGACTGCCGTTGCCGCTGTCGGCGATCCACAGCAGCGGCGCGTCCGGGCTCAGCGCGATCGACTGCGGGAACTGCAGGCGGGCACGGCTGCGCGGTCCGTCCTCGTTGCCGAAATCCCACGGCCCCTGGCCGCCGAGCAGGGTCTGCACCAGGTCGCCGCGCAACTGCATCGAGCGCACCGCCGAGCCCAGCGCATCGCACACGTACAGCACCTGCTGCACCGCGGCCAGGCTGCACGGCTGCGCGAACGCGGCCAGGTGGCCGCTGCCGTCGCGCAACTCCAGCGCGCCGGCACCGGCGCGCCAGCGCAGGCTGCGGCTGCCCAGGTCGTAGCTCCAGATGCGGTTGTCGCCGGCCATCGCCAGGTGCACCTGGTTGTCGGCGATCACCACGTCCTGCGGATGGTTCAGCGGCGCCAGCAGCGGTTGCTCCACCGGGCCTTCGACCGGCTCGCCGGCGCGGCCGTTGCCGCACAGCGTGTCGACCTGGCCGGTGAGCAGGTTGATCCGGCGCAGCGCATGGTTGCCGGTGTCGGCCACGTACAGCACGCCGCGCTCCAGTGCCAGCCCGCGCGGACGGTGGAACGCCGCCTCGCCGATCGCGCCGTCGATGAAGTCGGCGGTGCCGATGCCGAACTGGCGCAGCACGCGTCCGCTGGTGCTGCATTCGAGGATGCGGTGATGGCCGCTGTCGGCGACGTACAGGCGATCCTCGGCCACCGCCAGGCCGGTCGGGAAGCGCAGCGGCAGGCGCGGCTCCGGCTGGGTCTCGCGGGCATCGCGCAGGTCCTCGTCCAGCGGCAACGGCTGTCCGGCGCAGAGCGCGTGCAGCGCCTTGTCCAGTTCGGCGCCGCCGATGCCGACCAGGCGCTCGCGTTCGACACCGCCGGCGTCGATCAGCACCAGGGTCGGCCAGGCCTGGATGTCGAAGCGCTGCCAGGCGGCCCAATCGGCATCGAGCAGGACCGGCGCGGACACGCCCTGGCTGCGCAGCAGCTTCAGCGCCCGCTGCGGCTCGCGCTCGCTGTCGAAGCGCGGCACCTGCACCACGATCACCTGCAGACGTCCGGGATTGCGCGCCTGCCACTGGCCGAGTTCGGCCAGACGCTGCGCGCACCACACCGAGGCGGCATTGACGAAGGCCAGCACCAGCGCCCGCCCCTGCAGATCGCGCAGGCGGATCGGCTCGGCGTTGAGCCAGGCGCCGGACGCGGGGAGTTCCAGGGCGGCGATGGAATTCATCGGCCGATTATGCCGGAGCCGAGGTCGGCGGACAGTCGCGCCACGCTGCCGGCGGCGGCTTCGTCTACCAGTTGCCAGACCTGCTCGAACTGGGCGCTGCCACCGGTGTACGGATCCGGAATCTCGCGGTGGCCGTGCACTCCGGCCCACGGCAGCCACAGCGCCACGCGCTCGTGCGCCGCCGCCGGGGCGCGCTGGCGCACGTCGCGCAGGTTGGCCGCGTCGGCGCACAGGATCCAGTCGAACTCGGCAAAGTCGCGGTCGCGCAGTTGCCGGGCGCGCAGGCCGGCGATGTCCACGTCATGGGCGGCGGCGCAGGCGACCGCGCGCCGGTCCGGCGGCTCGCCGCGGTGCCAGTCGCCGGTGCCGGCCGAGTCGACCTCCACCACACTCGCCAGCGGCGAGCGCTGCAGGTGGTGGCGCAGCGCGCCCTCGGCCATCGGCGAGCGGCAGATGTTGCCCAGGCACACCAGCAGCAGCTTCATGCCTGCCCCTGCAGGTAGGCCTCGGCGCGCGCCAGGTCCTCGGGCGTGTCCACGCCCGGCGGGAACGGCGCCGGCGACAACGCCACCGCGATGCGGAACCCGGCTTCCAGCACCCGCAACTGCTCCAGCGACTCGATCCGCTCCAGCGAGCCCGGCGGCATCGCCGCGAACCGGCGCAGGAAGCCGGCGCGATAGGCGTAGATGCCGATATGCCGCAGCCACGGGCCGGGCAGCGGCAACTGCGTCTGCGAGGCGGCGAAGGCGTCGCGGTGCCAGGGGATCGGCGCGCGGCTGAAGTACAGCGCATCGCCGGCGGCGCTGCGCACCAACTTGACCACGTTGGGATCGAACAGGTGCTCGGCCGCGTCCACCGGGGTGCCCAGGGTCGCCATCTCGGCGCCGCTGTCGGCCAGGGTCCGGGCCACCGCGACGATGCCGGCCACCGGTGCGAACGGCTCGTCGCCCTGCAGATTGACCACCAGGGTCGCATCGTCCCAGCCGGCGATGTCGGCGCACTCGGCCAGGCGGTCGGTGCCGGAGGCGTGGTCGGCAGAGGTATTGGCCACATGCACGCCGTCCAGGTCGGCCACGGCGGCGGCGATGCGGGAATCGTCGGCGGCTACCCACACCTGCGTGGCACCGGCGGCGAGGGCACGCCGCGCCACGTGGCGGACCAGCGGCTCGCCGCCGAGCGCACGCAAGGGCTTGCCCGGCAGCCGCGAGGCGGCGTAGCGGGCCGGGATGGCGACGACGAACGGCGGGACGGCGGCGCTCATGCCGCCACCGTGCCGGCGGCGGAAGCGGCGATGGCCGCGGCGGCAGGCGCGTGCTGGAACGGGACGAATCCGGCCATGAATTGATCTTTCTCCGCCAATTATTGAGAATAGTTCGCATTCGCCATTCGACGTGGCCGGACTGCCCAGCACGTGTGCCGCTGCGACAGCTTCCGGCGCGACGACGGCGTTGCCTCCTGCCCATTCTATAGACCCCACCGATGAACCTTGCCGCTCGTTCCGTCCGATCCGCTGCGCAGCCCTCCCACGCCACCACGCGCCGCGCACTGTGCCTGGCCATCGCCGCCCTGCTGCTGCCGGCCGCGGCCGGCGCCGCCGAGCCCGACGCCAGCGCGGCCGACGCCGTGGCGACCGGCGACCGGCAACCCACCGAGTTGGAGAAGCTGGATGTGGTCGCGCAGCGCAAGGACGGCTACACCCCGCCGCCCAGCGCCACCGGCACCGGCCTGGTGCTGAGTCCGCTGGAGACGCCGCAATCGGTGAGCAGCATCGGCCGCGAGCAGATGGACGACTTCGGCCTGCGCAACGCCAACGACGTACTGGCCCTGGCCACCGGCGTCAACGTGGAGAAGATCGAGACCGACCGCACCTACTACACCGCGCGCGGCTTCGACATCATCAATTTCCAGGTCGACGGGCTGGGCCTGCCGTTCACCAACGGCGGCGCCGAGGGCGACCTGGACACGGCGATGTACGAGCGCGTGGAGGTGCTGCGCGGCGCCAACGGCCTGCTGTCCTCGACCGGCAACCCGTCGGCGACGATCAACTTCGTGCGCAAGCGCCCGACCCAGGACCTGCAGGGAAGCGTCGGCGTCACCGCCGGCAGCTGGGACATGCGGCGGGTGGACGCGGACCTGTCGGGCAAGCTCAACCACAGCGGCAGCGTGCGCGGGCGCATCGTCGCCGCCGGCCAGGACGGCGACAGCTACCTGGACCGCTACTCGCTGAAGAAGCGCAGCGTCTACGGCATCGTCGAGGCCGACCTGAGCGACAGCACCCTGCTCAGCGTGGGCGCCAGCTACCAGAAGAACGAACCCCACGGCGGCATGTGGGGCGCCCTGCCCCTGCACTACAGCGACGGCAGCGCCACCCACTATGCGCGCTCGACCAGCACCTCGGCCGACTGGTCGTACTGGAACAGCACCGACAAGCGCGCGTTCGTGGAACTGCAGCAGGCGCTGGGTGGCGGCTGGCAGCTCAAGGCCGCGCTGAACTACCGCAAGCTGGAGTCGGACGGCAACCTGTTCTACGCCTACGGCACGCCCGATCGCGCCACCGGGCTGGGGCTGTACTCCTATCCCTCGCGCTACGTCAGCCACGAAACCCAGAAGTACGCCGACCTCTACGCCACTGGTCCGTTCGTGCTGGGCGGACGCGAGCACGAACTGGTGGCCGGGGTGAAGTGGGCCGGCATCGACGTCTCGCAGGTCTCCACCTACCCCGATTCCAGCGACACCAGCGCCTGGTTCGCCCTGCCCAGCCTGGAGAACTGGAGCGGCGACATCGCCCTGCCGGCGTTCACCACCGCGCCGACCGGCGCCGCGTTCGACATGATCCGCCGCAGCGCCTACGCCACCGCGCGCTGGAACCTGAGCGATGCGCTGAAGCTAATCACCGGCGTCAACCACACCAGGATCGAGAGCCGCGGCCAGAACTACGGCGTGCAGCACGTCTACGACGCCAGCAAGACCACCCCGTTCGTCGGCGCGGTGTACACCTTCGATCCGAACTACGCGCTGTACACCAGCTATGCGGAGATCTTCAATCCGCAGACCGAACTGGACCGCAACCTGCGGGTGCTGGACCCGATCACCGGCAGCAACGCCGAACTGGGCATCAAGGGCCAGTGGCTGCAGCAGCGGGTCAATGCTTCGTTCGCCATTTTCCGCGCCAAGCAGGACAACACCGCCGAAGCCGATGCCTACGTCGGCACGCTGCAGACCTACAAGCCGGTGGACGCCACCTCTACCGGCTTCGAGTTCGACATCGCCGGCCGGCTCGGCGAACACTGGCAGCTCAATGCCGGCTACACCCAGCTGAGCCTCAAGGACGACGCCGGCAACAACGTGCGCACCTACGTGCCACGCCGCACCTTCAAGCTCGCCAGCACCTACACCGTGCCGCAGTGGGAAGCGCTGAAGCTGGGCGCGACGCTGACCTGGCAAAGCGACATCTCCCGCGACCAGCAGGCCGTGGACACCAGCGGCAATGAGATTTTCACCCGACAGGACAGCTACGCGCTGCTCGGGCTGATGGCGCACTACGACTTCACCCCGCAGTTCAGCGCCACGCTCAACGTCTACAACGTCACCGACCGCAAGTACATCAACAGCCTGTACTGGGCGCAGGGATACTACGGCGCCCCGCGCAACACCGCGCTGTCGCTGAACTACAGGTTCTAATGCGGTTCGCCGACGCAACGCGGCGCTCAAGGCGTGGGCTGCGACGAGCGGCGCAGCAGCCCCAGGCGCTGCGCTGCCTGCGTACCGCCAAGCACCTCTCAGAAGCGTCCTGAGCGTCCTGTAGGAGCGGCTTCAGCCGCGACGGGCCTTACCGGTAACGCCCCATCGCGGCTGAAGCCGCTCCTACGGAAGACGCTGGATCCGGCGCGATTGCGGCGGAAACAGCCGATGCGCGGCGCCGCTAGTCGCCGGACTCGCCGGCGCGGCCGCGCAGCTTGTCCAGCCGATCCAGCAGGCCGATCCAGAACGCCGCCGGCAGCTCGGCGACCAGCGGCACGCTGAAGCACCAATCGTTGACGAAGGCCGCGCACTTCACCGCGTCCTTCTCGGTCATCAGCACCGGCAGTTCGCTGCCGAAGGCCAGGTCCGCGGCGCGGTACTGGTGGTGGTCGGGAAAGGCATGCGGCACCACGCCGATGCCCTGCGCGCGCAGCATGTCGAAGAAGCGCTGCGGGTGGGCGATGCCGGCCACGGCGTGCACGCGCTGGCCGGCGAAGCTGCGCAATGGCCGCGCACGGCCGCCGCGCAACGGTTGCGCGCTGTCGATGCGCAGGCGCATCGCCCATTCGCCGAAGCCGACTTCAAGCGCGCCGCTGTCGCTGGCCTGGCCCAGGTTGACGACCCGGAAATCGCATTCGTTGCCGCGCGCCACCGGCTCGCGCAGCGGCCCGGCCGGCAGCAGGCGGCCGTTGCCGTAGCGGCGCTGGCCGTCCACCACCTCGATCTCGATGTCGCGCTGCAGCCGGTAATGCTGCAGGCCGTCGTCGCAGACCACGATGTCGCAGCCGGCCTGCAGCAGCGCGCGCGCCGCGGCCACGCGGTCGCGGTCCACCCGCACCGGCACGCCGGTCTTGCGCGCGATCAGTACCGGCTCGTCGCCGCCCTGCTCGGCCGAGGTGCCCGGCTCGATCCAGCGCGGCTCCTGCGGCTGGCTGCGGCCGTAACCGCGGCTGGCCACGCCCGGGCTCCAGCCGGCGTCGCGCAGGCGCTGCACCAGGGCGATGGTCAACGGCGTCTTGCCGGTGCCGCCGGCGGTGAGGTTGCCGACCACCACCACCGGCGCGGCGATGCTGTGGCGCTTGCGCCAGCCGCGACGGTACAGCGCGCGGCGCAACGCGATCGCCGCCGCGTACAGCGGGGTCAGCACGCGCGCGTGCAGCGGCGGCGAACCCGTGCCGTACCAATAGGCGGGGGTGTGCGGCCCGCGCTCGCTCATCCGAACTGCCTTTCGCGGAACTGCATGCTGTGCAGGTGCGCATACACCCCGCCCAGCGCCAGCAGCTCGCGGTGGGTGCCGCGCTCGACGATGCGGCCGTGGTCCATCACCAGCACCTGGTCGGCGTGTTCGATGGTCGACAGGCGGTGGGCGATGACCAGCGTGGTGCGGTCGGGCATCAGCCGGTGCAAGGCATCCTGCACCAGCCGCTCGGATTCGTTGTCCAGGGCGGCGGTGGCCTCGTCGAGGATCAGGATCGGCGCGTCCTTGAGCATGGCGCGGGCGATCGCCAGGCGCTGGCGCTGGCCGCCGGACAGGCGCCCGCCCTTGGCCCCGACCTGCGACTGCAGGCCGTCCGGCAGGTGCTCCACGAACTCCATCGCGTTGGCATCGGCGATCGCCTGCTGCAATTGCGCAGGGCCGGCCTCGCGCATCTCGCCGTAGGCGACGTTCTCGGCGATGCTGCCGTCGAACAGCATCACCTGCTGGCCGACCAGGGCGATCTGTCGGCGCAGATCCTCCAGGCGGTACTCCTGCAGCGGATGGCCGTCGAGCAGGATCTGCCCGGACTGCGGGTCGTAGAAGCGCGGGATCAGCTTGACCAGGCTCGACTTGCCGCTGCCGGAGCGGCCGACGATGGCGGTGACGGTGCCGGGTTCGGCGACGAAGCTGACCTCGGCCAGCGCCGGCCGCGCCTGTCCCGGATAGGCGGCAGTGACCTCACGGAACTCGATCCGGCCCTGCGCGCGCTCGATGTGGCGGGTACCGCTGTCCTGTTCCTCCGGCGCATCCAGCACCACGAACAGCCGCTGCGCCGAGGCGACGCCCCGCTGCAGCATGTTCTGCACGTTGGTGAGGTTCTTCAGCGCCGGGATGATCGCCATCATCGCGGTCATCAGCGAGACGAACTCGCCGGCGGTCAGGCGCCCGGCCAGCGCCTCGTGGCCGGCGATCAGCAGCAGCGCGGCCAGGCCGATCGCGCCCAGCAACTGCACCGCGGCCGAGGAGATGCCGCGGGTGGACTCGACCTTCATCGCCAGGTGCAGGTTGGTGTCGGCCAGGTGCTGGTAGCGCTCCATCTCGCTGGCGCGCGCGCCGTAGACCTTGACCTCCTGGTTGCCGGACAGGGCCTGCTCGGCGGACTGCATCAGCTCGGCGTTGCTCTCCTGTATGCGATGACTGACCCGCCGGTAGCGCTTGGCCACGCGGTCCATCACCCAGGCCAGCGGCGGCGCCACCAGCAGGATGGTCACGGTCACCGTCCAGCTGTACCACAGCATCACCGCCAGCGCGCCGACGATCTGCAGGGTCTGCTGCACCATCACCTTCATCGCGTCGACCGCGGCCTGCGCCACCTGCTCGCTGTCCGAACCCAGCCGCACCAGCATCGACGCCACCGGCTCGGCATCGAAGCGGCTGCCCGGCAGGCGCAGGTACTTGTCCAGCACGTTGACCCGGAAATCGCGGGAAATGCTCCGCGCCGCGCGCCCCATCGACATGTCGGTGACGTAGCCGGCGATACCGCGCAGCACGAACAGGCCGACGATCTGCAACGGCAGCCACATCGCCACCTCGCGGTTGCGGGCGATGAAGGTCTCGTCGGTGATCGGCTTCATCAGCGCCAGGAAGCCGGAGCCGGCCAGCGCTTCCAGCAGCGCGCCGACGGCGGCGATCAGCAGCAGGCCGCGGTAGCCGCCGGCATAGGACAACAGGCGGCGATAGGTCCGCCAGGGGGAATCCTGGACGGGCACGTCGGTGGGTACATTCACTTGGAGCTTCCGTCCCTGTTGACTTCGGGGGCAGTGGCGATGGCGATGCGGCGGAACCCGAGCTGGCCCAGCGCGTCCTGCGCGGTGACCACCGCCTGGTACGGCGTGCGCGCGTCGGCGCGCAGCAGCACCGGCTGCTCTCGGTCGTCGCCGGCGACCTGGGCGATGCTGCGCTTGACCGACTCCACGTCGGTGCGCAGCACTTCCTGGTCGTTGATGAAGTAATGCCCGTCGGCGTTGATCAGCACGCTCAGCGCTCGCGCCGGCGGCGGCGCGTTGCGGTCGCTGGCGTTGGGCAACTGCAGTTGCAGCGTCGAACGCGCATCGAAGGTGGTGGTCACGACGAAGAAGATGATCAGCACCAGGATGACGTCGATCAACGGCACCAGGTCGATGTGCGGCTCGTCCTGGCCACGGTCGTCGCGGATCCGCACCGGCTCAGCCCTTGGCCGACGCGGCGTTCGACGCGGCGCCGCGTGCCGCCGGCGCCACGGCACGGCCGTGGCCGTCCAGCGCATCGGTCAGCGCGGTGGCTTCCTGCTCCATCTCGATCACGTAGCCGGCGATGCGGCCCTTGAAATGGCGATGGAAGATCAGCGCCGGCACCGCGATGATCATGCCGGTGGCGGTGCACACCAGCGCCTTGCCGATGCCGCCGGCGAGCTGGTTCACGTCGCCCAGGCCATGGTCGAGGATGCCGAGGAACATCTGGATCATGCCGACCACGGTGCCGAGCAGGCCCAGCAGGGGCCCGGCCGAGGCGATGGTGCCCAACGCGTTCAGGTAACGCTCCATGCGGTGCACGACGTGCCGGCCAGTGTCCTCGATGCGCTCGCGCACGATCTCGCGCGGACGGTTGCGCACGTCCAGGCCGGCCGCGAGCAGCGCGCCCAGCGGCGAATTGCGCCGCAGCGATTCGATGTGGGTGGGGTCGAGCTTGCCGCGCGTGGCCCAGTTGCGCACTTCCTGGCCCAGTCCCGGCGGCAACACCTCGCTACGGCGCAGGCTCCAGAACCGCTCCAGGACGATCGCCAGCGCGACCACGCCCAACAGCAGCAATGGCACCATCGGCCAGCCACCGGCCTTGACCAGTTCCCACACGTCGCAACCCTCCGGCACGCTCGGCCGTTCGTTCACTGGCCGATAGGATAGCAGCCGCCCGCGCCCGCTCCGCCGCATCCCACAGCCGCGCCCGCCAGGGCCGCCGCTCACGCAATTGCAGGCCCGTGCGCCCCAGCCACACGCGCAGCGCGCCGCCCTGTGGCGTGCCGGCGACCTCGGCGCCGGCCGCCTGCCAGCGCGCCACCACGCCCGGATGCGGATGACCGAAGCGGTTGCCGTAGGCCGCCGACACCAGCACCAAGCGTGCGCCGGTGGCGGCGACGAAGGCCGGCTGCGAGGAATGCGCGCTGCCATGGTGCGGCGCCACCACCACCTCGGCGCGCAGCGCCTGCGGCGCCTCGCGCAGCAGCGTGCGCTCGACCACGTCGCCGATATCGCCGGCCAGCAGCAACGCGCCATGCGCGGTCTCCACGCGCAGCACGCAACTGGACTCGTTGCGCAAATAGGGAAAGTGCGGCGCCGGATGCAGGAACCGGAACCGCACGCCATCCCATTCCCAGGCATCGCCGGTCACGCAGGGGCGGTCCAGCGGCACCGGCGCGTCGGCCGGGGCCTGGACCAGCCCGATCGGCAGCGCCGCGCGCACCGCGCCCAGGCCGCCGGCGTGGTCGTTGTCGCCATGACTGATCACCGCGCGATCCAGCCGCGCCACGCCGAGCGCATGCAGCGCCGGCACCACCACCCGCTCGCCGGCGTCGTAGCCGTCCTCCACCGCCGGCCCGGTGTCGTACAGCAACTGGTGATGTGCGGTGCGCACCAGCAACGACAGCCCCTGCCCCACGTCGAACATCACCAGATCGACCTCGCCCGGTCGCGGTCGCTCCAGCGGCGGCCACAGCAAGGGCAACCACAGCAGCGCCGCCAGCGGCTTGCCCGGCACCGCGCGCGGCAGCAGCAGCCAGAACGCGCCCAGCAAGGCCAGCGGCAGCGCCCAGTCGCGCGCCTCTGGCAACCAGCGCAGGGCGAAGCGGCTCTCGCCCAGGGCGACGAACAACGGCCAGGTCAGGTCGAAGCAGCCCGCGGCCAGGCGCCACAGCCAGGCACCGGCGCCGGCATGCAACGCCTCCAGCGCGGTACCGAGCAAGGCCAGCGGGACCACCACCAGGCTCCACCAGGGGATCGCCAGCAGGTTGGCCAGCGGCCCGACCACGGAGGCCTGCCCGAACAGCATCGTGCTCACCGGCAGCAGGCCGACCGTGGCCACGCCTTGCGCGGTCAGGAAGCTGCGCAGCGTCTCGCGCCAGCCACGACCGGCATCGGGCATGCACCAAGCCAGCCAGGCGACGCCGAGGAAGCTCAGCCAGAAGCCGGCCGAGAGCACCGCCAGCGGGTCGCAGAGCAGCATGGCGATCGCCGCCAGCGCCAATGCGTCGACCACCCGCACCGGTCGCCGCCACAACCGTGCCGCCACCACCACCGCGATCATCAGCGCGGTGCGCACGGTCGGCAGGGCCATGCCCGACACCAGGGTGTAGCCGCCGGCGCCGAGCAGCGCCAGCGCCGCCGCGGCCTGGCGGCGCGGCCAGTAGCGGCCCAGTTGCGGCCACAGCCGCCACAGGCCGCCGCCGAGCAGTGCGAAGGCGCCGGCGACCAGGCCGACATGGAAGCCGGAAATGGCGATGAGATGGGTCAGGCCGGCGGCACGCAGGATGCGCCAGTCGCGATCGTCCAGGCGCCGCGTGTCGCCCAGCGCCAGTGCCTGCACGTAGCGCGCCGAGGCCTGCGGCACGGCCGCAGCGATGCGTGCGGACATATCCGCACGCCAGGCGTCGATTCCCTGCCCCGACACCAGTTGCGTGGCCGCACGCGGCGCCACCACGTAGCCGCTGGCGCTGATCCGCTGCGCCAGCGCATAGGCCTCGGCATCGAAGCCGCCCGGATTGCTCAAGCCGCGCGGCGCGCGCAGGCGCACCTGCAACTGCCAGCGCGCGCCGGCGCTCAGGGCGCTACGCGGCCCGGCCTGGTGCGTGCCGAAGTCGTCGTACCACGCCAATTGCAGCAGGCGCCCGCGCAACGGCGCCGGCTGCGCCGCGTCGCTGTCCACCCGGAACAGGAAGCGGGTGCGGCGGGTCTCCGCCTGCGGCAGTTCCACCACCTGACCGCGGACGTCGACCACGCGCTTTTCCCAGTCGGCCGGCAACTGCCTTGCCAGCACCATGCCGGCGACCAGCGCCAGCCAGCCGGCGCCGATCGCGAACGCGCCCAGCCAGCGCCAGTGCGGCGCCGCCACGTACAGCGACGCCCCGGCGAGCAGGATCGCCACGGCCAGCGGCCAGGGCAGCAGGCGCGGCAGCCACAGCGCGGCCAGCACGCCGGCGGCGAGGCTGGCCGCGACCGCAGCGCCGAACGGCGCCGGTGCCAGCCAGCGGGCAGCGCGAGCCGCGACGGGGCCCTGGCACGGCACGGCGTCTGCCGACGGTTGCATGTGCTTGCCCTCCTTGGCATCGATGGATCGGAAGCAGCGAGACGAAGCGGCGCGACGTGCGCATCGCGCGACACCGTCTCTATCGCCATGCCAGCGTCGCATCCCGCCTGGACGTCGGCCATCGGTCCATGCCGCGGCACCGCGTCAGAATTCGCCTAACGCGCGAGCGCGCGCCGCGTCACAGTCCCGACGCAGTTCTCCGCAGCTTCATCGCCCCGCGCCTAAGCTGCGATACCCCACGTCGTAAGGAGTTCGCGCATGCGCAAGGGTATCGCATTGATCGTCGGAGTCACTGGCATCTCCGGCTACAACCTCGCCAACGTGCTGGTCGCCGAGGGCTGGACCGTCTATGGGCTGGCACGCCGTCCGGTGCCGCAGGAAGGCGTGATTCCGGTGGCGGCCGATCTGCTCGACCGCGACGCCACCATCGCGGCGCTGCGCGGGCTGCCGATCACCCACGTGTTCTTCTGCACCTGGACGCGGCGCGACACCGAGAAGGAGAACGTCGCCGCCAACGGCGCGATGTTGCGGCACCTGTGCGAGGGCCTGGACGGCGCGACGCTGCAGCACATGGCGCTGGTCACCGGCACCAAGCATTACCTGGGCTCGTTCGAGCACTACGGCAGCGGCAAGGCGGAGACGCCGTTCCGCGAGAGCGAACCGCGGCAGCCGGGCGAGAATTTCTACTACACGCTGGAAGACCTGCTGTTCGACACCGCCGCGCGCCATGGCTTCGGCTGGAGCGTGCACCGCTCGCACACCATGATCGGCCAGGCCAACGGCAGCAATGCGATGAACATGGGCGTGACCCTGGCGGTGTACGCGACGCTGTGCAAGCACACCGGGCAGCCCTTCGTGTTCCCCGGTTCGCGCGCGCAGTGGGACAGCCTCACCGACCTCACCGACGCCGGCCTGCTCGGCCGCCAACTGGCCTGGGCCGCGACCAATCCGGCCGCACGCAACCAGGCCTTCAACACGGTCAACGGCGACGTGTTCCGCTGGCGCTGGATGTGGGGCGAGATCGCCGCGTTCTTCGGCCTGGAGCCTGCCCCTTATCCGGAGGCGCCGATGCCGCTGCAGCCGCGCCTGCAGGACACTGCGCCTGCGCTGTGGCGCGAGATCGCCGAGCAGCATGGGCTGGTGCAGGCGGATGTGAACCAACTGGCGTCGTGGTGGCATACCGATGCCGATCTGGGCCGCGAGATCGAGTGCGTCAACGACATGACCAAGAGCCGCGATCTCGGCTTCCTCGGCTACTACGACAGCCGCGCCTCGTTCCTGGAGCTGTTCACGCGGCTGCGCGCGCAGCGGGTGATTCCCTGAGGGACGAGGCTGGGTGAAGAGTCGCCGATGCAATGGGAAAGCGGCAATCCGGAAGGTTGCCGCCTATGGGGCACGCGGTGCGCTCCAGGACGGTCGCCGTTGTAGGGAGTTGTCTGGACATGCGAGGCATCGCCGCGGCGACGCGTTTGCTGGGCATGCTGTACGAAGTTTTTCGGCGCCGACAGCAACCAACACCGGCGACATGCCCGGCTTCGTTGGTCGCGGCTGAAGCCGCTTCTACGGCGCGCTTGCGCTAGAAGTGCTTTCGCCTGTCCGAGGATCTCCGGCGTCGGCAGATGCACTGAAGCCACTGCGGCTCGCTGCCTCGTTCGTCGCGCGTGACGTCGCTCCAACGCGCGGCGAAGCGGCGATGTGCACTGTGGGAGGGACTT
>NZ_JAXGGI010000014.1:0-106571 GCF_034105445.1 Xanthomonas sp. LF07-6
TGACCGATCGGCGAGGCGCTGCGCGCCCCGTACCCTCACCCCAACCCCTCTCCCGGGGGGAGAGGGGCTCGGTTCTTCCTTCTTCCGCCGGGACCATGGCCCTGTTTGCGGAGGAAGGTGCCCCGCAGGGGCTGATAAGGCCAAACCGCTGGACCACCTCCCGCGCCGCTGTGCCGCGCGATGAGATGTGCGATGGCTCGCATCGAGACCTGTCGCGTCGCGGACCCTCCGTGATGCCGTGGCTGAGCACCTGCACTCTGATGCCGTCGGAGTCGACGGAAGCTAGCGCGGTGAATCGGGCAATGTGCTGATCGCCAGGCGCCAGGGTGGCGTCCCGTGTCCGAGTTGCCGCGCCAGTTGCACGCACGCCGGATCGTAGGCCGCAGCAAGCACCAGCAGCGATTCCGCCCCCTCCGCGGCATACGGCTTGCCGATCACGTGGCCCGCTTCCCCGTTGTCGGAGCGCGCCTTGTCGAACGGCACCTGGCTGCCGACGAACTCCGCGTGGCTGCGCTCGCCGCGCAGATACGGCAGCAGCCAGTCGACGCTGCGCGCCAGAGATGCGCCGTTCGGCGCGCGCCAGTGGTACAGATCCTCACCGCGTTCGGAGAACAGCAGTGCCAGCGTCACCAGCGGACGCAGGTCGTAGACGTGGTAGGACAGCGCATCGCGCTCGACGAAGTCGATGCTGCGGCCGTCGGGCAACAGGTTTTCGGCGATCTGCTGACGAAAGCCGGTGCGGGCGTAGTTCAGCAGCCGGGCGTCGTCGAGCGCGGCGCCGATCATGCCCACGGTCTTCAGCCGATGGCTGTGCCAGTTGTTGGTGGCGGTCTTGCGCTTGAGATCGCGCGAGCCGATTTCGGCATCGGCGATCTTGCGCATCCATGCATCGATGGCGCGGCGTTGCGCGTCCGGCAGCGCCGGGCGGACGATGCGGTAGGCGAAGATCGCCGGTTCCAGCCCGGTCTCGTCGATCGGGTTGCCGTTGGGCACATTGCGCGCGGTCCATTGCGCGAGCTGGTCGCCGGCGGCCAGCGCGTCGCCGCGCTCGCCGTCCAGGGCGTAGCGCAGCGCCAACGCCTGGATGCGCGGCATGTCGCCCAGGCTGGTTTCGGTCGCCGCCTTCACTGGATCGCCGCGCAGGCGGCCGCCGGTGCTCAGATTCTCGAGCGGATGCGCGCCCTGCGTGCGTGCCATCTCGGCCAGCCGGGCCTGCGCCGCCTCGACCTGCCGCCAGGCCGGATCGGTGGCGGCTGACGCGTGCAACTGTTGCCATTGCTCCGCGGTCGGCCACAGCCGCTGCACCGCGGCGGCGGGCGTGCTGTGGGTCAGCACGAGTCCGGCAAGCACCACGCCGAGAACGGCGTGCGATGAGCGAAGCATGGCGATCTCCGGAAGCGCTGGCGAGGGTGTCGGGCGACTGTAGGCGCGATGCGGTGAACGCCGGATGGCCCGAGTCCGGGAGCACGGTCGCCAGCATGCGCTCGCCGATGCGCGGATGGCGACGGGTCGTATCGGCGCCAGCGCGACGTCACGCGCGCGGCTGCCAATGCCTGACAACGCGCTAACCTCCCAGCTTGCGCCGGTGAGGGCGCTTCGCGCTGCGTACCCTCACCCCAACCCCTCTCCCGACGGGAGAGGGGCTTTGGCTTCCCTTCTCCTCCCCGGACCACGGCCTGCTTTTCGGGGGAAAGGTTCCGAAGGGGACGAGCGGCCGAGCGATGTCGTGCCCAACCGGCCGCAACCACGCTCCGACTGCCCTATCGCGCCCGATCCAGCAACCACAGTTCGACGCGCTCGTTGCGCGCCTTGGCGGCGGCGTCTTCGCCGCCGATCAGCGGATGCAGTGCGCCGAGACCGCGTACCCGTTCCACGGCGACACCGCGTTGCACCAGGTAGGCGGCGACGACGTCGGCGCGGTCGTTGCTGGCGATGGTCGGGTACAGCCGGTTGGCGCTGTCCGGCGTGGCGAAGCCGATCACCGCCAGGGCGCGGCCGTGCATCGCCGGCTGTTGCATGAAGGCGACCAATCGGTCGAGATCCTGGGCGCTGCGCGCTTCGTACATGCCATTGAGCGACTGCAGGCTGAAACGCAGCGTGGTGGTCAGGCGCCGGGCGCCGGTGCTGGCCTGCGCGTAGGTAGCATCCGCGCGGGCAGCGGTGGCGCCGCTCTGCGGCGTGGCCGGATCGACGTCGATCGCCATGGAAATCGGGCCAAGCCGGCGCACCAGCTGTTGCGCCTGCGGACCGAGGGCGTACAGGGCCAGGCTGCGGCCGAGCGCCGACATCATCTGGCCGCCGTACAGGCTATAGCGCTGGACCAAGGGATAGTCCTCGCCGCGCACGGCTGCTGCCGTCGGGAGCACCGCGATACCGCCGTCGGCGATGGCTAGCGCACGTGTGCCGGCCGGCACCGGCGTGGTCAGCCCGACGATCGCCAGTGCGTCGGGATGGCCGACGACGGCGCGTGCCGCCTCGGCCAGGTCGGCATGCAGGACGTTCCCCGGCATGCGCACCGCCGGCAGCCCCAGGCGTTCGCGCAGGAAGTCATCGAGACCGCCGGGGATAGCACTGCGGTGCAGCGCGATCGGCAGGTCCGCGCCGCCGAGTTGCGACCAGCGCGTGGTCCGGCCGCTCAGGATGTCGCGCAGCTGCACGACGCTCAGCGTGGCGATGGGGTTGTCGGCGGCGACCAGCACCCGCGTGCCATCCAGGGCGACGACGAACTGTTGGTCCGGCGAGCCCAGGTCGCCGAGCTGCCAGGCGGCCTCGCGTTCGCGCGCATCGGGCTGACGCGCCAGCATCGCCAGCTCGGCGTCGCCATGCACCAGGTCGGCGATGCCGGCGGCCGAGCCGGTGCCGGCGATCTCGACCACCAGCGGCGCATCGTCGCGCACCGCGGCGATCTCCAGCGTCGTCGCATCGACGCGACGACGTTGCAGTTGCCGGTAGCCCATGCTCTGCAGCCAGGCTTCCACCAGCGCCGGCATCAGCCGCGCGCCGAGGCTGTTGGAGCCGTGTACGCGCAAGCGCTCGGCCGGTTGCGCGGACGCGGACGGCAGCGCGCACAGCGCTGCTGCGCCGAGCAGCAGCAGGCGCAGGGTGAAACGCAACATGGGATCCCCCCTGGGATCTGGACAGGCGCGGCAGTGTTGGCGATCGGCGTGACATCGCAGTGACTGTGCGCATGGTCACGCACGACAACGCGGCGTCGCCGCGTGTCCTGTCAGCGGTCCGCGCGCGACGCGATCGCGCGCGGACCGGACACTCTCAGGCGGATCGAAGCCGGCGTTCGGCGGCCTGCGCCCAGCGTGCGGCGATCGCCGGCGAGGTGATGCACACGGCGCTGTCGGTGACCGTGGTCACCGCGCGTTCCAGCAACTGGATGTCGGCTTCGTGCTGGCGCGCGACATGCGGATCCTCGAAGAAGATCGCGCGGTGGCAGCGCCGTTCCAGCACGCGATCGGCGATCTGCGCGTCGCCGCCCATCGGGCCGCTCTGATAGCGGTGCACCCACGCCTGGCCCTGCGGCCAGCCGCGACTCCAGGCCAGTTCGTTGAGCCGCTGCCCGGTGGTGCCGGTGGCCACGCGCTCGGCGAAGCGCGACAGCAGATCGAAATGTTCGCTGGCGAAGGCCAGCATCTGCGGTTTCATCGCATCGTGCGCGATCAGCGCCAGGGTCTGCCGCTGCAGCGCGTACAGGTCGTCGGCGCCGGCGTCGGCGGCCAGCCCGGCGTGGACGCGCTCCATCTCCACCCAATCGCGGGCGCTGGCCACGGTGGAAATGAACGGCTTGCCGTGGATCACGCATTGGCGCTTGAGCGCGATCGCCTCGGGGAAGATCGAGGACGGGTCGACCGGATCGATCAGGTAGATGGCACCGTCGAGGGTCCGCTCGGCGCCTTCCAGGCCCACGACCTCGGCCACCAGCTTCATCAGTCCGCCCTCGCGGCCGAACGGGTAGCGCCTGAGGCCGGCATGGCCGGCCAGCAGGCCGGCACGAACGATCGCCTCGTGGGTACGGCCGACCGCGTGCAGGCCGAGCTGCAATTCGCGGATACCGGCTTCGCTGGCGCGCAGCCAGCGGAACAGCGCGGCATCCTTGCCCTGGTGGTGCAGTCGGTTGGCGGCCAGGCCCAGGCGCATGCGTCGATCCGTGCGGGAAAGGTGCGACAGTCTGCGCCCGATGGCGGTGTCGACTCAATCGCCGCGATCGCCGGGCCGCCGCTGCGGACCCGGCGTTGCCGCGGTCACTGCGTAACTTGCTGGGCGCGCACCGCCAGTACGTCCATCTGCGGCTTGTCGGCGCCGCTCTTGTCCGGCTGCAGGTTGAACGCGTAGTCGCTGCGCCACCACGCGCCGCCGGCCCAGGCGGTCCAGCCCAGCCAGACGTCGCCGTTGTCGTGGACGTAGCCGAGCATGGTGTCCAGCGCGGCCAGGCAGGTGGGGTCGCTGCTGCCGCCGAACTCGCCGAGGAAGCCGCGATAGCCATTGGCGCGCAGCCATTGGGTGAACCCTTGCAGGCGTTCCGCACCGATGCTGGTGCTGACGCAGGCGGCGCTGGTGCCGGAGGAGTCGGGATCCAGGTATTGATGCACTTCGAACGCCAGGTTGCCGGCGGGGTCGTGGACCGTCAGCAAGCCCTGCGCGTTGGACACGCCGTACCAGGTGCTGTTCCAGCTGTGCGCGCCGCTGAAGGCGGTGCCTGGCACCAGGATCAGGTTGTCGGCGCCGGTGCCACGGATCGCATCGATCGACGCCTGCGCGATGGCCGCCCAATCGCCGGAGGCGAGGCCGTTGGGCTCGTTCATCAGCCCGAATGCCACGCTGGCATCGTTGCCGAACACCAGCGCCAGGCGCCGCCACAGATCGGCCAGCGCCGCCGCCGGTACCGCGTCGCCGCCGATGCGCACGCCGTCGTACTTGGCGTAGTTGTGCACGTCGAGGATCAGTTGCAGGTTGTTGCGCCTGGCGCGTTCGACCGCGGTGCGCAGCGCGTCGAGTTGCGCGGGGTCGAGCGGGCCGTTGGCTTGCGGCTGCAGCCGCTCCCACAGGAACGGCAGGCGCACGATGTTCATGCCCTGCGCCGCGGTGTACGCATAGTCGGCGTCGGTGGGATACACATAGTCCTTGAACAGCACGCCGGGCTTCTTCGCCGAGTTGAACTCGGCGCCGGCCAGGTTGATGCCGGCATAGCGCAGCGTCTGCTGGGCGTTTGCGAACGGCGCGCAGGCGGCCACGAGCAGGCACAGCACGGCGCGCTGCCGCCATTGGGGGGAGCGGAAAAAACGGGAATAGCGTGGCATGACGGATCCTTCGTGGGGAAAGAGCGGCAGGCGACGCCACGATGCGGCGTGCGCGGCCGTGCACCACGCTGCAACCGTCATGCCAGAGCGATCGAGGTCATCGGAAATATGCGACGCATTGCACGTCGCACGCAATGCGGGCACCTCGAATCACCTGCTTGCGTACAACCCGGCGGATGCACGTTGCTCTGTAGGAGAGGCTTAAACCCGCAACGGCGCGTGCCCAGGCAAAAGTCCGCTGCCGCTGAGCCGGTGAAAGGGCACGCGCCGTTCCTCGCAGACATGTCCCGACGTGACTTGGAGGTGCCTAGTTGTCGACGTGCGCCACGGCGTTGTCACGCATGCGCCGCGCTCAGCGCGTGATGCGCTGCGCCCAGGGCGCGAGGATCGCCATCTGCGGACGGTCGTGGCCGTCGGCGTCGGGTTGCACATTGAACGGATAGTCGGCGCGCCACCAGGCGCCGCCGGCCCAGTAGCTCCAGCCCAGCCACAGCGTCGGGTGCTGCGCGATGTCGGCCAGCATGCCGTCCAGCGCGCGCCGGCAGGTGGGATTGTCGGCGGCGGCGAATTCGCCGAGAAAGCCGAGATGGCCGGTCTGCTGCAGCCAATCGGTGAAGGCGCGCAGGCGTTGGACGCCGATGTCGTCGCTCACGCAGACCGGGCTGGTGCCGCTGGAATCGGCGTCCAGGTACTGGTGCACTTCGATCGCCACGCGCTGCAGCGGGTCGTGCAGCGTGGCCAGCGCGCTGGCGTTTGAGGTGCCGTCCACTGGCGTGTACCAGCTATGCGCGCCGGTCCACAGCGCGCCCGGTACCAGGACCAGGTTGCTGGCGCCGGTGGCGCGGATCGCATCGACCGCGGCCTGCGCGGCGGTGGCCCACGCGGCCGGGCTGATGCCGTGCGGCTCGTTCATCAGCCCGAAGACCACCGCATTGTCGCTGCCGTAGGCGCGCGCCAGACGCTGCCACAGGTCGACGAAGGCGGCGACCGGCAGGCCGCTGCTGCCGATGAGGCAGCCGTCGCGGCGCGCGTAGTTGTGGATGTCCACGATCACGTACATGCCCTGCGCCTTGGCCTGCTGCACGGCGTCGTCGATCAGCGCCAGTTGCGCGGCGTCGAGCGGGCCGCGCGGTTGCGGCTGCAGGCGTTCCCAGCGCACCGGCAGGCGTAGCAGGTTCATGCCCTTGCCGGCGAAATAGGTGTAGTCGCTGCTGCGCGGATAGGTGTAGTCGACTCCGACGATGCCGGGAATCTTCGACGGCGCGATCTCGGCACCGGACAGGTTGACGCCGGCGAAGCGCAGCGACTGCTGCGCCTGCAGCGACGACAGTGGAACGGATAGGCACAGCAGCAGCGCGGCACGCCAGGCGTGCCGCGACCGCCGCCGCAAGGTGCGCGCGATCATGGTGAGTCTCCTTCGGCATCAGAGGGGGAACCCGGCCGAGGAGATGCCAGGCCGGGCTGATGACTACGGTGTGCGGACACCGTAGTGCATTGCCGAGGACGAGGCGATGCGCTGCGTGCGCGCATGCATGGATCTGTGCGGCGATTGGCAGCGCGAACCGGTACTGGATCGCGCTGCATGTGCTATGCCAGGCGTGCGCGTCGCACACGTTGCATGGCGTGTTGCCGCGTTGCCGACACGCGGCGCCGGCAGCGACGGCTCACTTCTTGCCGGTGATCTCGCGCGCGTACTTGGACAGGATCTCCATCTGCGGCTTCTCGCTGCCGTCCTTGCCGGGCTGCACGTTGAACGGATAGTCGGGCTTCCACCACGCACCTGCGGCCCACCAGGTCCAACCGAGAATCACGTCGTCGTTCTTCTGCATGTAGCTGAGCATGTTCTCCAGCGCCTGATTGCAGGTGGGCGTATTCGCGGTGGCAAACTCGCCGATGAAGCCGACCTTCTTGTTCTCGCGCAACCAGCTGACGAAGCCGGCCAGCTTCTCGGCGCCGGCGGTGGCGCTGACGCACTCGCCCTTGGTGCCGCTGTTGTCGCGGTCCAGGTACTGGTGCGCTTCGAACGCCATGCGGTTGCGCGGATCCTTCAGCGGCTGCAGCGCAACCGCGTTCGGCGTGCCGTAGGCGGTGCTGCGCCAGCTGTGCGCGCCGGTGTAGGCGGTGCCCGGTACCAGGATCAGGTTGTTGGCGCCGGCCTTGCGGATGGCATCGATCGCCGCCTGCGCCGCGCTGGCCCAGTCGGTCGAGGAGACTGCGTTGGGCTCGTTCATCAGCCCGAAGATGACGTGGTCGTCGCCCTTGAACTCCTTGGCCAGGCGCCGCCACAGGTCGGCGAACACCTCGTCCGGGGCGCCCTCGCTGCCGACCAGCGCGCCGTTGTACTTGGCGTAGTTGTGCGGGTCCAGGATCAGGTACAGGTGGTTGGCCTTGGCCTGCTCCACCGCCTTCTTCAACAGCGCCAGTTGCGCCGGGTCGAACTCGCCCTTGGCGGTGGGCTGCAGGCGCTCCCACAGGAACGGCAGGCGGATAGTGTTCATGCCCTTGCTGGCGAAGTAGCTGTAATCGCTGGCGGTCGGGTAGGTGTAATCCTTGTACAGCACACCGGGCTTCTTGCCGGAGTTGAACTCGGCGCCGGACAGGTTGACGCCTGCGTATTTGAGCACGCTGCGGCCTTCGGCGGCGGCGTTGCAGGCGACGGTGGCGAGCAGCAGCGCCAGCGGCAGGGAACGCCAGCGCGGGGAACACGACGAGGAAAGCGGCATGGGGGAGCTTCCTGGAGTGAGGGGAGGCGCCGTCCGCTCGGGGGAGTGCGGGACGGCAGGCGCAAGCGTGCAAGGATCGCCCCCGTGATCGCCAGCCTGCACGCACCCGTGTTAGCCCGGCATTCACCTGGCGCGGACATGCTGCGCGCGGACGTCGGCGGCGTCACATCAGGTGCGTGGTGCACCCGTCGGCAGCGGCGTGATCGAGGTCGCGGCCATGCGTCCATCGCCGGCGCGCCAGGTTGGGCGCGCAGCGAAGGACGAGCGGTGGAGAAGGCGTTCGCTAGAGGCCAACGACGCAACCTGCGCCGCGGCGGTGGTGGCGTTGGTAAAGGCGATCGCTGCCGGCGGCGGCGGTGCCGAGGCGGTAGCGTTCGACGAGGTCCATGCCGAGGCCAGCGCTGGCGACGTGGCTGGAGGCCAGCCGCTCCAGGCGACCTCGACTTTCGGCGAATGCGCAGCGCAGCGGTTCGGCGATGCGGTCGAAGGTCGCATCGCCCAGTCGAGCAAGTATTGCCGTCGCCGTCGCCGCCGAACTGACCGAACGCTGCAGCAGCCTCGCAGCGTCGCAGCCTCGCTCAGGCCGCAGCCTGGGTCGTCACCGGCAGGCGGTTGCCGATCCATTCGGCGATGCTGGCTGCCGCGTCGCGGCCTTCGGCCACCGCAGTCACCACCAGGTCGGCGCCGCGCACGGCGTCGCCGCCAGCGAACAGTTTCGGGTTGGTGGTCTGGTACGGCAGGCGGCCGCTGCCGTCGGGCTCGCTGCCGCCGGCGAGGATGCGGCCGTTGGCGGTGCCTTCCACGCCTTGCGCCGCCAGCCAGTCCGGCACGCTCGGCGAGAAGCCGAAGGCGATGATGACCACGTCCGCGTCCAGCAGCGATTCGCTGCCTTCCACCGGCACCGCGGCCTGGCGCCCGCGCGCATCTGGCTCGCCCAGACGGGTCTGCACCACGCGTACGCCGGCCAGGTTGCCGGCGGCATCGGCTTCCACCGCCAGCGGCTGGCGGTTGAACAGGAAGCGCACACCTTCCTCGCGCGCATTGGCCACCTCGCGCGCCGAGCCGGGCATGTTGGCCTCGTCGCGGCGGTAGGCGCAGGTGACCTTGGCCGCGCCCAGGCGGATCGCGCTGCGCACGCAGTCCATGCCGGTATCGCCGCCGCCGAGCACCACCACGCGCTTGCCGCTCAGGTCGGGCAGCGCGATCTTGTCTTCCCAGCCGGCGATCGGCCGGCCCCAGGGATCGTTGCCGCCGACGATGCGGCTGTTCTGCACCAGGAACGGCAGCGCCGGCAGCACGCCGGGCATGTCCTGGCCGGGCAGGCCGCCGTCGGTGTAGCGGTAGGCGCCGGTGCCCAGGAACACCGCGTCGTACTCCTCGAGCAACTGCTCCAGGCTCACGTCGCGGCCGATCTCCACGCCCAGGCGGAACTGCACGCCCATGCCTTCGAGCACCTCGCGGCGCTTGCCGATCACGCTCTTGTCCAGCTTGAAGCTGGGGATGCCGAACTGCAGCAGCCCGCCGATCTGCTCGTAGCGGTCGTATACCACCGCCTGGATGCCGGCGCGGGCCAGACGGTCGGCGCAGCTCAGTCCGGCCGGCCCGGCGCCGACCACCGCCACGCGCTTGCCGGTGGGTTCGACCTGGCTCAGGTCCGGGCGCCAGCCGTTGTTGAGTGCGGTATCGACGATGTACTTCTCCACCGCGCCGATGGTGACCGCGCCGAATTCCTCCAGCGTGCAGCTGCCTTCGCACAGGCGGTCCTGCGGGCACACCCGGCCGCACACCTCAGGCAGCGGATTGGTGCTGTGGCACAGCGCCGCGGCCTCTTCGATGCGGTTCTCCTGCACCAGCTGCAGCCACTGCGGGATGGCGTTGTGCACCGGGCACTTCCAGCTGCAGTACGGGTTGCCGCAATCCAGGCAGCGCCCGGCCTGGTACTGCGCGTCGGCCTTGTCGAACTTGCCGTACAGCTCGTTCCAGTCGCCGGAGGTGCGCAGTTCCACCGGAATGCGTTGCGGCATCTGCCGGGGCAGGTCGAGGAACTGGAAGGCGTGCTTGCGGCTCATGGTGTGGGGAACCGGGAATGGGGAATGGGGAATGGCAAAAGCGAATCTGCGCGCGCGATCGGAAACTGGGGGAGCCGGGCTTTTACCATTCCCGATTCTCCATTCCCGATTCCCGGCGCGCCGCCTTCAAGCGGCGCGCCTCAGCGACTCGGTCAACGACTCGATGCTCGCCGCCTTCGGTTTGACCAGCCAGAACTTGCCGACGTAGTCGCGGAACTCGTCGAGGATCTGCTGCGCCCAGATGCTGCCGGTCAGTTCGCGGTGGCGGCTGATCAGCTTGTGCAGGTGCTGGCGATGGCTCTCGAAGCCTTCGGCGGAGATGCGGTGGATGTCGATCAGTTCGTGGTTGTAGCGGTCGACGAAGTCGCGGTCCACGTCGAGCACGTAGGCCAGGCCGCCGGTGAAGCCGGCGCCGAAGTTCAGGCCAACCTTGCCCAGCACCAGCACGATGCCGTCGGTCATGTACTCGCAGCAGTGGTCGCCGGCGCCCTCGATCACCGCCAGCGCGCCGGAGTTGCGCACCGCGAAGCGTTCGCCGGCACGGCCGGCGGCGTACAGCTCGCCACCGGTGGCGCCGTACAGGCAGGTGTTGCCGATGATCGCGGTGCTGCGTGCCTCGAAGCGCGCGCCGCGCGGCGGACGCACCACCAGGCGGCCGCCGGCCATGCCCTTGCCGACGTAGTCGTTCGCCTCGCCTTCCAGCTCCAGGTGCAGGCCGCCGGCGTTGAACGCGCCGAAGCTCTGCCCGGCCGAGCCGCGGAAGCGCAGGGTCAGCGGTGCATCGTCCATGCCGTGGTTGCCGTGGACGCGGGCGATGGCGCCGGACAGGCGCGCGCCGATCGAACGGTCGGTGTTGTGGATCAGGAAGCGATGGTCGCCGCCGCGCTTGTGCGCAATGGCGTCGGCGAGCAGGCCGTCCATCTGCGTGGCCAGGCTGTCCGGCGATTCGTACAGGCGCTGCGCGGCGCAGTGGCCGCCGTCATGACGCACGTCCTTGAGCAGCCGCGACAGGTCCACGCGCACGCCTTCGCGCGGCGAGATGTCCAGTTGCTGCAGCAGTTCGGTGCGGCCGACGATCTCGTCCAGCGAGCGCACGCCCAGGTACGACAGCCATTGCCGCACTTCCTCGGCCAGCAGCCGGAAGAAGTTCTCCACGCGCTCGGGCAGGCCGACGAAGTGGTTGGCGCGCAGGCGCTCGTCCTGGGTGGCCACGCCGGTGGCGCAGTTGTTGAGGTGGCAGATGCGCAGGTACTTGCAGCCGAGCACGATCATCGGCCCGGTGCCGAAGCCGAAGCTGTCCGCGCCCAGGATCGCCGCCTTGACCACGTCCAGGCCGGTCTTCAGGCCGCCGTCGGTCTGCAGGATGGTGCGCGTGCGCAGGTCGTTGGCGACCAGCGCCTGGTGCGACTCGGCCACGCCCAGTTCCCACGGCACGCCGGCGTAGCGGATCGAGCTGACCGGGCTGGCGCCGGTGCCGCCGTCGTGGCCGGACACGGTGATCAGGTCGGCGCCGGCCTTGACCACGCCGGCGGCGATGGTGCCCACGCCGGCATGGCTGACCAGCTTCACCGACACCAGCGCGCTCGGATTGACCTGCTTGAGGTCGTAGATCAGCTGCGCGAGGTCTTCGATCGAGTAGATGTCGTGGTGCGGCGGCGGCGAGATCAGGCCGATGCCCGGCTTGGCGTAGCGCAGCCGCGCGATCAGTTCGTTGACCTTGTGCCCGGGCAACTGGCCGCCTTCGCCGGGCTTGGCGCCCTGCGCGACCTTGATCTGCAGCACCTCGGCGTTGACCAGGTATTCGGGGGTGACGCCGAAGCGGCCGGAGGCCACCTGCTTGATCTTGGAGCGCTTCTCGGTGCCGTAGCGCGCCGGGTCTTCGCCGCCTTCGCCGGAATTGCTGCGCCCGCCGAGGCGGTTCATCGCGATCGCCAGCGCCTCGTGCGCCTCCGGCGACAGCGCGCCGAGGCTGATCGCGGCGGTGTCGAAGCGGCGCAGCAGGTCCTCGGCCGGGGCGACCTCGTCCAGCGGCGTCGGCGTGGCCGCGCGCTTGAGTTGCAGCAGGTCGCGCAGGGCCGAGGCCGGGCGCCCGTGCACCGCGGCGGCGTAGGCGTCCCAGTCGGCCTGCAGGCCGCTGCGGGTGGCGCGCTGCAGGGTCAGCACCACGTCCGGGTTGTACATGTGGTACTCGCCGCCGTGCACGTACTTGAGCAGGCCGCCCACTTCCGGCTTGAGCAGGTCGTTCCAGGCGCGCGCGGCGAGCTGCCGCGCCTCGGTGTCCAGCCGCGCCAGGCCGACGCCGCCGATGCGCGCGGCGGTGTCCGGGAAGCACAGCGCCACCACGTCCGGATCCAGCCCGACGATCTCGAACAGCTGCGCGCCGCGATAGCTGGCGATGGTGCAGATGCCCATCTTGGAGATGATCTTGGACAGGCCCTTGTAGATGCCCTTGCGGTACTTGCGGCCGATCTGGGTCTGCTCGCCGCCGCTCTTGAGCAGCAGGATGCCGCGCCGGCCCAGGTCGAACAGGGTCTGGTAGGCCAGGTACGGATACACCGCGGTGGCGCCGAAGCCGAGCAGGCAGGCCATGTGGTGCGGATCGCGCGCGGTGCCGGTCTCGATGATCAGGTTGACGTCGCAGCGCAGGCCCACCCGCGAGAGGTGGTGGTGCACCGCGCCGGTGGCCAGCAGCGCATGCGCCATCGGCCGCTCCGGCACCGGGTAGCGGTCGGTCAGCAGCAGCATGACCTTGCCGTCGCGCGCGGCCTGTTCGGCCTCGGCGCAGATGCGCTTGAGCCCGGCCTCCAGGCCTTCCTCGACGCTGTAGGACAGGTCGATCTGCGCGTTGCGGGTCAGGTACTGCGGCATCTTCAGCAACTGCCGCAGCTTGCGCTGGCTGAGCACCGGCGAGTTGAGGATGACGTGGTTCACCGTCTCCGGGCCGGCATGGAAGATGTTGGTCTCCTTGCCGAGCTGGGTGGTCAGCGACATCACGCAGTCTTCCCGCAGCGGGTCGATCGGCGGGTTGGTGACCTGGGCGAAGGCCTGGCGGAAGTAGTCGTACAGCGGCCGCGTGTGGCGGCTGAGCACCGCCATCGGCGTGTCGTCGCCCATCGAGCCGGTGGCTTCCTGCTCGGTCTCGGCCAGCGGCCGCAGCACCTGCTCCACTTCCTCGGTGCTGAGCTGGAACAGCTTGTGGTAGCTGCGCAGGGTGCGCTCGTCGAACGGCTCCTCGACCAGCGAGGGGTCGATCAGTTCGGTCTGCAGGTAGGTCACGCCCTGCTGCAGCCATTGCTTGTACGGGGCGCGGCCGCGGTTGATGCGGTCGATGGCGTCCGAATCGAGCAGGTCGCCGCGCTTGAGGTCGATGGCCATCATCTCGCCGGGGCCGAGCTTGCCCTTGCGGGTGACGCGCTCGGCCGGCAGTTCCCACACGCCGGCTTCGGAGGCCACCAGGAAATGCCGGTCGGAGGTCAGCATCCAGCGCGCCGGGCGCAGGCCGTTGCGGTCGAGCATGCATGCGGCGTAGCGGCCGTCGCAGGCGACGATGCCGGCCGGGCCGTCCCACGGCTCGGTGTTGAGGCCGTAGAACTCGTAGAACGCGGCCAGGTCGGCGTCCTTGAACTCCAGCGACTGGGTGGCCGGCGGCACCAGGATGCGCAGCGCCTGCAGCAGATCCATGCCGCCGGCGACCAGCAGCTCGAGCATGTTGTCCAGGCTCTGCGAATCGGAGCCATGCATCGAGATCACCGGGTCCAGCTCGGCGATGTCGAAACGCGGGGTCTTCCAAACCTTGCTGCGCGCCTGCGCCCAGTGCCGGTTGCCCTCGATGGTGTTGATCTCGCCGTTGTGCGCGAGCAGGCGGAACGGGTGCGCCAGCGGCCAGCGCGGCAGCGTGTTGGTGGAGAAGCGCTGGTGGAACACGATGGCGCTGGAGGCCAGGTCGTTGCGCTGCAGGTCCGGGTAGAAGGTGCTGAGCTTGTCCGGCAGCACCATGCCCTTGTAGCTGATGCCGTTGGGCGAGAGCGTGGTGACGTAGAAATCGGCGACCTCGCGCAGGCGCTGCTCGGCGCGGCGGCGGGCCAGGAACAGGGCCAGGGCGAACGCGTCTTCACTCTGCTCGGCACCGGCGTCGACGAACACCTGCTCGATGCGCGGCAGGGTGTCCTTGGCCAGTTGCCCGCACACCGCATCGTCGGTGGGGGTGAGGCGCCAGCCGCATGGCTGCGCGCCGACGCGGCGCAGTTCTTCTTCCAGCACCTGGCGGCAGCGCGCGGCGGCGTCGGCATCGTCGCGCGGCAGGAACACGTTGCCGGCAGCGAAGCGCGCGCCGACCGCGATGCCGGCCTCGCGCGCCAGCGCGCGCAGGAACGGCTCGGGTTTGCGGATCAGCAGGCCGCAGCCGTCGCCGGTGAGGCCGTCGGCGGCGACGCCGCCGCGATGGGTCATGCGCGACAGGGCGGCGATGGCGGTATCCACCAGTGCCCGCGAAGGTTGGTCGTCGAGTTGCGCGACCATGCCGAAACCACAGGCATCGCGCTCGTCTTGGGGGTCGTAGAGCCCGTGGCGGTTGCGGGGGGCCATGTCTGCCTCTGAAAGCGATCCGAAGGAACGCGGCGACACTCGCCCCCGCTCTGTCCTGGAGCGCTTCTTGAGGTCACCGGAATCCCGACTAAAACATAGTTGGTGCGGTGCCGCAATACACCGTTACACCTGCAACTTCAGCGCTGGCGGCGGCGCTGTCGCCGCCGCCGCGCCGGGCGTCCTGGCGGCGCCCCCGGGCCTGTCCTTGTGCGTGCCCGGGACTGTGTCATTGCCCGTCATGGACAGACGTCCACTCCCTCGCACTTCCTTGCCCCGGGCGCGCGCAAGGGTGGCGCGACCTGCCCGGGAATGAGGACAGGCCCTAGCCGCAGCGCACGCCGGTGATCTGGTTCTTCTCGTCGACCTCGATGTTGAGCCGTTCGCCGTTGAACTCCATGGTCACTGCCTGGTTCGGCTTGAGCACGCGCGCGGTCTTGGCGCCGGTGTCGCTGCGCGCTTGGTCCAGCAGCGCCGGCGCGAAGGTCTGGCCGACCAGGCCCTGCGCCTGCGAGGCATCGCAGGTGCCCACCGGCGGGGCGTCCGGTGCGTTGGCCGGGTCCGGCGCGGCGGCCTGCTGCGCGGCGGCCTGGGCCTTGGCGCTCACCTGTTCCTGCTCGTCCGGCGGCGGCGCGCCGCAGGCCGCCAGGGCCAGCGCCAGGCAGGCCGTGCCGAGCAGGCCGGCACGCGTGGACGCACGGGAGGAAAGGAGGTTGCTCATCGGGGCTCCTATGGCTGGAGGGAAGAGGGGTGAAGCATAGAGCGTGTGATGCGCTTTGCGTCGCCGTCGTCTCGCCGGGCGACGGCAGGCGCCGGCGCAGCGCAGGTTCCGGTGGCGACAGGATCGGATACCGCGCGTTCGCCAGGCGTTAACCGGCACGCTGAGGCGCCTTGCGGGAATGGCTTGAGCCGGGACGCGTGATGACCAAGGCGCGTTGACCACGTCAGGCGTCGGGACTGAAGTCCCTCTCACGCGGACTGCAGTACTTCCGCAGCGTTGGACCGACATGCCGCAGGCGGCGATCGCTCACGCGGCCTAGGCGCGGCACTGCCGACAATCGATGCTCGTGGAACCGGCGGCGCGGGCCGCGGTTCCGGCTTCCGGAGGTCCGATGTCCAACGCGTCCCGTTCCACCGCCGCGGCCGAGGCGGCGCGTGCGCGCCAGTCCCGCCAGGCCGCCAGCAGCGCCGGCCTGGTCTATGTCAGCGATCAGGAGCCGGGCATCGTCCGGCGCCGCGCCGGCAAGGGGTTCGGCTACCGTCTGCCCGACGGCAGCGCGGTGCGCGATGCCGCCACCCTGCAGCGCATCCGCCAGTTGGCGATCCCGCCGGCCTACACCGAGGTGTGGATCTGCACGCGCGACAACGGTCACCTGCAGGCCACCGGACGCGACGCGCGCCGGCGCAAGCAGTACCGCTACCACGCCGACTGGGCGCAGGTGCGCGGCGACGGCAAGTTCGAGCGCATCGTCGCCTTCGGCCAGGCCCTGCCGCGGCTGCGCCGGCGCCTGCGCCGCGACATGGCCCTGCCCGGCTACCCGCGCGACAAGGTGCTGGCGATGGTGGTGGCGCTGATGGCCGAGACCCTGGTGCGCGTGGGCAACGCCGAATACGCGCGCAGCAACCGCTCCTACGGCCTGACCACGCTGCGCAATCGCCACCTGGCGTTCGTGAAGGGCGGCCGTGCGCGGCTGCAGTTCCGCGGCAAGGGCGGCCAGGAGCACGACATCGAGGTCGACGACGTGCACCTGGTCAAGCTGATCCGCGGCTGCCAGCAATTGCCCGGGCAGGCACTGTTCCAGTATCGCGACGACGACGGCCAGCTGCAGCCGGTGGATTCGGGCGAGGTCAACGACTACCTGCGCGAGGCGATGGGCGAGAGCTTCACCGCCAAGGACTTCCGCACCTGGGGCGGCACCCGCGCCGCGCTGCAACGGCTGGCCGCGCTGCCGCTGCCCGACACCGGCGGCGAGCGCGCGCTGGCGCAGGCGCAGAATGCGGTGATCCGCGAGGTGGCCGAGGCGCTCGGCAACACCCCGGCGGTGTGCCGCAAGGCCTATATCGACCCGTGCGTGTTCGACGGCTGGCGCTGCGGGCGCCTGCACGGCCTGTGCGAGGGCGTGCGCGGCGAACGGCAGTGGGATCTGATCACGCTGAAATACCTGGGGCGGGCACGCACCGCGGCACGCAAGGCGGCCAAGGCCGCCGATCGCAGCTCGGCCAAAGCGCCGTCGCTGCGCAAGGGCGCACGTGCTGCGCGCAAGGGCGCTGCGGCGGGCGCGCAGGGCAGCGGTACCCGCGCCAAGCGCAAGACCGCAACTCCCGCACGCAAGCGCGCCTGAGCACCGCGCCGCCGCGGGCGCGGCGGGCGGGCCCGGCGACGCGGATCAGCCGCAATACACGGTAGTGATGTTGTTGGTCGGGCCGATCTCGACGGTCAGGCGGTCGCCGCCGGTCTCGCGCGCGCCGCGGTTGGCGCTGTCCACGCCGCTGGCGGTGGCGCCGTTGTCGCTGACGCTGCTCTTGACCACCTGCACCTTGAGGCTGTCGCTGTCGACGCGGGCGCGTTCGACGGTCATGCGCGAGGCGGCCAGGCCGACCGCGCCGCGCACCTTGTCGATATGGCATTGGCCGGAGATGACGCCATCGATCGGCTGCACCTGCGCCACCTGGGTGGTGCTGCAGGCGCCGAGCAACAGCACGGCGGCGAACGGGGCGAGGCGGGCGAGCGGGTGGCGGATCATGGGGCGTCTCCTTCGATCGATGGCGCGAGCCTGTCGCGGCGCATGTTTGCGCCGCATGAAGAGATCGCGCCGGCGGTTTCACCGGTCGTGGCCGCCGGCGGGGACAGACTCGGGATTCCCCCAGCAACCGGAGCCGATCATGGCCACCTGCGATGTCTGCGGAAACGACTACGACCAGGCCTTCACCCTGACCCAGGGCGCGCGCAGCGGTACCTTCGATTCGTTCGAGTGCGCCATCCACGCCTTCGCCCCGCGCTGCAGCCACTGCGAGTGCCGCATCGTCGGCCACGGCGTGCAGGCCGGCGAGCGCATGTTCTGCTGCGCGCACTGCGCCCAGCACGCCGGCGTCAGCGGTCTCGCCGACCGCGCCTGAGCGACGCCCGTTCCTTCCCTTCGAGGAGGGTTGCGCGACCGCGTCCTCCTCCCGTCTCCGGAGTATTGCCGATGGCCTCCCGCAAGCGTCCTGCCGCCACCAAGTCCGCCCCGTCGAAGCGCAGCAGCGCCACGGCGTCGTCCAGCGCCAAGACCGTGCAGCAGCAACGCGCGCTGCAGCGCGCGGTCGATGCCGGCGACGCCAAGCCCAAGCCCAAGCGCGCCAAGCCGGGCGACGCCGGCCAGGCCGGGCCACGCAAGCAGCCGCAGCGCATGCCCAAGCAGCACCTGGCCAAGCCGGGCAACGAGCACGAGCTGGCGCTGCAGCCGCGCTTCGAGGCGCCGGAGTACGTGGGCAGCGGCAAGCTGCGCGGCATGAGCGCGATCGTGACCGGTGCCGATTCGGGCATCGGGCGCGCGGTGGCGGTGCTGTTCGCGCGCGAGGGCGCGGATGTGGCGGTGCTGTACCTGGACGAACACGAGGATGCGCAGGTCACCCGTCAGCACGTCGAGAACGAAGGCCGCCGCTGCATCGCCATCGCCGGCGACGTGAAGGATCCGGCGTTCTGCGAGGACGCGGTGGCGCAGACCGTCAAAGCCTTCGGTGGGCTCGACGTGCTGGTCAACAACGCCGCGTTCCAGCTGCATTGCGATGCGCTGGAGGACCTGAGCGAGGCGCACCTGCAGGAGACCTTGCAGACCAACATCGCCGGCTATTTCCACATGGCGCGCGCGGCGCTGCCGCATCTCAAGCGTGGTTCGGCGATCGTCAACAGCGGTTCGGAGACCGGGCTGTTCGGCAGCAAGTCGCTGTTGGACTATTCGGCGACCAAGGGCGCGATCCATGCCTTCACCATGGCCCTGGCCAGCCAGTTGCAGCCGCGCGGCATCCGCGTCAACGCGGTCGCGCCGGGGCCGGTGTGGACGCCGCTCAATCCTGCCGACAAGCCCGCCGAGGACGTGGCCGAGTTCGGCAAGCAGAACCCGATGGGACGCCCGGCGCAACCGGAGGAACTGTCGCCGGCGTACGTGTTCCTGGCCTCGCCGATCACCGCCAGCTACATCAATGGCGCGATCCTGCCGGTGATGGGTGGGCCGACGGGCTAGTGGGTGCGTGGGTTTGCGGGTGAGTTGGCTGGCGGTCGGACCCTCACCCCAACCCCTCTCCCGCCGGGAGAGGGGCTCGGCTTTTCCCTTCTCCACTCGGGAGAAGGTGCCCCGCAGGGGCGGATGAGGGTGCGGTCGCTCGTGTTCAATCTCAGCGAGTCGCTTCGCGCCCCGACCCTCACCCCAACCCCTCTCCCGGGGGGAGAGGGGCTTTGCTCACTCCGTTTCGGCCCAGCGCGACAGGTTCTGCTTCAGCGCGTCGATGCCGGCCCAGGGATCCTTGCGTCGCCGTTTCAGCTTGGCCGGGACGTCGCGCAGCTTGAAGGCGTCGGCGCGGTGCAGCCTGGACAGGTCGCTCCAGGCCAGCGGCATCGCCACCGGCGCGCCGGCGCGGGCGCGCAGCGAGTACGAGGCCACGGCGGTGGCGCCGCGGCCGTTGCGCAGGTAGTCGACGAAGATGCGCTGGTTGCGCAGGCGCTTGCTGGCGGTGGCGAGGAAGCGCTCGGGTTGCGACTGCGCCAGTGCGTCGGCGAAGCCGTGGGCGAAGCGCTTGGTCAGGTCCCAGTCGCAGCCCGGTGCCAGCGGCACCACCACGTGCAGGCCCTTGCCGCCGGACACGCGCACGAACGACTCCAGCTCCAGTTGCGCGAGCAGCTTGCGGATGTCGGTGGCCGCGCGCTTGACCTCGGCGAACGGCACATCCGGCCCCGGGTCGAGGTCGAACACCACGCGGTCGGCACGCTCCGGGGACGCGGCATGCGCGCCCCACGGGTGGAACTCCAATGCATTGAACTGCACCAGTTCCAGCAGCCCGGCCGCATCCTCGACCACCAGGTACTCGGCCTGGGTGCCGCTTTCTTCCTTCAACCGCACCGACGACACCAGTTCCAATCCGGCGGTGTGGTGCTTCTGGAAGAAGCACGCGCGTTCGGCACCGGCGGGGCAGCGGATGATCGACAGCGGGCGACCGGCGATCTCCGGCAGCAGGTGATCCATCACCGCACTGTAGTAGTCCCAGACCTCGCGCTTGGTCGCGCCGATGTCGGGGAAGACCACGCGGCCCGGGCTGGACAGGGTCGGCGGCGTGCGCGCGGTGCCCGTGGCCGCGACGTCGCGCTTGCTGCGCCGGGGACCGCCGGTCTTGTTCTCGCTCGACTTCGCCGCCTTCGCCACCTTGGTTGCCTTCGTTGTTTTGACCGTTGCGTCTGCCTTGGCTTTCCTGGCCGCCGGCGTCACCCGCGCCGCCGCCGCGCGCGGTGCCGGTGCGTCGGCATCGCGCAAATCGGCGATGTCCTTGTCCGGGCGCACCGCCTTCAGCGAGGCCTGGCGCAGCAACTGCTGTCCGCCGATGCCGCGGTAGAACACCTCCACCACGAAGCGCGGCGCAAACCAGCGCGCGCTGCGCAGGTCGGTGTCGGTGGTCGGCACGTGCACGCTGGGCGTGGCGCTGCCGGCCTTGCCGATCAGCGCGGTCAACTCGCGCAGCAAGGCGTCGGAGAAACCGGAGCCCACGCGCCCGACGTACAGCCAGCCATGTTCGGGATCCGGCCGCGCCAGCAGCAGCGAGCCGAAGCCGCTGCGGCTGCCCTTGGGTGCGGTGTAGCCGACCACCGCGAATTCGTCCGAGCGCAATTGCTTGGTCTTGCGCCAGTCGTCGTTGCGGCCGCCGTGGTAGCCGCGGTCGGCGCGCTTGGAGACGATGCCCTCGAAGTGCTGCGCGCCGGCGAGCTGGAACGCCGCGTCGCCGTCGCCGTCGATGTGCGAGCTGAAGGCCAGGTGCGCATCGGCGTTCTGCAGCAGCCGCTGCAGCAGCGCCTTGCGTTCGGACAGCGGTGCGGCGGCGATGTCGATGCCGTCCAGGTGCAACAGGTCGAACAGGGCCAGCGCCAGCGTGCCCTGGCGCTCGCCGGACAGCACTGCCTGCAGCAGGTTGAAGTCCTCCTTGGTCCCCTTGCCGGCGATCAATTCGCCATCCAGCGCCGCCGAGCGCAGGCCCAGCGCGGCGATGGCGTCGCGGATCTCGGGAATCTTGTCGGTCCATTCGATCGCGTTGCGCGACCACAGCCGCACCACGCCGTCGGCGACAGTGGCCAGGATCCGGTAGCCGTCCCACTTGATCTCGTGGATCCACTGCGCGCCCTGCGGCGGGGCATCGCCCAGCCGGGCCAGCTGCGGCGCGAACGGTCCGTCCGGCGCCGCCGCCGACACCGCGCCGGGCAGCGCCTCGGCCAACTTGGCCCAGTTCGTCCGGCGGCCTTTGCGCACTGGCGCCACCACCGTGACCTTGCGCTTGTCCGGTTTGCCGGCGCCGGCGCGCTTGACGTCCTGCGCCGGCGCCGCGGTGACATCGGCCAGCAGGTCGTCGGCTTCCAGGTCGCTGGCGAAGGCGTCGTCCTCCTTGAACAGCAGCCACTGCGGTTGCCGCGCCGGCTTGCCCGAGCGCACCAGGTGCCAGCCGCCCTTGAGCTTGTCGCCGAACAGTTCAAAGCGCAGATGACCCTTGGCCAGTTGCGCCTGCGGATCGTCCGCGCTGCTCCACACGCCGTGATCGAACTGGGCGACGTGGCCGCCGCCGTATTCGCCCTGCGGGATCTCGCCCTCGAACGTGGCGTAGTCCAGTGGATGGTCTTCCACTTCCACCGCCATGCGCTTGACCTTGGGGTCGTAGCTCGGCCCTTTCGGCACCGCCCAGCTCTTCAGCGCATCGCCGACCTGCAGGCGGAAATCGTAATGGCGGCGGCTGGCGTGGTGCAGCTGCACGACGAAGATCGGCCGCTGCCCCGCCGGCACCGGCTTGCCCGGCTCCGGTTCGCGGGTCTTGTCGAAGCGGCGCTTGCGGCGGTAGTCGGCGAGGCTCATGGCGCGGGCCCGGCCCGCGTCACGTGCGCAGGTGCGCGCGGACCGCCGCGGCGCTGCTGCCCACGGCCTGCACCGCGGCGCGCAACTCGTCGGCGGAGACGTGCAGTGCCTGCGTCCAGTCGCGCACTTCGCCGTCTTCGTGGAGGTTGATGCGGTCGCGATCGGGCGAACCGGTGTTGCGGGTGTAGTCGCTCATGCCGATGTCCTGCTGTGCAGAAGCCGCTGCGGTCGTGGGGCGCCGCGTGTGGCGGCGAGGGCCGACGGACGCGGCATGCGTCGGCGGACCGGTGCGGAAACTTCTAGTCGCTCCGCCGTGGCACCGCCGTGAACGCCGTGTCTGCCCCATGCATGCGCGCCTCCCACTCAGAACGCCAGCGAGGTGCTGAACAGCAGTTGCCGCGGTGCGCTGCGCTGCAGCGTCTGGTAGTCGCCGGCGAACGCCGAGCCGGCGATGTTGGCGGTACCGATGTTGTGGCGGTCGAGCAGGTTGCTGACGTCAAGGCGCAGTTCCAGGCCGGGTAGCGGGCTGTCGGGCCCCAGCGTGTACGCCGTGTACGTGTTGACCTGCCAGAACGCCGGTACGCGCAGGTCGTTCTCGTAGGTGAAGGGCTGATGCAGGTACTCGGTGCTGGTGGCACCGAGCCGCCAGTGGCGCACATGCGCCGACAGGTCGCTGACCAGCGACAGTTGCGGATAGCCCGGCTGCGCCTTGCCCTGGATCGGATAGACGTTGCCGTCGACGATGACGTCGCGGTCGTAGACCGAGCGCGCCAGCGCCACGCCTTGGTAGAACTGCAGGTGCGGGGTGAGGTCGACGGTCACGCCCAGGTCGGCGCCGAAGGTGTGCATCCTCGGCATCACCTGCACGGTGTTGACCTGCGCGAACTGGGTGCCGACCGCGGCCGACAGCAGGCGATGGCGGATGTCGCCGTAGAACACGTCCGCGGTGACGGTGGCGCGGTCGAAGCGATGGGTGCCGCCGAGGGTGAGGTTCCAGTCCTGTTCCGGCTGCAGGTGGCGGGCGAGGCGGTCGAAGCTGGCCTGGTCGGGCACGGTCCAGGCCGAGGCGGTATAGCCGATGTTGCCGCGCTGGGCGACGCGGAAGCCGTTCATCGCGCTGCCCAGGTCGATGAAGCCGTCGGTCTGCGCGGTCGGGCTCCAGAACAGCGACAGGTGCGGCAGGAACGCGCTCCTGGCGCGCAGCGTGCCGGCCGCCGGCCGGTCCGGCGCATCGCCGACACCGCCGCCGCTGGTGCGGAAATCCACCGCCTTTGCCCCCAGGCCCAGCACCAGCGTGTCGCTCAGCGCGATGTCGTCGTGCAGGTAGACCTGGCGCGCGCGGGTGGTCCACTGCGAGACGTTGTCGGTCTTGAACGCCGGGCCGTACACATCCCACGGCCCGGTGGTGCGCAGCGGCCGGCCCTGCCCCAGCAGCGGTTCGGTGTACCAGGACGTCGCCGCGTCGGCGCTGCTGTGCTCCTGCCAGAGACCGGCGCTGAGCGTGTGCCGGCCATGCACATAGGTCAGGCTGAGCAGGCCGCCGGTACGCCGCAGGTGCGGCGCCTGCACCTGCTCGGAGAACGGCGCGCCGTTGGGTGAGGGCGTGGTCGGATCGCTCAGCGTGGCGTGGGTGCGGCTGTGCGCGCTGTAGACCTGCACATGTCCGCTGAGCGCGTCGGAGATGCGGAAATCATGCGCGAGCGAGGCGATGCGGTCGTCGGTGACCTGGCCGGTGTCGTATGGCAGCAGCCCGGCCAGCGTGCCGCAGCGGTAGACGCCGCAGGAGGCGGCGGCGTTCTGCGGCAGGGCGATGGCGTAGGCCCTGGCGTAGTCGGGATAGAGACTGTCGGCGCGCCAGCCCAGCTTGCCGAGCATGTCGAAGGACAGGTTGTTGTAGCCCCACATCGCGGCGTGGCTGGCCGACAGGAACACGGTGAACGTGCCCCATGCCACGTCCTGGGTCGCCTTCAGGTCGCCGCGCAGGAAGCGCTGGGTGCCGCCGCCCTGGTATTTGTCCGCGCCTAGCCGTTGCAGGTCGACCTGCAGCTTCGGGCCGTTGTCGCCGAGTTGCCCGCTCTGCGCGGAGACCGTGGTGACCCGGGTCGCGTCGCTGCCCACGCCCTGCTTGACGCGCAGGCCGGGCGTGTCCTTCGGTTCGCCCAGGCGGTACTCCAGCGCGCCGCCGTTGGCACTGCTGGAGAACACGCTCACCGGTGCCGCGCCGGGGCTGACCGTGATGGTGCCGATGGCGTCCGGCACGCCCACGTTGACCACGCTGGTGCCGGTCAACGACAGGAAGCCGCTGTCGTTCAACGGCACGCCTTCGAAGCTGATGCCCATTTCGTTCATGCGGAACCCGCGCACGAACAGGCTGGTGGCGGAGACGTCCAGGCCCAGCCCGTCGGTGGCGGTGTAGCTGGCGCCGGGCACGGTCTTCAGCCGCGCCAGGCCGTTGCTACCGGCGAGGTCGGCGTCCATGTCGCCGGCATTGATGACATAGCGGTTCGGGCCGACCACTTGCGTAGGCGCCACCGCCGCCGCATGCGGCGAGGCCACCACATCCAGCGCGGACAACGTGGTCGGTGTGGTGTCCGCATCGGTGCCGGCGGCCGCGTCCGCAGCGTGCGCCGGGGACGCTGCGAGGCAGGCGGTCAGCGTCGCGGACAACAACGACGGCGTGCACGCGCGCATGCGGCGATGCGGTGCAGAGATCGGCAAGGCGGTGGCGAGGAGATGGGAGGAGGTCGCGTGCATGGTCGGATCCGGCGTGGAGTGGGAAGCGGTGGCGCACGCGCGCACCCAGCGCAGGGCCGCCTGTTCGCGGCGGCGTCCGGCTGGCTGTGCGTTTGCGATGACAGTGCGCCGGCGCTGCGGCGCGGAACAGGGAAGATGGCGCGCGGCAGGTGCGGCGGCCCGCTCCGGATCGATGGAGGCGAACGGCGCAGCTGCGGCAGCGCGCTTCCCGCGGTGAATACAGCGGCGTGAAGCGATGCAGGTAATTCTTGCATCGCATGTGCGCTTGCACCATTGCGCGTTGGTACAGCGCTGCCTGCTGCGCGTATGCGATGCGATACATGGGTATAGGGCGCTGGTGCCGCTGCGCGAACGAGGATGGATCAGCGCCGACGTCTACGGCGAATGCATGCACGGTGGCCGGGGGGGGGGGGGCGACCTCATGCTGCTGTACGCGTGCGCGAGACATGGGGCCGAATGCTCAGGACCGATGCGATTCCACCGGCAGGCGCCGGGTGCGACTGGCCTCGCGGAGCGGCGCCATCGCCAGGCTTGCAGACGCCTGCCGCCCATGACCTGCGACCTATTGACGACAGTTGTCGTCACGGGTAGCTTTGCCGACACGTGTAGTCATCGGAGTGGGCGGATGCGCCGCAAATCGATCGGGGACCAGGAACTGGCCCTGCTGCAGTACATCGCCGAACACGGCGATGCCAGTGTCGGCGAGGTCGCCGCCGGCTTCGGCGAGGCGCGCGGGCTGGCGCGCTCGACCGTGCTGACCATGATGGAGCGCCTGCGCGCCAAGGCCTATCTGCGTCGCCGCCAGGTGCAGGGCGTGTACCGCTATGCCGCCACCAGCGGCCAGGACGACGTGGTGCGCAGCGCGGTCGGCAGCTTCGTCGAGAAGACCCTGCAGGGCTCGGTCTCGCCGTTCGTGGCGTGGATGTCGCAGCGCGCCGAGGTCAGCGACACGGAACTGGCAGAACTGGAGGCCCTGGTGGCCAAACTGCAATCGCAACGGCGAGAGGACTGAGCCATGCACAGCCTGGTGGGGACGGACGTGTTCGAGAGCCTGCTGTCGCGCCTGCTGGCGACCAGTGTGCAGACGCTGGTGCTGGTCGCGCTGATCTGGGCGCTGTGCCGCTGGCTGCCGACCCTGCCGGCGGCGACGCGTTGCCGGTTGTGGTGGCTGGTCGCCGCGCAGAGCGTGCTGGGCCTGCTGTGGGCCGGGGCGGTGCAGCTACCGGTGCTGCCGGCCGCGCCGGCGCCGGTCGTTGTAGCACCGGCGGCCGTCGCCACGGTGTCGGCGACGCCGGCAGGCGCTGCGATGCCGCGCGTGTCCGCTGCGATGCCTGCGCAGATCAACGTCAACGCCACCGCTGCCACCGCGGCGATCGCCGCACCCCCGGCCACGACATCCCTGGCCGCCTGGCCGTGGGCGCAGGCGCTGGTGGCGCTGTGGCTGGCCGGCGTGCTGGTCTGCGCCGCGCACAGCGTGCTGGCCTACCGTCGCAGCCGCCAGCGTGCGCGCGCGGCGGCGCCGTGCACCGACACCGCCCTGCTCGGTGCGCTGCGCCTGGCGGCCGAGGCCCACGGCCTGCGCCAGCCGCCGCAGCTGCGGCTGTGTGAGCGCACCGATTCGCCGCAACTGATCGGGCCGTGGCAGCCGGTGCTGCTGCTGCCGGCGCGGCGCATGGACAGCCTGCGCGCCGACGATCTGGACATGGCGCTGACCCACGAACTGGTGCACCTGCAGCGCCGCGACCTGTGGTGGGGGCTGCTGCCGGCGGTGGCGCAGCACCTGTTCTTCTTCCATCCGCTGGTGCACCTGGCCAACCGCGAGTACGCCCTGGCCCGCGAGGCGGCCTGCGATGCGGCCGTGGTCGCCGGCCATCGTCATTGCCGTCACGACTACGCGCGGCTGCTGGTGCAGCTGGGTGTGGCACCGCGGCCCAGCGCCGGCCTGGCCAGCGCTTCGCCGACCTTCCTGAGCTTGAAACGGAGATTGCAGATGCTGCAGACCACGTCCGCTTTTCCGCGCCTGGGCGCGGCCCTGATCCTGACCGCGGTGACCGTGCTCGGCGTGGCGCCGCTGCGCCTGGTGGCCCAGCCCGGCCATGCGCTGCCTGCCGCCGGCAAGCCGGCTCCCGCCTCCCCGGCGCAGGCCGCGGCGCCACCGAGCGAATACACTGCCGATGACGCGGCCCGCGAAGCGGCGCTTGCGGCGGCGGAGGCGCAGGCTGCCATGGCGGCTGCAGATGCAGCGAAGCAGGCAGCCGACGCGAGCGCAGCGGCGCAGGAGCCTGAGATGGAAGCCGCGAACGCGGCGGCCGCGGAGGCGGCCGATGCGGTCGATATGGGGGACGCCGGTGCCGCCGCCCGCGCCGCCAACGTGCCCGCAGTACCGCCGCCGCCGCCGCCCGCGCCGCCTGCGCGGCCTGCAATGGTGGTCCCGGCGGTCCCGGCGGTCCCCGCGCCGCCGCCGGCCATCGGCTCGCGGATCAGCACGCGGTCGATGCAGAAAACCCGCAACGGTCAAATCGAACAGTCGTATGTCCGGGTCAAGGGCAACCATTCGACGATGAGTGGCAGCAGCGACGAACTCGCCAGCATGAAGCGCGAGACCCAGGGCGATGGCCTGTGGTTCCGCCGCGGCGGCAAGCGCTATGTGGTGCACGATCCTGCGCTGCTGGCCCGCTTCGATGCCCTGTTCGAGCCGATCGGCAAGCTGGGCGCGCAGCAGGGCGAGCTCGGCAAGCGCCAGGGAGCACTGGGCCGAGAGCAGGGCGAGCTGGGTCGTGAACAGGGCAAGCTGGTCCGGGAGAGCATCGCGCTGGCGGCGGACCGCATGGACTCCAACGGCATTGCCGCCAAGGCGCAAGCACGTGCCCAGACCGAACTGGCGCAGCGCCAGGACGCGCTGTCGGCGAAGATGCGCGCGCTCGGCGAACAGCAGGCCGCGCTGGGCCGTCAGCAGGGCGAACTGGGTGCGCGTCAGGGCGAATTGAGCGCGCAGATCGATCGCGAGGTCGACCGCCTGTTCGATGCCGCCATCGCCGCGGGCAATGCGCAGCGGCTGGAGTGATGTCGCCGGCGGCGTGCGCAGCGCCTACGCCGACGCGGCCGCCGCCAGCGCGCGTTCTTCGGCCTCGGCGGCGACCAGGCGCTGCAGCAGCAGCGCCAGCGTGACCACGTCCTGGTGGTTGTGTGCGGCGACGCGGCGCAGGTTGCGCGCGTTGCCGCCGCGCAGGTAGCTCAGCCACGCCGCTGGCGCTTCCGAGCCCGGCAGGTCGTCCTCGCGCACCACGCGCAGCAATTGCCGCTCGATGGTGGCGAGCTTGCAGTTCTCCCAGGTGCCGCGGTAGCGGCGGCGGGTGGGATGCAGCAGATCCACGTGGTCCAGCGCCGACAGCGGATCGGCGCAGCGCGCCAGCCGATAGCGGGTCTTCAACAACGGCGCGTCGTAGCAGCGGCCGTTGTAGCTGGACAGCACGGTGCCCGGCCGCAGCCAGGCGCGGAACGCTTCCAGCATCGCTTTCTCCGCGCCCATCGTTGCCATCAGCAACTGGCGGATGCGCAGGCCCGGGCCGTCGGCCGGATGCACGCTCCAGTCGGCCGCGCCGATCATGAAGGCGCGGGTGCCGGTGCCGCCGGCCAGGCCGGTGGTTTCGGTGTCGAAGAACAGCAGGTCGGTCGGTTCCACCGCATCCTCGCGGCGGGCGAAGGCCAGCGACAGCGCGCCGGCGGGGATCGGCTGCGGCAGGAACGCCTCGATCAGGTGCAGCCCGGGTGCGATCTCCACCCCGGGCAGGTGCCGGTCCGGCGCCGCGGCCGGTTTGCGTGCGGATGCAGCCGCGGTGGGCGCGACCGCACGCTCGCGCAGGCCGAGCAGGCGCCGCAGCGCGGACACATCGGTGCCGCCGCGGTCGAACGGGGCGATGGCGATGGGTGGCGCCACGGCGGTGTCGGTGCCGCCACCGCGTGCGGGAGCAGGGGGCGTGCGTGCGGCCGCCGTTGCCGTTGCGCGCGATGCGTCGTCGCCGCGCATCGCTGCCGGCGCCTGTCGTGGCGCGTGCGGGGTCGCTGCTGCTGCAGTGCCTGCACGTGACGCGGGAGCCGCGTCGGCCGTGGTGCGGCTGCCGGAGGACGCAGGCGCGCGCTCGGCGCTGGCGTCGCCGGCCTGCCGGCGCAGCGCGCGCAGGCGCTCCAGGCTGATGCTCATGCGCTCCACTCCGGCAGCGCATCGGCATCGGCATCGATGGCGATCGTGGTTGCGCCGTGCGCGTCCAGCGCCGCGTCGTCCTCGCCGTCGAGCAACAGGCGCAGCACGCGCAACGCCAGCGCCCGCGGCGTGGTCGCGCTTTCCTCCTGCGCGGCCAGCACCGGGCCGACGCAGGCCGGACAGCCGGCCACGCAGTCGCAGCCCTGCACCAGTTCGCGCGCGCGCTGCACCAGTTCGGCCTGGCGCCGCCACAACGGTTCGCTGAGGCCGACGCCGCCGGGGAAGTTGTCGTACAGGTACACGGTGGGCACGAACTGCTGCAGTTCGACGCTGGCCGGCTCGCCGCTGTCGCCACCGCGCAACTGGCCGCGGCCCTTGGCGTCGGCCACCGCGAACCAGGCGCCGTCACCGTCGCCCACCGCCTGCTGCAGATCGCGTGCGTCGGCCATCACCGCCACCGTGGCCACCACGTGCAGCGCGTAGGCCGCGCCCAGGAAACCGTCCAGCGCGTCCTGCTTGCTGCCGAACGCCTTGAGCAGGGTGGCCTGCGGCAACTGCCACCACACCGCGGTGGTGTGCAGTTCCTGGTCGGGCAGGTTGACCGGGCCGTAGCCGATGTTCTCGTGGGTGTAGTAGCGGATCTTCTTGTAGCCGGCCACGCGCCGCACCACGTGCACCTCGCCGTGGTGCGCGTCGCCGCGTCCGGCCGCGCCGCCGTCGAAGCGGTCCAGCACCTTGAGCTTGGTGAAGTCGATGCTGTCGGTGTAGTAGTCCACGTGGGTGCGGGTGACGTAGGCCTTGCGGCCTTCCCAGTCGAGCTTTTCCACCTGGTAGGGCGTACTCTGCACCATGTGGATGGCGCCTTCGTACAGGGTCAGCGCGGCGGCCGAATAGTCCACCTCGGCGATGATCTGCTGCTTGCCGTCGGTCTTGTCCACCACCACGAAGTTGCCGTCGGCCACCGAGCGCAGGCTCACCGCGTTGGCCGGGTAGCTGTCGGCGATCCACTCCCAGCGGTCGCCTTCCTGGTGCACCACCTCGCTCTCGGCCAGCGCTTCCAGGAACACCGCGGGGTCCACCGGGCCGAACGCCTCGCCGGCGACGAAGGTCAGCTCGAACGCGGCGCAGCGGATGTGGTCGAACAGGATCAGCGGCTGGTCCGGGGCGATGCGGGCGTGTTCCGGCGAGGCATCGGCGAAGAAGTCCGGGTGCCGCACCACGTACTGGTCCAGCGGCTGCGAACTGGCCACCAACACGCCCAGCGCCGGCTGCTGGCGACGTCCGGCGCGGCCGAAGCGCTGCCAGGTGGCGGCGACGCTGCCGGGGTAGCCGTTGAGCACCACCACGTCCAGCGCGCCGATGTCCACGCCCAGTTCCAGCGCCGAGGTGGAGACGATGCCGTCGATGCTGCCGGCGCGCATCGCCCGCTCGGCCTCGCGGCGCTCGCTGGGCAGGTAGCCGCCGCGGTAGGCGCGGATGCGCGGCGGCTTGCGCGGGTCGTGGTCGAAGATGTCCTTCAGGTACTTGGTCAGCACCTCCACCATCAACCGCGTCTGCGCGAACACCAGGGTCTTGAGCCCGGACTTGATCGCGATGCGCGCGATGCGGTTGCTCTGCGAGCGCGCCGAGGCGCGCAGGCCCAGGTCGGCGTTGACCACCGGCGGGTTCCACAGCAGCACGTGCTTGTCGCCGCTGGGCGCGCCGGAGTCGGTGATCGCGTGCACGCGCTGCTCGATCAGCGCCTCGGCGTGCGCGCGCGGGTTGCCGATGGTGGCCGAGCACAGGATGAACTGCGGCGTGACGCCATAGAACGCGCAGATGCGTTTGAGCCGGCGCAGCACGTTGGCGACGTGGCTGCCGAACACGCCGCGGTAGGTGTGGATCTCGTCGATCACCACGTAGCGCAGGTTCTCGAAGAACTGCGCCCACTTGGTGTGATGCGGCAGGATCGCCTGGTGCAGCATGTCCGGGTTGCTGACCACGATGTCGCCGTGCAGGCGGATCGCCTGGCGCGCATCGCCGGGGGTGTCGCCGTCGAAGGTGAAGGCCTTCACCCCGAGGTCGCCGGCACGGTTGAGGTCCAGCAGCTCGGCCACCTGGTCCTGCGCCAGCGCCTTGGTCGGGAACAGGTACAGCGCCTTGGCCTGCGCGGTCATCGCCGCGGCCACCACCGGCAGCGTGTAGCACAGCGACTTGCCCGAGGCGGTGGGGGTGACGATGGCCACGTGCTCGCCGCGCTGCGCCGCGTCCCAGGCCTCGGCCTGGTGGCTGTACAGCTGCGCGATGCCGCGTTCGCGCAATGCGGCGGCCAGCGCCGGCGGCACGTCGTCCGGGATCGGCGCGTAGCGGCCGGCCTGGCCGGGGATGGTGAAGCTGCCGGTGATGCGGTCGTGGTAGCGGCGCTCCAGCCGCGCGCTGAGCAGGGCGCCATCGCGCGAGGGCATCCCGTCGGTGGTGGACAGGGCGCGCTCGGCGTCCTCGGTGCGCGGGGCTAGGGCGTGGGCGGGCATCGGCACGGCTCTCAAAGCGGAACAGGGAAGCGAAATCGCGTCTCAGGGTATGAGACCGGGCGCGCCGAGGCGAGACGGGCAGGCTGAGCGGATTCAGGCTGGGCGATTGCATGCGGCACGCATCGCTGTTCGCACTGCATGCGGCAGCCTATTGGCGATGCGTGCCGGCCCTGCGCGTCTGTACCGACACAGCGGCCGTCTGCGCCGATGACACGCCCTCGGCAGCGCGTACTACGCAGATCAGGCTTGTGCCGATGGCCGCGTTCCGCGCGAGGCGCGAGGCTTTCGCTACCCGTCGTGCAATGACGGACCCCGTTCACACACTCAGGAGCGAATGCCATGGTCACCGCCGAATTTCTGCAGGATAACGGCTTCAGCAACAAGGCGTCGGTCGACGCCAACGTCTACATCAAGGATGTCACCAAGGCGCTGCCGTCTTCCGGCAACCTGCATGCGCATCTGAAGGTGACATTTGCCGATGCGCATCGGCTGGCGTTCGAAATCCACGGCACTATCCGCGTCGACGCAGACGCGCAGGCGTTGGGCAAACGTAGTGGCGACGACAGCACCATCGGTCGCGCTCTGTGGGTGTACGCGGATGGCACGTTCCGCACGTCGGTCGAAGCCGCCTTTTGGCAGGAGCAGGGCGGCGTCACCCCGTCCCAGCTCAAGACCTATGCGCGTAAGCTGAAGGATCAAGTGCGGCAATGGGAGCAGGCACTGGAGCGCGAAGGTGCCGATAGCCATCCTTCGCCGGCAGGAAACAAGCGCGCACTCGACGATCTGGACACGCGCTATCCGCTCGGTAAGTAATCGCCAGCGCGGTCTTGGCAGGATGCTGCGCGTGGCGAAGCAGGGATCAGCCGCTACGCGCGTATCCTGTGCGTCCCCCAGCACCAAGGCACCGCTTCCCGGAGTGCCGAAGATCGCCTTGTCCGCATCGACTTCCTCGCCAGCCCCGCACTACCGCACCGCCGCCGCGCGCCGCGCCGATCTGCTCGTGCATGCCGCCGGCCTGCTGCTGGCCGTGGTCGGCGGCGCGCTGCTGGTCTGGCGCGCCCATGCCAACGACGCGCTGATCGTGGCCACCAGCATCTACGCGCTGGGGCTGCTGACCATGTTCGCCTGCTCGGCGGCGTACAACTTCGCCCCGCCGCAGCGCCAGCCGGTGCTGCGCAAGCTCGACCACGCCGGCATCTTCGTGATGATCGCCGGCTCCTACACGCCGTTCTTCGTGCTGGCGCTGTCCGGCGCCTGGGTCTGGTCGATGACCCTGGCGGTGTGGGGCGTGGCGCTGTTCGGGGTGTTCGCCAAGCTGTTCCTGCCGGGCATCGCCAAGGGCTTCTGGGTGGCGATCTACCTGCTGCTGGGCTGGGCGGGGATGGCGGCGGTCAAGCCGATCGTGGCCGGGCTGGACACGCCGGTGCTGTGGCTGATCGCTGCCGGCGGGGCGATCTACACGGTGGGCGTGGCGTTCTACGTGCGCAAGTCGATGCTCTACAACCGCGCGATCTGGCATGCGCACGTGCTGGGAGGCGCACTGGCGCACTGGTGCGCGATCTGGCTGTGCCTGCGCCCGCTGTCGGCGACGTGAACGGTGGCGCCGATGCGCTAGAGATGGCCGTGCCGCGTCCGTAAGCTCGGGCGTCATGGACAGCATGCACACAGCGGAACCGACCGGCCGGCGCCTGCGCACGATGCTGGCAATCGCCTTGCTGGCGACCTGCGCGAATGTGCAGGCACAACAGGCCGCACCGGCCGCACCGGCCGCTGCGCCGCCGCCCTCGGTCGCAACGCCGTCCACATCCGATGCCGCCGCGCAGCCCGACATCCAGACCCTGGGCGAAGTGCGCGCGCTGCCGCCGGACGAGGGCGAGCCGCTGGACCTGTACCGCTTCAAGAATCCGGTGTCGCCGCCACCCAACCGCTTCGACAAGGACTGGCGTCCGCCGCCCTCGGTGGAGCAGGTCAGCCAGAGCGGCGGCTACATCGCGCTCGGTGTCTACTACCTGGCCGGCAAGGCGGCCAAGGGCCTGCACGCGCTGACCGGCGGCCCCGACCAGGTCCAGGCTGCCGTCGCGCGGCCACCTCCACAGCTGAGCGAGGCCGAACTGCAACGCGCCATGAAGGTGTGCGCGGAACAGGGCGGGGGCTGCGCAGCGGGGCAGTGAGCGCGCCGCCGCACAAGCGTCGCCCACCTCGGCGACCTCAACCGCAGGCCCAGTCCAATCGCAGGTCCTGGATGTCCAGTTGCGCGACGCCGCCGCCGAAGTTGTAGCCGCCGAAGGCCTCGTCGAACTCGATGTAGTACGGGCTGAAGTCCGGGATGCCCTGTATCGGGCGCATGGTGCCGCCGAGGTGGTTGATGGCGTGGCCGGCGGCCCAGTCGTGTTCGCGGTAGTGCTCGCGGCTGACCACGCCGTCCTGCCAGTAGTAGAACGGCTGATAGCCGCCGGGATCGGGCGCGTCGCCGAACGTCTCGCGCGGCGGTACCCCGGCATTGGGATCGTGCTCGCGCCGGCGCAGCCGCAGCGGACGATGCAGGGCGAAACGGTCCGGCGCCTGCGGCAGCGGCACGCTACGCGCGTCCCACGCTTCGCATACTGTCGCGCTTCCGACCTGCAACCATTCCGGCGGCGGCGTCTGCTGCAGCAACGGGCTGTCCACCAGCGGCGGCGGCCGGCATGGCGCGCCATCCACCTCTTCCTGCCGCAGCAGGATCAGCGCATAGGCGCAGTCCAGCAGGTCCTGCATGCGCCGCAGCCGCGGGTGGGCCTGCAGCGCGCGTTCGCGGAACGGTTGCAGCGCCGGGTCGGCCAGCGCCTGCGCAGGCGTGGTGATCGCGGCGTGCATCCCGTCCACTGTTCCGGCCGGGCCGCCGTCGTTATGGTCCGGCGCGGTGGCGAAGAACGACACCGCGACGATGTCCGGGCCGTGCACGCGGTAGTCCGGTGGCAGCCGCAGGGTGAAGCCGTGCTGCATCGGATAGCCGCTCCACGGATCCAGCGGCCATTGCGCCGCGGCGATGCCCGGCGGCAGGCCGAAGCACCAGCCGTCGCTGTCGGGAGCGGGCGCGCCGTCGTGCCAATCTCCGGGTTCGATGTCGTAGGCGTACACGGGCGTCTTCGACGGATCGCAGGGTGTGGTGGAGGGTTGACGCGACCGCACCCTCAACGCCCGCCGCGCGTATAGCCTTCCAGTTCGTCGGCGCGGGAGCTGATCCGGCGCAGGGTGGCTTCGGCGCTTTGCAGGCCCGCCTCCTGGCCGCGTGCGCCGAACGCACGGTCGAGCTGTGCGGCCTGGTCGTTGGACTGCTGCCAGGTGTACTGCGCGTCCATCAGGCGGGAACGGTCGGTACCGCTGATGCGGTAGCGCAGCTTGTCGTAGGCGCGGTCCAGGCGCTCCTGCTGCACGCGCTGTTCGCGCTGGATGCAGCGCCGGTTCTCGTCCAGGCCCTGGGCCTGCTTGCGGCAGTCGTGGTAGGCGGCGGACAGACCATCGCTAGGTGCAGCGGCTTCGGCGCCGGCCGGCGGCATCTGCTGCAGTTGCTGCTGCATCTGCTGGATCTGTTGGGCCTGCTGCTGCAGCAGGCGCTGCTGTTGCTGCAGTTGCGCATCGCGCGGGTCGGTCTGCTGCGCGGCGGCACTGCCGCACACGCCGGCGACCATCGCGGCGATCAGCCAGGCGCGCAGCCGGCGCTGGCGCTGGGTTCCCTGGTGCTGGTGCATCGTCCTTCTCCTTCGATCGGCAACCGATCCTGCCGCGCGCCGCATCGCCGGCGCGCGGTCGAGGTGGGGCCAAGCATACGGGAAGGCGGTGATGGCTTCATGGCACGGCGATGCGGGCGCTCAGCGGGGAGACACCGCGCTCGTCGAAGGCTTCGACGGCGAACACGTAGTCCTGGTCGCGGTTCAGCGCCCGGATCTCCAGGTCGGTGCCATGGTCGGCGAACACCTGGTAGGTCAGGTTGAGGCGGTCGGCGCGCAGGCCCCAGCGCACGTTGTAGCCGACGGCGCCGGGCACCGCCTGCCAGTGCACGCGGGCATTGCGGCGGTCGGCATCGCGCTGCGCGACAACGCCGGTCGGCGCCGGCGGCGGGGCGCCGTCGGCGTTGCCGAACACGCGCAGGTCGCTGATCGCCAGGTGGGCGGCGCCGACGTGGCCGTGCACGTAGCGGATGTAGCGGGTGCGCACCGGCGCGGGCAATTGCAGGTAGGCGTTGGGCCGGTCGCGGCGGTCGGCGCCGTCGCCGACCTCGGCCAGCGGCAGCCAGTGGCGGCCGTCGCGCGAGTGCTGCAGCCGGAACGCGGTGTAGATGTCCGGCGCATCGCCGTAGCGGCCGGCACGGTAGTCGGCGAAGTTGACCTGCACCGCGCGCACGCTGCGTTCCCCGCCCAGGTCGACGGTGAGGGTCTCGCCGGGCGTGTTGCGTGCGGCCACCCAGTAGCTGCGCGGGTCCTCGTCGGTGGCGCGGTCGGCGGCGAAGCCGTCCAAGGTGGACGAGGCGGTGGCCGGCTTGCGGTAGGACAGCAGCATCCAGCCGGTGAACAGCGCCTCCGGGTCGGCCACCGGGCCGTCCGGCATCCAGTGCGGGAAATCGCCGAAGCGGGTGGACACGCGCATCTGTCCGTCGGCGGCGAACGCGGCGGGGAACAGCACGATGCGCCGTTCGAAGGTCCAGTTGGCGCCAATCCAGGCGGTGCCGCTGTTCCACCAGTTGCCGTGCGCGTCCTGGAAGGTGGAGCCGTGGCCGGCGCCCTGCATGAAGCCGCCGGGCTTGTAGGCCACCGGGTTGTACGCCGCATAGACGAACGGGCCGAGCGGGTGCTCGCCGACGTACACGCCGTTGGCGTAGGCGTTGTACTCGCTGCCGGGCGCGCCGTACTGCAGGTAGTAGCGGCCACCGGTCTTGGTCATCCACGCGCCTTCCAGGTAGCTGCCGATCGGGCTGCCGTCGGGGAAGCGGGCACCGCGGTGGTCGGGGCCGAAGCGCTCCCAGCCGTGCTGCGCCGGGTCCAGCGCGAGCAGCGGCGTCGGCACGCCGCGGAAGGCGAACCCCTGCGCGTTGCGATCCATGGCGATGCCATACAGCGGATAGCGGTCCGACGAGCCCCAGTACAGGTACCACTGGCCGTCGTCGTCGATGAACAGGTCCGGGTCCCAGGGGCCGGGCGGCACGTCGCTGAGCGGGCGGCCCTTCATCTCGGTGCCGATCGGCTGGGCGCGCGGCAGCTTGGGCAGTAGCCGGGTCAGGAAGTCGAGCTTGCCGCTGGCCGGGTCGCGGGTCTGCAGCAGCGGGCGCGGTTCGAAGGCCGACTGCATGATCACCAGGCGGTCGCCGTCGGCCACCACCGCTGGCGCGACGATGCTCTCGAACGGCCAGCGGCTGGGCGTGACGAACTGCCAGTCGAGCAGGTTGCTGGAGCGCCAGTAGCCGTCGGCCAGCGTCTGGAACAGATAGTAGGCGTCGCCGAAGCGCACGAACACCGGATCGGCGCCGGTGCGATAGGAAATGCCTTCGTTGAGTTGCTCGAAGTTGTAGCGGTAATCCAGGTCGATCGGATTGGCGTAGCTGCGCTGGCCTGGCGCCTGCGCCGCGGCCAGCCCGGCGGACGCCAGCAGCGCCAGCGTTGCGAATGCTCTGAACATGGCGATGGCCTTCCCCCCGTGGCGGCGCCGGCTACCGTAGCAAACGCAGCGGCAGGGCGCGATGCGGCAGGCCATGCCGCCGCGGTTACCATGGCGCCCGCCCGTTCGCCGCTGCCGTGCTGCGGCCGCGGCGCCTTCCTTCGCCGACCGCCGACTCCATGACCGCCAACGTCTCGCCGCGCCGCCTGCTGCCCCTGCTGTTGTCGTCCTTGCTGTTCGCGGCCGCTGCCGCCTTCGCCAACGACAGCAGCATCGGCGACGCCAATGGCTCCATCGAACTGATCCGCCAGCCGGACATCCGCATGAGCAAGGAAGACCTGTTCATCAGCGAGGAGCGGGTGCAGGTGGACTACGTGTTCACCAACACCAGCACGCGCGAGCTGCTGGTGCCGATCGCCTTCCCGATGCCGCCGATGTACTTCGGCATGGCCGACCACAGCGCGCTCACCGACTTCAGGCTGTGGGTGGACGGCAAGCCGGTGCGCACCGAGCGCAAGCTGGTGGCGAAGCTGGACGGCAGCGACATCTCGCGCGCCTGGGCGGCCAGCGGCTGGACGCCGGACGACCTGGCCGAGTATGTCGAGGGCGGCACCGTCCCGGCCGGGCGCACGCCGTTGCCCGCGCGCTGGTTCGACGCCGACGGGCAGCCGCGCTTCACCCTCAGCGAGTACTTCGTCTGGCAGCAGCGCTTTCCCGCCGGCGGTACGGTGGCGATCCGCCACAGCTACGTGCCCAGCGTCGCCACCGGCGTGCCGATGCCGGCCAGCGACCTGATCGGCGAGTACGCCAAGTCCACCTGCCTGGACGCCGCCACCCAACAGCGCCTGCGTCGCCGCGCCGGCGCCAACGGCCTGCAGTGGAGCAACCTGCGCTACGTGCTGCGCACCGGCGCCAACTGGAAGGGGCCGATCCAGGACTTCCACTTGACCCTGAAGAAGCGCGCGCCCGGCGACCTGCTCAGCCTGTGCTTCGACGGCGAACTGCAGCGCACCGATGCGCTCACTTTCGAGTTTCGCCAGCGCGACTTCGTGCCCGAGCGCGATCTGGACATCCTGTTCCTGCGCTGACGCGCCATCGGCGCCCGCAGCGGCCGGCCGCGCCGAAGCCGACATCCGGCTGAACGCCGATGCGGCGCGGTCGGCAGTTTCGACCCGACGCGGTGGCGCGCGCGGCGGCGGATCGGGCAGCATGCGGCGGCGCGATCCCTCCCCCAGGACCTGCCCGCATGCGCGATGCCGCCGTTGCCGCTTCCGATCCCGTCGCCCTGGTGGCGGCGCGCCTGGAGCGCCTGCCGCCGACCCGCAGCCTGTGGCGCCTGGTCGCGCTGCTGGCGCTGGGCGGCTTCTTCGAACTGTACGACCTGTTCCAGACCGCCTACCTCAGCCCCGGCCTGCTGCGCGACGGCATCTTCGCCGAGGGCGCGGCCGGCGTGTTCGGCATCGCCGACCAGGCCGCGTTCGCCTCGGCGACGTTCCTGGGCCTGTTCCTCGGCGCAAGCCTGCTCAGCCCGCTGGTCGATCGTTTCGGGCGCCGCGCGGTGTTCTCCTTCGCGCTGCTCTGGTACTGCGTGGCCACGGTGGCGATGGGCCTGCAGCACCGCGCGCTGGGGGTGATCCTGTGGCGCGGCGTGGTCGGCATCGGCCTGGGCGTGGAACTGGTCACCATCGATACCTATCTGTCGGAAATGGTGCCGCGGCAGATGCGCGGCGCTGCGTTCGCGCTGGCGTTCTGCCTGCAGTTCCTGGCGGTGCCGGCGGTGGCGTTGAGCGCCTGGGCGCTGGTGCCGCACGCGCCGCTGGGCCTGAGCGGCTGGCGCTGGGTGGCGCTGCTCAGCGGTGGCTTCGCGCTGGCGGTGTGGTGGCTGCGCAGCCGTTTGCCGGAGTCGCCACGCTGGCTGGCCACGCAGGGCCGCCACGCCGAGGCCGACGCGGTGCTGCAGCGGCTGGAAGCGCGCTGTACCGCCGACCTGGGGCGGCCCTTGCCCGCACCCGAGCCGGCCTCGGCGCCGGCCGCGCCGACGCCGCAACTGTCCGCGCTGTGGCAGCCCCCGTACCGGCGCCGCATGGCGATGCTGGTGAGCTTCCACATCTTCCAGGCGATCGGCTTCTTCGGTTTCGGCAACTGGTTGCCGGCGCTGCTGGCGCGGCAGGGCGCCGACAGCGTGCACGGCCTGGGCTACGCCTTCGCCATCTCGTTGGCGTATCCACTGGCGCCGCTGCTGCTGATCGGCGTTGCGCAGCGCTGGGAGAACAAGTGGCAGGTGGTGGTGTCGGCGCTGGGCGCGATGCTGTTCGGCCTGCTGTTCGCCTGGCAGAGCCAGCCGCTGCTGCTGATCGCCTGCGGCGCGGCGGTCACCTTCTGCAATGCCTGGATGAGCTTCGCCTATCACGGCTACCAGGCCGAACTGTTTCCCACCGCGCTGCGCGCCCGCGCGGTCGGCTTCTGCTACTCCTTCAGCCGCCTGTCCACGGCCGCCAGCAGCCTGCTGATCGGCGTGTTGCTGGAGCGCACCGGCCACCGCGGCGTGCTCGCCTGCATCGCCGCCAGCCTGCTGATCGCCGCCGCGGTGGTGGGCCGGTTCGGGCCGCGCACCCGCCAGCGCGCGCTGGAGCGGATCTAGGCGTGTGGGATATGTTGAGACGCGCGCGAAGTGGCCTGGCGCACATCGAGGCGTGCATCGCGTCCAGACTGGCCCTTTACCTACCGCGGAGGACGCCATGCAACCGTTCAACGGCGCCAAGCTGGCGCTGCTGTGCGACGACGCGCTGCTGGTGTACCAGCGCGATGTGAAGCCGGAGATTCCCTGGCCGGGACTCTGGGACCTGCCTGGCGGCGGCCGCGAGGACGACGAGAGCCCTGAGCGCTGCGCTCTGCGCGAACTGCAGGAGGAGTTCGGCCTAGTGCTGGAGGAAGACAGGCTGACCTGGGGCCGCTGCTATCCGTCCCTGCAGCCCGGGTCCCTGCCGAGCTGGTTGTTCGTTGGCCGCCTGAGTTGTGTCGAGATCGCCAGCATCCGCTTCGGCGATGAAGGCCGGGGGTGGCTGCTGATGCCCGTGGCCGAATTTCTCGCCCATCCCCAGGCCGTGCCCCATCTGCAGGAGCGCCTGCGCGACTACCTGGCTCAGTGCGTGCAGGGGTAGCTGGTCTGGCCGGCCAGTTGTTGCCTGCGATACGAGAAGCGGGTTTACAGCGTGCGTCGCGGGGCATGCAACCGCCGCTATGACGGCTGCCTCTGCAGCGCCGATCCTGCCACCTTGGGCCATGGCCAGTTCGGTGGACCGGCGCGATGTCGCCGGGGCCAGGGCGCCACGCTTGGCCTGGCGGTGGACCGGCCGTCCTGTCTGGCCGCGCCCGGCGCCGCGTGGGCCAGACGCAGGCGCGGTGTGCGGCAGGGGCCTGCCTCAATCCCGATCACGCGTTCCGGCCGCGCGATTCCTTAACGTCCCGCACCGGTCATCGTCCCTCGACACCATGCCGGGGCGGCCCGGTGCATGCTGTCGCCTCCCTCGCCACGAGCTTCAGCCATGACCTCGCTATTGCCCGTCCCCGTGATGGATGCCGCCGACCACCGCGACCTGGCCCAGGCGCGCGCCCTGCTGGAACACCCCGGCCTGGCGGCGAAGATCGCCAATGCGGTGGGCGCGCCGATCGAGGCGCTGATCAACAAGCGCCTGCCGAAACTGCTGTCCTCGCGCATCGATGCGGTCAGCCAGCGTGCGCTGCGGGTGGCGTTGCGTTCGGCGCTGCTGACCCTGCGTGGGCAGGCGCCGGAACGCGCACGGCCGCGCCTGCATGGCGCCGCGGTGGCGGCGACCGGTGCGGCCGGCGGCTTCTTCGGCCTGCCCGGGCTGGTGGTGGAACTGCCGCTGACCACGACCCTGATGCTGCGTTCGATCGCCGACATCGCCCGCGCCGAGGGCGAGCGCCTGGACGACCCGACCACCGCGCTGGCCTGCCTGGAGGTGCTGGCGCACGGCGGCCGCAGCCACCGCGACGACGGCAGCGAATCGGGCTACTTCGCGGTGCGCGCGGCGATGGCGCAGCAGCTCAGCGCCGCGGCGCAGTACATCGCCGCGCACGGCCTGGGCAGCAAGGGCGCGCCGGTGCTGGTGTCGCTGCTGTCGCGCATCGCCGCCAAGTTCTCGGTCACGGTCAGCGAGAAGCTGGCGGCGCAGGCGGTGCCGCTGGTCGGCGCGGCCAGCGGCGCGCTGCTCAACACGGTGTTCATCTCGCACTTCCAGGCGATGGCGCGCGGCCACTTCATCGTGCGCCGGCTGGAGCGCCGCTACGGCGAGGCCGCGGTACGCCAGGCCTACGAGGCGTTGCCGGCCGGGCGATGAGCCATGGCGGTCGCCGCGTTGCGCTGGCTGTGGGCAGCGCGCGCTGGCACAGTGGTGACCGCCGCCACGCTTCTCCCGATCTTTCCTTGCCGCAGGTGCACGCCATGAAAACCCGCCACCGTCCCGACAGCGACGACGACCAGCCACGGCTGGCGGTGCTGATCGATGCCGACAACGCGCAGCCGTCGGTGATCGAAGGCCTGCTCGCCGAAGTCGCCAAGTACGGCCTGGCCAGCGTCAAGCGCATCTATGGCGATTTCACCAGCACGCGCATGACTCAGTGGAAGCAGGCGCTGCTGAAGCACTCGATCAGCCCGGTGCAGCAGTTCGCCTACACCAGCGGCAAGAACGCCACCGACAGCTCGCTGATCATCGACGCGATGGACCTGCTCTACACCGGCCGCTTCGACGGCTTCTGCCTGGTCTCCAGCGACAGCGACTTCACCCGCCTGGCGCAACGCCTGCGCGAGGAAGGACCGACCGTGTACGGCTTCGGCGAGCGCAAGACCCCGGATGCGTTCGTGCAGGCCTGCGACAAGTTCATCTACACCGAAGTGCTGCGCAGCGAGGCCAGCTCGGCGGAGCCGGCCAAGCCCGCCGCTGCGGCTGCCAAGCCGGCGGCCAAGGGCCGCAAGAAGCCGCCACGCGACGCCGGCCAAGCCCGAGCCCGTGCCCGCCGCCACCGAGACCAAGCAGGCGCCGCTGACCCTGCTGCGCCAGGCCATCGAGGAAGCCTCCGACGACCAGGGCTGGGCCGGGCTGGGCAGCGTCGGCAGCTATCTGAACAAGGTGCGGCCGGATTTCGATCCGCGCCTGTACGGGCACAAGAAGCTCAGCGACCTGCTGCGCCGGCTGTCGTCGCACTTCGAACTGGAGGAGCGCGGCAACGAGGGCGGCGGCAAGCGCATCTTCGTGCGCTCGCGCGGATGAGCTGTCAGCCGCTGCCATTCGCACTGGTGCGTGCCGTCGTGGCGCGCAATGGCACATACAGGTGCACGCCACGATGAGCGATCGACCCTACGCCCCGTCCTGCGACCGCAACCGCGATCCGATCCTGCAGGTGCTGCAGCGGCAGTTCGCCGATCGTCGCCAGGTGCTGGAGATCGGTAGCGGCACCGGCCAGCACGCGGTGCATTTCGCCGCGGCGCTGCCGCAGCTGACCTGGCAATGCAGCGAGCGCGCCGAGCACCTGCCCGGCATCGCGCAGTGGCTGGAGGTGGCGGCGCTGTCGAACACGCCGCCGGCGCTGGCCCTGGACGTGCGCGAGGGGCCGTGGCCGCGCACCGGCTACGATGCGGTGTTCACTTCCAACACCTTGCACATCATGGGCTGGGACGCTGTGCAGGCGTTCTTCGCCGGCGTCGGCCAACTGCTGGCAAACAGCGCCGACGGCATGCTGGTGGTCTACGGCCCCTTCAACTACGGCGGCGCCTTCACCAGCGACAGCAATCGCGACTTCGATGCGTGGCTGAAGGCGCGCGACCCGGCCAGCGGCATCCGCGATGCCGAGGCGGTGGACGCGCTGGCGCAGGCGCAGGGACTGGCGCTGCAGGAAGACGTGGCGATGCCGGCCAACAACCGCTGCCTGGTCTGGCGGCGCGGCTGAGGCAGCAGTGCCACCCGGCGATGCCTTGGCGCCGTGCGGGAGCGCGATCGCGCAGGCGGATACGCCGTGGGCGCCCAATCTGACTGTGTCAGCCATGTCGTGACTGTGCATGCGTCAGCGACGCGGAGTGCGTGGTCGTACCGAATACGCCGACGTGCTTGATGCAGCACTGTCTTGGCCGGTTGCATGCCTGCGCTGCATGGTGGGCGACGCAGTAGGCGTTGTGTCCAGGTGACGAAGCCGCACTCTCTCCCTCATCACGGGTTCACCGCCGTGCCACGGCGGATTCACCGCGCGCTTGCGACTGTGCGCCGACACCCGCCGCCGCCGAACGGGCCTGCAGCCGGTGCTTCCTTCCTTCGCCACGGAGCATACCCATGGACAACAACGACAAAGCCCGCGATCTCAATCGCGATCCGATTTCCGGCACCCCGGGTTCGCATCCGGTCGGGGTCGGCATCGGCGGCACCGCTGGCGGCGTGGCCGCGGGCGCGCTGGCCGGCACCGTGTTCGGGCCGCTCGGCACCTTGATCGGCGCGGCGGTGGGCGTGGTCGCCGGCGCAGCCGCGGGCAAGGGCGTGGCCGAGCGCATCGATCCCACCGGCGAGGACGCCTATTGGCGCGAGGAATACCGCAACCGCGACTACGCCAAGGCCGATTACGACTACGACCGCGACTACGCCGCGGCCTATGGGCTCGGCCTGCAGGCGCGCGAGCAGTATCCCTCGCGCACCTGGGACGAACACGAGCGCGAACTGTCTCACGACTGGGGCACGCGCCGCGGCGACTCGCGCCTGGAGTGGGACGAGGCGCGGCTGGCCGCGCGCGATTCCTGGGAGCGTGCCGACGCCACTTACCGCACCTACGAGGACAGCGACCGCTACTACGCCGATCGCTTCGACACCGTGGACTACCGCGAGACCGACAGCAGCTACGACGACTACCGCCCGGCCTACCGCTACGGCGTGCAGGCGCGCAGCCGCTACCGCGACCGGGTCTGGGACGACCGCCTGGACACGGACCTGGAAAGCGGCTGGGAGCGCGCCAAGGATCGCTCGCGGCTGAGCTGGGCACAGGCCAAGGCGGCCGTACGCGAGGCCTTCGATTCGGATCGCTACGATCGCCCGGGCCGCGGCAACCCGCCTGATCCGCGGGTCTGATTCGACGTTCGTTGCGTTGAATGGCACTCGGTCGAGTTGCCACCTGGCACTCGATCGAATCGCATCCTGATACGACACAGCGGCCGCTCGCCCAGGGCCGCTGTGTCGTATGCGAAGTGTACGCAAGCGACCGTGTGGGAGGGACTTCAATCCCGACGCGCAGACCCTTCCGTCATCGGCAGCATCGCGATCGACCGGGATCCATCTGCATGGTAGTAGTGCGCTGCAAACCGTTGGGCATAGGCTGCATCGCCACCTGGTGACATGGCAGGTCGCGGCTGAAGCCGCTCCTGCAGCCTGGTTCCTACGGTCCGTCCGATGTCGGTGAGCTATCCGGAGGTTGTTGAGACGTCGATTGCGACGAATCGTCCTCCTCCGCCTCCGCCTCCGCCTCCGCCTCCGCGTCTTCCTTCAAGGCGGCATCCCACCAGGCCGGCGCCGCCAGCCGTTCTTCTCCATAGCCGTTCATGCAACCTGTTCGTTGTTGCTCCAGGCGCTTGTAGTCCAGGGTGAGACGCTGCACGTCCTGTTGCTCTGGCCACTCTGTGTAGGCGAAGTAGCCCTCGTACTGGTTCCCATTGATGCAGGCGATATACGAATCCGCCCGCAGCCCGGCTGCCTTAAAGACCAACACCCGCGCTTCGCCGTTGCGATCCAGGCGGCCATGGAAGACCGTCCATTTGCCCGACGCGCAACTCGCGCCGGAGATCCCCATGTAGCTCAGACACGGAATCGACCACACGTCCTGCTGGACGCGGATCCTAGCGCCCGAGAGTGGCCGATCGGGTCCCGCCACGACACGGATCGTGATGAACCGCGGCATGATCCAGGGGCCGGCGTGCTCCGCCAGCAGGTAGAACAGCAGGATGGCGCCCACCAGCGCCACGCATGCGAGTTTGAGCAAACGCTTCACGCGATGTTCCTTCGAGGGTGATGCGGCCGTGGATCGCTGGCGATCCACGCAACGTGCGGATGATGCCCAAGGCTGGGCGCCCTGGGCGATGCTGCTGTCCTGCGTGCGGCTGGAGTCGGGTCGCGGCTGCAGCCGCTTCTGCGGCAGATGCATGGACGCCAGGGAACGCGGGAAGGCTGCAGGCGCAGCGCCAGCCGCGCCGCGTTCGGTCAGACGCCCCCGATGCCGCCACTGCGCCGCCGCTGCACGGCGGCAGGCGTTCGTCTCCCGCTCAGGCCGCCTGCACGATATGCAGCGCCTTCGGATTGCGCCAGGTCGCCAGCAGCCGCGCTTCCTGTTGCTTGGCCTCGTGCAGGTGCGCTTCCTTGACGTGGCCGTAGCCGCGGATGTGCTCCGGAATGCTGGCGATCTGCACCGCCAGCGCCAGGTTGTCCGCCTGCAGCCGCTGCAGCAGTTCGTCCACGGTGGCGAGGTAGTCGGCGATCAACTGCCGTTCGCCGCGCCGCTCGGCGCTGTAGCCGAACACGTCGAGGGCGCCACCGCGCAGGCGGCGCAGCTTGGCCAGCCACTTGAACGCGGTGAACATCCACGGGCCGTATTCGCGCTTGCGCAGCCGGCCTTGCGCGTCCTTCTTCGCCAGCAGCGGCGGCGCCAGGTGGAAGCGCACGCGGTAGTCGCCCTCGAACTGCGCCTGCAACTGCTGCGCGAACGCGCCGCTGGTGTACAGCCGCGCCACCTCGTACTCGTCCTTGTAGGCCATCAGCTTGAACGCGTAGCGCGCCACCGCTTCGGTCAGCGCGGTCGAGGTCGGCGCCACGCGCTGCTCGGCAGCGCGCACGCGCTCCACCAGCGCGGTGTAGCGCGCGGCGTAGGTGGCGTCCTCGTAGTCGACCAGGAAGGCGTGGCGGCGCGCGACCAACTCGTGCAGCGAGCGCGACAGGCGGCTGTCGTCCAGCGGCGCGTGGCCGGCCTCGCCGCTGTCGGCGGCGGCCGGCAGCTCGCGCGCCGGACGCGGATTGGCGGGATTGCGCGGCGCGGCGCTGGCGCCGGCCTCGTGGCCTTCCCACTCGCCGGGTGGCAGCTGCTGCAGCCCCGGCGCCTGGCGTTCGCGTTCGTCCGCGGCCGGATCGGCGAGACCCGCCGCGCGTCGCACCGCCGGCAGGTCCAGCGCCGCCAGGCGGCCCCAGGCGAAGGCCTGCTGGTTCATCGCCACCGCCGCGCCGTTGAGTTCGATCGCGCGCATCAGCGCCGCGTGCGACAAGGGCACAAGGCCCTGCTGCCAGGCGTAGCCGAGCATGAACAGGTTGCTGGCAATGGCGTCGCCGAGCAGCGCGGTGGCCAGCTGCGTGGCGTCGAGCAACAGCGGATCGCGCCCGCCCAGCGCCAGGCGCACGCCGGCAATGATCTCGGCGGCCGGGAACTGCATGTCCGGGTGCGTGGTGAAGGTGCCCGGCATCGCCTCGTAGCTGTTCAGCACCACCTGCGAGCGATCGCCGCGCACCTTGGACAGCGCCCAGTAGTCGTTGACCACCACCATGTCGCACCCCAGCACCAGGTCGGCCTCGCCGGCGGCGATGCGCACCGCGTGCAGGTCTTCGGGCTGGCGCGCAATGCGGATATGCGTGGTGACCGCGCCGCCCTTCTGTGCCAGGCCGGTCTGGTCGAGCACGCTGGCACCCTTGCCCTCCAGGTGCCCGGCCATGCCCAGCAGCGCGCCGATGGTGACCACGCCGGTGCCGCCGACGCCGGTGATGAGGATGTTCCAGGGCTGGCTCAGGTCGCTGCGGAAGCTTGGTGTCGGCAATTGCTCCAGCAGCGCCGCAGCGTCGGCCTTGCGGCCCTTGCGCGGCTGCCCGCCGTGCACGGTGACGAAGCTGGGGCAGAACCCGGACACGCAGGAGTAGTCCTTGTTGCAGCTGGACTGGTCGATCTGGCGCTTGCGCCCGTATTCGGTCTCCTTCGGCAGCACCGACACGCAGAAGCTCTTCTCGCCGCAGTCGCCGCAGCCTTCGCAGACCAGCGAGTTGACCAGCACGCGCTTGGGCGGATCGGGCAGCTTGCCGCGCTTGCGCCGGCGCCGCTTCTCGGTGGCGCAGGTCTGGTCGTAGATCAGCACGCTGGTGCCCTTGACCTCGCGCAGCCGCCGCTGCACCGCGTCCAGCTCGCTGCGGTCGTGGAAGTCCACCTCGCTGGGGAACAGCTCGCGGCGTCGCGTCCACTTGCCGATGTCGTCGCTGACCAGGGCGATGGTGTGCACGCCCTCGGCGCGCATCTGCCGGGCGATGTCGGGCACGCTGAGGGTGCCGTCCACCGGCTGCCCGCCGGTCATCGCCACCGCGTCGTTGTAGAGGATCTTGTAGGTGATGTTGACGCCGGCGGCGATCGACTGGCGGATCGCCAGCGAGCCGCTGTGGAAATAGGTGCCGTCGCCCAGGTTCTGGAACACGTGCGGGGTGTCGGTGAACGGTGCCTGCCCGGCCCAGGTGACGCCTTCGCCGCCCATGTGGGTGAAGGTGTCGGTGGCGCGGTCCATCCACGTCACCATGTAGTGGCAGCCGATGCCGCCGAGCGCGCGCGAGCCTTGCGGCACCACCGTGGAGGTGTTGTGCGGGCAGCCGGAGCAGTAGTGCGGCACGCGCGGGAAGTTGGCGCGCGGCAGCGCCATCTCGGCTTCCTTGGCCTCCATCCAGCGCAGCCGCTGTTCGATCGAGTCGGTGTTCACCGCGGCCGACTGCGGCAGGCGCAGGATGCGCCGGCCGATCACCCCGGCGATGGTGGCCGGGGTCAGTTCGCCGGTGGACGGCAGGATCCATTCGCCGGCCTCGTCGTACTTGCCGACGATGCTCGGGCGCGGGCCGGCGCTGGCCGGCCAGTTGTAGAACTGCTCCTTCATCTGCCGCTCGATGAAGGCTTTCTTCTCCTCCACCACGACGATGTCCTGCAGCCCGCGCGCGAACGCGGCGATGCCCAGCGGCTCCAGCGGCCAGGTCATGCCGACCTTGTACACGCGGATGCCGATGCGCGCGCAGGCGTCCGCGTCCAGGCCCAGGTATTCCAGCGCCTGCAGCACGTCCAGGTAGCTCTTGCCGGTGGTGACGATGCCCAGCCGCGCCTGCGGCGCATCCATCACCGTGCGGTCGATGCCGTTGGCGCGGGCGAAGGCCTGCGCCGCGCGCACCGCGTAGCGATGCAGGCGCATTTCCTGGTCCAGCGGCGGATCCGGCCAGCGGATGTTGAGGCCGCCCGGCGGCAGCTCGAAATCCTCCGGCAGCACGATCTGCCGCGCGAACGGATCCACCTGCACCGAGGCCGAGGATTCCACGGTCTCGGCGATGGTCTTGAAGCCGATCCAGCGCCCCGTGTAGCGGCTCATCGCCCAGCCGAGCAGGCCCATGTCGAGGATGTCCTGCACCCCGGCCGGATTGAGCACCGGCATCATCGCGCTGACGAACTCGTCCTCCGAGCCGTGCGGCAGGGTCGAGCTGCGGCAGGCGTGGTCGTCGGCGGCCAGCGCCAGCACGCCGCCATGGCGCGAGGTGCCGGCGGCATTGCCGTGCTTGAACACGTCGCCGCAGCGGTCCACGCCCGGGCCCTTGCCGTACCACATGGCATACACGCCATCCACGCGCGCGCCGGGGAACAGGTTGGTCTGCTGCGTGCCCCAGACCATGGTCGCGCCCAGGTCCTCGTTGAGTCCGGGCTTGAACACCACGTTGGCCGCGTCCAGATGCTTGCGCGCGCGCCACAGTTCCAGGTCGAAACCGCCCAGCGGGCTGCCGCGGTAACCGCTGACGAAGCCACCGGTGTTCAGCCCGGCGGCGCGGTCGCGCAGTTGCTGCATCAATGGCAGCCGCACCAGCGCCTGCACCCCGGACAGATAGATGCGGCCATCGGTGCGGGTGTACTTGTCTTCCAGCGTATAGCGGGTGTCCACGCCGTCGGCGGCCGCTGCGGCGAGGGAGGACGACGGACGCGGATCGGCGATGCGGTTCATGGCTTGCCCGGAAATGGAAGGCTGGCGGGCGCGCAGCGCCTGCCGCGCGCGATCGCCCCGATTGTATCAGCGGCGATTTTTGCACCCGTTCTCGTCCACGCCGGCCGTGGCGGGGTAGGATGGGACCCGGGTGAGGGGATCACTCCAGGGGATTGCAGCAGTGAAGGCATACACATACGCAGTGGCCGCGATGCTGGCCTGCATCGGCCTGGCCACCGCGGCCAGCGTGCGGGCGCAGGCATTGCCGGCACCGAAAGAGTTCTACTTCGACGAAGACCGCGGCACCACCCGTCCGGTCACCGCCATCGCCGGCAGCGGCGAGGCCCTGGTGGACCGTCTGGCCAGTACCGTGCAGCGCGATCCCAACGCCAACGAGGCGCGCGCCCAGCTGGCCGGCATCGCTATGGCCGGCGGCCGCCAGGAACTGGGCGAACAGCTGTACCAGGCCGCGTTGCACGGGCTGCCCGCCGGCGTGCAGCGGCGCCAGGTGCAGTGGAACTACGGCTGGGACCTGCTGCGCGCAGGTGATCCGGCGCGCGCGCTGGCGCAGTGGAGCGGACTGGTCAACGGCCGCCCGGCGGCGCCGGACTGGCTGCCGCCGACCCTGGCGCTGGCGTTGTGGCGCCTGCAGCGCAAGGACGAGGCCGTGAAGTGGTACGCCGCGGCGGCACGCACCTGGCCGGACAAGTGGGGCGCCACCGCCGATTTCGCGGCGTTGCTGCCGGCCTGGCGCGACGACGAGCGCGCGACCCTGGCCGAAGTGCAGGCCGCCTGGAAGGCCGCGCCGCCGGCCTGGCCCTGAGGCACGCGGGTCCAGGAAGCACGACGCGGCCTGCGCAAGCGGCCGGCGCAATCGAGGGTCCGGGTGTGGTCGGTCGCACAGCGCACCGTGTCGTCGTGCCTGCGCGGAGCGCCGGCGCGTGCTGGGCGCAGGCCAGGTGCGGCTTCGGTCGCCGACGCCTCGACGGCCTGCGTGCACATGCCATGCGATGATGCCGCGTACCCGCTGATTTCGTGCTGTGCCGATGGCTTTCGATGCGTTCGCCCTGATGTTGGTCATGCTGGCGCTCGGCAAGCTGTTCGCGCGTCAGCGCGTCCTGCCGGCCAACACCACCGAGGTGCTCAACGGGGTGGTGCTGTACCTGTGCCTGCCGGCCTCGGTGCTGATCTACGTGCCGCGCCTGCAGTTCAATCTGGAACTGCTCGGATTGATGCTGACGCCGTGGCTGCTGACCGGCGTGAGCGCGCTGGCGATGCTGGGCTTGCGCCGGCCGTTGCGGCTGCGCCGGGATCAGCAGGCGGTGCTGCTGCTGTGCGTGGCGCTGGGCAATTCCAGCTTCATCGGCTACCCGATGGTGCGCGCGCTGCTCGGCGAGGCGGCCTTGCCGTATGCGGTGGTCTACGACCAGTTCGGCACCTTCGTGCTGCTGTCCAGCTTCGGCCTGTACGTGCTGGCGCGCTACAGCGGCGAGGCGCCGCCATCGCCGCGGCAGACGCTGTTGCGCATGGCGCGGTTCCCGCCGCTGTGGGCGCTGCTGTTCGCGCTGACCCTGATGCCGGCGCAGCCGCCGGCGTGGATCGCCTCCGGCCTGCAGCACCTGGCCGATGCGATGCTGCCGCTGGTGATGCTGGCGGTGGGATTCTCGATCCAGTTGCGCTTGCCGCGCGAAGAATTGGCGCCGTTGGCCGCCGGCCTGGTGCTGAAGCTGCTGGCGCTGCCGGCCCTGGCCTGGCCGTTGTCGTGGGTGCTGGGCCTGCGCGGGCAGGCGCTGCAGGCCAACGTACTGGAATCGGCGATGCCGACCATGATCACTGCCGCGCTGCTGGCGATCTCGCATCGCCTGGCCCCGCGCCTGGCCGCGGCCCTGGTCGGCTACGGGATTCTGCTGTCGCTGGTCACCTTGCCGGCGTGGGCGTGGTTGTTGGGGGCGTTGCGTTGAGCCTGCGCCGTGGGCGGTGCCTGGATTGGCGGGTGTGGGATGGCGTGCGCGTCGTACCCTCATCCGCCCCTTCGGGGCACCTTCCCCCAAAAAGGGGGCCGTGGTCCCGACGGGAGAAGGAGAAGCGTAAGCCCCTCTCCCCCCGGGAGAGGGGTTGGGGTGAGGGTCGGGCGCAGCCTCGCACAGCGGCATCCCCTGATCTCAGCAACCGCCCGCCGCTAATCCGCCGGCACCGTCCGCCCGCTGGCCCAGCTGCGCAGCGCCTGCACCTGTTCGGCCATCAGCACCGACAGCGGTCGGGTAGTGCGGATCTCCTGCATCAGCAGCTCGGTGTCCAGCGGCCGCTGTTCGGCGTGCGCGGCATACAGTCCGGAGACGATCGCCTGCTCGATCTCGGCACCGGAGAAGCCGTCGGCGGCGGCAGCCAAGGCCGGCAGCGCGAACGCGTCCGCATGCAGCTGCCGACGCGTCAGGTGCAGGCGCAACAGCTCCACGCGCGTCTGCGGGTCGGGCAGGTCGACGAAGAAGATCTCGTCGAAGCGGCCCTTGCGCAGCAGTTCCGCCGGCAGCTCGTGCACCTGGTTGGCGGTGGCGACGATGAACACCGCGGCGCTGCCGTCGGCGCTGCCGCGTTCGGCCATCCAGGTCAGCAGCGTGCCGAGCACGCGCCGCGATACGCCGCCGTCCTCGCCGCCGCTGGCCAGGCCTTTCTCGATCTCGTCCATCCACAGCACGCACGGCGCCAGTTGCTCGACCGCGGCCAGCGCGTCGCGCAGGTTCTTCTCGGTCTCGCCGTGGTACTTGGCGTACAGCGCGCCCATGTCCAGGCGCAGCAGCGGCACGCCGAACCCCGCCGCGGTGGCCTTGGCCAGCATCGACTTGCCGCAGCCCTGCACGCCGAGCAGCAGCACGCCCTTGGGCGGGTCCAGCCCCGGCGGCGCGGTGCCGGCGAACACCGCGCGGCGCTGTGCGATCCATTGCTTGAGCCGGCGCGCACCGGCCACGTCCTCGAAGCGCGTGGCATCGTTGTCGTACTGCAGGTGGCCGCTGCGGTTGAGCAGTTCGAACTTGAGCTTGGCCAGTTGCGGCAGATCGGATGCGGTGAGCGCGCCGTCGGCGTAGATCAGTTGCCGGGCGATGCGCCGCGCGTCGATCAGGCTGAGCCCGCGCAGATTGCGCAGGATCTGCTTGACCGCCTCGCCGTCGACCTCGACCCGGCGTCCGCCGAACTCGCGCGCATAGCCCAGCGCCTCCTCCTGCACCATCTTCAGCAGCGCGTTGGCATCGGGCAGGCGCGGATTGAAGCGGGTCGCCAGCGCCTCCAGCTCGGCCGGCAGCTCGATCCGCGTGCCGATCAGCACCAGCACGTGCGGCTGGCAGTGGCGGCGCTCGACGATGTCGCGCAGCAGGCGCTGGTGGCTGGCGTAGCCCAGGTACGGGGTGACGTCGAGCAGCAGGTAGATGCCGCGCTGATCGGCCTGCTTGATCGCCTGCAGCACCGCGCTGGCGTCCGGCGGCCCGCTCGGCGGGTCCTCGCGGTCCAGGTCGATGCGGCGCAGGCCCTCGGTGATCGACCAGCGGTGCAGGGCGCGCCAGACCTGCATCAAGGCCTGCCGGAACAGGTCGACGATGCGCGCCTCCTCCTGCGTCTCGATCACGATCAGGGGTGTGTTGGCGCGGATCAGCGCGACCAGGTCCTGCAGCTCGCTCATGGCATCGGAAGGCGAAGGGGGCCGCCACGATAGCAAGCCCGGCGGCTGGCGGCGTGCTGCGCGTTGACTACCGGCTGACGTAGGGCCGGTGTACGCTCCGGCTTCTTCCCCCGGAAGCGAGGCGTGCATGAAGACGATCCTGGTGGCCGGCTCCAAGGGCGGCGTGGGCAAGACCACGGTCGCCACGCACCTGGCGGCGTCCTACGCGCTGGCAGGCAAGCGCACGGTGCTGGCCGATGCCGATCCGCAGGGCTCCTCGACCCGCTGGGCCGAACGCCGTGCCGGCCTGGACAGCGCGGTGCTGCCGATCGACGCCAGCCGCAAGCGCAGCTGGCGCGCGGCGCTGCCCGACGACGCGCAGCGGGTGATCGTCGACGCCGCCGCCGGCGCCATGGCCGAGGACCTGACCCACTTCCTCGACGAGGCCGACGCGGTGGTGGTGCCGGTGATGCCCTCGGCGCTGGACATCGAGGCCACCGTCGGCTTCCTCAACACCCTGGCCAAGGTGCCGCGGGTGCACCAGCGCAAGCTGCCGGTCGGGCTGGTGCTCAACCGCAGCAAACCCTGGACCAATGCCACCCAGCAGGCGCTGCAGATGCTCGCCGAATGGCCCTACCCGGTGGTGGCGCAACTGCGCGACAGCCAGGCCTACGTGGTGCTGGTGGGGCTGGGCCGCAGCCTGTTCGATTACCACTCCGTCCAGGTCCGCGACCACCAGCAGGACTGGGAACCGTTGCTCAAGTGGCTCAAGAAGGCCTGACCGATGACCATCGTTTTGCGAGAAGTGATTCTGCTGCGCCATGCCCACGCCGAACCGGCCGACACCGGCCAGGCCGATTTCGACCGGCCGCTGTCGCCGCACGGCCTGGCCGAGGCCGAAGCCGCCGGGCGCTGGCTGCTGGAGCAGCGGCTGGTACCGGACCGGGTGCTGTGTTCGCCGGCGCGGCGCGCGCGCGAAACCCTGGAGGCGGTGCTGGAGCTGACCGGCTACGTCGAGCAGCGCCTGGAGCCGCGCATCTACGAGGCGACCTCGGGCACCCTGGCCGATCTGCTGGACGGCCATCGCGATGTCGAGCGGCTGTTGCTGGTCGGCCACAACCCGGGCCTGGAGCGGCTGGCGGCGCTGATGCACAGTGGCCAGTCCGGCGACTACCGCGGCATGCCCACCGCCAGCGTCGCCGTGCTCGGGGTCCCGCACGACGCGGCAATCGAGCCGGGCGTGGCGCGCTTGACCGCGTTCTGGTGGCCCTGAGCCCGCTGCGCAGGTTCCTGCGGCCGGCGCTGTGCGCCGCGCTGCTGCCGTTGTGTCTGTGGTGCGCCGTCGGCCACGCGCAGGTCACGCCGGCCTTGCTGGCGCCCGGCGAATACGCCCTGGACCCGGCGCAGTCGCGCTTCGGGTTCGAGATCCGCACCCGCTTCGGCCAGCGCATCGAAGGCTTCTTCCCGCGCTACGAGGGCACCGTGCACGTGCTGCCCGATGGCCGCCACCAGGTGCACCTGCGCCTGTTCACCGCCTACGTGGAAATCCCCGGCAAGCCGCGCTACACCGGCTGGATGCGCGGCGAGGATTTCTTCGACGCGCCGCGCTACCCCACCGTGTCCTTCGACTCGCAGCCGTTCTCGCCGCAGGTGCTGGGCAAGGGCGGGCCGATCCCCGGCATCCTGAGCATCCGCGGGATCAGCCACGCCGAGACGCTGACCGTCATGCCGGCCGCATGCACCCGCGCAGGCTATGATTGCGACGTCATCAGCCGCGGTACGGTATTGCGTGGACGTTACGGAATGGACAAGTGGGATCTGGCCTTGAGCGACCGGGTCACCTTCGTGCTGCGCGCACGCCTGACCGAGGCGGCCACTCGGTGATATCAAAATTGATGCGGGTGCTGGTGGTGGTGGCGCTGCTGCTCGGCAGCGGCTGCGCGAGCCTGTCGCAGGCGCAGCACGGCCGCGCCGTGGCGATCGCCGAGGCCGCGCGCGACCGCCAGGTCGACTGCACGCGCGGGGACCACTGCGCGCTGGCCTCGCCGCTGCGCGGGCTGGCCGGCAAGGCCTTCGCCCAGTCCGGCGCCGGCGCGCCGCGGCACTACGCCACCATCCTCGACCACGGCGAAGAGGCGCTGGTGGCGCGGGTCAACCTGATCCGCAGCGCCAGCCGCAGCATCGACCTGCAGACCTACATCTTCGACAAGGACGACAGCGCGCGGCTGGTGATGGACGAACTGCTGGCCGCGGCGCGGCGCGGCGTGCAGGTGCGGGTGCTGATCGACCAGCTCTCGGCGATCTCCGACCTGCAGATCCTCGGCGCGCTGGCCGGCGCGCACGAGAACTTCTCGCTGCGCATCTACAACCCCACCTTCGGCCTGGCCAAGCCCAACTACTTCCACTACGCCGCCAGCGTGCTGTGCTGCTTCCGCCGCTTCAACCAGCGCATGCACAACAAGCTGCTGGTGATCGACGATGCGATCGGCGTGGTCGGCGGGCGCAACTACCAGGACGACTATTTCGACTGGGACGCCGAGTACAACTTCCGCGACCGCGACGTGCTGGTCGCCGGCCCGGTGGCGCGGTCGATGGCCGCCAACTTCGACGCCTACTGGGCGGCCCGGCGCAGCGTGCCGGTGGCGCGGCTCAACGACGTCGGCAAGCTGCTGCTGCGCCAGGGCGTGCCGGCGATGCCGCCGGCGCAGTTCCTGCGCCCGGAGCGGGTGCAGCGGGTCAGCGAGGAGGCGTCCGATCCGGCCTTCGTGGAGAACGCCTTCGTGCTGCCGGCGTTGCCGGTGAAGCATGTGGACTACGTCGCCGACCTGCCGCAGAAGCACCGCCGCGAACACGGCCCCAAGGCCATCTCCACCGCGCCCAAGCTCGACCGGCTGATCGCCGACGCACGCCAGGAGATCATCCTGCAGACGCCGTACCTGGTGCTGTCGGACCCCGCGCAGGAGATCTTCCGCGACCTGCGCAAGCGCACCCCGCCACCGCGCGTGGTGGTGGCCACCAACAGCCTGGCCGCCACCGACAACCCGGTGGTGTATGCACTGTCCTACAAGTACAAGCGCCGCAACCTGCGCGAACTGGGCTTCGACATCTACGAGTACAAGCCGTTCCCGCTGGATGCGCCGGTGGACTACGCCAACCTGCTGCCGGCGCCGTTGCAGGGCGAGGTGCCGGCCGCGTCGGCCAGCGGCGAAAACGCAGGCGAGCACGGCGGCGGCGATACCGGCAGCGGGCGCAACACGCTACTGGGCGGCAGCGCCGCCGGACGCAGTTCGCTGCTGGGCAGCGGCAGTGGCGGGCCGTCCGGCAGCCGCGGCGACGGCAGCCAGGTCGCGCGCCGCGTGCTGCGCACCGAGACCCGTCCGTCGTACCTGAGCCGGCGCATCGCCAACCGGCCGCTGCCGGTGACCCGCGAGGGCGCGCGCATGGGCCTGCACGCCAAGTCGCTGGTGGTGGACCGCCGCGTCGGCGTGATCGGCACCCACAACTTCGACCCGCGCAGCGAGACCTACAACACCGAGGGCGCGGTGATCGTCGACGATCCGGCGTTCGCGCAGGCGCTGGCGGCCAGCATCGGCCGCGACATCGAGCCGGAGAACTCCTGGGTGGTGGCACCGCGGGTCAAGCCGCCGGTGCTGTCGGGCCTGAACTACAGCATGGGCAAGGTCTCCGAGGCGCTGCCGGTGCTGGATTTCTGGCCCTGGCGCTACGCCACCGACTACGAATTCCAGCCCGGCCCCGACTGCCCGGCGCCGCTGACCCGGCGCGACCCGGGCTTCCACCGCTGCTACAACGCAGTGGGCGACTTCCCCGAGGTCAACGTCGGCCCGAAGTGGCTGCTGGTGCGGATGTTGACCGCGTTCGGCTCGGGCTTGGTACCGATTCTCTGAGGGGCGGGGATTTGGGATTGGGGATTGGGGATTCGTAAAAGCAGATCCCTGCGACTTGATGCCCCGTGCAGGCGCGATAATGTCCGCGCAGGGGATGCCGCTGTCGCCAATCCCCAATCCCGACTCCCCAATCCCGGCCCCCCAATGCCCTTTCGCGAACCTGCCGATCTCGCCGTCCTCAACGCCGATTGCCGCGACACCCTGATCGCGCACCTGGGCATCGTCTTCACCGAGGCTGGGCCGGATTGGCTGCGGGCGACGATGCCGGTGGACGCGCGCACGCGGCAGCCGTACGGGCTGCTGCACGGCGGCGCATCGGTGGTGCTGGCCGAGACCCTGGGCAGCACTGCCGGCAACCTGTGCGTGGAGCCGGGGCGGATCTGCGTGGGTCTGGAAATCAACGCCAACCACCTGCGCGCCGCGCGCAGCGGCACGGTCACCGGCACCGCGCGGCCGCTGCACGTGGGCCGGACCACGCAGGTGTGGGAGATCCACATCGAGGACGCGGCCGGCAAGCCGGTGTGCGTGTCGCGGCTGACCCTGGCGGTGGTCGACCGCGGCTGAGCCCGGTCCCGGGCTGAACCCTGCCTCGGCGGTCACGGGCGACGTGTCTGCGGGCGCGTCTTCGGGGTGACACAATTGTCCGCTAGGCCCCCGCTTCCGGTACCCTTGTTCGAATGAGCGAGTTCTCCCCACCCGCCATGCGCCAATACGGTGGGGCGCTGCGCTGGGTTCGTTACGGCTACCGCGTGCCGCTGCTGGCGTTGCACGTGCTGTTGTCGCTGCCGTTCCTGCTGGTGTGCATGGCGCTGTCGCCCGGCCGCGCCGGCACCGAATCCTTCGGCGACCGCATGGTCTGCTGGTGGTCGACCTGGCTGCTGCGCATCTTCGGCCTGCGCGTGCGCCGCATCGGCGCGCCGCTGCCCAATCCGGTGCTGTTCGTCGCCAACCATGTCAGCTGGATCGACATCGTGATGCTGCACAGCCAGCGCATGATGGGCTTCGTCGCCAAGCGCGAGATCGCCGGCTGGCCACTGGTCGGCTGGCTGGCCGCGCGCGGGCAGACCATCTTCCACCAGCGCGGCAGCACCGAGTCGCTGGGCGGGGTGTTGCAGGCGATGCTGGAGCGGCTGCGCTCCGGGTGCTCGGTCGGCGTGTTCCCGGAAGGGCGCACCCGCAGCGGCCAGGACGTGGGGCCGTTCCACGCGCGCATCTTCCAGGCCGCGGTCGAGGCCGAGGTGGCGGTGCAGCCGGTGGCGCTGCGCTACGGTGCCGGCGGCTCGGCGCAGCAGATCGTCGCGTTCGGCCCGCACGAGAGTTTCTTCGCCAACTTCCTGCGTCTGCTCGGCGAGCCGGGGCGGGTGGCCGAGGTGCATTTCCTGGAGCCGATCCGGCTGCAGGACGTGGAAGGGCGCCGCCGCATCGCCGAGATCTCGCGTGCGCGCATCGTCACGGCGATGGCACAACCCTGAACACCGGGACACTGTCGACGCCGCGCTTGACCGATTACTCCAGTCGACAGGCGCAAGCTCGCTGCCCATGAACGCGACCGATTACTCCCCCCCTCGCTGGCTGCGCAACCCGCACGTCCAATCGGTACTGGGTTCCAGCCTGCTGCGCGTGCGCCGTGGCGAACAGTTGCTCGCCGCCAGCGGCGCCACCACCACCTCGCACATCCTCGACGGCGGCGATGGCGTGCGCCTGCAGGGCTGGCTCAGCGTGCCGGCCGGCGAAGCGCCGCGCGGCACCGTGCTGCTGCTGCACGGCTGGGAAGGCAGCGCCGACTCCAGCTACATGCGCCTGACCGCGGCCAAGATGCTGGCGCTGGGCTACCAGGTGTTCCGGCTCAACTTCCGCGACCACGGCGGCACCCACCACCTCAACGTGGACCTGTTCCACTCCGAGCGCCTGGACGAAGTGGTCAACGCCGCCTGCGACCTGTGGCAGCGCTTCCCGGCGCCCACCCTGCTCGCCGCCGGCTACTCGCTGGGCGGCAACTTCGCCCTGCGCCTGGCGCTGCGCGCGCCGGCGGCGGGACTGCCCCTGCAGCACGTGGCCGCGGTGTGCCCGTTGCTGGACCCGGCCACCACCATGCAGCGGATCGAGAACGGCCCGCAGTTCTACGACTGGTATTTCCGCCGCAAGTGGCGCGAGTCGCTGCTGCGCAAGCGCGAACTGTTCCCCGACCGCCACGGCTACGACGACGCCACCCTGGCGCTGGACATGCGCGGGCTGATGGCCTGGCTGGCCGAGCGCCATGCCGGCTTCGCCAGCCTGGACGCCTATTTCGACAGCTACTGCATTGCCGGCGAGCGCCTGCTCGGCCTGCGCGTGCCGGCCGACATCCTGATGGCCGAGGACGACCCAGTGATTCCCCTGGACGACTTCCGCAGCTGGCGCCTGCCGGACCTCGCCCGGCTGGAAATCGCCCGCTGGGGCGGGCATTGCGGCTTCATCGAGAACGCGCGCGGCGACGGCTTCGCCGAACGCTGGGTGGCCGAACGGCTGACCGAGGGGTTGGTGGAGGCCTAAGCGGCGTTGCGCGCAGGCCGGCGGGCGACCTCGCCCGCGCCGGCGTGCGGCAGGCGGTCAGCAAGGTGGGCGCACCGGGATTCCCGGGTGTGGCACGCGTCGATGCTCCTTCCGCCGTTCCCGCACCATCACCGCCGCCGCCACGTAGCGCTGCCCGGCGCACGGGTCATCTACGCGGCCGGCATGCTCGGCAAACCTCGCAGGCGCGTCGCCTCAGTCCCCCGGCAGCGTCGGCGACACGGCCGCTCCCAGCGAGGCCCGATGCGCCCGATGTACCCGCCGCGCGGACGCAGGCGCCCGCGCAGGGCGGCCGGGCGCTCCCGCTACAATGCGGGTTTGCCCCAACGCCGGACCCACATGCACCAGCCCATTCTCGACGCCCTGCGCCGCCAGGACACCGCCGACGCGCTGCGTCTCGCCCAGACCTGGGCCGCCGAGGCCGCCGACGACCCGCAGGCCTTCCGCTGGCTGGCGCTGGCGCAGCAGCAGCACGGCGAGACCGCCGCCGCTCTCGACAGCATCGGCCGTGCGATCGCGCTGGCGCCGGAAGACGCCAGCCTGCACCTGCTGCACGCCGGCATGCTGGTCAGCGCCAACGATCTGGCCCAGGCCGAGGACGCGCTGGCGCAGACCGCGGCGCTGGATCCCAACGAATTCCTCGCCTACGTGATGCGCGCGCACCTGGCGCTGGGCCGCGGCGACCTGGACGAAGTGGAGCGGCTCAGCCGCACCGCCGCGCGCCTGCAGCCGGAGCATCCGCAACTGCTCGGCGTGGACGGCATGCTGGCGCTGCGCCGCGGCGACGCCGACCGCGCGCTGGCGCTGCTCGCGCGCGCCAGCAATGCCCTGCCGGAGGATCCGCGCCTGCTCTATGCGCTGGGTTTCGCCTACCTGGACAAGCAGCACTTCGCCTTCGCCGAGACCGCGTTCCGCCGCGTCGCCGCGCTCACCCCGGGCACCGGCGCGGCGATGATGGCGCTGGTCGCGCAGTTGGCCTACCGCCAGGGCCGCCTGGACGACGCCATCACCGCGCTGGAGACGGTGCTGGCCGATCCGTCCGGCGATACCGCCAACATGCGCCGGCTGGCCGGCGAATACGCCCTGCAGGCCGACCGCCCGGCCGAGGCGCTGGACCACCTGCGCCGCACCCTGGCGGTGGCCCCGGCCGACCGCCGCACCCTGCACGCGGCGCTGATCGCCTGGCAGCGGCTGGGCACGATCGACGATGCCCGCGCCACCCTGGAAGCGGCGCTGGCCACCACCACCGACGCCCACGACCTGTGGCTGGCGCGGCTGGCGCTGGAGCCGGTGGGCGGCCCCGAGGCGCGCGCGCTGATCGCGCGCTGGCAGGCGGCGATGCCGGCGCACGTGCCGGCGCTGGAAGCGCAGCTGCGGGTGCACGACATGGCCGGCGAACGCGACCAGGGCGAAGCCGTGGCGCAGCGCATCGTGGCGCTGGAACCGGGCCGGCTTAGCGGCGAGGAACGCCTGGTCGAGGCGCTGCTGGAGCGCGGCGAGCACGACGCCGCCATCGCCCACGTGCGCGGCCTGATGCAGCGCATGCCCGAACGCGACCGCACCGTGGTGCGGCCCTGGCTGGCGGCGGTGCAGGATGCGGCCGGGCGCCCGGACGACGCACTCGCGACCTGGGTAGCCTTCCAGCAGGAGCAGCTGCCGCACCGCCTGCCGCTGCCGCCGCTGGGCCAGGCCCCGGCGCAGTGGCCGCCGCTGGGCGCGGTCGATCCGCAGAACCAGGCGCGCCCGCTGTTCGTCTGGGGCCCCCCGGGCAGCGGCGTGGAGCGGGCGATCGCGGTGATCGACGCGGCCAGTCCGGTATTGCGCGGCGACCGCTTCGGCCAGCAGCCGCCGACCGACGGCCTGCAGCGCTTCCGCAGCGTCGAGGAACTGGACAGCGGCACCCTGGACGGCGCGGCGCTGGTCGCCGAGTGGCGCGCGCAACTGCCGGCGCGCGGTGTCGGCGACGGCAACATCGTCGACTGGCTGCTGTGGTGGGACAACGCGCTGCTGCGCGCGCTGCGCCCGCACCTGCCGGAAGGGCGGCTGCTGATCGTGCTGCGCGACCCGCGCGACATGCTGCTGGACTGGCTGGCCAATGGCGCCCCGGCACCACTGGGCCTGGCCTCGCCGGAGACCGGTGCGCAGTGGCTGGCGGCGGTGCTGGCGCAGGTCGCCGACCTGCACGAGCAAGACCTGTATCCGCACCACCTGGTGCGCCTGGACGGGACCGAGCACGATCCGGCTGGCGTGGCGGCGGCGCTGGAGCAGGCGTTCGGCGTGGCGTTCCCGACCATCGCCACGGTCGGCCCGCCGCGCCTGGCCGCCGGCCACTGGCGCGCCTACGCCACGCCGCTGGCCGCCGCGTTCGCGTTGCTGACGCCGGTCGCGGTGCGCCTTGGCTACCCTGAAACCTGATTCCCCAAGGAGATTCACGCATGCGTCTTCGCAGTGACAGCATCCAGCCGGGTCAGCCCATCGCCGCGACCTACGCGATGGGCCAGGCCGACGGCTTCGGCGGCAACCGCAATCCCCACCTGGCCTGGGACGCGGTGCCGGCCGGCACCCAGTCCTTCGTGCTGTTGTGCGTCGATCCGGACGTGCCGACCGTGGCCGAGATGGTCGGCCGCGACGACGTGCAGATCCCGGTCGAACAACCGCGCACCGAATTCGTGCATTGGGTGGCAGTGGACCTGCCGGCCGACCTGCGCGAGATCGCCGAAGGCAGCGCCAGCGACGGCGTAGTGGCCAAGGGCAAGCGGCAACCGCCCGGCCTGGACGGCGCGCGGCAGGGGCTGAACAGCTACACCGACTGGTTCGCCGGCGACGCGGCGATGGGCGGCGACTACCACGGCTACGACGGCCCGTATCCGCCGGCCAACGACCTGCGTGTGCACCGGTACTTCTTCCGCCTGTTCGCGCTGGATGTGGCGCAGCTCGACGTGTCGGCACGCTTCACCGCCGCCGATGCCTTGCGCGCGATGCAGGGCCACGTGCTGGCCGAAGCCAGCCTGCACGGCACCTACAGCCTCAATCCGGCCGCGAAGTGAGCCGTAAAGCCCCTCTCCCGCCGGGAGAGGGGTTGGGGTGAGGGTGCGGCGCGCGCAGCGCTTAGCCCGATCTGACATTGCGAGGCTCCGCCCGTACCCTCATCCGCCCCTGCGGGGCACCTTCCCCCGAAAAGGGGGCCATGGTCCCGACGGGAGAAGGGAGGCGCCGAGCCCCTCTCCCCTCGGGAGAGGGGTTGGGGTGAGGGACCGGCGCGCGCAGCGCCTAGTTGATCTGTCATTGCGAGGCTCCGCCCGTACCCTCATCCGCCCCTTTGGGGCACCTTCTCCCGACGGGAGAAGGGAAAAGCCAAAGCCCCTCTCCCACCGGGAGAGGGGTTGGGGTGAGAGTCCGGCGCGCGCAGCGCCTCGCCGACTCAACCCCTCACGCCGCCGGCAACCACAGCAGCAGCGCCGCGCCCAGCACGATCCGGTACACCGCGAAGGCGGTGAAGCGGTGCGACTTGATGTAGCCCAGCAGCCACTTCACCACCACGAAGCCGGTGACCATCGAGGCGACGAAGGCCAGGGCCACGTCGCCCCAGTTCTCGCTGCCCAGGCCGCCGTCCTTGTACAGCTCCAGGAACGAATACGCGCTGGCCGCGAACATGGTCGGAATGCCGACCAGGAAGGCGAATTCGGCCGCGGCCGAGCGCTTGCTCAGGCCCAGCAGCATCGCCAGGAAGATCGTCGCCGCCGAGCGCGAGGTGCCGGGGAATACGCCGGCCACCACCTGCGCCAGGCCGACCGCGATGGCCACCGTCCAGGTCACCGTCTCGCGCTCTGGCATGCGCGCAGCGAAGTACTCGGCCACCAGCATCCACACGCCGCCGATCACCAGCGCCCAGGCCACCGGCTGCACGCTGTCCGGCAACTGCCAGCCGGCCTTGCGGACGATGAGACCGACCACCGCGGTCACCAGGAAGGCGGCGCCCAGCTTGAAGGCGTAGTCGCGGTTGGCGCGGTCGCCCAGGCCGGTGGCCAGGTCCCACAGGCGCTGCCGGAACACCAGGGTGGTGGCCAGGATCGCGCCGGCCTGGATCACGATGTTGAAGAAGTCGGACCGGTGGCCGAGCCAGCGCTCGGCGATCAACAGGTGCCCGGTGCTGGAAATGGGCAGGAATTCGGTCAGGCCTTCGATGATGCCCAGCAGCAGGGCCGACAACAGATCGCTCATGGAGGAGAGGGTCGCTTTGGGGGAGGGGAAGCTGCGCAAGGATAGAGCATCCGCCTCGCGCACAAATTTGGTGCGTTCAGGTGTGAATGCACCACTAAAGTGCAGTGCATTTGCATCCTTCGCGTGCACGCTTCAGCAGAATCAAGGGCTTGTGAGTGCCACATGCTTGGCATGGCGATTGCTGATACTCGCCCACGCCCTTCACAACCCGAGGTTGCATCGAATGTCTGCGGAAACTATTGAGAAGCTGGTCAAGGACAACAAGATCGAGTTCGTCGACCTGCGCTTCGTCGACATGCGCGGCGTGCAGCAGCACGTCACCTTCCCGGTCAGCATCATCGAGCCGGCGCTGTTCGAGGAAGGCAAGATGTTCGACGGCAGCTCGATCGCCGGCTGGAAGGGCATCAACGAGTCGGACATGGTCCTGCTGCCCGACGCCGACACCGCCTTCGTCGATCCGTTCATGGCCGATCCGACCCTGGTGCTGACCTGCGACATCCTCGACCCGGCCACCATGCAGAGCTACGGCCGCGACCCGCGCGGCGTGGCCAAGCGCGCCGAGGCCTACCTGAAGTCCAGCGGCATCGCCGACCAGGCGTTCTTCGGCCCGGAGCCGGAATTCTTCATCTTCGACGGCGTGCGCTTCGGCAACGAGATGGGCCACACCTTCTTCAAGATCGATTCGGAAGAGGCGGCCTGGAGCAGCGGCAGCAAGATCGAAGGCGGCAACAGCGGCTACCGTCCGGCGGTCAAGGGCGGCTACTTCCCGGTGCCGCCGACCGACTCGCTGCAGGACCTGCGCGCCGAGATGTGCAAGACCCTGGAGCAGGTCGGCATCGAAGTCGAGGTGCACCACCACGAAGTGGCCACCGCCGGCCAGTGCGAGATCGGCACCAAGTTCAACTCGCTGGTGAAGAAGGCCGACGAACTGATGATGATGAAGTACATCATCAAGAACGTCGCCTACCGCAACGGCAAGACCGCGACCTTCATGCCCAAGCCGATCGTCGGCGACAACGGCTCGGGCATGCACGTGCACCAGTCGCTGGCCAAGGGCGGCACCAACCTGTTCTCCGGCGACGGCTACGGCGGCCTGTCGCAGATGGCGCTGTGGTACATCGGCGGCATCTTCAAGCACGCCAAGGCGATCAACGCCTTCACCAATTCCGGCACCAACAGCTACAAGCGTCTGGTCCCGGGCTTCGAGGCGCCGGTGATGCTGGCCTACTCGGCGCGCAACCGTTCGGCCTCGTGCCGCATTCCGTGGGTGTCCAACCCGAAGGCGCGCCGCATCGAAATCCGCTTCCCGGATCCGCTGCAGTCCGGCTACCTGACCTTCGCCGCGCTGATGATGGCCGGCCTGGACGGCATCAAGAACCAGATCGACCCGGGCGCGCCCAGCGACAAGGACCTGTACGACCTGCCGCCGGAAGAAGAGAAGCAGATCCCGCAGGTGTGCTCCAGCCTCGACCAGGCGCTGGAAGCGCTGGATGCCGACCGCGAGTTCCTCAAGGCCGGCGGCGTGTTCACCGACGACTTCATCGACGGCTACATCGCGCTGAAGATGCAGGAAGTGACCAAGTTCCGCGCGGCCACGCACCCGCTGGAATACCAGCTGTACTACGCCAACTGAGTTCCACGCGCGGCGATGGCGAAGGCTTCCCCTCCCTCCTTCGCCATCGCCGCCACCTGCCCGGCTGGGGAGCCGCGCAGGTGGTCCGCGCCCACCATCGCGTCATCGAGTGTCCAGGGGATGGACCGCGCAACAGAGCGCTTGCGTGCCGTGGGCCACGTTCCCTCCCACGTCGCCGTCGCCGCCGCACCTTGGGTGCGGTGGGCCACGGCGTGATCCACGGAACGCATCGCGCAGCAGCACCCGCGCCGTTCGCGGCGCGGTCGATGGGCCCAGTGCCGGTCGGCCTTCGGCGGCCGGTTCCTTCCACCAACGGGGTATGCGCATGAAACTGATCACCGCCATCATCCGGCCATTCAAGCTCGACGAGGTCCGCGAGGCCTTGTCGCAGGCTGGGGTGTCCGGCATCACCGTCACCGAGGTCAAGGGCTTCGGTCGGCAGAAGGGCCACACCGAGTTGTATCGCGGTGCCGAGTACGTCGTCGACTTCCTGCCCAAGATCAAGATCGAGACCGTGGTGACCGACGAGCGTCTGGATGCCGTGGTCGAGGCGATCCAGGGCGCGGCCGGCACCGGCAAGATCGGCGACGGCAAGATCTTCGTCACCGCCATCGAGCAGGTCGTCCGCATCCGTACCGGCGAAATCGGCGCCGATGCGCTCTAACCCCACCTTGGAGCCCTTCATGAAGACAGGTCTGTTCGCCGGGTGGAAGGCCCGGTTCTACGCGGTATGCATGCTGATGCTGGTCAGCGCGATGGCGGTCGGCATCCCCGGCAAGGCCTTCGCCCAGGCCGAAACCACCCCGGCGCCGACGCCGGACGTGGTCACCGAACAACTGACGCCGCCGCCTGCGCCGGCCGCCGCGCCGGCCGCGGCCGCGGCCACGCCGGCGCCGGTGGTGGACAAGGGCGACGTCGCCTGGATGCTCACCTCCACGCTGCTGGTGCTGCTGATGGTGGTGCCCGGCCTGGCGCTGTTCTACGGCGGCATGGTCCGCGCCAAGAACGTGCTGTCGGTGCTGATCCAGGTCGGCGTGGTGTTCTCGCTGATCGCGGTGCTGTGGGTGGTGTACGGCTACAGCCTGGCGTTCGCCGATGGCGGTCCGTTCATCGGCACGCTGCACAAGGCGCTGCTGGCCGGCGTCGACACCACCACGCTGGCCGACACCTTCTCCAAGGGCTTCAAGCTGCCGGAGTATGTGTTCGTCGCCTTCCAGTTGACCTTCGCCGGCATCACCGGCGCGCTGATCGTCGGCGCCTTCGCCGAGCGGGTGAAGTTCGCCGCGGTGCTGCTGTTCGTGGTCATCTGGTTCACCTTCGGCTACCTGCCGCTGGCGCACATGGTGTGGTCGGCCCCCGGCTTCCTGTTCGGCAAGGGCGCGCTGGACTTCGCCGGCGGCACCGTGGTCCACATCAATGCCGGCGTGGCCGGTCTGGTCGGGTCCTACTTCGTCGGCAAGCGCCTGGGCTTCGGCCACACCGCGCTGAAGCCGCACAACGTGACCCTGACCTTCGTCGGCGCCTCGCTGCTGTGGGTGGGCTGGTTCGGCTTCAACGCCGGCTCGGCGCTGGAAGCCAACGCCACCGCCGCACTGGCCTTCCTCAACACCCTGCTGGCCACCGCCGCGGCGGTGCTGGCCTGGTCGCTGACCGAGAAGGTGATCAAGGGCAAGTCCTCGGCGCTGGGCGTGGCCTCGGGCATGGTCGCCGGCCTGGTCGGCATCACCCCCGCCGCCGGCACCGTGGGGCCGTTCGGCGCCATCGCCATCGGCGTGGCCGCCGGAGTGATCTGCGTGTGGGGCGTGACCGGGCTGAAGAAGCTGCTCAATGCCGACGACACCCTGGACGTGTTCGGCGTGCACGGCGTCGGCGGCATCGTCGGCGCGATCCTCACCGGCGTGTTCACCGACAAGGCGCTGGGTGGCATGGGCTACGCCGAGGGCGTGACCATGGGCCACCAAGTGCTGGTGCAGGCCGAAGGCGTGCTGATCACCGTCGGCTGGATCGGCGTGGTCTCGGTGGTCGGCTTCCTGATCGCCAAGCTGGTGATCGGCCTGCGCGTGCCGGAAGACGCCGAGCGCGAGGGTCTGGACATCACCTCGCATGGCGAATCCGCCTACGAATTGTGAGTTTCGCCGGCCCGCGACGGCGGTCGCGGGCCTTGTCGCAGGACGTGTGGCCGGCGCTGGTGGCCGGTCCGCGCGGCCGCGGCCTTCGCCGGCGCTTCCTGGGGGGAAGCGCCGGCCATTCTCAAAAGATCGAGGTATTCCGCGTGGCCATTCGCCTCGCCACACCCCCGGCTTTCCGCAAGATTCCTGGTTGCGTCGCGATGCAGGGCCGGGTGGCACCACCCACTGGTCGTCAGGCGGCTGCGCGACGCGCCATCCGCGAGGGCAGCGGCCGCGCCATGCGCCGCTCGCCCGTGCCGCCTGCTCGGCTTTGCACTACATTGGTGCAATGGCCATGAACACCCCGCCGCCCCCGCTTTCCGCCCTTGGCACCCCGGTGGTCTGGGCCGATACCGACGGCCGCCTGCGCGGCGCCAATCCCGCCTTCGCGCGCTGGCTCGGGGTCAGCGTGCGGCGCCTGCTCGACCAGCCGCTGGCCTCGCTGGAAGTGCAGGGCGATGCGCTGGCCCGGTTCCTGCGCAACGACGAGCGCGACGTGCTGCGCCTGCACCGCATGGCCCTGGCGGTGCCCGGCGAACCCCCGCGCTTTGCCGAGGGCTGGCTGTCGCGGCTGGACGACGGCGGCTGGCTGCTGGAAGCGCATCCGGTCGACGAGTTCCCCACGCCGGACCCGGCGCAGGCCCTGCCGAACGCGCTCAGCGCGGCGCTGAAGGGCCTGGCCCACGAACTGCGCAATCCGCTGGCCGGGCTCAAGGGTGCTGCCCAGCTGCTGGCGCGGCGCGCCCAGCACCGCGACGAGGACGAACGCGAACTGATCGAACTGATCGGCGCGGAGATCGAGCGCCTCAACAGCCTGCTCGACCAGTTGCTGTCGCCGGCGCCGGCACGCCCGCACGCCATGCTCAACATCCACGCGGTGCTGGAGCGGGTGCTGCGCCTGGCCGAGAACGAAGGCGGCTGGTCGGTGCGCCTGCAGCGCGACTACGACCCCAGCATCCCCGAATTCCTCGGCGATGCCGACCGCCTCACCCAGGCGGTGTGGAACCTGGTGCGCAACGCGATCCAGGCCGGCGCCGCGCAGGTCACCTTGCGCACCCGCGTCGAGCACGGCCAGCGCATCCGCGACCGCGTGCACGCGCGCGGCCTGCGCCTGGAGATCGTCGACGACGGCCGCGGCGTGCCCGAGGAACTGGCCGAGCACCTGTTCCTGCCGCTGGTCAGCGGCCGCGCCGAAGGCAGCGGCCTGGGCCTGGCGCTGGCGCAGCAGGTGGCGCGCGAGCATGCCGGCTCGCTGACCTACCGCTCCCGCCCCGGCCACACCGTGTTCACCCTGCTGCTGCCGCAGCGCGCAGCGGACACCGATTAGGAGCACTGCGATGACCGACTCCCTGCAAGGAACGCAACGTATCTGGGTGGTCGACGACGACCGTTCGGTGCGCTTCGTGCTGTCCACCGCGCTGCGCGACGCCGGCTACAGCGTCGACGGCTTCGACAGCGCCGCCGCCGCGCTGCAGGCGCTGGCGCAGCGGCCCATGCCCGACCTGCTGTTCACCGACGTGCGCATGCCCGGCGACGACGGCCTGGTGCTGCTGGACAAGCTCAAGGCCGCGCATCCGCAATTGCCGGTGATCGTGATGTCGGCCTACACCGACGTGGCCAGCACCGCCGGCGCGTTCCGCGGCGGCGCCCACGAGTTCCTGTCCAAGCCGTTCGACCTGGACGATGCGGTGGCGCTGGCCGCACGCGCGCTGCCCGATCCCGGCAGCGCCATCGCCGCGGCGCCGCCAGTGGCGCCGGCCGGGCAGGGCAGCACCGAACTGATCGGCGACACCCCGGCGATGCGCGCGCTGTTCCGTGCCATCGGCCGGCTGGCGCAGGCGCCGCTGTCGGTGCTGATCAACGGCGAGACCGGCACCGGCAAGGAACTGGTGGCGCACGCGCTGCACACCGAGTCGCCGCGCGCGCGCAAGCCGTTCGTCGCACTCAACACCGCCGCGATCCCGGCCGAACTGCTGGAGAGCGAGCTGTTCGGCCACGAGGCCGGCGCGTTCACTGGCGCGCAGCGCCGCCACATCGGCCGCTTCGAGCAGGCCGACGGCGGTACCCTGTTCCTCGACGAAATCGGCGACATGCCGCTGCCGCTACAGACCCGGTTGCTGCGCGTGCTGGCCGAGAACGAATTCTTCCGCGTCGGTGGCCGCGAACTGATCCGGGTCGACGTGCGGGTCATCGCCGCCACCCACCAGGACCTGGAGGCGCTGGTCGAACAGGGTCGCTTCCGCGCCGACCTGTTGCACCGCCTGGACGTGGTGCGATTGCAGTTGCCGCCGCTGCGCGAGCGTCGCGCCGACGTGCCGCAACTGGCCGAGAACTTCCTGGCGATGGCCGCGCGCAAGCTCGACACCCCGCCCAAGCGGCTGGCGCCGGCGGCGCTGGACGCGTTGCGCGCCTATCCGTGGCCGGGCAACGTGCGCGAACTGGAGAACGTGTGCTGGCGCCTGGCCGCGCTGGCGCCGGCGGAAATCATCGATGCCGGCGACGTCGAGGCCGCCCTGCTGCGCGGCGGCCGCCGCGAGCGCAGCGGCGACGGCGGCGAGTGGGACACGCAACTGTCGGCCTGGGCGCAGCAGCGCCTGTCCGACGGCGCCGAGGGCCTGCATGCCGAGGCCCGCGAACGCTTCGACAAGGCGCTGCTGGAAGTGGCGCTGCGCTTCACCCAGGGCCGCCGCGCCGAAGCCGCCGCCCGCCTGGGCGTGGGCCGCAACACCGTCACCCGCAAGCTGGGGCCCGGGCGGCGGCGGCGCTGAAGTTCGTGATTCGGGATTCGGGATTGGGGATTCGCAACGGCGAGGCCCCAGGTTCGGGCGGGTGTCGCCCGCTGCATGCGGCGCGTGCTGCGGCACGGCGTCACAGGCCATTGCGCCGAACCGGCTGGCGCTACGCTCTTGCGAATCCCCAATCCCCAATCCCCAATCCCCAATCCCCAATCCCGCCCGATTAGACTGCGCCCCGTGCACCTTCATGGGGTCTGCACGGCCGCCCCTCTAGTTTCGCCATGCCACAGGAGTCGATGTCGATGCGTTATGGATTGCCCCTCGCCGCGAGCGCCTTGTTGATGCTGGCCGCGTGCAGCAGCGCGCCGCCCAAGGCCCCGCCGCCGCCGCCGCCCAAGGCCCCGCCGCTGGCCAGCGCCGGCACGGTGCAGCAGGCGCAGGCCGTGCTGGCGCCGGCCTCCGGCAGCCTGGTCAGCGGCAAGCTGTCGCTGGTCGCCGCGCCCGGCGGCGTGCGCATCACCGGCACGCTGGGTGGCCTGCAGCCCAACCACAGCTTTGCCTTCCATGTGCATGAGCGCGGCGATTGCAGCGCGGCCGATGCCAGCAGCGCCGGCGGCCACTTCAATCCGCTCGGCGCGCCGCACGGCCGCGCCGGCAGCGGTCCGCACCACGCCGGCGACATGGACAACCTCAACGCCACGGCCGACGGCACCGCGCAGATCGACGTGCTGCTGCACGGCGTGGTGCTCGGCGGCGGCGCGGCCAACGATATCGTCGGCCGCGCGCTGGTCGCGCATGCCGATCCGGACGACTACCGCAGCCAGCCGGCCGGCAACGCCGGCGCGCGCGTGGCTTGCGGCGTGATCCGCCCGCTGCGCTGACCTCGCATCGCTACTTCCGCCCGGGTCCGCCTGGGAGGTCCGTCCGCATTCCGCGGCTCTGCAACGAAGGAGAACCCCCGTGCGTCGTACCCTTCCCAGTCTGCTGTTCCTGGCCACCACCCTGGCGCTGAGCGCCTGCAAGCGCGAAGAACCCGCCTCCACCCCGGCGGCGACCCCCGAACCCGCCGCCGCCCCGGCCGCGAGCGCACCGCCGGCCGCGACCAACGCCACCGGCAGCGCCAGCGCCGCGCTCAGCCCGACCCAGGGCAACGAAGTGGCCGGCGAGGTCAAGTTCACCACCGTCGACGGCGCCGTGCACGTCACCGGCACCATCACCGGGCTCAAGCCCAACAGCGAGCACGGCTTCCACATCCACGAGTTCGGCGACTGCAGCGCGCCGGACGGCAGCAGTGCCGGCGGCCACTTCAACCCGGCCAAGACCGAGCACGGCCAGGTCGGCAGCGATCCGCACCACGGCGGCGACATGCCCAATCTCAAGGCCGACGCCGAGGGCAAGGCGACCATCGATGCGGCGGTGTCCAACAACGTCAACATCGGCAAGGGCGACGGCTTCGACATCCTCAACCACGCGGTGATCGTCCACGCCGACCCGGACGACTACAAGAGCCAGCCCACCGGCAATGCCGGCGGCCGCCTGGCCTGCGGCGTGATCAAGGGCGACGCGGCGGCCGCGCCGGCGCAGTAAGCGCACGCTGGATGGCGTTCGCGATGGCGGCGTCCGGGTTGCGGGCGCCGCCGTTTTCCGCTTCCTGGATCCGCTGATATCCGGAAAGTGGCTCCAGTTGCGCCGGATCGAGGCTGCATGAAGCAGAGCAGCATCGCGCGTCGTGCTTAGCGAGGATCTGATTCCGCCAGTCGCCGGCGGACCTCCATCAGGGCGAAGCCCAGCAGGTTCTCGCCCTGCCACGTCGTGGGATCGGCGGCGCGCGGGTCGTTCGCCGCCAGGCCGATGCCCCAGATCCGGTCGACCGGACTGGCTTCGACCAGTACCCTGCCGCCGGTCCCGAGCAGGAAGGTCTTCAGCGCCGCATGCTGGCCGAACTTGCCCAGGTTGCCCGCGATGACCAACTGCATGCGGGCATCGCGCCAGGTGGATTCATCGAAACCCTGGATCTCCCGCCCGATCGCCTTGGCTTCTCCGGGATGCGCGGCGGCCAGAATGCGGGCACAGGCGGCATGGTCGCCGAACAGCCGCGCCTTGCCGGCCATCATGTAATGCTCGGCGGTGGGGTAGGTCACCGAATCGAGCACGAACGGCGCCTCGAACCATTGGCTGAAACAACTGCGGTCGATGGCGCCGGGCTGCTTCGGCGTATGCCCCCAGAAGTGGACGAACTTGAGGTGTTCGCCCGCCTGCTGACGTGCGCACAGCGCGTCCACGGTCAACACGGTGTGCATGGATGTCCCCGCTGGAAATCAAGTTCGTCTGCACTGCTGCAACCCCGCGATGCCAGGGCAGCGCCGCGCATGCTGCGACATGCCGGTGCGACCACCTGTTGCCGCGTCAGCCCGGCATCGCGGTCTCTCTGCAACGCGCGCCTGCCCGCATGCCACCGCTGGCCCGCTTGCTCCGGTCGAGCGGCGCAAGCCAGTGGAAGTGCCGACGCGGCTCAGGCCGCCAGCAACGCCTGCTTGGCGTCCTGCCCGCTCTCGCAATGCACGTACAGCACCGGCAGGCCGTGGGCCTCGAGTACCGCGGCCAGTTGCCGCTGGCGCGCCAGGTACTGCTCGTAGACCCGCTGCAGGCGCTCGCAGTCCTGGCGGTCGTAGGCGTAGTGCGCGCACCAACTGGCCGGGTCGAACAGCGCCATGCGCACCTCGCCTTCGCGGTAGCGCAGCAGCGGCTCGGGCGGGGCCTGCAGCCATTCTTCCTGGTCCGGCGCCAGCAGCGCGGTTTCGATCAGCGGCCACAGCGGTGCCAGACCCTGGTTGTCGTACTGCATGGACATCATCGCCGCCAGGTCGTGGCCGGTCAGGTAGCGGGCGTGCTCGATCTCCGCGCCAAAGCCCTTCTGCGCGAGCAGCGCGGTATCGGCCTGCGCCATGCCCTGCGCCAGCAACACGTCCTCCAATGCCTCGGCCACGGACTGCACGGTGTCGGCCGGGCCGCTGAGCAGGAACGGCACCACCCGCAATGCGCCGCCGCGCAGGCCGGCGTCGGCCTGGAACGGCAGCGGCACGCTGCCGTCGGCATCGGCACCGAAGGCCAGCAGGCGCGGGCCGTCGGCGCGGCCCGGCGCGCGGGCGGCGAGTTCCTCCAGGCGCCGGTGCAGCGGCCAGCCCGGACGCAGCGCTTCGGCCGGATCGAAATGCGCGCCGGCCAGGCTCAGTTCCAGTTCGCGCACCGCCGGCACCAGTTGCGCCAGGTCGCGGCCGACCTTCTCGGCCAGTTCGGCGGCCTGCGCATGCGGCAGCGCCGGGTGCGCCGGTTCGCGCCCGGAGGACAATTCCAGGGCGATGACCCCGTGGGCGTGGCGAGTGGCGGAGGCTTGGGTCATGGGATTGGCGGTTGGCCCGTCGCGGGCGCATAGCTACACTCGCTTCATTATGCCTGCGCTACCGTGCAGGCCATGTCCCCGACTCCCCTCGCGCGAGGTAATCCCATGCCAGCAGCCCGTCCCGTCGCCATTCTCGGCGGCGTCCGCATTCCGTTTTGCCGGCAGAACACGGCGTATGCGGATGTCGGGAACCTCGGCATGTCGGTGCGCACGCTGGGCGCGCTGGTCGAGCGTTACGGGCTGCACGGGCAGCAACTGGGCGAAGTGGCGATGGGCGCGGTGATCAAGCATTCCAGCGACTGGAACCTGGGCCGCGAGGCGGCGCTGTCCTCCGGGCTGTCGCCGCTGACTCCGGGCATCACCCTGCAACGCGCTTGCGGCACCAGCCTGGACAGCATCATCACCGTCGCCAACAAGATCGCGCTGGGGCAGATCGAGTCGGGCATCGGCGGCGGCTCGGACACCACCTCCGAAGTGCCGATCGTCTACGGCAAGAAGCTGCGCGCGCGCCTGCTGGCGGCCAACCGTGCCAAGAGCACCGGCGACAAGCTGCGCGCGCTGACCCGCGGCTTCAAGTTCGCCGAGCTCAAGCCCGAGTTCCCGGGCGTGGCCGAGCCGCGCACCGGCAAGAGCATGGGCGACCACTGCGAGGACATGGCCAAGCAGTGGAACATCTCGCGCGATTCGCAGGACGCCTGGGCGGTGTCCTCGCACCACAAGCTGGCCGCCGCCTACGAGCGCGGCTTCTTCGCCGACCTGATCGCGCCGTTCCGCGGCGTGGAGCGCGACAACATCCTGCGCGCGGATACCTCGCTGGAGAAGCTGGCCACGCTGAAGCCGGCGTTCGACAAGGTCAGCGGCCGCGGCACCCTGACCGCGGCCAACTCGACCCCGCTGACCGACGGCGCCGCCGCGGTGTTGCTGGCCTCGGAAGAATGGGCGCAGGCGCATGGCCACGTGCCGATGGCCTACCTGCGCGATGCGCAGGTGTCGGCGGTGGATTTCGTGCACGGCGAAGGCCTGCTGATGGCGCCGACCGTGGCCGTGCCGGAGATGCTCAAGCGCCATGGCCTGCGCCTGCAGGACTTCGACATCTACGAGATCCACGAGGCCTTCGCCGCGCAGGTGCTGTGCACCCTGCGTGCCTGGGAGAGCGAGGATTACTGCCGCACCCGGCTGGGCCTGGATGCGCCGCTGGGGCAGATCGATCCGGCCAAGATCAATCCGGTAGGCTCGTCGCTGGCCACCGGCCATCCGTTCGCCGCGACCGGCGCGCGCATCGTCGCCACCGTCGCCAAGCAACTGGTCGAACGCGGCGGTGGCCGCGCGCTGATCTCCATCTGCACCGCCGGCGGCATGGGCGTGGTGGCGATCGTCGAACGCTGAGCGTCACCGCGCGCTGGCACTCGTGCCGGCGTGCGCCGCGCCACGGCCTTCGGCCCTGCGGCGCCGCCCCGGCGCTGACCGCGCCGCATCCGTCGCGCTACCATGCCCGCCGATTCGCCTGCGTCACGCGGGCGACACGGCGCGCAGGGGGCGCAGGCCATGACCGAGCAGGGCAGTTTCAATCCGTACCAGGCGCCCAGCGTCGCCAGTCCGTCCAGCCTGCCGCCGCCGTTGCCGGGCGAGACGTTGTGGCGCGATGGCACGGATTTGCTGTGCCTGCGGGATGCGCCGTTCCCGCCGCACTGTGTGAAGTGCGGGGCGGCGCTGGGCAACGACGAACTCAAGAAGCGCACCTTCTACTGGCACGCGCCGGGCTGGTACGCGCTGATCCTGGTGAGCATCCTGGTCTATGCGATCGCGGCGCTGGTCGCGCGCAAGCGCAGCAGCCATGTGCTCGGGATGTGCGCGGTGCATCGGCGTCGGCGCAACCGGTACATCCTGTTGATCGCCGGTGCCTTCCTGGTTGGCCCGCTGCTGGGATTCGCCGTCGGCGGTGAGAGTGGGTTCTGGCTGGGAGGCGCCGTGTTCCTGGTCATGCTGATCTGGGGCATGTTCGGCGCGCGCATCCTGGTGCCGCGGCGCATGGACGAGCGCTACGCGCGCTACAAGGGCCTGGCACCCGCGTTCCTGGCGCGCCTGCCTGCGCTGCCGCCGGCCTTGCGGCGCTGAGCGGACGGACGCGGCCGGCCTACCTTCGGATGCGATGACCGGCGCGCCGCCGGCCTGGGCACACGACGCGGCCCAGGCCTTCTGCCGTGCTCCTCTTCGCTGATCGGCGCAGGAGCGATGCGCGTGCGCTGCCGCGTCCGGAAGCAGCCATGACGCGCTTTCGCCGCGGATCAGCGTGCCCGGCCTGGTCTTGCAGGCTCGGCCATCTCTGACAACACCGGGACGGACTCAACCCTCCAGCCGCGGGAATCCATGGTCGTCGCGGCGTTCCGTGCTGTCCGGCGCCGGCGCGATCGGGGTCACCGGCGCGACCGGCTCGGGCAGCGGCTGCGCGATGTCGCCGCGCTGCACGCGTAGCGCATTGGCGTAGCAGCGCTGCGCCGCGAGCATGTCGCCGGCGTCGGCATAGCCGTCGCCGAACACCTCCCAGGCCTCGGCACCGGCACCCAGCGCCAGCGCGCGGTGCAGGAATTCCTCCGCCTGCGGCCACTGCTGCTGGCGGCTGGCCAGACGCGCCAGGGTCAGCAGCAGCGCCGGGCTGTCCGGATGCGCCTGCAGCCAGCGCTGCGCGCTGGCGCGGCGCGAATCGTACTTCTCCACCGGCAGGCGCCCGTACAGCGCGGCCAGGCCTTCGTCCCAGCGCGTGTCCAGCGCCTGCTCCAAGCTGCGCAGCGCCGCATCGTCCCAGCGCAGGGCGGCCGCGCGCACCGCGTAGGCGGCGACCACCGCCGGCTCGCTGCGCAGCGATTTGGGCAGGCTCTCCCAGCGCTCGGCCAGGGCATTGGCATCGGCGGCCTGGTCCAGCGAGGCCGCGGCCAGGCGCGTTTCCAGCGTGGCGATCGCCTCCAGCGGCAGCGCCTGCTGCTGGCGGATCGCGCCGAGCTGGCCGTAGGCCTCGCCGGCACGACCGATGCGGGTCAGTGCCTCGGTGCGCAGCAACAGCCCGCGCGGCGGCAGCGGCTGCGCCGCGGCCACGTCCAGCGCATTGATCGCATCGACCGGGCGCTGCTGCTCCAGATGCAGTTCGGCCAGCAGCAATGCATGCGCGGCCGGATCGCGTTCGGCCAGGCGCCGCAGGTGGCGCTCGGTGGCCTCGCGGTCGCCGCGCGCATCGGCCGCGCGTACCGCGGCGATCAGGGCGATGGCGCTGACCTCGGGGTCTTCGGCGGCGGCGTTGAGCTGCTTCTCGGCCCGCGTCCACTGGCCGGCGTGGGCGGCGGCCAGGCCGTCGAGCAGGCGCGCGCGCGACTGCTTGCGGCGGCGCCGGCCCCAGGCGCGGAACGGGAAACTGAGCACGTTCCACACCAGCCACAGCGCCAGGAACGCGATCACCAGCAGCAGCGAGGCCTGCGGCAGCGAGGCGATGTAGTCGGTACCGCCGACGCGCACGATCACCTCGCCGAGCTGGCGCACCTGGTCCTGCCCCAGCCATTGCGCACCGATCACGCCCAGCGCGATGACGATCAACAGCACGATCAGGGAACGAAGGGATTTCATGACGGGCTCCTTGCGTCGCGCATCGCGCGCAACTGTTGCAGGGTGGTTCCGAGTTCGGGAATGGTCGGGCGCAGATCGGCATTGGCCAGGGTGCGCAGCGCGGCGCGGCGTTCGCGCAGCTGCGGCGACTCCGGCCACAGCCGCGACAGCCAGCGCCCGGCGCCGGCCAGGGCGCTGCGATAGCCACGCGTGTCGCCGCGTTCCAGCGCCGCGCGCGCCAGGGTCAGGTCGAGCTGCAGCGCGTCGTGGGCGGCCACGCGCTCCGAGCCGGCGGCCAGCACGCCGCCCTGCGAGGGGCGGATCTTCACCAGCGGCGCCAGCAGGCGCTGCCACAGCGGCTGCTGCGCGCTCTCCGGCAATTGCGTCGGCAATTTGTCCAGGCTGGCGGCGAAGGCATCCAGTTGCGCCGCCAGGCGTGCCTGCGGCCCGTCGCCCAGCGCGTCCAGCGCGGTACGTTCCTGCAGCAGCGCCTGGCGCAGGTTGAGGAATTGCGGATCGTCGATGCCGTCCAGCACACCGCTGGCCAGCGCGTAGGCACGCCGCGCGCCGGCCGCATCGCCGGCCAGCAGCAGGCGCTGCTGGCCCTGGTTGAGCAGCAGTTCGACCTCGTCCAGGCGCAGCGCCTGCGCGCCGTGACGGTTGGAATCGGCGAGCTTGGCGACATTGGCCTCCAGCAGCGCGCTGCGCTGGCTCAGGCCGAGCATTTCGTCGCGCAGCACGCGGTTGGTGCTGGCCGCGTCCTGCAGCCGCTGCGCGGTGGCGCGCTGGTCGCGGCGCAGGCTGTCCTGGGCCTGCTGCAAGGCCTGCAGTTGCTGCTGCAGGTCCGACTGCTGGGCCAGTTCGCGCGCGCTGCGCGCCTGCCACCAGTCCCAGCCACGCCAGCCGGCGAACGCCAGCGCGGCCAGCGTGGCGAGCACCAGCAGCAACCAGATCCAGCGTGTGGAACGGCGAGGCGTGATCGGGATTTCGTCGGTCATCGGCAGCGTCCTGGGGGCCGTCGCCCGTCGCGAGCAAGGCGGCGGTCGGCGCGGCACCGCCGGAGCATGGCGTGAGCGGCACTGCGGCCGCAACCCGGGCGGCGGTCCGCGTTCAGCGAGGTGGCGAGCGCGTTACGATCGCGGCCGCTGCGGCGACCAACTGCTGCGGCATCGGTCCGGCCGCCTGGGCGACGTCGACGAACCCCAGGTCCGCGGCCAGGGTCGCCAGGCGCGCGCTGGCCGCGACCACCGGCCGTGCACGCCAGGCCCGGGCCAACTCCTCCGGCAACTGCGCCAGCAGCTGTTGCAGCGCCTCGCCGCTGCTCAGCGCCAGCACACCGGGCGGCGCCGCACGCAGGCGGGCCAGGTCGGCCGCGCGCAGTCGTACCGGTTCGCGCACGTACACGTCCGCGCGCATCAGCGGGGTGCCGCGCGCCTGCAGGTGTGCGGCGATCAGGCCGCGGCCGCCGGGAGCGGTGATCAGTCCCACCGGCAGGTCGTGCGCGGACATTTCCGGCAGCGCCAGCAGGCCGTCGCTGTCCATTCGCGTCGGCGTCGCCACCTCGGCGATGCCGTGCTGGCGCAAGGCGCGCGCCGTGCCCGCGCCCACCGCCAGCCAGCACTGGCCGGGGCGTGCGGTCAGCGGCTGCAGCGCCGCGGCCGCGCGCACCGCCGCCGGGCTGCTGACGATGACCCGTGGCGCAGCCAGCGCCGCGGCCAGGGCCGCGCGGGTGGCGGGATCGGCGCGCGGCCGCAGCCGCCACGGCGACACCGCCAGCACCCGTGCGCCACAGCGCGCCGCGGCCCGCCGCAGCGGCGCGTGCTCGCCCTGCGGGCGCAGCGAGATCAGGGTCCAGGCCGGGGCGGCGGTTGCATGCGCGCTCATGCCAGGCATTATGCGAGCCCCCACCGGCAGCACAATCGCACCATGGCAGCGGATCTTTCCTTCGAGGCGTTCCTGCAGCAGTTGCAACGGCAGTTCCAGGCCATGCCGCCGGTGGCGGCGCTGCAGGTCGCCGTGCACGAGTATGCCGAGCAGCGCCTGCAGCTGGTCGCACCGCTGGCGGCCAACCTCAACGACAAGGGCAACGCCTTCGGCGGCAGCCTGGGCTCGGTGATGACCCTGGCCGGCTGGGGGCTGGTCAACTGCGAGCTGCACCGCGCCGGTCTGCAGGCCGACGTCTACGTCGCCGACAGCCAGGTGCGCTACCTGTCGCCGCTGTACGCCGATCTGCATGCCCAGGCCAATGCCGATGCGGAGGCCGACTGGGCTGTGTTCGTGACTACCTTCCGCCAGCGCGGCCGCGCCCGCATCGGCATCCAGGCCCAGGTCGGCGCGCCCGGCGCGGCCGCGGCAGCGACCCTGAGCGGTCGCTTCGTGGCCCTCGCCAAGGGGTAGGATGCGCGGATCGCGCGCCCCGCGCGCCGCCACCTGGACGCCGCCATGCCCTCGATGTTCCGCGCGCTCGCGCTGCTGTTGCTGCTGGGCTGGACCGGCGCGGCCGTGGCCGGCAGCCGCGCGCAACAGCGCAAGCTCGACGATCTGCAGACCGCCTACGCCGCGGCGGTGCGCTGGAGCGAGTTCGAGACCGCCTGGCAGGTGGTCGACCCGGCCTACCGCCAGGCGCATCCGCTGACCGACCTGCAACTGGAGCGCTACCGGCAGATCCAGGTCTCCTCCTACAAGGTCGGCGGCGGCGCGGTCGGCGACGGCGAGGCGCTGCGCGAGATCGAACTGGGCGTGATCAACCGCAATACCCAGGCCGAGCGCATCGTCCGCTACCGCGAGCGTTGGCGCTGGGACCCCGAGGCCAAGACCTGGTGGCTGCAGGACGGCTTGCCGGACCTGTGGAACGGCCAGTAGCGCGGTCGCCGAGCTGTGCGACAATCGGCGCCCGCTTCCAGCCCCCGAGTCCCGTGAACTTCGAAGAACTGCTGGCCTTCGCCGGCCGCAACCCGATGCTGGCCCTGGCCCTGGTAGGCCTGACCATCGCCCTGATCGTCACCGAAGTGGCGCGCCTGTTCCGTGGCTACAAGAGCCTGCGGCCGGCGGAGCTGACCCGCCTGATCAACGCCGGCAATGCGGTGATGGTCGACCTGTCGGCCTCGGCCGATTTCGAGAAGGGCCACATCGCCGGCAGCCGCAATGCCACCGCCAGCCAGTTCGGCCCCGAGCACAAGCTGGTGGCCAACGCCAAGGCGCAGCCGGTGGTGCTGGTCTGCCGCACCGGCACCACCGCCGACGGCGCCGCCAAGCAGTTGAAGAAGGCCGGCTTCGAGCAGGTCTACGTGCTCGAGGGCGGCATCGCCGCCTGGCAGCAGGCCGAGCTGCCGCTGGTCAAGGGCCGCTGAGACACCGCGTCCGGTCCGACCTCGAGGGGCGCGGCCGGCGTGTGATAATCCCGTTTCTTTCTGTTACCGAATCCACCGGAGTCAAGCAATGTCCGACCTCACCAACAACGGCGCCGCGGCGCCGGCCGACGCCGCGGCCGGTCCGGCTTTCACCATCGAGAAGATCTACGTCAAGGACGTGTCCTTCGAGTCCCCCAACGCGCCGTCGGTGTTCAACGACAACGCGCAGCCGGAACTGCAGCTCAACCTCAACCAGCGCGTGCAGCAGCTGAATGAGCAGGCCTTCGAAGTCGTGCTGGCCGTGACCCTGACCTGCACCGCCGGCGGCAAGACCGCCTACGTGGCCGAAGTGCAGCAGGCCGGCGTGTTCGGCCTGGTCGGCCTGGACCCGCAGGCGGTGGACGTGCTGCTCGGCACCCAGTGCCCGAGCATCCTGTTCCCGTACGTGCGCTCGCTGGTCAGCGACCTGATCCAGGCCGGCGGCTTTCCGCCGTTCTTCCTGCAGCCGATCAACTTCGAGGCCCTGTACGCCGAGACCCTGCGCCAGCGCGCGCAGCAGGGCGAGGGCCAGTCGCTGGCCGATTCGGAGCCGGCCGGCAACGCCTGAGCGCGTTCGCCGTTGCGCATGCGCGATAACGCCAAGAAGAAGATCGCCGTCCTCGGCGCCGGCTCCTGGGGCACGGCGCTGGCGTCGCTGACCGCACGGCACGGGTACCCGACCGTGCTGTGGGGACGCGATGCCGTGGTCGCCGAGGCCATCGGGCAGCGCCACGAAAACCCGCGCTACCTGCCGGGGATCGCGTTGCCGGAGGGCCTGCAGGCCACCACCGACCTGGCGGCGGCCATCGACGGCGCCGACTGGATCCTGGTGGTGGTGCCGTCGCATGCGTTCACCGAAACCCTGCGCCAGCTCGCGCCGCTGCGCCCGGCGCAGGCCGGCGTGGCCTGGGCGACCAAGGGCTTCGAGCCCGGGTCCGGGCGTTTCCTGCACGAAGTGGCGCAGGAGATCCTCGGCGAGGAGGTCCCGCTGGCGGTGGTCACCGGCCCGTCCTTCGCCAAGGAAGTGGCCCTGGACCTGCCGACCGCGGTGACCGTGCACGGCGATGCCGCGTTCGCGCAGCAGGTCGCCGATGCGATGCACGGCCCGACCTTCCGCGCCTATACCGGCGACGACATGGTCGGCGCCGAGCTGGGCGGGGCGATGAAGAACGTGCTGGCGGTGGCCACCGGTGTGGCCGACGGCATGGAACTGGGCCTCAACGCCCGTGCCGGCCTGATCACCCGCGGCCTCAACGAGATGCTGCGGCTGGCCGCGGCGATCGGCGCCAAGCCGGAAACCCTGATGGGGCTGGCCGGACTCGGCGACCTGGTGCTCACCTGTACCGGCGACCTCTCGCGCAACCGTCGGCTGGGCCTGGCGCTGGGCCGTGGGCAACCGCTGCAGGAGGCGGTGCGCGCGATCGGTCAGGTGGTCGAGTCGGTGCAGACCGCCGACGAGGTGATGCGCCAGGCCGAGCGCCACGGCATCGATCTGCCGATCTCCAACGCGGTGCGCGCGGTCCTGCATGGCGAGCTGACCCCGGCGGTCGGCCTGCAGCAGCTGCTGGCGCGCGAACAGAAGCCCGAGTACCCGACCACCTTGTTCAGTTGATCCGGCTGCCGCCGGACACGAAAGCGCCCGGCCTGGCCGGGCGTTTGCGTGTCTGCATATCCGTGGGTCAGCGATGAGCCGGATCGGCAGGCAAAAAAAAGCCCGGTCGTGGGACCGGGCTTTCCGAACCGCGCGCGGCGGGAGAGAGAGACGACGCGCGCGGCGCTAGGCAACGCTTACCAGCTGAAGCGCGGGCCGACGAACCATTCCTTGTCGCCGTGGCGGTCCATCTTCAGGTCGGCGCTCAGGCCCCAGTTCTGGTTCAGCTTGGCCTGGGCGCCCAGACGGCCGTAGAAGGTGCCTTCCGGATTGACGCCGTCCTTCTTCAGGTAGTCCTCGTAACCACCCAGGGCATAGACTTCCAGGTACGGGTTGAACGCGGTGCGGATACCCGCTTCGGCGCTCCAGCCGTTGAACTTGGTGCCGTATTCCGGGGCGAAACGGTTGTAGGCCACGCGGGTCACCAGGTCGGTGCTGGTCGCGATCTCGTGGTTGTAGCCGGCGCCGACGCGCCACTGGTCGACGCGTGCGTCGGCAAAGTCGGTCTTCTGGCGGTTGAAGTCGCCGAACACGCTGAAGTTCGGGTGGAACGCGTAGGAACCCTTGACCGCCCAGCCGTCGGCATCGCCGCCGCTGGCGTCGGTCTTGACGTAGCCGGCTTCGGCATAGTTGTAGGAAAGGCCTTCGGCGGCCGAAGCGGCGAACGGCAGGGTGGCCAGGAGGCCGAGAGCAAGCAGAGAGGTCTTCATAATCGGGGTACCTTCGTTATTGGTTTGTCGGCGCTGAGGCGTGGGGCCGTTCGCTGCCGATATGTAAATTATCCGTTAGCGACCCGAACTCGCCCTGAATCCCAAACCGACCAGTCCATAAATTAAACGCCCCGTTCAGGCGCTCGCGATGCATTGTTGTGATGCGCGCCGTTGCATTCCAGGCAACAGGGAATTTCAGGACTGTCGGCGCAGGTGGCGACGCCCACCGCGTGCGAGCGGCACGCTACAGCGCGGCAAGCGTCTCGATCGCCGCGCGCACGCGCTGCCTGTCCATGGGCACGACCGAGCGGTGGATGGTCGCGCCTTCGATGAAGGCATCGATGGCGGCGGATGCGGCGACGGAGAACTGCGTTTCCAGGGCGGCCCGGCTCCTGGCCATCCACTGCTGCATGATCGCGGTCATCTCCGGATGCCGGCGGGCGAACGCATACAGTTCGTAGCTCAGCAGCAGCACCCGCGGGGACGCCGTCCCCTCGGCGAAGATGATGTTCACCACCGCCTCGCAGGCCTGGTCGCGGTTCTGCGCGGTGCGGATTTCGGCGGCGAAGTCGGCGGACACCTCCTGGGAAAATCGGGTGAACGCGGCGACCAGCAGGTCGTGCATCGAGCCGAAATAGTAGGTGGTGGCGCTGAGCGGAACGCCGGCTTCCTCGGCGACCTTGCGGAAGGTGGTGCCGGTGACGCCGTGATCCAGGATCACCCGCAGCGCGGCCTGCTCGATCGCTTCCTTCCGGTGCGGATCCTGGCGCCAGGTCCTGCCGCTCATGCCTGTCCAACGCTGTCTCGACGAAGCCGATGATCGCAGGTCGCGGTTGACGCCTCAATTGGTACAGATGTACAAATTCGCCGATGAGGTCGACGAAGGCCATCGCCGCGATGGCGCCTCCGAAACAGCGACGTGAGGAGCAGTGCGATGGCGAATTCCGGGGAGCAGGACGTGCATATCGGTCGTCGGGCGACCCTGGGTGGGCTCGCCGCCGGCAGCGTCGTGCTGGCGAGGGGTGCGCGCGCGGGGGCAGCTTCCGGCTGGGAGGCGGGCACCTGGCTCAACGCGCCCAAGGTCCATCGGATCCTGCCGGGCGGCGTGCTCGAGGTCGTCACCGACAAGGGCGGCGATTTCTGGCGCGAAACCCATTACGGGTTCACCCGCGACAGCGGGCATTTCCTCGGCATCGCCGCGCCCGTGCGCTTCACCTGCCAATTGCGCGTGCGCGGCAAGTTCGAACAGCTCTACGATCAGGCCGGCCTCATGGTGCGGGTCGACGAGCGCCGCTGGGTCAAGGCCGGCATCGAACTGAGCGATGGGCGGCCGATGCTCAGCAGCGTATTGACCGACGGCCGTTCGGACTGGGCCACCGGCCCGTACGAAGCGGACGCGTCGGATTTCTGGATGCGCGCCACCGTGGACAAGGGCGTGCTGCGCCTGCAGGTCTCGCGCGACGGGAAATCCTGGCCGCTGGTGCGGTTGTGCCCGTTCCCGGTCGCCTCCTCCTATCTCGTCGGCCCGATGACGTGCACGCCGGAACGGGAAGGATTGAAGGTCCGCTTCTCCGACTGGAGCCTGGGGCCGGTGCTGGGCAAGGACCTGCACGATCTGTCCTGACGCCTGCAGTGCCGCGGCGTGCTGCGTCAGCGATGCAGCGATAGAACATCGGATGGCGCGTTGCCAGGCGACGCGCGACGTACGCTCAGTCGGCGCCGGGAAAGCCCAGTTGCCGCCACGCCTCGAACACCACCACCGCGACCGCGTTGGACAGGTTGAGGCTGCGGTTGTGCGGCTGCATCGGCAGGCGCAGGCGCTGCGCGTCGGGCACTTGCTCCAGCACCGTGTCCGGCAGGCCGCGGGTTTCCGGGCCGAACAGGAAGGCGTCGCCGTCGGCGAAGGCGGGCGTGTCGTAGCGGGTGCTGCTGCGGGTGCTGAGGGCGAACAGGCGGCGCGGGGCGATGGCCTGCAGGGCCGCATCCAGCGATGCATGGACCTGCAATCGTGCGTACTCGTGGTAATCCAGGCCGGCGCGCTTGAGCTGACGGTCGCCGAGGTCGAAGCCCAGCGGCTCGATCAGGTGCAGTTGCGCGCCGGTGTTGGCGCAGAGACGGATGACGTTGCCCGTGTTGGGCGGAATTTCGGGCTGGTACAGCAGAACGTGCAGCGTTGGGGTGGCGATCATCGGCGCAGTGTACGCGCCGGCGCGGAGGCCTTGGTGCCGATTCAGCGCACCAGGCCGACCGCCAGGTCCTGGCCCAGCTTCTGCAGGCTCGGCTGCAGCTGCAGCATCGCTGTGTCCAGCGTCTCGCCGACCACGTCGCCGATCGCCAGCATGCTGCCCATGTCCGCATCCGGACGCACCTGCACGGTGGCCAGGGTCACCACGTGCTGGCTGGCGGCCTGCTCCTGGTTGCGCTCGGCGAGCTGCTCGGCCGAGGGCCGCACCTGCACCGCCGCCAGGGTGGCGATGCGACTGGACAGTTCGGCGTCGCGCTGGGCGATCTGCTCGGCCGAGGGGCGCACCTGCACCGCCGCCAGGGTGGCGATGCCGCTGGTCTGCTCGACGTTGCGCTGGGCGATCTGGTCGGCCGACGGGCGCACCTGCACGGTCTCCAGGGTGGTGATCTGCGCGGCGGCGAAGGACGGCGCGGCGAACAGGGCGGCGATGGCGGCGGTCAGGAGCAGGGTGGTGGTCTTCATGGCGGGCCTCGTTGGTGTTGTTGATCAGTGGTGTGGTAGTAAAGTAGTACACCTAATCAGGGGTTGCAAGAACTTTTTTGCGCCCGGTTGTTTTATTAAGCTTTCATTCACTTAATGCCGGTGGCTCTTGCGCTTGAGGATGTGTAAGCAGACCGCGTGCCAATTCCAAGTTTCTGTTTTTGAATGAGAATTTTCCTTGGCGATGTGTCCGCGGGCGGACACCCGGGCGCTCGCGTACGCCGGACGCGGACACCGCGGCGCCGTCCGCGGCGGCAGCCGACCCGCTGATGGGTCGGAGGTGACGCCGTTGAAGGAGGACGTCAGCGACAACGGCGGACTGCGCGCCGTGCGGTACGCCCGGTACGATCGGCGTTCACCGGCTGTTTCACTCGCCCCAAGGAAGAAGGAATCCGCATGACCGTCTCGACCCGCCCGCGTGGCACCCTGCTGGCCGTCGCCCTGTCCGTCGCGCTCGGCGCATTGAGCTACGCGCCGCCTTCGACGGCGGCCAGGCCTGCTGCCGCCGCGTCGGTGGATATCGCCTACGAGCAATTCACCCTGCCCAATGGGTTGCGGGTGGTGGTGCACACCGATCGCAAGGCGCCGATCGTGGCGGTCAACCTCTGGTACCACGTCGGCGCCAAGGACGAGCCGGCCGGGCGCACCGGGTTCGCGCATCTGTTCGAGCACCTGATGTTCCAGGGCAGCGAGAACCACCACGGCGAGTTCTTCGAGCCGTTCAAGCAGGTCGGCGTCACCGACCAGAACGGCACCACCAACAGCGACCGCACCAATTACTTCGAGAACGTGCCGACCACCGCGCTGGACATGGCGCTGTGGATGGAGTCGGACCGCATGGGCCACCTGCTCGGCGCCATCGATCAGGCGGCGCTGGACGAGCAGCGCGGGGTGGTGCAGAACGAGAAGCGCCAGGGCGAAAACCAGCCGTACGGGCAGGCCTGGAGCCGGCTGAGTCGCGCGCTGTACCCGGCCGGCCACCCGTACCACCACACCGTCATCGGCTCGATGAACGACCTCAACGCGGCCTCGCTGGCCGACGTGAAGCAGTGGTTCCGCACCTGGTACGGTCCCAACAACGCGGTGCTGGTGCTGGCCGGCGACATCGACGTGGCCACGGCCAAGGAGAAGGTGACGCGCTACTTCGGCGACATCCCGGCCGGCCCGAGCATGGCCCAGCCCAAGGTCGACGTGGCCCAGCGCAGCCAGTCCACCCGCGAGACCATGACCGACAAGGTGCCGCAGACGCGGATCTATCGCGTCTGGAACGTGGCGCAGACCGGTACCGAGGACGTCGACCGCCTGCAACTGCTGGCGCAGGTGCTGGGCGGCGCCACCTCCTCGCGGCTGGACCGGCGCCTGGTCCACCAGGACAAGCTGGTGGATATGGTCAGCGCCTCGGTCTGGCCGTCGCAGCTCGGCTCCGGCTTCGGCATCATCGCCATGGTCAAGCAGGGCGTGGACCCGGCCAGGGTCGAGGCGGCGATCGACGAGGAACTGCGCCGGCTGCTGGACAAGGGGCCGGACAAGGCCGAACTGGCGCGCGCCAAGACCGCCTTCCGCGCCGGCTTCATCCGTGGCGTCGAGCGCATCGGCGGCTTCGGCGGCAAGGCCGACGTGCTGGCCGAGTGCGCGGTGTACACCGGCGACCCCGGCTGCTTCCGTACCTCGCTGGCGACCATCGCCGACACCCGCCCGCGCGATCTCACCGCCGTCGGCCGCAAGTGGCTGGGCAAGGGCGACTACACCCTGCTGGTGCAGCCGGGCGAACGCGTGGCGCAGGCCGAGGAGCCGACGGTGCAACCGGCGCCGCTGAATCCGCCGCCGGTCGATCCCAAGTACCGCACCCTGCCCAGCGTGGTCGACCGCAGCGCCGGCCCGCCCAAGACCACCCAGTTTCCGAAACTGACGTTCCCGACGCTGCAGCGCGCGACGCTGAAGAACGGCACCACGATGATCCTGGCCGAACGCCACGAGGTACCGGTGGTGCAGTTCAGCTACGAGTTCCAGGGCGGCTACAGCGCCGACCAGGGGCGCAAGCCGGGGACGGCCAACTTCACCATGGGCATGCTCGACGATGGCGCCGGCGAGCGCGATGCGCTGGCGTTCGCCGATGCGGCCGAGGCATTGGGGGCGTCGCTGGCGGCCGGCGCTGCGCTGGACGGCAGCAATGCCTACCTGTCGGCGCTGAAGGAGAACCTGGCGCCGTCGCTGGCGCTGTACGCGGACATGCTGCGGCGGCCGCGCTTCGCGCCGAACGAGATCGAACGGGTCCGCGCCAGCTGGATCGCCAGCATCCGCCAGGAGAAGGCCCAGCCCAACGGCGTGGCGATGCGGGTGCTGCCGCCGCTGCTGTACGGCGTCGGCCATCCCTACGCGATGCCGTTCAGCGGCATCGGCACCGAGGCGGCGATCGCGGCCCTGCAGCGCGAGGATCTGGTCGACTTCCACCGCGACTGGGTGCGCCCGGAGCACGCCACCCTGATCGTGGTCGGCGACACCACCCTGGCCGAGATCGTGCCGCTGCTGGACGCGCAGTTCGGCGACTGGAAGGGTGAAGGGACGGCGCCGTCGGTGCCGGTCCCGGCCCGCGTGGCGCGGCCGGCCAAGCCGCGCGTGTACCTGATCGACCAGCCCGGCGCGGTGCAGGCCAACCTGTTCGCCTCGGAACTGGTGCCGCCGACCACCGATCCGGCGGCGGTCCGCTTCGACATCGCCAATGGCGTGATCGGCGGCGACTTCACCTCGCGCCTGAACATGAACCTGCGCGAGAACAAGCATTGGTCCTACGGCGCGCGCAGCGGCGCGGCCAGCGCCCTCGGCCAGCGGCCGTGGACCGCCTCGGCCCCGGTGCAGATCGACAAGACCGCCCCGGCGCTGCAGGAGATGTACAAGGAGATCAGCGCCTTCGCGAGCGGCAAGGCACCGCCGACGGCGGAGGAGGTGGCACGCATCCGCAACATCCAGACCCTGAGCCTGCCGGGCGCCTACGAGACGGCCAGCGCGGTGATGGGCGCGATCGGCGGCATCGTCCGCTACGGCCGCCCCGACGACTACGTGTTCAAGCGCAAGGCCGAGATCGAGGCGATGACCCCGGCGCAGGTGCGCGAGGCGGCGTCGATGCTCGACCCGAACACCTTGACCTGGGTGGTGGTGGGCGACCTCAAGCAGATCGAGGCGCCGGTGCGCGCGCTGAAGCTGGGCGAGGTCACCGTGATCGATGCCGACGGGGTGCCGCAGGGCGCGGCGGCGGCCCCGGCGCCGCGCTGAGTGCGGCAGGTGCGCGTCGGCGATGGCCGGCGCGCGCCGCCTGCCGGCGCCGGCGGGCCGACGGTGTCATGGCCGATTCAGCGTTTTGCGGCACAATCCGGATTCACCTGCCAACGGGCCCGTCCATGCGTCTACCGATCGCCTTCGTCCTGCTCGCCACGCTCGCCGGCTGCACCTGGGTGCCGATGGCGCCGGAAGGCAAAGGGGTGCGAGTCCTGCCGCCAGGTCAGGCCGCCAGCGGCTGCGAGAAGCGCGGCGAGGTGGTGGTGTCGGTGAAGAGCAGCGTCGGCTTCTACCAGCGCAACCCGCTGCGGGTGCGCGAGGAGCTGGAGACCCTGGCCCGCAACGAGGCGCCCGGCGTGGGCGCCAACACCGTGCAGGCGATGGGCGACCCGGTCGACGGCGACCAGCGCTTCACCGCCTACCAATGCAGCGGCCGCTGAACCGCTCAGACCATACGCTTTCCGGGGATTTGTTAAAGATGCGGTAAAACGGTGTAACCGCTAGAATTGGCGCCCCCTCGCCTGACCCTGGCGTACACCTCGATGCTCTTCACCAACGTCTCGATCGCGGGACTGGCGCATATCGACGCGCCGCACACGCTGACCTCCAAGCAGATCAACGCGCGCCTGCAGCCTACCTTGGACCGGCTGCGGATCCGTGCCGACGTGCTCGGCGACATCGCCGGCGTCCACGCGCGGCGCATGTGGGACCAGGACCTGCAGGCGTCCGACGTGGCGACGCTGGCGGCGCGCAAGGCGATGGGCGATGCGGGCATCGAGGCTGGGCAGGTCGGGCTGCTGGTCAACACGTCGGTGAGTCGCGATTACCTGGAGCCGTCCACCGCCAGCATCGTCGCCGGCAATCTGGGCGTGAGCGAGCAGTGCATGACCTTCGACGTCGCCAACGCCTGCCTGGCCTTCATCAACGGCATGGACATCGCGGCGCGCATGATCGAGCGTGGCGATATCGACTATGCGATGGTGGTCGATGGCGAGACCGCCAACCTGGTGTACGAGAAGACCCTGGAGCGGATGGCCTCGCAGGACCTGACCGCCGACGCCTTCCGCGACGAAATGGCGACCCTGACCCTGGGGTGCGGTGCCGTGGCGATGGTGATGGCGCGTACCGACCTGGCACCGGATGCGCCGCGCTACCGCGGCGGCGTGACCCGCTCGGCCACGCAGTGGAACACCCTGTGCCGGGGCAACATGGACCGCATGGTCACCGACACCCGCATGCTGCTGATCGAAGGCCTCAAGCTGGGCCAGAAGACCTTCGCCGCCGCGCGGCAGGCGCTGGGGTGGGCGGTGGACGAACTGGACCAGTTCGTCATCCACCAGGTCAGCCTTCCGCACACCAAGGCCTTCATGAAGAGCTTCGGGATCGACCAGAAGAAGGTCATGACCATCTTCGGCGAATACGGCAACATCGGCCCGGCCAGCGTGCCGATCGTGCTGAGCAAGCTGCGCGAGCTGGGCCGCCTGAAGAAGGGCGACCGGATCGCGCTGATGGGCATCGGCTCGGGCTTGAACTGCTCGATGGCCGAGGTGGTTTGGTAAGCGCCAGGCGCAGGACAGGCGCGCAAATTTTCCTTGCGTGCCGTATTTGGGTGTTTAGAAAGAAATTTGCTAAATTTCTTTCCTAAGAGCCGTCTCCGGCCACGGCAAGGATTGCCTGATGTCGTCTCGACGCTGTACCGGACACTATGTCCCCGGGTCGCTGGCGGGCAGCCGTTATCAGGCGTTCGTTCCTGATCCGCTGCCGCCCGAGCCGCCGCTGCAGTTGGCGGCGCCGCTGCTGATCGCGCGCAAGGAACAGGCCGACCAGGCGCTTGGTCGCCTCGATGGCATCACCCTGATGCTGCCGGACCCGGAGCTGTTCCTCTACCACTACGTGCGCAAGGAAGCGGTCCTGTCCTCGCAGATCGAGGGCACGCAATCGTCGCTGTCCGATCTGCTGCTGTTCGAACTGGACGAGGCACCGGGTGTGCCTCTGGACGACGTCGAAGAAGTCTCCAACTACGTCGCTGCGCTGAACCACGGGCTGCGGCGCTTGCGCGAGGATGACTTCCCGCTGTCGCTGCGCCTGATCCGCGAAATGCACGCGCTGCTGTTGCAAGGTGGGCGTGGTGCCGGCAAACGTCCGGGCGAATTCCGTTCGGGCCAGGTCTGGATCGGCGGTGCCTCGCCGGCGTTGGCGCACTTCGTGCCGCCGCCGCCGGAAGCCCTGGATGCGGTGCTGGCCGCCTTCGAGCGCTTCCTGCACGCGCCGGGCCGCGACGTCTCGCCGATGGTCAAGGCAGCCTTGGCGCATGTGCAGTTCGAAACCATCCATCCCTTCAGCGATGGCAACGGCAGGCTGGGGCGGCTGCTGATCGCGTTGATCCTGTGCAACGAAGGTGTGCTGCGCGCGCCCAGCCTGTACCTGAGCCTGTTCTTCAAGCGCCATCGCGCGCGTTATTACGAGCGCCTCAACGCGGTACGCACCGAGGGCGACTGGGAAGGCTGGCTGGATTTCTTTCTCGAGGGCGTTGCAGACACCGCGCAACAGGCGGTGTCCACCGCGCAGCGCCTGCTGGCGCTGCTGGCAGCCGACCGCACACGTATCGCCGGATTGGGAACGCGCGCTGGCAACGTGGGCCTGGTGTACGAGCAGTTCGCCCGTCGTGTCCTGCTGGGCGTGCCGCAGGTCCAGCCGCATTTGCCGCTCAGCGCACCGACGATCCGTGCCGCCATCCGCACCCTGCAGGATCTGGACATCGTCAACGAACTCACCGGGCAGCAGCGGCACCGCGTGTTCGCCTATCAGGCTTATCTGGACATCCTCAGCGAGGGTGCGCAGCCGTTATGAGTTCCCCAGTGCCGCACGCCGACGGCAATGCGCCATGCGCCGCGGCGGCGCCGTCTTCCCCCCCCATCTCGCATCGGTCCCCCGCATGAACTACCCCGGCTATCCCTTCACCCCGCAGCGCTTCCAGGTCCGCCCGGGGCTGCACATGTCCTATCTCGACGAAGGTCCGCGCGACGGCGAGGTGGTGGTGATGCTGCACGGCAATCCGTCGTGGAGCTATCTGTGGCGCACGCTGGTGAGCGGGCTGTCGGACCGCTACCGCTGCATCGTGCCCGACCACATCGGCATGGGCCTGTCGGACAAGCCGGACGATGCGCCGGGCGCGCAGCCGGGCTACGAGTACACCCTGCAGTCGCGCGTGGACGACCTGGACGCGCTGCTGCGGCATCTGCGCATCGACGGGCCGGTGACGCTGGCGGTGCACGACTGGGGCGGCATGATCGGTTTCGGCTGGGCGCTGTCGCACCATGCGCAGGTGCGGCGCCTGGTCATCACCAATACCGCGGCGTTCCCGCTGCCGGCGGCCAAGCCGATGCCGTGGCAGATCGCGATGGGGCGGCACTGGCGCCCGGGCGAGTGGTTCATCCGCACGTTCAATGCGTTCTCTTCGGGCGCGTCGTGGCTGGGCGTGTCGCGACGCATGCCCGCCGCTGTGCGTCGCGCCTACGTGGCGCCGTACGACAATTGGGCCAACCGCATTTCCACGATCCGCTTCATGCAGGACATTCCGCTGTCGCCGGCCGACAAGGCCTGGTCGCTGCTGGCGCGGGCCGAGCAGGCGCTGCCGTCGTTCGCCGATCGCCCGGCCTTCATCGGCTGGGGCCTGCGCGACATCTGCTTCGACCATCATTTCCTGGAAGGCTTCCGCCGCGCGTTGCCGCAGGCCGAGGTGATGGCCTTCGAGGATGCCAACCACTACGTGCTGGAAGACAAGCACGAGGTGCTGGTGCCGGCGATCCGCCGGTTTCTGGACGCACATCCGTTGTCCTGAGCACGCACGCCGGCCAGATCCGGCGTCTTCCTGCGGCGCGCCGCACATGCAGGAAGGGGATTGCCGCCGGTTGCGCCGTGATGCCGCCGCCGGCGTTGCGCCGTGGATCGTCTACACGGGCGCGCGCAAACTGCTACCGATTGCCGTGATGCAACATTGTTGGCTGGGTACAGTCGCCGCCGACGTGCGCGTCGCGCGGAAGCGGACGCTGCACGCAATCGGACAGGAGACAGAGAGTGAAAGCGATGGCGATGGCGATGCTGTTGACGGCGATGAGCGTGCCTGGTGCGCATGCGGAAGACCTGACCACGTCCGCGGACGGCAAGACGCTGACGGTCGGATTCGGCCAGCCCACCTGGAAGCAGGTGCTGCACTACCGCAAGCTGTACGACAAGAAGCCGTTCCCCGATGCGGAGATCTATTACTACAGCAACGGTATGTACAAGATCATTTCGCAGGGCGAGAACCACTACGGCGTGTACGTGCTGCAGGGCAGCTTCGACGACCAGACCTACACGATCCGCTTCATCTCGCTGCCGTCGGAGGACTGGGGCAACAAGACCGCCTTCCACCAGCTGACTTTCATCCGTGGCGAGGACAGGAACGTCTTCATCCAGAACGCGATCGTCGACACCGGCGAGGCCATCGCCCAGCAGAACGGCACCTACACCCTCGAAAAGAACACCGTGACCAATCCGGTGCCGACGGCGTGGAAGCACCGCTGAGCCGATGCGGCGCGCGTTCGCCGTGCTTCGGATGCCGCCAGGATGGGCGTTTGCAGGAGTTTGCGTAGGAGCGGCTACAGCCGCGATCGGGCGTTGCCGGTAACGCGGATCGCGGCTGATCCCGCGACGACAAGGGCAGATGCTACGGCCCCCCTGCCGTGTTGGCGCCGCCGCCGCTCAGGCGTCCGGCAGATTGCGTTCGACTACGCCGTCCCAGTCGGCCAGGGTCAGCAGCGGCAGGCCGTGCGCCAGACGCGACTTGTCGCACTGCGCGCTGCGTTCGCCGAACTCCAGCGAGGCCGGCACCGCGGCGCACACCGACGGCCGCCGCTCGTGGATGCTGCAGCGACTGTAGCGGCCGATGTCCGCGTCCAGGGCGATGCAGCGCGGCTGCGCCTGCGAGGTGCCACGCATCACCCGCTCATGGGTGCGCAGCGGTTCGGTCAGCTCGAACGGGACCCTGCCGCCCAGCGCGGGATCGGCTTCGCTCCAGTGGAAACTGACGCGGAAGTAGGCGCAGCAGGCGCCGCAGGTGAGGCAGGGATGGGACATGGCGGCCGGGCCTTGCGCGGCGAACAGCGTGGGGGGCGCGGCATTCTGACCGAACCGGAGCGCGCTGCAAGCATTCCGGCATTCAGCCGCGGCTGCCGCGGCCGGGGTGTCGGCTGCGGCCGGGCGCATCGGCGATAATCGGCGCATGACCACGACCTGCAACATCGCGGCGACGCTGCCGCGGCTGGCGCGCGAGCGCCCGGACCAGATCGCCATGCGCTGCCCCGGCCGACCCGGCCCCGGCGGCATGGCGGCCTACGACGTGACCCTGAGCTATGCGCAGCTGGACGCGCGCAGCGATGCCATCGCCGCCGGCCTGGGCGCCTACGGCATCGGCCGCGGCACCCGCACGGTGGTGATGGTGCGGCCGTCGCCGGAGTTCTTCCTGCTCATGTTCGCGCTGTTCAAGGCCGGCGCGGTGCCGGTGCTGGTCGATCCGGGCATCGACCGGCGCGCGCTCAAGCAGTGCCTGGACGAGGCGCAGCCGGACGCCTTCATCGGCATTCCCTTGGCGCAACTGGCGCGGCGCCTGCTCGGCTGGGCGCGCTCGGCAAAGCGGATCGTCACCGTCGGCCGACGCTGGGCCTGGGGCGGCACCACGCTGGCGCGGATCGAGCGCGCCGGCCAGGGCGCCGGCAGCCAGCTCGCAGACACGGCCGCGGACGACGTCGCCGCGATCCTGTTCACCAGCGGCTCCACCGGCGTGCCCAAGGGCGTGGTCTACCGGCACCGGCATTTCGTCGGCCAGATCGAGCTGATGCGCAATGCCTTCGACATGCAGCCTGGCGGGATCGATCTGCCCACTTTCCCGCCGTTCGCGCTGTTCGACCCGGCGCTGGGGCTGACCTCGGTGATCCCGGACATGGACCCGACGCGTCCGGCCAAGGTCGACCCGCGCAAGCTGCACGATGCGATGCAGCGCTTCGGCGTGACCCAGCTGTTCGGCTCGCCGGCCCTGATGCGGGTGCTGGCCGACTACGGCAAGCCGTTGACCAACGTGCGCTGCGCTACCTCGGCCGGCGCGCCGGTGCCGCCGGACGTGGTGGCGCGGATCCGCAGCCTGCTGCCGGAGGACGGCCAGTTCTGGACGCCCTACGGCGCCACCGAGTGCCTGCCGGTGGCGGTGATCGAGGGCCGCGAGTTGCAGGACACGCGTGCGGCGACCGAGCGCGGTGCCGGCACCTGCGTCGGCACGGTGGTGCCGCCCAACCAGGTGCGCATCATCGCCATCGACGACGCCGCGATTCCCGAGTGGAGCGGCGTGCGCGAAGTCCCCACCGGCACGGTCGGCGAGATCACCGTGGCCGGGCCGACCGCCACCGACACCTATTTCAACCGCGATGCGGCCACGCGCCTGGCCAAGATCCGCGAACGCCTGGACGACGGCAGCGAGCGCGTCGTGCATCGCATGGGCGACGTCGGCTATTTCGACGCGCAGGGCCGGCTGTGGTTCTGCGGGCGCAAGACCCAGCGCGTGGAAACCGCGCAGGGGCCGCTGTACACCGAACAGGTGGAGCCGATCTTCAACGCGCTGCCGGGCATCGGCCGCACCGCCCTGGTCGGCATCGGCGCGCCGGGGCAGCAGCGCCCGGTGCTGTGCTACGAGCTGGAAGTGGGCGCCATGCTCTCGAGCGGCCCTGAACTGCAGGCGCTGCAGCAGCGACTGCGCGATACCGCCGCCGCGCATGCGCACACGGCCGGCATCGTCGATTTCCTGAGCCATCCGGGCTTTCCGGTGGACATCCGCCACAACGCCAAGATCGGCCGCGAGAAGCTGGCGCTGTGGGCCGCGGAAAAGCTGCACTAAGGCAAGACGATGGCCGCGCGCTACCGGCTGGGCAACCTGCGCATTGACGCGGCGCGGCAGCGGGTCGAGCGCGACGGAGCGGTGCTGGAGGTGGGCGGGCTGAGTTTTCGCCTGCTGCATTACCTGCTGCAGCAGGGTCAGCGCGTGGTGGGGTTCGATGAACTGATCGCGCAGGTGTGGGCGCCGGCGCTGGTCAACGAGGAGACCGTCACCCAGCGCGTGCGCCTGCTGCGCCAGGCGCTGGGCGACACCTCGCGGCAACCGCGCTATCTGCGCTCGGTGCGCGGCCAGGGGTATCAACTGTGCCTGCCGGTGCAGTCCGACGCCGCCCCCGATCCTGCCGACGCCGCCCTTGCGCCGCGGCCGATGTGGCGCAGCCGTGGCGCCTGGGCGATCGCGGCCGGTGCGGTGGTGATCGTCTCGGCAGCGATGGCATGGCGCTGGCAGGCGGCCGCGCCGACGCCAGCCGCGTCGCCGCTGCTGCAGCGCGCCGAGTACTACGCCGGCATCGGCCAGCGCGACGACAACGCGCGTGCGATCGCGCTGTACCAGCAGCGCCTGCAGCAGGCACCGGACGAGGCGGCGGCATTGATCGGCCTGAGCCGCGCCTACAGTGCGCGCGTCTGCCAATACGACGGCGACCAGCAGGTCGCATTGCGCGCGCAGCGGTTGGCGACGCAGGTGCTCGCGGCGCACCCGCGTCTGGCCGCCGCGCATGCCGCGCTTGGCTATGCGTACGATTGCCGCGGCGACAACGCCGCGGCGCTGGCCGCCTACGAGCGCGCGTTGCAACTGGACCCGCAAGCCGATGCCGTGCGCGGCTCGGCGGCCTATCTGTACGAGCGCCAGGGCCGCCTGGCGCAGGCGCTGGCGGCGAACATGCGGGTGCGCGATCCGACGCGGGTGCGCTTCCTGACGCTGCAGATCGCCAGCAACCTCGATCTGCTGGGCTACGCCAGCGCCGCTGAGGTCCGCTACCGCGACAGTTTCCAGCTCTATCCCGACAGCGCGTATTCCAATCTGGCGTGGCCGCGCTTCCTGTTCTTGCATGGCCGCACGGCCGAAGCCCAGGTCGCGCTGGACCAGGCGCTGGGGCGCGGCACCGACTACGCCGGGCTGTTCCTGCTGCAGGCGGAGCTGGCGCTGGCGCGCGGCGACACCGCGCACGCACGCCAGGCCAGCCTGCAGGCGATGCGTCTGCGGCCGCAGGGCAGTTTCGTCCAGACCGTGGCCTGGACGCTGCAGGCGCAACCGCTGCCGCCGGTGCCGCAGTTGCGCGCGCGGGCCCAGGCTTTGCTGGACGGCGTGACGCGCGGCACCGACCTGCTGGATGCGGTGGATGCGTCGCTGCTGCTGCAACTGGCCGGCGACCGGCCGGCGGCCCTGGCCGCGCTGCGCCGGGCGCAGGCCGCGGGCTATCGCGACGGCGCCTACCTGCGGGTGTCGCCGCTGCTGGCGCCATTGCGCGCCGAGCCGGGTTTCGCGGCGCTGCTGGCGCGCAACGAGGCCGATGTCGCCGCGCAACGCGTGCAGGCACAGCGTGCCGGACTGGTGCCTACGGCAGTGCCGTGAGCACGTAGTCGGCGAGCAGCGCCTGCGATTGCGGGTGCATCTGCGGCCGGTTGTAGGCACGCCGGGTGATCACTACCACCAGGCGTTCCTCCGGCAGCACGAACACATAGTTGCCGCCGTTGCCCGACATCGCCCAGACCCCGCGTTCGATGCCATGCGCCTGGAAGCGGAAGCGCCACAGCAGGTAGCCGTAGTCGGCATCGTCGCGGGCTTGTGCATGCACCTGGGTCATTGCCCGGATCCATGCCGCCGGCAAGACCTGCGTGCCGTGCCAGCGGCCCTCGTCGAGCAGGAGCTGGCCGAACTTGGCCAGGTCGCGGCTGCGGTAGCGGGTGCCGCCACCGCCCATGCCCACGCCTTCGGCGGCGTGCAGCCAGCGTGCACCGACGATGCCGAGCGGCCGCTCCAGGACCTGCCCGGCGAAGTCCTCCAGGCGCTTCCCGGTGGCCTTCTCGAGCAGCGCACCGAGCAGGAAGCTGCCGGCGGTGCAGTAGGAGAAGGCGCGCCCATACGGGCTCTCCTCGGGGCGGCGCATCCAGGGCGCATAGCCCTTGAGCGGCAGGTCCAGCGCGAACTGCGTCCAGTCGGCGCTGACGTACATGCGTTCCTCGTGGCCGCTGGAAAAGGCGTTGTCGTCGTCGCACTCCCATTGCGAACTCATCGTCAGCAGGTCTTCGACGGTGATCGCGCGCTTGCGCGGCGCATCGTGCTGCCAGTGGTGGTCGCCGAAGAAGTCGTAGACGCGTGCCTGCACGCCGGGCAGGCGGCCGCGGGCGATCGCCGCGCCGACCAGCAGCGCGGTCACGCTCTTGGTCGCCGAGCGGGTGTCGTGCAAGGTCTGCCGGTCGGCACCGCCGAGGTAGTGCTCGTAGACCAGGGCGCCGTCGCGCACGATCAGCACGCTGGTGGTATCCGGCGCCGCGCCGTCGGCGATGGCGCGTTCCATGGCGGCCAGCCGGTCCAGCTTCCAGCCGCCGGTGGCGGCATCGGCGACGGGCCAGCCGTCATCCTGCGCCGGCGGTGCGGTCGCGGCCGTTGCTACGGCGGCGGAAGCACACGGAACGACGAGGGAGAGGGTGAGGCACAGCAGCAGCGGCAGGGGCGACATGGCGGAACTCCGGTGGAAGGCCAGCGCACTTACGCCCGTGGCATCGCTGAAGTGCCTGATGCCAGAGTGAAGAATTCTGAAGGTCAGTCGGATCAAGGGCTTGCGCGGCTTGCATCGCCGGCGTCGTCATCGCGGATCGCCTTCGCCGGCGCCCCCGGCTATCGTGTGCGCCCTGGTTCGATCGGTACGACGCGATGAAGATTGTGGTGACGGGTGGCGGTGGATTCCTGGGCCAGGCGCTGTGCCGCGGGTTGGTGGCGCGCGGGCACCAGGTGGTCAGCTACAACCGCGGGCACTACCCGGAACTGCAGGCCTTGGGCGTGGCCCAGGTGCGGGGCGATCTGGTCGACGCGCAGGCGCTGCAGCATGCGCTGGCCGGCGCCGATGCGGTGTTCCATAACGCCGCCAAGGCCGGCGCCTGGGGCAGCTACGACAGCTACTACCAGCCCAATGTGGTCGGTACCGAGAACGTGCTGGCGGCCTGCCGCCTGCACGGCGTGTCGCGCTTGGTCTACACCTCCACACCGAGCGTGACCCACCGCGCCACCCATCCGGTCGAAGGCCTGGGCGCGGACCAGGTGCCCTACGGCGAGGATTTCCAGGCGCCGTACGCGGCGACCAAGGCGATCGCCGAGCGCATGGTGCTGGCCGCCAACGACGCGCAGCTGGCGGTGGTGGCGTTGCGCCCGCGGCTGATCTGGGGGCCGGGCGACAACCAGATCCTGCCCAAGCTGGTGGCGCGCGCGCAGGCCGGGCGCGTGCGCCTGGTCGGCAGCGGCGACAACAAGGTCGATTCCACTTACATCGACAACGCCGCGCAGGCGCACTTCGACGCCTTCGAGCACCTGGCGGTGGGCGCGCCCTGCGCCGGCAAGGCCTACTTCATCTCCAACGGCGAGCCGTTGCCGATGCGCGTGCTGCTCAACAAGCTGCTGGCCGCGGTCGGCGCACCGGCGGTGACCAGGACGCTTTCGTTCAAGGCCGCCTACCGCATCGGTGCCGCCTGCGAAACCCTGTGGCCGCTGCTGCGCCTGCGCGGCGAGCCGCCGCTGACGCGGTTCCTCGCCGAGCAGCTGTGCACCCCGCACTGGTACAGCATGGAGCCGGCGCGGCGCGACTTCGGCTACGTGCCGCAGGTAAGCATTGAGCAGGGACTGCAGCGACTTGCGTCCTCATGGCGCCACGACATGCCCGTCACTCCTTGACGACCCGCGGTTTCCGAAGATGATGCCGCGCCGATTCGGCACGACAACCTTCTGGACATTGCCATGCTGCATTACGCCATCATTTTCTTCGTGATCGCCATCATCGCCGCCGTGCTCGGTTTCAGCGGCATCGCCGGCGCGGCGACCAACATCGCCTGGATCCTGTTCGTGGTGTTCCTGATCCTGGCGGTGATCTCGATGTTCCGCCGCGGCAAGGTGTAGTCCGCCGCGACAATCGAACCTCGATGCTTGCCCGCGGCGCCCTGCGTCGCGGGCAAGTCGTTTCTGGGCTCCGCGCCGCGAGGGCGCCTGCCGCCCGGAGGCAGCGCGGCGGGGCAGGGCTGGACGTTCCGCTCGGCGCTTGTCACCATCCTCCGCTCAGGGGACAGGGGCGGATCGAATGCGAGCGTGGATCGTGTGGGCAGGCCTTGCGCTTGCGGGGAGCGCGTGCGCGCAGGTGCCGCCGGTGGACCTGGCGCCGTATATGCAGCGCGACCAGTTCGACCGGGTCAAGATCTCCCCGACTGGTGCCTACTATGCAGTGATCGCGCCCCTCGAGGACCGCACCGTGCTGGCGGTGATCCGGCGCAGCGACAAGCAGGTCTCGGCCAAGATCATGGGCCAGGCCGATTCGGTGGTGCACGATTAGTGGTGGGCCAGCGACGAGCGCATCGTGGTGTCGATGGCCGAGCGCCTGGGCGCACTGGACCGCCCCGTGGCGATCGGCCAGCTGCATGCCATCGATGCCGACGGCAAGAATGCGCGCTTGCTGGCCAGCCCCTACGGGCTCAACGACAGCGTCAACGGCGTCACCTACAAGGCCGGCCTGGATCCGTCGGTGTTCATGCTCGACACCTTGCCGGACGACCCGCGCGCGGTGCTGGTGTCGGTGGTGGAGCAGACCAAGGACCCCACCGTGCATGTGGACAGGCTCGACATCTACAACCACCGACGCACGCCGGTGGCGCGCGCCCCGGTGGCGCGTGCGGACTTCGTCACCGACCACGGCGGCCACGTGCGCTTTGCGCAGGGTGCCGAGACCGGCAGCACGGTCAACAAGCTGTTCTACCGCAACGATGACGCCAGTCCGTGGCGGCTGATCAACGACGAAGCCAGCAGCGGGCATCGCAGCTTCCCGCTGGGCTTTTCCGCGGACGACAGGATCGCCTACCTGCAGGTGGAGCAGGCCGAAGGGCCCGACGCGGTGGTGGCATGGGACCCGCAGAGCGACCGGTCCACGCCGCTGCTGCGCGATGCCAAGGTCGATCCCTATCAGGTGCTGCGCGACCTCGATGGCCGCACCCCGATCGGCGTGTCGTTCATGAGCGACTGCGTGCATAACCGCTTCTTCGACGAGACCGCGCCGACGGCGCGGCTGTACCGCGCGCTGGAGCAGGCCTTCAATGGCGATGCGGTGTACATCACCTCCGCCACCGCCGATCGGCGCCTGCTGATGCTGTACGTGTGGAGCGATCGCAACAACGGCGATTACTTCCTGTTCGACACCGCGGACAAATCGGCCAAGCGGGTGTTCAGCCGTCGCGAATGGTTCGTGCCGGAGCGGATGCCGTCGACCCGTGAGGTCGCCTTCAAGGCCAGGGATGGGATGGCCCTGTACGGCTATCTGACCCTGCCGCTGCAGGCGCCGGCCGGCAAGCCGCTGCCGATGGTGCTGTTGCCGCATGGCGGGCCGTTCGGCCTCTTCGATGGCTGGGAATTCGACGACGATGCGCAGGTGCTGGCCGCAGCCGGCTACGCGGTGTTGCGGGTGAACTACCGTGGCTCGGGTAACTACGGCCGCGCCTATACCCAGGCCGGTGCCCGGGAGTGGGGCGGGCGCATGCAGGACGATCTCACCGATGCCACCCGCTGGGCGATCGACCAGGGTATCGCCGACGCCGCACGCATCTGCATCTACGGCGCCAGCTACGGCGCCTATGCCGCGCTGATGGGCGCGGCATAGGCGCCGGACCTGTACCGCTGCGCGGCCGGCTATGTCGGCGTCTACGATCTGGAAACCATGTACCGCGACCAGGCCAGATACGCGCGTTGGACCAAGGCCTGGGCCGGCGACTGGCTGGGCGAACGCGACAGCCTGGCGGCGCGTTCGCCGGTCAATCTGGCTGCGCGCATCCGCGTGCCGGTGTTCCTGGCGGCCGGCGGCAAGGACGAGCGTGCGCCGATCGAACACACCGAGCGCATGGAAAAGGCGTTGAAGAAGGCCGGGGTGCCGGTGGAGTCGTTGTATTTCCCCAACGAGGGCCACGGCTTTTATACCGAGCCGCACCGGCGCGCCTATTACACGCAGTTGCTGGCGTTCCTGAGCAAGCACCTGGGCGGCGCGCAGGCGCAGTAGCGGTTGGCGGTGGCATGGCGGGACATCTGTCTCGCCCTGAGCACGGCCTGGCGACGTGTCTGCCGCTAGAATGCGGGGATGTCTGGATCCCCCCTCGATGCTCTCAAGCCCCTGGCCGGCCGCGCGCTGGAAGCGGCGCTCAATCGCGCGCTGGCGCTGGACTCGGAAACCGGCGAGGCCCTGCGCGACCTCGACGGCCAGCGCGTGGCGCTGACCTTGGAGGCGCCGGCACTGGCCCTGCAGATCCGCGTCGACGGCACCCAGCTGCGGGTCGGTCCGGTGGATCCGGCGCAGGAGCCGGAGCTGGCGGTGCGCAGCACCCTCGGCGGCCTGCTTGCGCAGTTGCCGTTCCTGGCGCAGGCGCGGCGCCCCGGCGGCCCCGGCGGGCGCGTGCGGGTCTCCGGCGATGCCGAACTGGCGCGGCGTCTGCAGCAGTTGGCGACGCGCTTCGACCCGGACTGGCAGCGGCCGTTCGTGCAGGTGTTCGGCGAGGTGCTCGGCGTGCAGGTGGCCAATACCGCGCGCTCGGCGCTGCAGCAGGCCCGACGCAGTGCGCAGGACCTGGCGCAGAGCGCGGCCGAGTACGTGACCGAGGAGTCGCGCGACGTGGTCGCGCGCGCCGAGCTGGAGGCTTTCTACGACGACGTCGACGTGCTGCGCGACGACATCGAACGTCTGGCCGCGCGTGTGGCGCGGCTGCAGCCGGAGCGCGGCGCATGAAGGCGATGTTCCGCGCCAGCCGCATCGGCCGGGTGATCCTGCGCTATCGCCTGGACGACCTGCTCGACGGCACCCCGGCCGAGCGCTGGCTGCGCCTGGCCAAGCCGTTCGTGCCGCGCGCCAGCCCCGACATCGCTGCGCAGTCGCGCGGCGCCCGGCTGCGCCTGGCGCTGCAGGACCTGGGGCCGATCTTCGTCAAGTTCGGGCAGATCCTCTCCACCCGGCGTGACCTGATGCCGCCGGACGTGGCCGAGGAACTGACCCTGCTGCAGGACCGGGTGCGCCCGTTCGACGGCGAGGCGGCGCGGCGCATCGTGGAACAGGCGTTGGGGCGGCCGATCGCGGTGGCGTTCGCGACCTTCGACACCGAACCGCTGGCCTCGGCCTCGATCGCGCAGGTGCACGCGGCGACGCTGCACGACGGCCGCGAAGTGGTGGTCAAGGTGCTGCGCCCGGACATCGAGCGGCAGATCGACGCCGACATCGCCTTGCTGAAATCGGCCGCCGCGCTGGTCGAACGCACCCACCCACGCGCCGACAAGATCCGCCCGCGCGAGGTGGTGGCCGAGATCGAGACCACCCTCGCCGCGGAGCTGGACCTGCAGCGCGAGGGCGCCAACGCCAGCGTGTTGCGCCGTTTCTGGCTGCACTCGGACGACCTCTACGTGCCCGAGGTGATCTGGACCCACACCGCCGAGCGCGCGCTGACCCTGGAGCGGGTGCGTGGCATCCCGTCCGACGACATCGCCTCGCTGGACGCCGCCGGCATCGACCGCCGCGCGCTGGCGGCCAAGGGCGTGCGGGTGTTCTACACCCAGGTATTCCGCGACAACTTCTTCCATGCCGATGCGCACGCCGGCAACATCTGGGTCGACAGCGACCCGGCGCGCCGCGACAACCCGCGCTTCATCGCGCTGGACTTCGGCATCATGGGCCAGCTCTCGCAGGAAGATCAGTACTACCTGGCCGAGAACTTCATGGCCATCTTCAACAAGGACTACCGGCGCATGGCCGAGCTGCACGTGGAGGCGGGCTGGATGCCGGCCAACGTGCGCATCGACGAGCTGGAGGCGGCGGCGCGCTCGGTGTGCGAGCCGTACTTCACCCGGCCGCTGTCGCAGATCTCGCTGGCCGAGGTGCTGATCAAGCTGTTCCGCGTGGCCCAGCGCTACCAGCTGACCCTGCAGCCGCAACTGATCCTGCTGCAGAAGACCCTGCTCAACATCGAAGGCGTCGGCCGCCAGCTCGATCCGGAACTGGACATCTGGGCGGTGGCGCGGCCGGTGCTCGAACGCATCCTCATCGAGCGCTACAGCCCGCAGCGCGCGCTGCACGAACTGCGCAAGCGCCTGCCGGAGATCATGACCCACGCGCCGGACATGCCGCGGCTGATCCACGGCTGGCTGCGCCAGCAGGTCGAGGGCCGGCACGAGCTGTCGATGCGCTCGCGCGACCTGTTCGAACTCAACCTGCTGGTGCGGCGCATGCAGCGGCGGGTGGTGGCGGCGATCGCCGGCGTCGGCCTGCTCACCGTGGCCACGCTGCTGTACGCGCTCGACGCGGGCGGGCCGCAGCTGGGCGGGGTGTCGCTGTGGGCCTGGATCAGCGGCGGTGCCGGCACCGCGGCCTTGCTGTCGGCGTGGTGGCGGCGCTGAGCGTGGCGGCGCTGGATCGCGCGCGGCTGCACGCGGTGCGCGCCGAACTCGGTGAGGAAGGTCCGCGTCACGATGCAGGCCAGCCCGAGCGCGCGCAGCGCCTGCTCAATATCACCCCGGAGACCGGCGAACTGCTGGCGGTGCTGGTGCGCGCCACGGCTGCGCGGCGGGTGCTGGAGATCGGCACGTCCAACGGCTATTCCACCCTGTGGCTGGCCGAGGCCGCGGCGGCGTTGGGTGGCGGCGTGACCACGCTGGAATATGCCGCGCACAAGATCGCGCTGGCACAGCGCAATTTCGCCCACGCCGGCGTGGAGGGCTGCGTCGACCTGATCCACACCGATGCCGGCGCCTGGCTGGCCGCTGCGGGTTCGGCCACGTTCGACCTGGTGTTCCTGGATGCCGAGCGCACGCTGTATTGCCACTGGTGGCCGCAGCTGCGTCGCGTGTTGCGGCCGGGCGGTCTGCTGGTCGTGGACAACGCGCTGTCGCACGCGACGGAGATGGCGCCCTTCGCCGCGCTGTTGCAGGCCGATGCCGCGTTCACCTGCACCACGCTGCCCGTCGGCAACGGCGAACTGCTGGCGGTCAAGGACGCGTAGGCGCAGCGCGGCGGCGTGCCTGCCCGCGACGTGCGTCGTCGGGTCAAGCAACCGTCGGCGCGAGCTGCAGCCACGTCGTCATCGGTGCCATGGGTGCCGTTGTCGTGAGCGAGGTCATGGCTCAGTGCAGCGGACACTGCCGCTCGGCGCCACCTGCATGCGCGCCTCGTTGCCTGCAATGCGCATTGTCGCGCCGCGGCACGGCGCGGATAATCCGGCAGTGAACACCGACGCCGATTCCCTGCAGATCCTCTATCAAGACCCGCTGCTCGCCGTGGTCGACAAGCCCGCCCGGCTGATGGTCCACGACAGCAAGCTCGCCCGCGGCGAGGACGATTTCCTCGCCGACCGTCTGCGCGCACAGCTGGGTCGGCCGATCTTCCTGGTGCACCGGCTCGACCGCGCCACCAGCGGCTGCCTGCTGCTCGCCTTCGACCGCGATACCGCCAGTGCGCTGGGCAAGGCGCTGATGGGGGGCGGCGTGGACAAGGACTACCTGGCGATCTGCCGCGGCTGGCCGGCCGAAGACCGCTTCGAGGTCGACCACGACCTCGACGGCGGCCCCGGCAAGCCCATGAAGAAACCGGCGCAGACCCGCTTCGCGCGCCTGGCCTGCGGCGAACTGCAGGTACCGTCGGGCGAGTTCGCCACCTCGCGCTATGCGCTGCTGCGCTGCAGTCCGGTGACCGGGCGCTTCCGGCAGATCCGCCGCCACCTCAAGCACCTCTCGCATCACCTGATCGGCGACACCAGCCATGGCGATGGCCGCCACAATCGCATCTTCCGCATGCAGGGCGTGCACCGCATGCTGCTGCACGCCGAACGTTTGGCGTTTCCGCACCCGGACGGCCATCGGATCGCGGTGACGGCGCCGCTGGATGCGGAATTCGTGCGGGCGTTCGGCTTGTTCGGCTGGGATCCGGCGCCGTGGCGGGTGGATGCGAGTAGGTAAGCAGTGGGATAGCGGATCGGTGAGTGCACATGGTCTGTACCGCTGCGTCGATCATCTCGGTGAAAGCATCGACGTTCGTTGACGCAAGTCACGTGGTCTCATCACAATGCGGCCTATCGGGGGAGAAACGCCGCCAGGCGTCGCAGCGCATGCGTGCGGGGAAAGCGCTGCAGTTTGGCGTTCGACGCGCGAAAGCGATGCACGGTTCGCGCTGAGGTCGGAAAGCACACACTACCGGATGTGGCAAGTGGTCAGGCTCGACTGCGCTTCTGCGTGTGTCGCGCATCGACTGAAGTGGATGTCTAACAAAGGGGGAAGACATGAAACAAACGCGCGCACCCTGGTCGGTGGGGCTACTTTTTTTGGGCGCTGCCGCGCTGGCGCAGGCGGAGCCTACGAGCGATCTGGTGAGCGTCGTTTCGCTCCGGCCCTATATCGGCGACTCGATGGTCTACATCGAGGTGGATTCGGACGCCTTATGCGGCACGCTCACGTTCACCATCGATACCTCGCAGCCCAACGGCAAGGAGGTGTACGCCGCGGCGATGACGGCGCTCACCACCGGCAAGAAGGTGCGTTTGGAGGTGCCGACGAGTATCGGTTGCAAAGGCTGGGGCAGCAAACTGCAGTCGATCTACATCTACCGGTAGCACGAGCCACGTAACAGCTTTTTTCTGCACTGTTCCGCCCAACCAACGTAGGAGCGGCTTCAGCCGCGACCGGGCGTTCCCGACGCATCCCGGTCGCGGCTGAAGCCGCTCCTTGTATCTGGACATGTCGCCCCTAAACAGGCGTCATGTCTTCCGACTGATCATCGGAGGAGGTGCGGGAGGTCCAGTCGCTCCTAAAGCTTCGAGCTTGCATCGCAGATCGGCTCCGCCCTCCACATGCTGGCCCTTGTGTGTCCGAACGGTATCCAGAGTCCGCCCCCAGGCGTGAACTCGCATCGACAAGGCAGGACCGGGCCCAGCGCCGATCATGACCCTGACACGATGGAGGAATCGCG
>NZ_JAXGGI010000015.1:0-99362 GCF_034105445.1 Xanthomonas sp. LF07-6
GATCAGTCGGAAGACATGACGCCTGTTTAGGGGCGACATGTCCAGATACAAGGAGCGGCTTGAACCGCTCCTCCCCATGGCCTTCGCCGCTGCTGGAGGTGCCCTTCAGTCGCGACAGGGCCTTCCCGAGAACGGCGTCGCAACGGAGGCGCCTCCAACAAGCGGACGCCGGCTCAGCGCGCCTCGCGCAGCCAGCGCGCCACCTGCGGCGCGAAGTAGGTCAGCACGCCGTCGGCGCCGGCGCGCTTGAACGCCATCAGCGACTCCAGCACGCAGGCGCGCTCGTCCAGCCAGCCGTTGCCGATCGCCGCCTTGAGCATCGCGTACTCGCCGCTGACCTGGTAGGCGAAGGTGGGCACGCGGAATTCGTCCTTCACCCGCCGCACCACGTCCAGGTAGGGCATGCCGGGCTTGACCATCACCATGTCCGCACCTTCTTCCAGGTCCAGCGCGATCTCGCGCAAGGCCTCGTCGCCGTTGGCCGGGTCCATCTGGTAGGTGGTCTTGTCGGCCTTGCCGAGGTTGCCGGCGCTGCCCACCGCCTCGCGGAATGGGCCGTAGAACGCCGAGGCGTACTTGGCCGAGTAGGCCATGATGCGCACGTGCAGATGTTCGTCGGCATCCAGCGCGCGGCGGATCGCGCCGATGCGTCCGTCCATCATGTCTGAGGGCGAGACGATGTCCACGCCGGCCTGCGCATGCGACAGCGATTGCCGCACCAGCGCCTCGACGGTGATGTCGTTGAGCACGTAGCCGCGGTCGTCGATGATGCCGTCCTGGCCGTGGCTGGTGTACGGATCCAGCGCCACGTCGGTCATCACGCCCAGCTCCGGGAAGCGCATCTTCAGCGCGCGCACCGCGCGTTGCGCCAGGCCGTCCGGGTTCCAGGCCTCGGCCGCGTCCAGCGACTTGCCGGCCGGGTCGATCACCGGGAACAGGTCGATCACCGGGATGCCCAGTTCCAGCGCGGCCTCGGCCTCTTTCAGCAGTTCTTCGATCGACAGCCGCTCCACGCCCGGCATGGACGCGATCGGGGTGCGCCCGGGCACGTCGTGCACGAACACCGGCCAGATCAGGTCGTCGACGGTGAGGGTGTGTTCGCGCATCAGGCGGCGCGAAAAGGCATCGCGGCGCATGCGCCGGGGGCGATAGTGGGGATGGGCCACGTGCAGGCTCCTGGGTGGGCGGATGTTGGGAGGCCGCGCCAGTCGCGCGGCCGATGCCGCCAGGCACCGCAGGCCGCGCCGCCGGCACCGGCGTGAACGCAGGGCGGCCCGTGCGCGGGCCGCCGTCGGCTGGGCATGTTACTCCCGCCGGCACGGTGCGCAGCGCGACATGCTGCAACACAGCATGCCGGTCGCCCGGCACGCAGGTCAGATCACCCCGCCGCCCAGGCTCAACCGGATCACCCCGACCACGATCACCAGCGTATTGAGCATCAGGCCGGTCTTGGCGCGGCCGCGGTTGGGCGCCGCGGTGAACAGCAACCCGATCGCGGCGATCAGCGCGCCGACCGCAGCGAACGGGATCAGGAACCAGTTGCCCCAGCCGAGCAGCGGGATGAAGGCCAGGATCATCCACAGCAACGCCACGATGCCCCACAGCAGACTGATCAGGCCCATGCCGGCCTCCGTGCGAATGTGAGCCTGCACCATAGCGCGCGGCGAACGCCAGGCAACCCAACTCTTGGCACGGGGATCACGGCGGCCCTGCGAGGGTGCGACAGCGGCGGGTTCGGCACGATTCACCCGGCCCGCCTATGATCGCGTGAGATCCGAACACGGGGGTAAGGCCATGAACATCCGACCGCTGTTGCCGCTGGCGCTGCTGCTGGCCCTGGCCGGCTGCGCCAGTTCCTCGAAGGTGATGGTCGGCGCGGCGCGCCCGCCGATCGACCCGGCACTGGTGCAGATCTACTCCGCGCCGCCGCCGGGGGCGGTGGATATCGCCCAGCTCGAAGCCTCCAGCGCGGCCGGCTTCGGCACCCAGGGCCAGACCGACGCGGCGGTGGACCGGCTCAAGCGCGACGCGGCCAAGCTCGGCGCCAACGGCGTGGTGCTGATGGGCGTGGGCTCGCAGCGCTCCGGCGGCGGCCTGTCGGTCGGCGCGGGCAGCTACGGCGGCCACGTCGGCGGCGGCCTGGGCATCGGCATCCCCACCACGCAGAAGCGCGCCGCCGGCATGGCGATCTGGGTACCGCCGGGGGCGCAGGCGCCAGCGGCAGCTGGACCGCAACCTGCGCCGCCCCCCGCTCGCTGAATCGAGTCAGGTCGGTCGGCAACCGCTGACCTGCCCTGTCGATGCGCCGGCTCTGGCACATGCACCGCTCCCCCGAAACGAATCGTCCGGGTCCCCCGGGCCAGCGGATTGGCCCGACAGCGAGCACCCTCCGCCGCTGAAACCCTTGCTAAGCTATTTGCAGGCAGAATCGACCGGACCCCTTCAAGGGTGCGGGTTCGGGATGCCGCTCGCCACGCAGTGACACGTTTGGTCCGAACGTCTGGGATGGACCGCTTTCGACAGAGGGAAGTGCGATGAAGAAGTTGATCTGGATTCTGGTTGCGTTCCTTGGGCTGCAGGGCGTCGCTGGTGCGGAGGAAGCCTATGAAAACCTGTCTTGCCGTTCCAACGACCCGTTCGTGTTCTGTACGCAAGGTTGCAAACCACCCGACCGACATTGGAGACCCGTAGGTACCGGCAGCGGATGGGCGCCGATTGCCCCCTACTGTCCCTACCCCACGGTCGTCGGCACCAAATACTGCAAAGGGTGGTCCGTCATTGCGTACAACGCATGGTGGGAACGCCAGCGCATCTGCCACGTCGGCGGCGGCAAGGCCAGCGACTGGACGGGACGGCAGCGGCCAGAAACCGTTCCAGGAAATCACTGAGAGCGGCGTCCAACCATCAAGGGTTCAGCCCGACAACGCCTCACTTGCGCTGCGACGGCACGAACTCCTCGTCCACCGCCGCGGCCAGCTGGTCCGGGGGCAACAGCCCCTGGTCCAGCAGGAAGTTGTTGAACTTCAGGCGGTCGAACCTGGCGCCCAGCGCCAGTTCGGTGCGCATGCGCAGTTCCAGGATGCGGCTGTAGCCGTAGAAGTAGCTGCCGGCCTGTCCGGGCGCGCGCACCATGTAGCGGTCCAGCTCCTGCCGGGCCATCGCCGGCGACAGGCCGACGTCGTTCTCCAGCACCAGGCGCGCACGCTCGCGGTCGATCAGGCCGAGATTGAGCATCGGGTCGAGCATGGCCCGCGCCGCGCGCAGCAGGCGGAACTGCAAGGCGATCAACTGCCCGTCCAGCGGCTCGTACGGCACCATCTCGGCCTCGGCGTACAGCGCCCAGCCTTCGACGTTGACCGAGTTGAACGCGAACAGGCTGCGCGCCAGCGACACGCCGCGCTCGACCATGGCGGTGAACTGCAGTTCGTGGCCGGGCCGGCCCTCGTGCGCGCTCAGCGTCCATGCCGCGGCACCGAAGTTGAAGTCGTCGTAGTGCTCGCCCTTGCCGGCGCTGTCCGGATTGCCCAGCGGCAGCACGAAGGTGCCCTGCTCGCCGGTGTTGCCGACCAGCGGCGCCGGGCGGAAATGCGGCGCCGGTTGCGCGGCGCTTTCCGCCGGCGAGCCCAGGCGCATCTGCATCGGCCGTTGCGGCACGTCGACGATGCGCTGCTGGCGGATGATCGGATCGATGCGGTCGATGACGCTGCGGTAGTGGGCTTCGAGCTTGTCGTCGGCAATGGTGTCGCGCTTGAGCGCGCGCAGCACCGTGCGGTAGTCGCGGGCATCGTCGCCGCGCAGGCCCTTGGCCGCGGCCACCTGCGGCGCCAGCTGCTGCATCGCCGCGCGGGTTTCCATGAATTCCAGCTGCGCGCGCTGCATCAGCACCTGCGGTGCGATGTCGATGCCGACCTGCTTGAGCTGGAACGCATACAGCTCGGGCGGCAGGCGCGCATCCTCGCGCGCCTGCGGCAGCACCACCGTGCGCGTCCACGTGGCGTAGTCCTGGAACTGCTTGTCCAGCGCCGCCAGCGCCGCATCCGCGCCGGTGATCTTGTACTCGGCGAACAGCGAACGAATGCCCTTGGCGTAGGTATCGACGTTGCTCAAGGCCTGCTCGACCTCGCGCCTGGTCGGCTGCAGGAGGTTGCCGTCGGCGCGCTTTTCTTCGTAGCGTTGCCGCGCCAGCAGCAGGATCGAGGTGCTGCCCGGCGCCAGGCCGACGTAGCGCTGCAGCCGCAGCAGCGCCTTGGCGCGGCGCGCCGCCGGCACCTGCTCGGACAACAGGTTGTTGATGCCGCCGAACACGTGCTGCGGCGCGTCGGTCCATGGCAGCAAGAAACGCTCGTTGAGCGTGCTGCCCTCGATGGACTGGTCGGCGGCGTGGATCAGGATCGCCAGATCCTGGCGCACGTTCGGATCGCGCTCCACCTGCAGTTTTTCCTGCAGCGTGCGGCGCGCGGCAGCGGTGGCCTCGCGGAAACGCCGCGCGTTGTCGGGCCCGAAATCGGAGACCTGGTCGTCGAATCCCGGCACGCCGAAGAAGCTCACTTCCTCGGCCTGGAACGGCGCCTGCGCCTGCAGCAGGATCTGCGCGAACGCATTGCTGCGCTCCACCCAGGCCGGCGCGCGCGTGGCGGATGCGGCCGCCGGTGCGGCCGCCGCGTCCATCGCCGAAAACGGCAAGGGCGCCGCCAGTGCCAGGGTCAGGGCGATGGCGAGGACACGTGGCTTCATGGCGCAGCTCCGACAGAATGATGTCAGGACCGTACGCGGCGCGTGCCGGCTCGGCCATCTGCCGGAGGTCATGGCCGCAGCCACGCCGCGGTGCAGCATGTGGGTTAAGAGACCACGCCGCCGCGGTCGCGCACATGCTGTGCCGGCAGCAGAGCGCATGATTGCAGGACATGGGCGGTGCGATCGCGCCCTACCCAAGGCGGCCCCACCGCACCACGCGGCGCGGCAGATCGTTCGCCGCTGCTTACTTCGTCGCGTCGGCCTCGGCCGGCGTGGCACTGTCGTCGACGTCTGTGGCGGGCACCGGCAGCGCCTCGACCGCCATCCCGTCCGCCTCTTCGTCCTCGTCCTCGGCGTCCTGCCCGAGCGCATCGAGCAGCGGGATCGCTTCACCCGCATCCGGCAACACCTGCAAGGTGGTGTAGTGCCACTCGCCCGCATGGCGCTCGGCTTCGATGTACAGGGTGCCGTTGGCGCGGCTGCCGTGCAGCGACACGCTGAGCTCGGCATTGCCACTGCCGCCGCCGCTGCTGTTGAAGCTGCCGCTGGGCATGATGCCGTCCTTGATCGGCGCGCCCAGCGCAGCCGCCACGCGCGGGTCGTGTTGCGCGGCCATCACACCGACCCGGTACGGCTCGGACGACTTGGTGACGCGCGCGATGCCGAGCACGAACACCGCGATCGACGCCAGCAGCAGGGCGCCGAGCACCAGCACGATCAGCGGCACCGCCCACTTCCAGTGCCGTGCCCACCAGCCGCGCTTGGCCGGTGGCAGCGCCGTGGTGGAGGTGGGACCGGGCGTGCTGGGCAGCGGTGGCGGACTCGACATGACGTCACTCCTTGTCGTGCGGAAGCGGGAAGGTGGAAGCGGAACGGCGCACTCAGGGCTTGAGGCAGCGCGCCAGGAAGGCTTCGGTGGTGCGATAGCGGTGCAGCGCGTTGCTGCCGGACAGGCCGTGCTTGGCGCCCGGATAGGTCATCAGCTCGAACAGCTTGCCGCGCTTCTGCAGTTCGCTCATCAGCGAGGTGGAATTGGTGAACAGCACGTTGTCGTCGGCCATGCCGTGCAGCAGCAGCAGTTGCGAGGTCAGCCCGTCCAGGTGCGCGGCCACGCGGCTGTCGCGGTAGCCATCGGGATTGGCCTTGGGCAGGTTCATGTAGCGCTCGGTGTAGTGGCTGTCGTACAGACCCCAGTCGGTCACCGGCGCGCCGGCGGCGCCGCAGGCATAGGCCTCGCTGTGCTTGGCCAGCAGCATCAGGGTCATGTAGCCGCCGTTGGACCAGCCGTACACGCCGATACGCGCCGCATCCACCCACGGCTGCGCCTTCAGCCAGGCCACGCCGCGCAACTGGTCGTCCACTTCCACGGTGCCCTGGTGCTGGTACAGCGCACCACCGAAATCGCGGCCGCGGCGCGGCGTGCCGCGGTTGTCCAGCGAGAACACCACATAGCCGTGCTGCGCCAGGTACTGGTCGAACAGCGCATCGCCGCGGCCGGGCCAGCCGTCGACCACGGTCTGCGCGGCCGGACCGCCGTACACATAGACCACCACCGGGTAGCGCTTGCCCGGGTCGAACCCGTCCGGCTTCATCAGCCGGTAGTGCAACTGGGTCTTGCCGTCGGCGGCGGTCATGGTGCCGAACTCGACCGGGCGCTGCGCGGCGCGGTAGGCGGCATAGGGGTGTTGCGGATCGGCCAGGTCGTTGACCAGCAGGGTGGCGATCTTTTCGCCGTTGGCGCGGAACAGCTCGATCTGCGGCGGCGTGGTGGTGTTGGACCAACTGTCGACATACACGCTGGCGTTCTTGGCGAAGCTGGCGGCATGCGTGCCATTGGGCTTGGACAGCTGCTCGATGGCACCGCCGGCCAGCGGCACGGCGTAAATCTGCGTCTGCGTCGGCGACGCCTTGGTCGCGGAGAAATAGACCTTGCCGGCCGCCTCGTCCACCGCGAGCAGTTCGTCCACCACCCACTCGCCCTGGGTCAGCGGGCGCAGCGTGCGGCCGTCTTCCGAGGCCAAGTACAGGTGCTCGTAGCCGCTGCGCTCCGAGCCCCAGACGAAGCGCCCATCCTTGAGGAAGTGCAGGTCGTAGGTGAGCGGCACCCAGGTCGGGCTGGTCTCGGTGATCAGCAGGCGCTGCTTGCCGGTGGCCAGGGTCGCCTCGATCAGCTCCAGGCGCTTCTGGTCGCGCGACTGGCGCTGGAAGGTCAGCCGTTGCGGATCGCGCCAGTCCACCCGCGCCAGGTAGATGTCCGGGTTCTTGCCCAGGTCGATCCACTGCGGCTGCGCGCCGGCACGCGGCGCGATCGTGCCTAGTTGCACCTTCACGTTGGGCTGGCCGGCCTGCGGATAGCGCTGCTCCACCACCTCGGTGTGGTCGGCGTAGACCTCCGGGCGCTTCTGCACCGGCACCTCGGTTTCGTCGATGCGCGCGAAGGCGATCGCCGAATCGTCCGGCGCCCACCAGTAGCCGGTGTGGCGGTCCATCTCCTCGTCGGCGACGAACTCGGCCACACCGTTGCCGATGGTCTCGCTGCCGTCGCGGGTGAGCTGGTGCTGCTGGCCGCTGGCCAGGTCGATCACCCACAGATTGCGCCCGCGCACGAAGCTGACGTAGCCGCCCTTGGGCGAGATCTTGGGATCGGTGACGAAGCCTTCGCCGTGGGTGAGCTTGCGCACCGCGGCGCTGCCGCTCTTGCGCAGGTCGTACAGGTACAGCTCGCCGCCGAGCGGGAACAGCAGCGCATGCGCGTCCGGCGCCCACTGGTACTCGACGATGCCGGTGTAGGCGGCGATGCGCTGGCGCTCGCGGCGCGCCTTCTCCTCGTCGCTCAGGGTCTCGGTGCCGGGCAGCACCAGCTTGGAATCCACCAGCATGCGGGTCTGCCCGCTGGCGATGTCGTACTCCCACAGATCCAGCTGGTTGCGGTCGCTGTCCTTGCCGCGCAGGAAGGTCACCCGCGAGCCGTCCGGCGCCACCTTGGGCTTCATCAGGGTCGGCCCGGACAGCGGCTTGCTGCCGGTGATGGCCTCCAGGGTCAGTTTCTCGGCGTGGGCGGGAACGATGGGGGTGGCGAGCATGAGGGCGAGAGCGGCGAACAGAGAGCGCATGAAGGTTCCTGATGGAGCACCGAGCGCACGGATGATGCGCGTGCGCCCGGGATTTGAGAAGCGCGCCGGCTCAGCGCTGTCCGAACAGGTGCTTGCGCTCGGCGTCGCTGAGCGGCTTGCCCGCGTTCGGGTTCACCTGCTCCTTCAAGGCGTAGGCGCGCTGGGTGGCCGGGCGCGCGGCGATGGCCTCGTGCCAGCGCTTGAGGTGCGGGAAGGCGGCGTAGTCGGGAGTCAGCCCGTTGTACACCTCGATCCACGGGTAGCTGGCCATGTCGGCGATGCCGTAGTCGTCGCCGGCCAGGTAGGCGCTGTGCGCCAGACGCTTGTCCAGCACCCCGTGCAGGCGCCGCACCTCGTTGCCGTAGCGTTCGATCGCATAGCCGATCTTCTCCGGCGCGTAGACGTTGAAATGTCCCATCTGCCCGGTCATCGGGCCGAGCCCGGCCATCTGCCAGAACAGCCATTCCAGCGCGACCACGCGCCCGCGCGGATCGGCCGGGAGGAAGCGGCCGGTCTTCTCGGCCAGATACAGCAGGATCGCGCCGGATTCGAACACGCTCTGCGGCGCGCCGCCGTCGGCCGGGGCGTGGTCGACGATGGCCGGCATCTTGTTGTTGGGCGAGATCGCCAGGAATTCGGGCGCGAACTGCTCGCCGGCACCGATGTTGACCGGCTTGAGCGTGTAGTCCAGCCCGGCTTCCTCGAGGAACAGGGTGACCTTGTGCCCATTGGGGGTGGGCCAGTAGTACAGATCGATCATGGCGGCGTTCCTGGACAGGGGATCCCGAGTGTAGCGGCGGCCCCCGGCTTGGCAGCGTCATCGCCGGCCGGGTACCCTGGCCGCTCCCGCAACGCAGCATTCCAGACCACGCCATGACTCCAGAGCGGCCCCGCCTGCATCCCCTGTCCAACCTGATCTTCGCCTCGCGCTGGCTGCAGTTGCCGCTGTACCTGGGACTGATCGTCGCCCAGGGCGTCTACGTGTTCCTGTTCGGCAAGGAACTGTGGCACCTGATCCACGAGGCGCCGAGCCTGGGCGAGCAGCAGATCATGCTGATCGTGCTCGGCCTGATCGACGTGGTGATGATCTCCAACCTGCTGGTGATGGTGATCGTCGGCGGCTACGAGACCTTCGTGTCGCGGCTGGGCCTGGAGGGCCATCCGGACCAGCCGGAGTGGCTGAGCCACGTCAACGCCAGCGTGCTCAAGGTCAAGCTGGCGCTGTCGATCATCGGCATCTCCTCGATCCACCTGCTCAAGACCTTCATCGCGGTCGGCGCGCTCGGCGGCATGCCGATGTGCTCGCCGGAACAGCTGGCCAGCGCCGTGGGGACGGTGGACCTGAAGAGTTGCGCGACGCTGACCGCCACCGGCGTGCTGTGGCAGACCATCATCCATGGCATCTTCATCCTGTCGGCGATCGGCATCGCCTGGACCGACCGGATCATGTCCGCGTCCGCGCCGGCGCGGCCGGCGCATTGACCGGCGCGCGCCGCGTCACGCTTTTTGCCGCATGGCAGCGGCTGCCACGCACGCGGCGGCCGCGGATGCTAGATTGACCGATGGGGTGCGCTGGCGGCATGGGGGCCGCAGCACCGCGAACGCACCGCCGTCGCATCGTTGATTGCCAACACCGGGGATTCAGGGGGACGCATGTCGCAACTCACCACACTCGCCAAGGCGCGCCGGGTCGCGCCGATCCTGTTGCTGGCCGCGCTGGCGGCCTGCTCCAAGCAGGAAGAGGCCGCACCACCCAGCGCTGCACCGGCCACCGCCGCGGCCAACGCACCGGCACCGCCGGCGGTCTCGGCCAAGGTGCAGTCGATGGGCACCGAACAGTTGCACGACTCGGCCAGCCAGGCGCTGCGCGAGAACCGCATGTATGCACCGGCCGGCAACAACGCGGTCGAGTACTACCTGGCGTTGCGCGACAAGCAGCCGGACGACGCCGGGGTCAAGAGCGCGCTGACCGACCTGATGCCGTACACGCTGATCGCCGCCGAACAGAGCATCAACCGCGAGGACTTTCCGGAAGCCCAGCGCCTGATCGGCCTGATCGAGAAGATGGATCCGCAGGCGCCGGCGCTGCCGCGGCTCAAGCAGGGCGTGAGCAAGGGCATGGAGGCCGTGGCCCAGCGCAGCCAGGACGAGACCGACAAGGCCAAGAAGGACGCCGAGCAGAAGGCCAAGCTGGCGGCCGAGCAGCAGAAACAGGCGCAGCAGCAGGCCAGCGAGGCGCAGGCGGCGCAGCAGATCGCCGCACAGCAGGAGGCCGCGCGCCGCGAGAGCGCACGCCAGGAGGCCGAACGCCAGGCCGCCGCGCGCCCCGCCACGCCCGCCGCCACCGCGCAACCGACGCCGGCACCGGCGGCGGCCCCCGCGACCGCGCCGGCCGCTGCCGCCACCGCACAGACGCTGCGCCCGATCAGCACCCCGGCGCCGCGCTATCCGCCCGAAGCGCTGCGCTCGGGTACCGCGGGCGAAGTGCTGGTGGAGATCACCGTCGGCACCGACGGCGCGGTCACCAATGCGCGCGTGCTGCGCTCCACGCCGCCGCGGGTGTTCGACCGCGAGGCGTTGAACGCCACCAAGCGCTGGCGCTTCGAACCGGTCGGCGCGCCGGTGACCACCCGCCGCACGCTGGCGTTCAATCCCGGCGGCTGAGCCCAACGTTGACACCTGCGTGCCCGGCGGCGGCCGGGCGCGCAGCGAAGCGCAAGCGCAACACCGTGCCGACCGCAACACTTAGACCAGCGCGATCAGGACGTCGGTGTCATGCCAGCGCTGCGCGCGGAGACGCCGAGGCGCCCCTTGCGCCAGGCCATCCAGGTCGCGACCGCCCCCACCACCGTGCACACCAGCAAGCCGGGCAGCGAGGCCTCCGGACCGAACGCGCCACCGCTCAACCATTCCGGCACCCCGGCCTGCGCCGTGCTGCGCGCGATCGCCGGCCCCATGTCGGTCCCCGATACCGCCGCGCCGAACAGATAACCCTGGGTGAAGTTCCAGGCCGCATGCACGCCGATGGAGACCCAGAGCCGGCCGCTGAGCACATAGAACGCGCCCAGCATGACGCCCGCCTCCACCGCGATGCACAACGCGGCGAACACGCTCGCGTTCGGATTGCCGAGGTGGGCCAGGCCGAACAGCAGCGCCGACAGTGCGAACGCCAACCATGGCCCGAACGCGCGCCACAGCAGCCGCAACAGGATCGCGCGCAACATCAGCTCTTCCACCACGCCGGCCTGCAACGCCTTCCCGAGCGGCGCCAACACCGGCGCCGCCCCGGTCCAGCGGATCGTGTAGACGCCGAACGCCGCCATGATCGCCATCACCGCCGCGAACATGGCCGCTCCCAACAGCAGCCCCACGCCCAACTGCAAGGGCGCGGCGCGCCAGGCGAGTTCCGCCGGCCAGCGCCGCTCGCCCAGGCGCACCGCGATTGCGTAGAACACGGCGGCCGTCAGCGCCGTCGCATACGGCGCGAGCCGATTCGCGCCCGGCGGAAGCAGCCTGGCGCACAGCAGCGGCACCGCCGTCGCCACGACGATCATCAGCGCCAGCAACGCGATCGCCCAGAGCAGCGCCCGCAGCCAGCGCACTCTTCCCGGCTGCAGGATACGCGCCTCGCCCAGCACCAGCAGGCGCCTGGCGCCGGCCGCCATCATTGCTGGGGCATCGTGTGGATCTGGAGACATGCAAAGGCTCGCTGCGGAGGAAGCATCGGCAGGACGGACAACGCCGCTGCGCGCAGCGAGTGTGCATCACGATCGCGTTTCCTGCGCGTCTCCGCGACGGACGGGCGTGCAGCGCGCGGACCCGGCCCGCGCGCTGCCTCCTGCTCAGCTGGAGATCGCCAGCTGTTCCTGCCGGTAGCGGCGCACCGCCGCCAGCCACAGCACCGCGGCCAGGCCGAAACCGGTGAGCAGGTACACCGCCCAGATCTGCGGATCGATCGTCTCGCGGCGGATGATCTTCATCAGCATCTGGTTCTGCGCCAGGAACGGCACCGCGAACTGCCACAGCGTAGTCTTCAGCGGATACACCATCAACGCATAGCCCGGCAACATCGGCAGCAGCATCAGCCAGGTCATGTGGCTCTGCGCCTCCTTCATGCTCTTGGCCGAGGCCGCCAGATAGGTCAGCAGCGAGGTGCCGATGAACAGCATCGGCAGCAGCACGAACAGCATCTGCAGCATCGCCACGAAGCTGACGTTGAGCTGGCGGCCGATGCCGCTGGCCACCTGCGCGCTGAGCTTGAACGCGAGCAGGGTCAGCAGCAGCGAGACCAGGCCGACCACGCAGGCCGCGGCGATCTTGCCGCTGACGATGGCGCTGCGCGAGGCCGGCGTGGCCAGCAGCGGCTCCAGCGATTGCCGCTCGCGTTCGCCGGCGGTGGCGTCGAGGATCAGGTAGGCACCGCCGATGAACGATGTGATGGTCAGCAGCACCGGCAGCAGCATCGCCAGCAACGCGCCACGCTTGGCCTCGGGCGTGGCCAGGTCCTGCAGTGCCACATCCAGCGGCCGCGACACCTGCGAGTCGATGCCGCGCGCCAGCAGGCGCAAAGCGCCGACCTGCTGGCCGTACATGCTCAACGCGGCCTGCACCCGCTGGGTCGGGATGTCGGCGTCGCGGCGGGTGCTGTCCTTGATGATCTCCACCAGCGCCGGGCGTCCTTCGTGCCAGGCGTTGGCGTAGTCCTCGTCGATCTTCAGCGCAAGATCCACGTCCTGGCTGCGGATCGCCCCGGTCAGGTCCTTCGGCGGCGCGACCGCGTTCAAGCCCTGCGCGGCGAGGAAGGCGACCAGGTTCGGCGCGCGTTCGCGGCCGATCACCGGAATGTCCAGCGGCTTGTCGATCTGGGTGCGCACGCGGCTCTCGGCCAGCGCGCCCATGCCCAGGATCAGCGCCGGATACAGCAGCGGGCCCAGCAGCAGCGCCAGCGCCAGGGTGCGGCGATCGCGTGAAAGGTCGCGCAATTCCTTGCGCATCACGGTGAATACGGTACGGAGCAGGCTCATGCGTGCAGTCCCTCGTCGCTGCCGATCGCCTTGACGAAGGCGTCTTCCAGATTGGGTTCGCCGGTCAGGGCGCGCAGTTCATCGGCGGTACCGGCGGCCACCACCGTGCCCTTGGCGATGATGACGATGCGATCGCACAGCGCCGCCACCTCCTGCATGATGTGGCTGGAGAAGATCACGCAACGCCCTTCCTCGCGCAGCTCGCGCAGGAAGCCGCGCAATGCGCGCGTGGTCATCACGTCCAGGCCGTTGGTGGGTTCGTCCAGGATCACGTTGCGCGGATCGTGGACCAGCGCGCGGGCGATCGCGGTCTTGGTGCGCTGGCCCTGGCTGAAACCTTCGGTCTGGCGGTCGAGGATGTCGTCCATGTCCAGCGCCTTCGACAGCAACCGGGTACGCTCGGCGATACGTGCCGCCGACAGCCCATGCAGCTCGCCGAAGTAGGCGATGTTCTCGCGCGCGGTCAACCGCTTGTACACGCCACGCGCATCCGGCAGCACGCCCAGCGCGCGCCGCACCGCCATCGGATCCTGGCCCACGTCCACGCCGTCCACGCGCACCTGGCCCTGGTCCGGCGCCATGAGCGTGTACAGCATGCGCAAGGTGGTGGTCTTGCCGGCGCCATTGGGACCGAGCAGGCCGGTGATCTGGCCGTCGGCGGCCTGGAAGCTGACCCCTTGCACCGCCTGCACGGCGCCGGCGCGGGTCTTGAATGCCTTGTGCAGATTGTCGGCGACGATCATGCGTGCCCCTCCCTGTCGAACGCTGCGCAGCTCATGGTTCCCATCCGTTGAATGAAGTGAAGGCCGGCACGCCGCTCATCGCGTCCAGGCAGGTGGCATCGAGGTGCTTGGCATCGGCGGTCTCGAAGAACTGACCGAGCAGCTTGGGCATGCAGCCCAGGGTCATGGTGCCGTGGCCCTGGCCGCGCACCACCAGGTGGCGGCCGTTGGGCAGGCCCTTGAGTACGCGCTCGGCATAGCGTGGCGGCGTCACCGGATCCAGCTGGCCGGAGGTCAGCAGCACCGGCAAAGTGGAGGTGAACGGCGCGGTGAAGTCGGCCGGGCGGGTGCCGGTGGGCCACACCGGGCAGGGCGCGAAGAACATCTGCGCCACTTCCGGACCGAGCAGCGTGTCGTGCGTCTGCGGCGCGCGATAGCGGTCGGCGTCCTCGGCGCAGATCACCGACCACTGCATGCCGCGATTCATCTGCCCGTCCAGTTGCCCGCCCATCATCTTTGCCAGCGACATCAGCGGCCCGTAGCGGCCGTTGGCCGCTTCGTCCAGCACCAGCGGCAGCAGCGACGCGGTCTGCGGCGCATAGGAGAACGAGAACGCCAGGCTGGTGACGGTGTCGGCGGTGACCCGGTCGTGGCGGCTCTCGCCGCTGGCCGGATCGCGGTAGTCCACGTCCACCGGCGCCTGCCGCAGCCGCTCCACCACTGCGCGCAACTGCGTGCGGGTATCGGTGGGAAAGCGCTTGGCGCAAGCCGGATCGGCCTTGCACTGCTCGGCCTGCAGGGCGATCGCATCCTCGAAGGTGGTGGCGAACTCGCCACCGACCACCAGATCGTTCGGCGCCACGCCATCGATGACCACGCTGCGCACATGCGGCGCGTAGCGGCGCGCGTACTGCTGGGCGACGCGCGTGCCGTAGGAGCCGCCGATCAGGTTGATCTTGTCCACGCCCAGCGCGGCGCGCACCGCATCCAGATCGCCGATCGCCTGGGTGGTGGTGTAGTAACGAGGATCCGCGCGGCCCTGCAGCGACTGCGCGCAGCGCCGCGCGTAGTCGACCAGTTCGTTCGCGGTGGGCGCGCGTGCCGGATCGGCCAGCGGCATCTCCTTGCCGTCCGGTCCCAGGCAGCTCAGCGGGTTGGACTGGCCGGTGCCGCGCTGGTCGATCAGGAACACATCGCGGCGCTTGCGGGTCTCGCGCAGCGCCATGTCTACGATGCTGGCGACCTGGGTGGCGGCCTGGCCGGGACCGCCGGCGAGGAAGAACACCGGATCCGGGTCGCTGCCGCCCTCGCCGGTGACCGGCAGCCAGGCGATGTTGAGTTCGATCTTGCGGCCGTTCGGCGCCGCCGGATTCTCCGCCACCGCCATGCGCGCGCACTGCGCCGGCACGTTGTTGGAGGCCACCGGATTGGTCAGCGTGCACGGGTGGAAGCGCAGCGCGCCGTAGCTGCGTTCGGACGTCTGCGGCGTCGGTGCCTGGGCCGCCTGGCAGGCGGCGAGCAAGAGGGTGGCCGCCGCGATGGCGAACGGCCGGGAAGGGTGTCGCATGGTTCGCATCCTTGAGTTCATGGCTTGCAGAATGCCATGCCGGAACATGGCGTCGTCGGTGCCCGGTGGGGCATGGAACGGAGTGCGCGCTTACTCGGCCTCATCGAACAGGAACACCTGCTCGATGCTGTGCGCGAACAGCCGCGCGATACGGAACGCCAGCGGCAGGCTCGGATCGTACTTGCCGGTCTCCAGCGCATTGATGGTCTGTCGCGACACGCCCAACCGCTCGCCCAGTTCGCCCTGCGACCAGCCGTGCGCCTCGCGCAGTTCGCGGATGCGGCTGTTCATTGGTAGCGGCGCGCGTTCGCGACCTTGACCACCCCATAGGTCATGCACAGCGCAGGAAACACCCACAGCATCGCGCTCGAGGCCGGCACCGTGATCACCTGCGCCGCCTGCAGGAAGCCGGCGGCCATGTAGACGCCACAGGTCAGGCCGGCAGCGATGGCGATGGATTCCAGCTCGATGCGCCGCTGCAGTTCGTCGGAGTCGCGCACGAAACGCGCCACCGCGCGGATCACCAGCGCCAACGTCAATGCCGGCAGCAGCGCGACCACCACGCGCAGCCAGTGCGCGTCGACGCTGTCGAGCAGGCGCTTCCAGAACAGCATCACCACCACGTAGGCGCCCATCGGCGGGAAGAACTCGCGGTAGTAGCGCCGCGCCAGCGCCCGCGGCGCGCTGTCGGCCAGGCTGCCCCGCGACCACCACAGCAGTAGCGCCATGAACAGGCCGCCGATGCCGACGCCCATGCATACCCCACGCAGATAATCGCTGCCGCCGAGCGGCAGCCAGGCCCCGGCCGCCAGCAGCGCCAGACTCACGCACAGCACCACGATCGCGTTGCGCCTGCAGTTGCCCATCACCTGTCCCCGATACTCAGCCGATCCCCGACCCGACACCCTCGCGGCTGCCGCGTATGCCGTGCCGACCTTTCTCCTGTCAAGCACGCTTGACAGGAGAATGCGCGCGCCAAGGTCGGCTGTCAAGCGTCCTTTACAGACAAAACAAAAATCACCGGCAAGCCAGCGCAACGAGCCCCTCTCCCGCCGGGAGAGGGGTTGGGGTGAGGATACGGGCGCGAAGCGCGCTCGACGCTTCGGAAACACGCAGCTTCGCCCTGGACGGACCGCAGGTGTGGCGGTCGCGGCCGAAGCCGCGCCTACGCGGGATGTCCGGCGCCAACGCACCCCCTATTGCTGATGCCTTGCCCGAACGACACGAAAACACCGGCAAGCCAGCGCAATGAGCCCCTCTCCCGCCGGGAGAGGGGTTGGGGTGAGGGTACGGGCGCGAAGCGCGCTCGACGCTTCGGAAACACGCAGCTTCGCCCTGGACGGACCGCAGGTATGGCGGTCGCGGCCGAAGCCACGCCTACGCGGGATGTCCTGCGCCAACGCACCCCTATTGCTGACACCTTGTCCGAACGACACGAAAACACCGGCAAGCCAGCGTAGCGAGCCCCTCTCCCGCCGGGAGAGGGGTTGGGGTGAGGGTACGGGCGCGAAGCGCGCTCGACGCTTCGGAAACACGCAGCTTCGCCCTGGACGGACCTGCAGGTGAAGCGGTCGCGGCTGAAGCCGCGCCTACGCGGGATGTCCGGCGCCGACAGCGGCCGTTACTTGCTGCTGACGTACTTCTCGCGGCGGATGTGCTGCACCGGCAGGCCAGCCTCCTTCAGCGCATCGAAGCAGGCGTCGACCATGTTCGGATTGCCGCACAGGTAGGCGATGTCGCCGTCGGCCTGCGGCGCGAACTCGGCGAGGAACTGCTGCACGTAGCCATGCCGCACATCCGCATGCGGCGCCTCCGGCAGCTCGCGCGAGAAGCACGGCACGAAGCGGAAACCGGGATGCGCATCGGCGAAGGCGCGGAATTCGTCGCCGTACAGCAGTTCGGCCGGCGTGCGTGCGCCCAGCAGCAACACCACCTCCACGCCGCGCTCGGCCATCGCCGCTTCCAGCAGCGGCAGCATCGAGCGGTACGGCGTGACGCCGGTGCCGGTGGCGATCAGCAGATAGCGACGGTTGCTGTCGCCCGGCTGCAGGCAGAAACGCCCGTAGGGGCCGCTGGCGCAGACCTGCCCGCCGATCTCCAGGCCTTCGAACAGCGCGGTGGCCGCGCCGCCGGCGACGAAGCTGACCGCGATCTCCACGGTGGCATCGGCCGGTTGTGCCGGATCGTGACGCGTGGCCAGCGAGTAGCTGCGCTTGGTCGCGGTGCCATCGGCATAGTGGAAGTGCACCTGCACGAACTGGCCGGGCACGAACGGCAGGGGTTGGCCGTCATCGCGGACGAAGCGGTAGTGGCCGACGGCCGGGGCCAGCATGTGGCGGTCGACCAGTTTCAGCGGGAATTGGGCAGGCACGGAGATGCAACAGTCTGTGGCCGGGGGCGACCCCACGAGGTCTTCTATAATAACGGCTGCACTTCTCCTGCGCCGTCGATGCGGCGCGAAGGCCCGCCTTGACTCCCGCACCTGCCCTTTCTCCCCAGACGCCGGCGCCCGCCCTGCGCGTGCGCGACCTGCGCAAGACCTACGACAACGGCGTGCAGGCCCTGCACGGCGTGTCGCTGGACGTCCTGCCCGGCGACTTCTTCGCCCTGCTCGGCCCCAATGGCGCCGGCAAGTCGACTTTGATCGGCATCATCAGCTCGCTGGTCAACCTCAGCGCCGGCCAGGTCGAGGTGTTCGGCACCGACCTGAGCAGCCAGCGCAGCGCGGCGATGCGCCTGATCGGCCTGGTGCCGCAGGAAATCAACTTCAACCTGTTCGAGCAGCCCTTCGACATCCTGGTCAACTACGCCGGCTTCTACGGCATGCCGCGCGCCGAGGCCGAGCGCCTGGCCGAAGTGGAACTCAAGCGCGCGCACCTGTGGGAGAAGGCCCAGGTGATGAGCCGCACCCTGTCCGGCGGCATGAAGCGGCGGCTGATGATCGCCCGCGCGATGATGACCCGGCCGCGCCTGCTGATCCTGGACGAACCCACCGCCGGCGTGGACATCGAGATCCGCCGCGACATGTGGCGCGTGCTGCGCGAGATCAACGCCGCCGGCACCACCATCATCCTCACCACGCACTACCTGGAGGAAGCGGAGAGCCTGTGCCGCAACCTGGCGATCATCGACCGCGGCCGCATCGTCGAGCAGGGCCCGATGCGCGCCCTGCTGGCCAAGCTGGACGTGGAAGGCTTCCTGCTGGACATCGACGGCGAGTTGCCGGCGCAGCTGCCGGCGATCGAGGGCACCACCCTGCTCGCCCAGGACGCGCACACCCTGGACCTGGACATGCCGCGGGCGATGGACCTCAACCGCGTGTTCGCCGCACTGGGCGACGCCGGCATCCGCGTGCGCTCCATGCGCACCAAGAGCAATCGCCTGGAGGAACTGTTCGTGCGCCTCACCGGCGAACACCGCGATGCCGCTGCGGCCACGACCGGCGCGGCCACGCCGTCCGCCACTCCCTGATGCCCCCACGGCGACGACCATGACCACCCAGACCGATTCCACCCTCCCCGTTTCCGACGCCACGCCCGCCCAGCGCAACTGGGTCGCGCTGGGCACCATCGTGCGCCGCGAGGTCAAGCGCATCCTGCGCATTTGGGGCCAGACCCTGGTGCCGCCGGCGATCACCATGACCCTGTACTTCCTGATCTTCGGCGGCCTGATCGGCTCGCGCGTGGGCGACATGGGCGGCTACAGCTACATGCAGTTCATCGTCCCCGGCCTGGTGATGATGAGCGTGATCCAGAACAGCTACGGCAACATCAGTTCCAGCTTCTTCGGCGCCAAGTTCGGCCGCCACGTCGAGGAACTGCTGGTCAGCCCCATGCCCAACTGGGTGATCCTGTGGGGCTATGTCGCCGGCGCGGTGCTGCGCGGGCTGATGGTCGGCGTGATCGTGCTGATCATCGCCATGTTCTTCACGCCGGTGCGCATCCCGCACCCGCTGGTGACCCTGACCACGGTGTTGCTGGGCGCCACCATCTTCTCCCTGGCCGGCTTCATCAACGCGGTCTACGCGAAGAAGTTCGACGACGTGGCGATCGTGCCGACCTTCATCCTGACCCCGCTGACCTACCTGGGCGGCGTGTTCTACTCGGTCAAGCTGCTGCCCGGCTGGGCCGAGGCCGCCACCCACGCCAACCCGATCTTCTACATGGTCAACGCCTTCCGCTACGGGCTGCTCGGCAGCAGCGACGTGCCGGTGTGGGTGGCCTACAGCCTGATGCTGGGCTTCGTCGCGGTGCTGGCGGCGCTGGCGCTGTGGCTGCTGCGGCGCGGGGTGGGGTTGCGGAGCTGATTCTGTTCGCTCCTTGAACGCCCCCCGTTAGCGCCGCCCGAACGGGGTTGGGCGTTGCGCATGGCATTGCTATCCTCCGCGCCACAGGGGTTTTACTGGCCCGCTCGCCGCGGGCCGCAAGAGGAGCAAGGAATGAACCGATACACGGCAGTCATCGCAGCAGCAGTGCTGGCATGTGCAAGCGGCGGGGTTCACGCTCAGGACGACGGGATCGTCAATTTCGGCAAGATCGTCGGCGGCAACGCCGAGAACGGCAAGGCCTGCGGCGCCAGCCAGGCGCAGATCGACGGCTACAAGGCCAAGCAGAAGCAGGTGATGCAGGGCATGTACGCACAGGTCAAGAATTTCGGCAGCGACTTCGACAATGGCTACAAGTTGGGCCAGCAAACCATGCAAAAGGCCCACGCCACAGGCACCTACAAGCCTGACGCAGCGATCTGCAAGCAACTCTTGAGCGAGATGCGCTAAGCGCTCCCCGTCCGCACCCGAGATTCCCGATGACCGCGATAACCCCCACGGCGCGCCGCGCCGCTCTCAGCGCTTGCCTGCTCTTGATCGCCGCTGCTGCCGGCTGCAAACGCACCGACCCTCAGCAGCCTGCAACCGAAGCCCCCGCTCCGGCAACGAACGCCGCGCCGCCCACCGCATCCGCGCCAGCGGCAGCGCCTGCCGCTGAAACGGCGCACCGCTTCGATGCCGCCAGCATGCCGGTCTCCGAGGCGCCGCTCGGCAGCTTTCCGTACCTCGGCCTGCCCGAGGGCTACGTCACCAAGAATGCACCGGTCCGCAACGATTTCGATCGTGCGCCGTTCTGGACCGGTGACCGCGTTGAATGGGTGGAGGGCAAGGTATATGCCGCCGCGCTTGGCACCACTGAAGACAAGCCCTTTTCGGGCGTGGAACTGAGCCGCAATATCCAGACACTGGTGGAATCGCTGGGAGGACAGCGCATCGCCAGCGGACCAATCCCCGCTGACGCAGCCAAGGCCATCGGCGACAGCAAGACAGCGGTGACCTATGTCGATGGCATCGGCGACATCTATAACGAGCCGGCCGATACGTTCGTCATCCATCGCGCCGATCGCGACATCTGGATCCATGTCTGCAGCGGCCCCAGTAGCGGTGGCTTGCTGATTGCGGAGACGAAACCATTCCAGGCCACCGCCAAGGTGCTGCCCGCGGACGCATTGCAGCAGCAACTGGCAAGTGCAGGCAAGGTGGCCATCCAGGTGAACTTTGCCTCGGACGCCGCCCAGATACTTCCCGACTCCAAGCCCCAACTGGAGCAGGTCCTGCAGTTGCTGAAATCCGATAGCGCCTTGCGCCTGGCGGTCAATGGGCATACCGACAACAGCGGCGACGCGGCGCACAACAAATCGCTGTCCGAAGCCCGTGCCAACGCGGTGGTGGCTTATTTGACCGGTGCCGGCATCGCCGCCGATCGCCTGCGTGCCGCGGGCTTCGGCCAGGAACAACCGATCGCACCGAATACCACCGAAGACGGCAAAGCGCGCAACCGGCGCGTCGAGCTGGTCAAGCTCTGAGCGGAAGACGGTTCACGCCCCTTCGTTTTGCCACTTTTGGGGCAACGCGTCTGTAGCGAATGCCCCAACGGCGGCTGATTCAAGGAACGGGAAAATATTCTTGGCCTGAGCCGACGGGCATTTGCGAATACTCACCCGCAGCGTGTCATCAAGCAGCGGCGATCGCCATGTTTTTGAAAGGCGCTTTGGCCGCCGCGGTATGACTGGCAACCGCGGCGATCGGATCAACCCGCTTCCGTCCTTCTTTTGATTGGCGACATCGATAACTTTGTGATTAAAACCACAAATAGCGGGGCACACTAAGGCAAACCGCGCCTTGCAACACCTCAGGTCCGGACTTGCGTAGACCTCGCTACGTGCCTGAGATTTGACAGGTTATGTGATGCGAACTCCATTTAGCGTCAATTTATTAACGCCATTTTTCTTGTAACGGCAATATCTTGACGCTACATTGGCGCCGTCCGCATCCGTTCTCGTTCGATGCATCCGCGGGCCAGAGATCAGCTTCATCTCTGTGAATTATTTCACTTAAATCACCCACTCGCCACACGTTGCCGCGGGAAGTATGTGTGCTGCCGGTAATCGGGCGAAAGAGCCAAGGAGAGGATTCAGATGAAGAACCATCGCCGTCACATTGGATTTGGCCGCAAGCAGTTGGGCCAAGGCATGACCGAGTACATCATCATCACCGCCCTGATCGCGATCGCCGCGATCGCCGCCGTCACCTTCTTCGGCGGCACCGTCCGCAGCCAGGTCGCGGGCATGTCGAAGGAACTGGCGGGCCAGAGCGCCACGCAGTCGATCAACCGCGCCAAGAACCAGTCCAACAGCGCGCAGCAGGAAGCTGACAAGACCAAGGGCATGGACGCGTACAACAACAAGTAATTACTTGTTGCCCTGATGTCCTAGGTACCTGGGCAGTCACGCTGCCCAGGCCCTTCTTCTATTTTCCGACATGCCGGTGACGCCGCTGTAGGAAGTGCATTCGGCAAAGGAACTGCAGATGCGTGCAGCGATCGCGATTGCCAAATCACGTGTGCCGCCCCGCCTGGACGGGAAGCGCGGCATGGCCGGCCAAGCCATGGTGCTGGGGTTGGTCCTGATCCTCGTGCTCTGTGTCGGCGCCATCGTGCTGTTCGACAGCGGGCAATCGGTCAACAAGAAAGTCGAGCTCACCAACGCCGCCGATGCGGCCGCATACAGCGTCGCGGTGCAGCAGGCGCGTGCGCTCAACTTCGCCGCTTACATGAATCGCGCACGGGTGGCGAACGAAGTGGCGATCGCGCAGACGATCAGCCTGTATTCGTGGATGAACCAGCTGCAGATGACGACCATCACGATGCGTCTGACGATGAACGCGTTGTCATTGATCCCATATGTCGGCGCGGTGTTCAAAGCGCTCGCTACCGGCTTCCAGGCGGCGGAAAACATCTTGAAAGGCGTTCGAAGTGCCTTTCAACCGTTCGCACAAGGCGTCGTCACCGCGCTTGACGAACTCAACGGCATCTTCGCCACGGCGGCGACGTCGGTGATAGAAGGCGTATCCCGTGTAGATGGCATGCTGATCGCAAGAGATGTGGTGCAACGAAACTCCGCGAATGCGAGCCTGGGAACCGTTGGTACAGGTGTGCTCGCCGAGCAGTTGCTCACCGCAGAAAGCAAGTTCCTCGATTTCAACAGGATTCCGCGCACGACCGGTACCGGCAGTGCGGCGCAGCGCAATGGCGCCGATCGCTTCCGCAATGTGGTGATGCAGTCGCGCGACGATTTCAGCAAGGACCGCGGGGATCGGGTTGGCATCGGGCTGATCAACTTCGAGAGCACCGGCGGTACCGACATGGTCGACTACAACCGCTGGGCGGCGTTGGACACCATGTCGATGGACGTCAAGATCTGGCCGATCGTGGACATCGATCTGCCGATGGGCTGGGGCGGCGCGCAGGCGGTCGACCGCTACCGCAACCAGCGCTTCCTCAACGGCTTCGGCAATGGTCAAGGGTGGTATTCCGATTGGGACAAGCGTCGCTATCGCCCCTACGGCGACAGCCTGCGCAAGAACCGGTTGGTCAGCCGCATGGTCGAAGGCGATGCGAATGTCAGGGCCGCCAAGGGTCAGCACAAGAACGCGTTCTTCACCAGCTACAACGGCCTTCGCGACTATCACGACGTCAAGAAAAACATGGCCATGCGCCCGTATTCCGGCAATGGCAATCAGATCTTCGACGAGAACGCCGGCCCGGTGTTCAGCGTGTACGCGGAAACCGAAATGCGCAATGCGCGCACCAGCGAGACCGTCGGCATCGGCACCGCGGCGGGGTCACGCATGTCCATGCAGAACAAGGCGCAGAACGGCAAGCTGAGCGCACTGTCCTCGGCGCAGGTGTACTTCAACCGGCCGCCCAACTATGCGCTGTTCCGTCGCGGCGACAACAAGGTCGAGTCCGGCAATCTGTTCAGTCCCTACTGGCAAGCGCGCCTGGTCGATACCCCGAGTGCGATCAAGGCCGTCGTCGCAGGAACCGGTGCACTATGAGGTCGCCAACCCTCCTCCACTGCCGCAACAGCGTATTTGGAGTATTGCTACTGACCCTGTGCAGCTGCAGTGCCACCGCAGTGGATGCCGATGGCGTGGAGGATACGCGCAGCTCGATGCCGCCGATCCACGTTCGGCAGACCGTGGAAATGACGCGCAACGGCGTCAACGAAGCGCGAGAGAACTACCTGGCGACGCTGCGCGACTGCCAGGCAGGGGGACTGCAGAGCCGTGCCTTGTCAGATAAGGATGTCGCCTTGCTCGGCACGACCCGCTACGAACTCTGGTTCGATCGCGAGACCGAGGTCGTCCGCGAAACCAGCTGGAACGTCGCCAACGATGGCGCTGGCGGCACCTGTCTGTTCCGGCTTGAGACCACCGGCACACAGGAAACCACCACTGCCAGCCGCTACCAGCAGGTAGATCTGGCAACGGGCGAAAAAACCGACGAAGCGGCGCCGCAGGACGCGCTGACCCGCACGCCGGTGGAAAAGAGTGCGCCTGCCGCGCTGTCCGATTTCCGAGGCCCAGCCCAACGCAGTGTCGCCGGTCAGCCCTGCAACGAGTGGGTCAAGCCGAACGGGCTGCGTCAATGCGTCTGGTCGGCCGGAACAAAATGGGGATTCACCTCCGAGCCGGCCAACGACCATCGCCCCAATCGTGGCTTCATTGTCCTGGAACAGACACCCGGCGCCGATGCGGACTACACGGTCACCACCCAGGTGATCAGCGTCGGCAAGGCGTTCGACTCCGCCGCGCTGGAAGCACCGCGCGCACCGGCGAAGATCAACTAGGAGGACCGCAAGCATGCGCCAGCGTCGACAACCGCAACTGCGCGGACGCCAGGACGGCCAGAGCCTTACCGAAGCGGCGGTGCTGTGCGCCGTCCTGGTCCCGCTGTTCCTGTTGATCCCCATCATGGGGAAGTACATTCATTTGCGTCAGGCTACCCAGCAGGCAGCGCGTGCCGCCGCCTGGGAGGCGACCGTGGCAAAGGACTACACCCTGCCGTCCGCCACGCGCATGCGCGACCTGACTGTTGACCGGCATTTCGGCAAGGCAGATGCGCCCATCATCAGCCGCGCCAGCACCGGCAGTGCGCGCGACCGCGCGGACAATCCGCTGCTGAATACCTTCTCGAACCAACCGCTGCTGGAACGCGGCGATATCCGCGTCAACGCTTACAAGAACGAACGGTCCTCCGGCATCCTGGATCGCCTCGGCAATCTGATCAGCAAGATTCCCGGCAACTTCCCACCCAATGACAAAGGCTTGGTGACGTCCAACCTGAGCGTCAGTGTGCAGGACCTCAAGCTTGCCAACGGCGGGTCAGCGTCGTTCCTGGAACCGTTCGACCAACTCGGGCTGCGTATGCAAGGCAGCAACAGTTTGCTGGCCGACCCATGGAATGCAGCCGGACCAGGCACCGCGAAGAACCCGGCCAAGCGCTCCGTCATCGGCCAGGTGCGCACGCTGGTGCCAAGTTCCTACCTGAGCGACTCGGCGAAGATGTTCGATGCGCTCAAGATCATCCCGATCGTCGGCACCATCAGTCGATTCGAGCCGGGCTACATCGCCCCGGATGTGGTTCCGGTGGACAAGCTGGAACCTTATGCCCCGCCGCGCTGAGCCTATGTTTCACCTGATCCTGGCGCTTCTGGTCCTGCTGGTGCCGGCGACCGCTTGCGCCGCGGAGTGGCCCGACGTGCCCGAGCCCGACGACGCGAAGAGCGAGTGGGTGTCCAAGCACATGATCTACAACGGCCTGCACATGCGCTCGGCGCGCTATACCAGCCAGCAGTCGCCGCAGCAGCTGATCGCGTTCTATTCGAAGCAATGGCCGGGGCAGGTCACGATCAACGACGTCGGCAGCAAGACCATCGTTGGCCATGCCCAGGACGAGCATTACATCACCGTGGAAATCAACGGAGCGGGTACCGGTAGCGAAGCACAGATCGGCATCGTGCGCCTGCTCAAGGAGAAGCCGCGGACTGCACCCGGCGCCGACTTCATGAAGCCCTCCGGCACCACAGTCGTCAACGACATCCAGTACCTGGATAACCCCGGACGCACGCTGGCGATGGAGAGTAGCTTGTCGCCCTATCAGAGCGAAGCGTTCTATCGCAATCGGCTGCCGGCCGAAGGCTGGACGGCACAGTCGTCGGCGACGGCCTGTTCGATGATTTCCAACAGTTGCGTCAGCAGCTACAGCAAGGGCAAGCAGCAGATGACCCTGACCTTCAACCGCCGCGAGAAGGGCACCTCGATCGTGGTCAATCAGCTCCAGCAATGAGGACGAACGCCGTGAGATCTGCCTTCCCGCCCTCCGCCCGGCACCAACGCGGCGCGGCCCTGATCGAGTACAGCATCGTCACTATGCTGGCGGTCATCGTGCTCGTGGCGCAGCCCAACATCATCCTGGAGCTGATCGATTCGCTGCGCAAGGCATATGCCAGCTTCACCTATGCGCTGTCGCTGGGGTGGCTATGAAGGCCCCCGCATTCAAGCCGAACCGCAATCTGCTATTCATCGTGGTCGCTCTGGGCCTCGGTGCCCTGGCGGCCTTCGTCGCAGTGCGCTACGTGCAGAGCGCAGTGGCCGCGCGCACCAAAGATGTTGGCCAGACCGTCGCGGTGGCCGTGCCCAAATCCGATATGGCCCCTGGCACGGTAGTCACCACATCCGACCTGGCCGTCCGCGAAGTGCCGGCGGACCTGCAGCCCGCCGATGCGGTGACCCCGGAGAACGTGGACCAGTTCAGCGGGCGCGTGCTGCGCGCGCCCGTCCGCCAGGGCGCTCCGCTGGGCGCCAGCGCGCTGGTGCCGCTGTACGACCAGTTCTCGCGCGTGATCAGGCCGGGCAATGTCGGCTATACGTTGCCCGTCGACGAGACCAACTCGATCTCCGGCATGATCGCACCTGGCGATCATGTCGATATCCTGCTGACCGTGGAACAGGAAAACGCCGGCTCCCGGGTCATTCCGCTACTGGAGAACATCAACGTGCTCGCCACCGGCAACCGCGTCGGGGACACGCCTGCGCAGGAAGACCAGCAAGGCTTCTCCAACATCACCCTTGAACTGAGCCCGCAGCAGGCAGAGCGCCTGACGGTGGCGGCCAAGGCCGGCGCAATGCGGGTGATGCTGCGCCAGGTCGAGGACCGAAACTCATTCGGTCTCAATGGCATGACCCAGAAAGAGTTGCTCGGCACCGCCAAGCCCGGCGGTAGCAGTGGCGTGGAATTCATCATCGGAGGCAAAGGCTGACGCATGCGCAGGACTACATGGAGTGTTTCTTTCCTTCCCATGCTCGCCGTAGCGACCATGACCATGAACGGCGAAGTGCAGGCGCAACAGCAATCGGGACTGGTGCCGGTGCCAGTCAGGGTCGCGCCAGATACCAGGACCCAGCCACAACCCCAGCCGACGGGCAATCAGTCGCCCGTGCCGATGAGTGGCAGTTTTCCCACCCCTGTGCCCAACCCGGCCTATCAGCGTGCTGCGGGCAATGCCCAGGTCACGCCGCTGCCCGAGCGCGCGCGGATCTATGCGGGTCAGGCCGCCGTTCACAGCCTGCCGCAGGCACTGAAGCGTGTGGCCGTCGGCAACGGCGAACTGGTCCAGGTGACCAACATCGGCAAGCGTGAACTGGTCATCATCGGGCAGAAGCCGGGCGCGACCAGCGTGCATCTGTGGCTGCAGGACGGGCGCCAGATCGATGTGCCGGTCGAAGTCATGGACGGCAACGCCGGCGCCACCGTGGAGACCATTCGCGCCTTGCTCGCGGACGTGCCCAACCTGGGCGTGCACGCTGTCGCGGATCGGGTGGTCATCACCGGCCAAGACATCAACCCTGGCGTGGCCAAGCGTATCGAGGCGCTGATGAAGCTCTACCCGAGCGTGCTCGACTTTACCTCCGCCGACCCGGTGGGGATGCGTCCGATGGTGCTGATGGACGTGAAGATCATGGAGTTCGACAGCAATGCCCTCGAAGAGCTTGGCATTCAGTGGGACAACGTGATTCAGGGACCGGTGGGTGGTCTGCTCAAGGACTTCACCACAAACGATTACTACCGGATCAATCCACCGGGCACCCCGGCCGCGGGCGTGGTTCTGCCCAATCGCGTGCCCGGCACCCAGGCCTTCTTCGGCATCGCCACCCAGATCGGCTCGGCGATCAACCTGCTGATGAACAAGGGCAAGGCATTCCTGCTGGCGTCGCCGCAGCTCAGTGCACGCAGCGGCGGCCAAGCCAAGTTCCTGGTCGGCGGCGAGGTGCCGATTCCGATCCCGCAGGGATTCGGCCAGGTGACCGTGGACTTCAAGGAGTACGGCATCAAGCTGGACATCGAGCCCCTGGTCAACGGCAACCAGGAGATCTCCACCCGCCTGCTCGCGGAAGTCAGCCGGGTCGATCCCACCGTGACAGTGCAGGGCGTGCCCGGCTTCACCACGCGTCGCACCGAATCGGAACTCAACGTCAAGGCGGGCGAGACCATCGTGATTTCCGGCCTGATCGATTCCAGCGCGCAGCAGGACGCCAAGAAGCTTCCCCTGTTGGGCGAGATTCCGATTCTGGGCAAGCTTTTCCGCTCCGATGGCTTCCGCGGCAATCGGACCGAACTGGTGATGTTCGTGACCCCGCGCATCCTCACCCCCGATTCGGCAGAAAACCAGGAAGGCCTGGAACGTGGGCGTCGCATCCAGGAGCGCGGCAAGGAGGCGATGCCCAAGCGCAGCAAGGACTACGTCCAGTAATCGCCACGACTCGTAGACAGACGCCATGTTCAACATCTTGATCGACACTCCCAACCGCGACCGGCGCCACGTCCGCTGTCTGCATCGCGAATGCGGCATCGGCCGCGGCGACGGCAATCTGGTGGTCCTGCAAGGCTGGAGCATCGCGCAGCAGCATGCGGCGCTGAAGCGAGAGGACAACGGTATCTTCATCGAGACGCTCGGTGGCCGGGCGTCCGTCCTGGTCAACGGTGAGAAGGTGACCGGCAGCCGTGGCCCGCTGAGCAGCCGCGACCTGGTGCAGATCGGCGACTATCGTCTGCAGGTTGTCGGCGACGAACCGGAGTCGGCACCGACGCCGAGGCAGGATGCCAGTGCCTTCAATGCGCCAGCGGCGCCGATCGGTGAGCACGTCGCCGCGGCGGCCAATCAGCCGATCGCCGAGCCGGAGCAGCAGCGTCAGCTGGCGCGGCCACAGGATCTGCCACCGGACATCGCGGTCTACCGCGCAAAAGTGCATGCCGCGCTGGTCAAGCAGATGGACCTGCGGCGCCTGGATGTGCGCAGCATGGGCGATGACACCTTGCGCGCGACCACCATCAGCCTGATCGACGACGTCCTGGAGCGGGAGTTCGCCGACCTGCCCAAGACCGTCAATCGGCGGCGCCTGGCCAAGGAGGTGCTGGACGAGGCGATCGGCCTGGGGCCACTGGAGGACCTGATCGAGGACAATACGGTGACCGAAATCATGGTCAACGCCTACGATCAGATCTTCATCGAGCGCGCTGGCCGCATCGAGCAGTCCGCGGTCTGCTTCACCAGCGATCGTGCCGTGCTGTCGGCGATCGAACGCATTGTCACTCCGCTCGGCCGGCGTATCGACGAGAGCTCACCGATGGTCGACGCGCGCCTGAAGGACGGCTCCCGTGTCAACGCGATCATTCCTCCGATCGCCCTGCGCGGGCCCAGCATCAGCATCCGAAAGTTCGCCAAGCGCAAACTGGAAGGCAAGGATCTGATCGACTTCGGCTCGCTCAATGCGCCGATGCTGGAATTCCTGACCATGGCCGTGCGCGAACGGCGCAATATCGTCGTCACCGGCGGCACCGGATCCGGCAAGACCACCCTGCTCAACATCCTGTCCAACTTCATTCCCGACACCGACCGCATCGTGACCATCGAGGATGCGGCGGAACTGAAACTGGTCCAGCCCAACCTGGTCGCGCTGGAAGCGCGGCCGCCGAACATGGAAGGCAAAGGACATATCTCTATTCGCGACTTGGTGCGTAATGCGCTGCGCATGCGCCCTGACCGTATCGTGGTCGGCGAGTGTCGCGGCGGCGAAGCGCTGGACATGTTGCAGGCGATGAATACCGGTCACGAAGGCTCGCTAACCACTGCGCATGCCAACAATCCGCGAGAGGCGCTATCGCGCCTGGAAGTCATGGTGATGATGGCCGGCATGGAACTGCCGATGACCGTGGTCCGCGAGCAGATTTCCTCTGCCGTCGACCTCATCGTGCATCAGAAGCGTTTCCCCTGTGGTTCACGCAAAGTCAGTCATATCACCGAAATCACTGGCGTCGAGAGCGGCACGATCCAGTTGCAGGACGTTTTCCTGTTCAAGGCCAGGTCCAACAGCGGCCGCGATGGCAAAGTCAGCGGCGAGTTCATCGCAACCGGCGCAGTGCCGGAGTTCTACGAGGAGCTGGCAGAGCGCGGCGTTTCGGTCGACCTGTCGATCTTCCGCAACGGCGGCCAGGGCAATGGATAATATCTGGCTCGTCGCGCTGCTGTCCTTCAGTTGCGTCACGGTCTCCGGACTGATGCTGGTTCGGGCCAGCGCGAACTTCATGCAGCGCTACCACGAGCGCTTCGTCGACCAGGCGCGCCTGAACCTCGCGGACATGTTTCTGTTCGTCGATCCGCAGATGCTCTTCGTCGCCAACGGCGTCGTACTGCTGTTGATTCCGCTGTTGCTGTGGCTGCTCAGCGGCAACCTGCTGCTGCCGGTCGTGGCCGTGATCGTGTTGGCGATCGCGCCGCGCAAGGTGTATCTGTGGCTCAAGCAGCGCCGCCTCGACCAGATCCAGCAGCAGTTGCCGGACAGCCTGCTGATGATGTCCGGCAGCCTGCGCGCCGGTGTCGGCTTCAACCCTGCGCTGGAGGCGCTGGCGCATGACGGGCAGCCCCCGCTCGCGCAGGAACTGGCCCTGGTGCTGCGCGAGCAGCACATGGGCGTGCGGACCGACGAGGCACTGGAAAACTTCGCTAACCGCGTTCCCATTCCCGACGTGAAGCTGTTCGTGGCTGCCGTCAGCATTTCGCGCGAGGTCGGCGGCAACCTCGCAGAAAGCCTGTCCACGTTGGCCGAAACCCTGCGCCGCAAGCTGATCATGGAAGGCAAGGTCAAGGCGCTGACTGCGCAGGGCCGCCTGCAGGGCATCGTAATGGCGATGCTGCCAGCTGGACTGGTCGGCTTCCTGGTGCTGTTCTACCCGGAAACCATGAACCCGATGTTCCATACGCTGCTTGGTTGGTGCGTCATCGCCCTGATGTGCGTGCTGGAGTATCTGGGCTATCGCATGTGCCGCAAGATCATGACGATCGATATATGAACTGGATGCTTGCCCTTGTCGCCGTGCTGGCCGTCACCGCCGTCGGCCTGGTGCTGTTCGCGCTGCGCGGCATGTTGCAGGCGGTACCGCAGGACGACCGCAACTATCAGGATCCGCTGCCGTCGGTCCTGCGCATGCTGTGGCCCCTGGTCACGGCTGCCACGCATGTGGTCGGACCGCGCCTCAAGTCCTCGCAATTGGAACGTGCCCACCGTAGCCTGCAGTCGGCAGGCCAGGATTTCGTGCTGACCCCCGAAGAGCTCTACGGGACCCGCATCGTCGCTGCCGGCACGGTCAGCGTGGTCTTCATCGTCGTCGTGATGCTGCTCGGCAAGCTCAGCGTCGGCGCGTTTTGCATGTGTTTGCTGTTCGGCATCCCGCTGGGATGGATGTATCCGACGCTGTGGCTGGGCGAACGACGCAAGCAGCGTAGCAAACATGTGGTCCGCGACCTGCCGACATTCCTGGATTTCATCACCATGGCGGTGGAGGCGGGCCTCAACATCACCGGCGCGATCGAGCAATCGGTGCAAAAGGGTCCGCCCGGCCCGTTGGCGCAGGAGTTCTCGCGCATGCTGCGCGATCTGCGCGCCGGACTGCCGCGTGCCGAAGCGCTGCGCCGCATGGCCGACCGCATGGATATCTCGCAGATCTCCAACTTCACCAGTGCCCTGATCCAGGCCGACCGGGTCGGTGCCAGCCTCAGCGAAACCCTGCGCTCGCAAGCCATGCAAAGGCGCGAAGAGCGCTTCCTGCGTGCGGAGAAGCTGGCGCTGGAAGCACCGGTCAAGATGATGCTGCCGCTGGTGCTGTTCTTCTTTCCGTTGATTTTCGTGGTGCTGGCGTACTTCATCTACTTGCAGATGAAGCAGCAGGGGATCCTGTGAGGTGCGGCACACTCCAACGCGAGGGACAGGTGCTGCTGCACAGCGTATGGCGCGCTGACACGTGGTGGTTGCGACTGCGCGGCCTGCTTGGGCGCGCAACGCTGCAGCCGGGCGAAGGCCTGCTGATCGAGCCGTGCAACAGCGTGCACACCCTGGCCATGACGTACCCGCTCGATCTGCTGTTCTTCGATCGCGGTGGCCGCGTCCTGGACTGGCGCGAGCGTGTGCGTCCCTGGCGTGGCGCCCTGTGCCTGCACGCCCACGCCACACTCGAACTGCCACCCGGTACGCTGCAGGCGTTGCAACCCGTCCGCGGCGAGCATCTGGCGTGGTTGCCCGCGGAATCTCCCATCGCCACAGGCATCGTCGCTCCCGCAGGAGACCGTTCGTGACCGTACTCCGACATTCGCCGCGACATCAGCATGGTCAATCCCTGATCGAGTTCTGCATCGTCGTCCCGACTTTCCTCTTCCTGGTCCTGGTGATCTTCCAGTTCGTGCTGATCTACCGTACCAAGACAGTGCTGGACTATGCCGCTTTTCAGGCAGCCCGGGCTGGAGCGGTCAACGGCGTCAGAAAGAATGACATGGCAGACGCATTGGCGGGCGGATTGACGCCGCTGTTCGCTCAATCGCCTGACATCGCCAACGTCATGCTGACAAAGCAGAAGATCCGTTACACAGAAGTGCAGCTGTTTTCCAAAATCGAGGTCATTGCACCGACCCGGGCCGCCTACAACGAGTTCCGCGAACGCCAGTACGACGGCCGCTACGCGCTGCCCAACGACAGCCTGGCGTTCCGCAACGCCAACGTCGGCGGCAGCCAGGTCAATGTGCAGGATGCCAACATCCTCAAGATCAAGGTTACCTACAACATGCCGTTGATCGTGCCCTTCGTCGACCGCGTCATCGTCGGCCTGTCGGATCTGGTCAGCGGGGGCGAAAGCTATACGCCTGCCTCAATGCTGTTCGAAGAGCCAATCAGCGGCCATCGCCGCCTGCCGATCGAATCCTATGCGGTGGTACGCATGCAATCCCCTATCTACGAAGCTGGCAATCTTGACCATTGAACGACCGATCTTGGTGTTGCTGGCTAGCTTGCTGATCGCTGCGACAACCGATCCCAGAGATGCAGCTGCGCAGGAGCAGAGCGAAGCAGCGGAGCCGTTGCAGGCGCGCCTGCAGGCACGCGCCTATGGCGTGGGTCCGCTGGGTCCGAAACAGGCAGGCGACGCCGTCCTGGTCGAGGTACGTTTGCGTGGCGATGCCATCCGCATCGACTTCGTCGGTACGCAGGCGCCCGATGCCTATCTGATCAACCCAGGGACCCGCGGCCGCGGCTGGCTCGTCAGCCACTCCGGGGACTATCGCCTGCCGATCGCCGACGCCAGCGGCCCCTATTGGTACGATCCCGCCGATCCTTGCGCCAGGATTGGCGGTCGCTGCGCGCCGGCGCCCGGGGAATTCATCGCCGGCCGTTTGGCTACGGGGTGGCGCTACGACGCCGCGCAAGGCCCTGACGGCACGACCTCCGGCACGCTATGGCTAGACCGCAGCGGCCTGCTGCTCGGCTATCGCGGCAAGGTCGGCAACCGCCGCGAGGAGCGCAGCCTGCGCGTAGATGCGGTAAGTTTCGAAGCCGTTCCTGCCGAGGTAGTCACGCCCCCAGAGGGCCTGCGTACACCGGACGGCTCCAGGCCGCTGCAATGAGCGCCTATCCCTTTTCTATCAACGTCTCATGCGTATCTTGATTCTCGGAGCCGGCGCGACCGGCGGTTATTTTGGCGGACGCCTGGCCCAGGCCGGCGTCGATGTCAGCTTTCTGGTGCGACCACCACGGGCCGCACGCCTGCAACGCGATGGGTTGCGCATCCGCAGCCCGCGCGGCGACGCGGCGATCGCGGTGAGCACGCTCACCGCCGAGACGCTGCACAGCGCGGCACAGGCGCGGCCGTTCGATCTGGTACTGCTGAGCTGCAAGGCCTACGACCTGGGAAGTTCGCTGGACGCGGTGGCGCCGGCGGTCCACGACGGCACCAGCGTGCTGCCGATCCTCAATGGCCTGCGCCACTATGGGGCGCTGGATGCGCGCTTCGGTGCGGAGCGGGTGATCGGTGGGCTTTGTTTCATCAGCGCGGTGCTCGACGCCGACGGCGCGATTCAGCACCTGGCCAAGCCGGCCTCGCTGACCTTCGGCGAACGCGACGGCCGCGGCGCCGACAGCGCGCGCGTGCGCGCCCTGGCCGCGGCGTGCGCGCAGGCCGACGTGGATCATCTGGCTGCGCCGCGGATCGCGCAGGAGCAGTGGATCAAGTACACCTTCCTCACCGCGCTGGCCGCGGCCACCTGCCTGATGCGTGCGCCGATCGGGCGCATCGTCGCCAGCGACGATGGCGTGGCGCTGGTGCGTGGCCTGTATGTCGAATGCACGGCAGTGGCCGCGGCGGCCGGCGAACCGGTGCCGGAGGCGGCGCAGGCCAGCGCGCTGCAATTGCTGACCCAGCCGGGTTCGCCGATGAAGGCCTCGATGCTGCGCGACCTGGAAGCCGCGCAACAGGTGGAAGCGCAGCAGATCGTCGGCGACATGCTGGTCCGCGCCCGCGCCGCCGGGCAGGACGCGCCGCTGCTGATGGCGGCGTACTGCCACCTGCAGGCGTACCAGGCCGGTCTGCCCGCGCGCTGAGGTTTGCCGCGGGACGCCGGTGCCGCGCGCAGCGTGCCCCTGCCCTGCGCACGCCAGCCACAGTGCTCCGGGCAACGTCGTACCTGCGCCGTATCGTGGGCGGCCGTGCATCTTCGCGCGCCGCTGACGCGCCTGGCGCCTATGCTCGCCCACCACACAGGGGGCAAGCGAGCGGGCACGCACATGGAAAAACTGTTCCGCGGCGGGCATTTCCTCATCATTCTGCTGTTCCTGCTGTGCGCGGCCGGGCTGATCTGCATGGCCGTGCTGGAGCTGTGGCACGGCCTGACCCCGGGCGGCGAACTGGTGGTGCGCGACCGCTTCAACGTGGTGCTGGAAGCGATCGGGCTGCTCACCGTGGCGCTGGTGACCCTGGAACTGGGCCAGACCATCTACGAGGAGGAGGTGCAGCGCGACGTCAAGGTCAGCGGACCGACGCGGGTGCGTCGCTATCTGTCGCGGTTCTTCGTGGTCATCGTCATCGCCCTGGCGATCGAGACCCTGGTGTCGATCTTCGAACTGATGCACGACGATCCGTCCAAGCTGCCTTACGCGTCTGCCGTGGGCCTGTGCGCGGCGCTGCTACTGATCGCCTGGGGCGTGTTCGTCAAGCTCAACCGCAGCGCCGAAGAACTGGAGCCGGAAGCCATGGCGGAAGCAAAACGCGAGGACGCGCAGGTCGATTGAGAGGCGGTAGTGCCGCCAATGGCGTTACCTGCGCAGCAGCGGCTTCACCCGCGACGAATGCAGACTAAAGCCAACTGACACCGTCGTGCGTCGGGACTGAAGTCCCTTCCACAAGAAGACGCCAACCCACGCCGTCCAGGATCTCCACCGGCGCATCGGCCGGCACGGTCGCGCAGAGGATCGGCATGGCCACCGGACCATCCGCCGCGACGCGTTGCCCGGTCGCGGCTGAAGCCGCTCCAATAAAAGACGCGTACAGCCAAGCGCGCTTTTACGGATCCCCAATCCCCAATCACGAATCCCCAAAACACGAAACCCGCCGCGTCGACGTACTCAGCCCGGCATCGGCAAACGGAAGAATGTCCGTGCGGCAGAAGTGCTGGCCGCGGCGACCGTGGCCACGTCCTCGCCACGATCGCGTGCCAGTTCCTCGACGATGTGCGCCAGGAACGCCGGCTCGTTGCGGCGGTCCTTCGGCGTCGGCTTGAGCGTGCGTGGCAGCAGGTAGGGCGCATCGGTCTCGATCATCAGGCGCTCGGCGGGAACGTGCTTCACCAGCTCGCGCAGATGCGCGCCGCGGCGCTCGTCGCACAGCCATCCGGTGATGCCGATGTACCAGTCGCGGTCGAGGTAGTCGAACAGTTCCTCGCGGCTGCCGGTGAAGCAGTGCACCACCGCCGGGCCGAGCTTGCCGTCGAACTGGCGCATCAGCGCCATGAAGTCGGCATGGGCGTCGCGCTGGTGCAGGAACAGCGGCTTGCCGGTGTCCACCGCCAGCTGCAGCTGCCGCTCGAACGCGCGGTGCTGCGCCGGCCGCGGCGAGAAATCGCGGAAGTAGTCCAGGCCGCACTCGCCCACCGCCACCACTTCGGCATGCGCATGCAGCGCGCGCAGTTCGGCATCGCACTCGGCGGTGTACTCCACCGCGTGGTGCGGATGCACGCCGGCGGTGGCGTACAGCACGCCCGGATGCTGCTGCGCCAGTTGCAGTGCCAATGGCGAGTGCTCGCGGCTGGCGCCGGTGACCACCAGTTGCGCGACACCGGCGGCGCGGGCGCGCTCCAATACCGCGTCGCGGTCGCGATCGAAGGACTCGTGGGTGAGGTTGGCGCCGATGTCGATCAGGGTCATGCGGTTGCGCGGGAATCAGCTGGGAAAGCGGCCAATTGTACGGGCCATGCGCCCACCGCCGCTCCACGGCGGCGCGGCGGCACCGTATCCTTGGCCGATGACGTCCGCCGTGTTTCCGATCGATCCGCTGCTGCCGCAACTGCGCGACAGCCTCGCCGCCCATCCGCGCCTGGTGCTGGAAGCCCCACCCGGCGCCGGCAAGACCACCCAGGTGCCGCCGGCGCTACTCGACGCGCCCTGGCTGCAGGGCCGGCGCATCGTGATGCTGGAACCGCGCCGGGTCGCCGCGCGCAGCGCCGCCTCCTTCATGGCCCGGCAGCGCGGCGAGGCGCCGGGCGAAACCGTGGGCTACCGCATCCGCTTCGAGAACAAGGTGTCCGCGCGTACCCGCATTGAGGTGGTCACCGAGGGCATCCTGACCCGCATGCTGCAGGACGACCCGATGCTTGAGGGCGTCGGCGCGCTGCTGTTCGACGAGTTCCACGAGCGCCACCTGGCCGCAGACCTGGGCCTGGCGCTGGCCCTGGACGTGCAGGCGCAGGTGCGCGAAGACCTGCGCATCGTGGTGATGTCGGCCACGCTGGACGGTGAGCGCCTGGCGCAGTTCCTCGACGCGCCGCGACTGTCCAGCGCCGGGCGCAGCTTCCCGGTGGAGATCGCGCACTTTCCCGCGCGGCGCGAGGAATCGCTGGAGGCGCAGACCCGGCGCGCGGTCGAGCACGCGCTGCAGCAGCACCCGGGCGACGTGCTGGTGTTCCTGCCCGGGCAGCGCGAGATCGGGCGGGTACAGGCGGCGCTGGAAGCGGCGGGGGTTGGCGGTGGTGCGGCGGGTGTTGCTCCAGCAGGTGCCGCGTCCGGCTCTACTCCAGCCGGCACCGCCTCCGGCGTACCCTCATCCGGCGTACCCTCATCCGGCGCTGCGCGCCACCTTCTCCCGGGGGGAGAAGGGAGCGGAGTGGAGGTCCTGCCGCTGCATGGCGAGTTGCCGGTGGAACAGCAGAGCAAGGTGCTGCAGCCGGATCCGCAGGGGCGGCGGCGCGTGGTGCTGGCGACCAACGTCGCCGAGTCCTCGGTGACGCTGCCCGGGGTGCGCGTGGTGATCGACGCCGGGCTGGCGCGCGAGCCCCACTACGATCCCAACAGCGGCTTCTCGCGGCTGGACGTGACCGCCATCGCCCAGGCTTCGGCCGACCAGCGCGCTGGCCGCGCCGGCCGTGTCGCCAGCGGCTGGACCTACCGGCTGTGGCCGCAATCGCAACGCCTGGAGGCGCAACGCCGCGCCGAGATCCTGCAGGTGGAGCTGGCCGGGCTGGCGCTGGAACTGGCCGCCTGGGGCAGCGATGGCCTGCGCTTCGTCGATCCGCCGCCGGCCGGCGCACTCGCCGCCGCCCGCGAGCTGCTGCAGCGGCTCGGCGCACTCGCCGAGAGTGGTGCCATCACCGCCAGCGGCCGGCGCATGCTCGCGCTGGGCACGCATCCGCGGCTGGCGGCGATGCTGCTGGCCGCCGGCGATGCGCGCGCACAGGCCCTGGCCTGCGACCTCGCCGCGCTGATCGAAGCGCGCGACCCGCTGCGCCAGGGCGGCGACGCACTGGCCGCGCGCTGGCGCGCCCTGGCCGCGTTCCGCCGCGGCCGCGTGCCGCACGACGCCAACCGCGGCGCGCTGGCGGCGATCGATGCCGCCGCCAAGCAGTGGCGACGGCGCCTGCGCAGCGACGCCGCCGCGCCGGACAGCGTGGAGGCGCACGAACTCGGCGATCTGCTGGCGCACGCCTTTCCCGACCGCATCGGCACGCGTCACCCCAGCGATCCGCTGCGCTACCAGCTGGCCAATGGCCGCAGCGTGCGCTTGTTCGACAACAGCGACCTGCGCGGCGAGCCCTGGCTGGTCGCCACCGAGCTGCGCCACGAGGCCAAGGACGCGTTGCTGCTGCGCGCCGCACCGGTGGACGAGCGCTACCTGCGCGCGCAGTTTCCGCAGCGCTTCGCACAGGAGGACGTGGTGCGCTGGGATGCCGAGCGGCGCGCACTGAGCGCGCTGCGCGAGACCCGCTTCGATCGCATCGTGCTCGACAGCCGCCCCGCAGGCCGGGTCGAGCCGGCGCAGGCAGCCGCGGCGCTGACCGACGCGGTGCGCGAATTGGGGCTGCAGGCGCTGCCCTGGAGCGAGAACCTGTCGCAATGGCGCGCACGGGTGGCGGGACTGCGCCAGTGGATGCCGGAACTGGAGCTGCCGGACCTGGGCGATGCCGCGCTGCTGGCCAGCCTCGACGACTGGCTGCGCCCGGCCTTCGCCGGCAAGACCCGGCTCGATGGGCTGAGCGAGGACGAGCTGGGCGAGGCGCTGAAGGCGCGGCTGCCGTGGGACCGCCGCCAGGCCATCGACCGCCATGCCCCGGTGCGCATCGCGGTGCCCTCGGGCATGGAACGGCGCATCGACTACAGCCTGGACCATGCCGGGCAGCCGCAGCCGCCGGTGCTGGCGGTCAAGCTGCAGGAGCTGTTCGGCCTGGCCGACACCCCGCGCATCGCCGACTGCCGCGTGCCGCTGCTGCTGCACCTGCTCTCGCCCGGCGGGCGGCCGCTGCAGGTCACCCAGGACCTGCGCAACTTCTGGTCCAGCACCTACCCGGAAGTGAAGAAGGAAATGAAAGGCCGCTATCCGCGCCACCCGTGGCCGGACGACCCCTGGACCGCCACCGCCAGCCATCGCGCCAAGCCGCGTGGCACCTAGTGGGTCTGGCGCACCGCATTCAGCGGGCAGACGAATCCGCGGCGCGGCGCTAACGCCCCGTATACGGTGCGAGGGCGACACTGCAACCCTTCATTCCTGCCAGTAGGGGACGCCCATGAGCAAGCTGACCATCATCACCGATCGCGCCCTGGATCTCGCCAGCCATGCCGGCGACAGCCTCAAGCACTTCGGCCCGCAGGCGAACAAGTGGTTGCAGTCGGGCAAGGCGATGGGCGCGGTCAAGGCGGGCGCAGCGATGGGTGCAGTGAAGACCGGCTCCAAGGTCGCGCGCACCGCCGTGCGCCGCAACCCGGCCATCGCGATCGCCGCTGCCGCCGTGGGTGTGGGTCTGCTCGGCTACGCCATCTACCGCAAGCGCCAGCGCGACAAGGGTGCGCCGATCGAAGGCAATGCGCAGCGTATCGAAGCCGCCAACAAGCGCGGCAACGTGGGTGCGCGCCGCAGCGCTGCCAGCACCCGCGGCACGCGCCGCAATGCCGCAGCGCACGACGCCATCGAAGAGTGAGATCCGCGCACTGCCGCTGACGGCAGCCGCCGCATGAAACGCAGCGACCGGGAGACATCCCGGTCGCTTTTTTTATGGTTCGCCGCGCCTCTGCTTTTCCAACCCAGGAGCGGCTTCAGCCGCAACCGAGGCGTTACCGATGCGCTCCGGTCGCGGCTAACGCCGCTCCTGCGGGTCATTCGGCACAACACGCACTACAGCGCGCGCCAGGCCCCCGGTGCCAACCCGTCCAGGCGGTGCGCGCCCATCGCCGCACGCACCAGGCGCAGGGTCGGCAGACCGACCGCGGCCGTCATCCGCCGCACCTGGCGATTGCGGCCTTCGCGCAGCACGACCTGCAACCAGGCATCGGGCACGCTCTTGCGGAAGCGCACCGGGGGATCACGCGGCCACAGCGATGGCGGCGCGTCCAGCAACGTCACCTCGGCCCGCGCGGTCGGGCCGTCGTTCAACAGCACGCCGTCGCGCAGGCGCTGCACCTGCTCCGGTTGCGGCGCGCCTTCCACCTGCACCCAGTAGGTCTTGGGCTGCTTGTGCCGCGGATCGGTCAGACGGTGCGCCAGCGCGCCATCGTCGGTCAGCAGCAGCAGGCCCTCGCTGTCGTAGTCCAGGCGTCCGGCCGCGTACACATCGGCGGGCAGGCCGAACTCGGCCAAGGTGCGCCGCGGCGGCGTGCTGCGGTCGGTGAACTGGCACAGCACGTTGAAGGGCTTGTTGAAGGCGATCAGCATCGATGGGAACGGCGGCGGGCCTGCGCCGCACGGCGCGGCGCAGGCATTGTCCCATGCGTCCGCGCCGCGCCGCTCGTGCGCCGGCTCAACGCTTGACGAACTTCAGGGTCATCCGGTCGCTCTCGCCGATCGCCTGGTACTTGGCATCATCGGCGGCCTCGTGCTGGTTGCTCGGCGGCAATGTCCATACGCCCCCCGGATAATCCTTGGTGTCGCGCGGATTGGCGTTGAGCTCGCTCTTGCCGGCCAGCTTGAAGCCGGCGGCCTCGGCCATGGCGATCACCTGCGCCTGACCGACATAGCCGCTCTTGTCGTCGGCCGGCACGTCGGCCTTGGCGCGGTGCTCGACCACGCCGAGCACGCCGCCGGGCTTGAGCACGTTGTAGAAGCCCTTGAACATGCCCTCGGCCTGGCCGGCCATGCGCCAGTTGTGCACGTTGCGGAAGGTCAGCACCAGGTCGGCCGAGCCGGGCGGGCCGAACACCGGTGCGTTCGGCGCATACGCGACGATGCGCGCGTGGTCGTACTGCGCCGGTGCCGCGGCGAACTTCTGCTCCAGGCCGGCGCGCGCCTTCTGCTGGTAGTCGCGGCCGCGCCCTTCCGGCACGGCGGTCGGATCCACCACCGCAGCGATGTACTGGCCGTGCTCGCGCAGGTACGGTGCCAGGATCTCCGCATACCAGCCGCCGCCCGGGGTGACCTCGATCACCGTCTGGGTCGGCTTGATGCCGAAGAACGCCAGGGTCTGGCCGGGATGGCGATAAGCGTCGCGGGCGACGTTGGCGCGGTCGCGCCAGCTGCCGTTGATCGCCGCCTGCAGGGACGCGTCCGGCGCCGGCAGCGTCGCGGTGTCGGCAGGCTTGATCGCCTGCGCGGCAGGGGCGAGCAAGGCGGTGGCGACGGCCAGAGTACAGGCGCAGGCGAGCGAGGTTCGAAGCGTCATGGCAGGCATCCGCAAGAGGAGGTGGGGCGAGCCTAGCATGCGGCCCGACAAGCCCGAATGTTGCGCTCCCGTTAGCGCGAATCACGCCGGCGGAACGCTGTTTTCGCGAGCATTGGCCGATCCTTCGACCCCCGGCGACTATCCTGTCGCCTTTCCCCACAGTGGAGCGTTTTCCATGCTGCACACGCGCGAACTCGGCCGCTCCGGCCTGCATGCGGCACCGCTGGCGTTCGGCGGCAACGTGTTCGGCTGGAGCGCCGACGCCAAGACCTCCTTCGCCCTGCTCGATGCCTTCGTCGAGGCCGGCTGCAATCTCGTCGACACCGCCGACATCTACTCGGCCTGGGTCCCCGGCAATCACGGCGGCGAATCGGAAACGCTGATCGGACAGTGGCTCAAGCGCAGCGGCAAGCGCGACAAGGTGCTGATCGCGACCAAGGTCGGCAAGTGGGCCGAACGCCCGGGCCTGTCGGCCGACACCATCGCCGCCGCCGCGGAGGACTCGCTGCAGCGCCTGCAGACCGACGTCATCGATCTGTACCAGGCGCACGCAGACGACGATTCGGTGCCGCTGGAAGCCACGCTGGCGGCGTTCGGGCGGTTGATCGAACAGGGCAAGGTGCGCGCCATCGGTGCTTCCAACTACAGCGCCGCGCGCCTGCGCGAGGCGCTGAACGTCTCCGCGCAATATGGCCTGCCCCGCTACGAGACGCTGCAGCCGGAGTACAACCTGTACGACCGCGCCGGCTATGAGGCCGAGCTGGAGCCGCTGGTGCGCGAACAAGGCCTGGGCGTGCTGTGCTACTACGCGCTGGCCAGCGGCTTCCTCAGCGGCAAGTACCGTCAGGCCGAAGACGCGGGCAAGAGCCAGGCGCGCGGCGCCAGCGTGGTCGCGCGCTATCTCAACGCGCGCGGCCTGCGCATCCTCGCCGCGCTCGACGACATCGCCGGCAAGCATGGCGCCGCGCCCACGCAGGTGGCGCTGGCCTGGTTGATGGCGCGGCCCGGCATCGTCGCGCCGATCGCCAGCGCGACCAGCCTGGAGCAGCTGCAGGACCTGCTCGCCGCCGCACGCCTGCAGCTGTCGGCCGAGGACATCGCGCAATTGAATACCGCAAGCGAGGAAACCGCATGACCGCCCCCACCCACACCACCCGCATCGTCCTCGCCTCGCGTCCGCAGGGCGCACCGGGCACCGACAACTTCCGCACCGAACAGGCGCCGCTGGCGCCACCCGGCCCCGGCCAGGTGCTGCTGCGCAACCGCTGGCTGTCGCTGGACCCGTACATGCGCGGGCGCATGAGCGATGCGCCGTCCTACGCGCCGCCGGTGCAACTGGGCGAGACCATGGTCGGCAGCACCGTGGCCGAGGTGCTGCAATCCAACTCCCCCGACCACGCACCAGGCGATCTGGTGCTGGTGCAGAACGGCGGCTGGCAGACCCATCTGGTCGTCGACGGCGCCAGCCTGCGGCGCAAGCTCGACCCCAACTCGCCGCTGCCGCCGAGCACCGCGCTGGGCGTGTACGGCATGCCCGGCTTCACCGCCTACGCCGGCCTGCACGAGATCGGCAAGCCGCAGCCGGGCGAGACCGTGGCGGTCGCCGCGGCCACCGGCCCGGTCGGCGCCACCGTGGCGCAGATCGCCAAACTGCGCGGGGCCAAGGTCATCGCCATCGCCGGCGGCGCGGAAAAATGCCGCTACCTGCGCGAGGAACTGGGCGTGGACGTGGCCCTGGACCACCGCGCCAAGGACTTTGCCGAGCAGTTGCGCGCCGCCGCGACCGACGGCATCGACGTGTACTTCGAGAACGTCGGCGGCCACGTGTTCGATGCGGTGCTGCCGCTGCTCAACGATTTCGCGCGGGTGCCGGTGTGCGGCACCATCGCCACCTACAACGCCAACGGCGCCTTGCCGCCGGGGCCGGACCGGATGCCGGCACTGATGGGCCAGGTGCTGCGCCAGCGCCTGACCCTGCGCGGCTTCATCGTCGGCGACTTCGTCAAGCTGTACCCGGAGTTCCTGCGCGAGATGGGCGCCTGGCTGGCCGACGGCCGCGTACGCTACCGCGAGCACGTGGTGGACGGGCTGGAAAAGGCGCCACAGGCTTTCATCGACATGCTGAGCGGCGGCAACTTCGGCAAGCTGGTGGTGCGGCTGGGCGACTGAGGCGAGAAGGTCCGAGGCTGTCGGGACTGATCCCACAAAATGCACGAGAGTCCTTCCCACATCGTGCCCGGACACTGATCACCGCGAGTCGCTGTAGCAGTCGCGATCGCTTGGCTTTGGATGTTGCTGTTGCCCTTGTTTTTGACTTACTGGGTTCCCTTCCGAAGCGGCGGCCATCGCGGGGAAACACCCGAAGGGCGGCGTACATGGATGTACGCCGTCCGCGGCAGGGGCAGGATGCCCCTTCCGCGGATCCCCGTGATGGACGCGGACCCGGAGCGCGCAGCGCGGAGGGCGCGAGGCAGGGCGCGCTTTCTTTTGGTTACTTTTCTTTGCGCGAGCAAAGAAAAGTAACTCGCCCGTGAGGGCGAAAGCCTTTGCTTTCGCTTGAGATTTGCGTGTCGGACGAAAAAGAACCGCAGGAGCGGCTGCCGCCGCGCCCACCTGCTTCCGCGGCATCGACGCCCGCAGGCGCAGCCACTACCATCGGACGCATCGCCGCCGCCGCCGCTTCCATGTCCGAGTCCCCGCGTCCCCCTCGCGCACGCCGCACCGCGCGCGCCGCCACCGCCCCCACCCCGCCCGAGCGCGGCCTGGCCGCGGAGCTGATGCGGCGCATCGGCGAATGCGAAGGCGACCCGAACTTCATGACCTCGCTGGCGCGCGGCCTGGCCGTGCTCAGCGCCTTCGGCCAGCACAGCCGCGACGTCAGCATGGCCCAGCTCAGCGCCGACACCGGCATCCCGCGCGCGGCGGTGCGGCGCGTGCTGTACACGCTGGAGAAGCTCGGCTACACCGGCACCCACGGCCGCGGCTACGTGCTGCTGCCGCGCGCGCTGGGCATCGGCAGCGGCTACCTGTCCACCGCCGCGCTGTCGGTGGCGGCGCAGCCGGTGCTGGACGCGCTGCGCGACACCCTGCACGAGTCCTGCTCGCTGGGCGTGCTCGACGGCGACGACTTGCTGTACGTGGCGCGTGCGGAAACCGTGCGGATCATGTCGATCGGCCTGCGCGCCGGCAGCCGCCTACCGGCGTACTGCACCTCGATGGGCCGGGTGTTGCTGGCAGCGCAACCGGGCGACACCTTGAACAGCTATCTGGAGCGCAATCCGCTGCGCCCGCGCACCGAACGCACCGTCACCGATCGCGCGCAGTTCCAGGCCCTGCTCGAGCGCGTGCAGCGCGACGGCTACGCGGTGGTGGACCAGGAACTGGAGATCGGCCTGCGCTCGGTCGCGGTGCCGGTGCGCAACCGCCAGGACCGCGTGGTCGCCGCACTCAACGTCGGCAGCTCGGTGGCGCGGATGACCCTGGGCAGCCTGCAGAGCACGGTGCTGCCGGCGCTGCGGCATGCGGCGCAGCAGTTGAGTCGGGTGCTGGACTGAGCCGCATCCGCCGCTGCGGGGCACCTTTCCCTCCGACAAAACAAGGGATAAGCCCCTCTCCCCCCGGGAGAGGGGTTGGGGTGAGGGTCCGGCACGCGCCGCGATCTGGCCGATACCACGCATCTGCCGAAGCAACGCAACGTGTCAGCCACGCGTCGCATCGTGTCGTTCGCGGCGCTCGGTGCAGCGGACCGCGTGTCACGATCATTCCCAACCATGCCGCAACAGCGGCGCCGGGCTCAATCCGTCGCTTCTGCGGCCTGCTCGGCCAGGATCGGCGCGGCCAGGGCGAAGGCGTGGTTGGCCGCAGGCACGCCGCAATAGATCGCCGCCTGCAGCAGCACTTCCTTGATTTCGTCGGCGCTGACGCCGTTGTTGCGCGCGGCGCGCACGTGCAGCTTGAACTCTTCGTCGTGGCCGCGTGCCACCATCATCGCCAGGGTCAGCAGTGAGCGCGTGTGCCGCGGTAGGCCCTCGCGGGTCCACACCGTGCCCCAGGCGGTGCGGGTGATGAACTCCTGGAATTCCTCGGTGAACGGCGTGCGTACGGCCAGCGAGCGGTCGACATGGGCATCGCCGAGCACCGCGCGGCGCACCTGCAGGCCGGCGGCGTAGCGTTCGTTCTCGTCCATCGGGGCGACTCCTGAAACGTGGGGAAAAGCGGGCGCTGACTACTGCAGCAGGAAGCGCAGCAGCGCATCGTTGAAGGCGTGCGGCGACTCGACGTTGCACAGGTGGCGGCCGTGCACCTCGGCCTCCTCGCCCTGCGCCACCTGCGCGGCGATGGCCTGCAGATCGGCTGGCGGACACACCGGATCGTCGTGCCCGGCCACGGCCAGCACCGGCACGCGGATCTCGCCCAGGCGCGCGCGGAAGTCGGCCTCGGCCAGCGCCTGGCAGCAGCCGATGTAGGCCTGCGCATCGGTGGCGCGGAAGCTGTCCAGGATCGCCTCGACGGTCGCCGGCTGCGCCTCGGCGAAGGCCGGGGTGAACCAGCGCGTGCGGGTGCCTTCGCACAGCGGCGCCAGGCCTTCGGCGCGCACTTGCTCGATGCGCGCCTGCCAGCTCTCGGCGCTGCCGATTTTGGCTGCGGTGGCGCACAGGGCGAGGCTGAGCAGGCGCTCGCCCGCGTGCAGGCCCAGCCACTGCCCGGTCAGCCCGCCGATCGACAGGCCGCAGAAATGGCTGCGCTCGATCGACAATGCATCCCAGAGCGCCAGCACGTCGCCGCCGAGATCGGCCATGGCGTACGGCGCCGGCGCGGCGGTGGAGGCGCCGTGGCCGCGGCGGTCGTAGCGCAGCACGCGGAAATGCGGCGCCAGCGCGGCGATCTGCGCGTCCCACATGTGCAGGTCGGTGCCGAGCGAGTTGCACAGGGTCAGCCACGGACGGCCTTCGCTGCCGTCGATGCGGTAATGCAAACGATGCGTGGGCAGGTCGAGGATCGGCATAGGCGGCGCTCGCAGGGAAAGTGGAAGGGGCCACGGCGGCACGGAACCGCGCGGCACCGACAAGTCTAGAACGTGTCGCCGACACTGCGGCAGACGGGCACGGCGCGGCGCCTCACCCGCGCGCCTGCGCGGCGAGCACGCGCTCGATCCACACCGCGGCCATGCCGCGCCAGCTATCGCTGGCGAACAGCGCATCCAGTTGCGGCGGCGCCAGCACCGCGGTCACCTGCGGCTGCTCAGCCAGCACCGCGCGCAGGTGCTGCTGCGTGGCCAGCGCGCGGCGCACCGCGGTTTCCACCAGCGCGTGCGCGGCAGCCTTGCCCAGATGCGCAGCCAGGGTCACCGCCACCGCCTCGGCGTAGAGCAGGCCGCCGTGGCTGTCCAGATGCGCGGACATGCGCGCGCGGTCCAGCTCCAGGCCTTCGATCAGCACCCGCACCTGGGCCAGGCTGCCGGCGCTCAGGCGCACCAGTTCCGGCAAGGTTTCCCATTCGGCATGCCAGCCGCCGACCGCGCGCTCGTGTTCCTGCGGCAGCGCCGCGAACAAGGTCGCCAGCAGGCCCGGCGCGCGCGTGGCCGCGGCGATCGCGACCACGCAGCCGACCGGATTGCGCTTGTGCGGCATCGCCGAGGAGCCGCCCTTGCCCGCCGCGGCGGGCTCGAACGCCTCGGCCACTTCCGACTGCATCAGCAGGGCGACGTCGCGGCCGATCTTGCCAAGGCTGCCGGCGAGCAGCGCGAACGCCGCGCCGATCTCGCCGATCCGGTCGCGCGCCGCGTGCCAGGGCAGCGCCGGCAACGGCAGCCGCAATTCCTCGGCCAACGCCTCGGCCACGGCCAGGCCCTGCGACTGCAGCGCAGCCAGGGTGCCGGCGGCACCGCCGAACTGCAGCACCAACGCATCCTCGCGCAGCGCCTGCAGGCGTCGGCGGCTGCGCTGCAGCGCGTCCAGCCAACCCGCGGCCTTCAGCCCGAAGGTCACCGGCACCGCCTGCTGCAACAGGGTGCGCCCGGGCAGCCCGGTGTCGCGCTCGCGCTGCGCCAACGCCGCCAGCGCCGTGCACAGCGCGTCCAGTTGCGCTTCCACATGGTCGAGCGCGGCGCGCAGTTGCAGCACCGCGCCGCTGTCGATGATGTCCTGGCTGGTCGCGCCCCAGTGCACCCAGCGCGCGGCGTCTTCATCGGCGGCGGCGACCTGCGCGGTGAGCGCCTTGACCAGCGGAATCGCCGGATTGCCGGCCAATGCGGTGGCGGCGGCCAGCGCCGGCAGGTCGTAGCGCGCGGCATCGCAGGCGGCGGCGATCGGCGCCGCTGCGTCGGCAGGGATCACGCCGCAGCGTGCCTGCGCGCGCGCCAGCGCCGCTTCCACGTCGAGCATGGCCTGCAGGCGCGCGCGGTCGTCGAACAGCGCATCGACGGCCGGATCGCCGAACAGCGGACGCAACAGGGACTCGGAGACGCTCATCGGTTCGTAGGCGGTGGAGAGATCATGCAGCGTAACCGCTGCAGCCTGTGCGGGATGTCGCTGCGCTCAGTAGCGGAAGAACACGGTCTCGTGCTCGCCCTGCATGCGCACGTCCCACTGGTAGCGATTGGGCGCCAGCGGTTGCGCGATCAGGGTGGCGCGGCGCTCGGCCGGCACCTGCGCCAGGATCGCGTCGCCCTCCAGGTCGTCGTCGCCGAAATACAGCCGGGTCGGTGCGGCGCGCAGCAGGCCACGCATGAACACCAACACCACCAGGTGCGGCGCCTGCAGGCCCTTGGGCCCGGCGACTCGCCCGGGCTTGATCGTGCGGAAGGCGAAGCGGCCCTGCGCGTCGGTCGGTACCCGGCCCCAGCCATGGAAGGCCGGATCGTGTTCGCCGCGGCGCGGATCGGCGGCATGGTCGTAGATGCCGGCGGCATCGGCCTGCCAGATCTCCAGCAGCGCATCGCCGACCGGTGCGCCGTTGCCGTCGAATACGCTGCCGACGATCTCCACCTGGGTGCCCTGCGCCTGCGCCGGCGCGATCTCGGTGCGGTACAGCGGTTCCAGCCCGATCCGGTAATAGGGGCCGACCGTCTGCGAAGGGGTTGCCTGGAAACTCATCGCCTCACTCCCAAGGGGTCTGCTTGCGTCCGCGCAGGACGATGTCGAAACGGTAGCCCAGCGCGAACTCGTTGGCGGTGGTCTCCCAGTCGAACGCGGAGACCATGCGCTCGCGTGCCTTGGGGTCCTCCACGCAGTTGAAGATCGGGTCGAACGCCAGCAGCGGGTCGCCGGGGAAATACATCTGGGTGACCAGGCGCTGGCCGATGCCGTCGCCGTGCAGCGAGAAATGGATGTGCGCCGGGCGCCAGGCGTTGTAGTGGTTGCGCCACGGATAGGCGCCGGGCTTGATGGTGGTGAAGCGGTAGCGGCCGTGGTCGTCGGTCAGCACCTGGCCGGTGCCGGTGAAGTTGGGATCCAGCGGCGCGTCGTGCTGGTCGCCGGCGTGCAGGTAGCGGCCGGCGGCATTGCACTGCCACACCTCGACCACGCTGTTGCGCACCGGCTTGCCGTTCTCGTCAAGCAGGCGCCCGCTGACGATGATGCGCTCGCCCAGCGGCGCGCCGGGAAAGCCGGCGGTGAGATCGGCGGCGTGTTCGCCCAGGGTGGTGCGGTCCAGGGTCGGGCCGGTCGCTTCGGACAGGGTCAGCGGGATCGCGATCGGATCGCGGGTCGGGCCGCGCGCGCCGGTGGAGGCGTAGGGCGGGTGCAGGTAGGCCGGCTGCGTCCCGGGGTACGGGCGCCGATAGCCGAGCAGGGGATCGATGGGGGTATCGTCGCGCATCGTGCGGTCTCGCTGGCTCCACGCGGAGCCGGTTGGCTGGAAGAATGATGCAGGCGTATGCGGCGCAGCGTCGATGGCGCGAGCGGCTACAGCCGCTCGATCGCCAGCGCCACGCCCTGGCCGACGCCGATGCACATGGTCGCCAGACCGCGGCGACCACCGCTGGCCTCGAGCTGGCGCAGCAGGGTCAGGGCGAGGCGCGCGCCGCTCATGCCCAGCGGATGACCGAGCGCGATCGCGCCGCCGTTGGCGTTGACGTGTGCGGCATCGTCGGCGACGCCGAGTTCGCGCAGGCAGGCCAGGCCCTGCGCGGCAAACGCCTCGTTGAGTTCGATCGCATCGAAGTCGCCGATGGACAGCCCCAGCCGCGCCAGCAGCTTGCGCGTGGCCGGCACCGGGCCGATGCCCATGTAGGCCGGCTCCACGCCGGCACTGGCGAAGCCCAGCACGCGTGCACGCGGGGTCAGGCCCAGCGCCTGCACCTGCGCGTCGCTGGCCAGCAGCAGCGCGGCGGCGCCGTCGTTGATGCCCGAGGCATTGCCGGCGGTGACCGTGCCGGGCTGGCGGAAGATCGGCTTGAGCCTGGCCAGCGCCTCGAGTGTGGTGTCGGCGCGCGGATGCTCGTCGACACCGACCTCGATGGTCTCGCCGCGCTTCCTTCCCGGGGCGGTCACCGGCACGATCTCGCCGTCGAAGAAACCGGCGGCCTGCGCGGCCGCGGTGCGCTGCTGGCTGCGCAGGGCGAAGGCGTCCTGGTCCTCGCGCGAGATGCCGTAGCGTGCGGCCACGTTCTCGGCGGTCTCGCCCATCAGCTCCACGCCATACAGTTGCTGCAGCTTCGGATTGACGAAGCGCCAGCCCATGGTGGTGTCTTCGAGCTGCTGGTTGCGGGCGAAGGCGCTGTCGGCCTTGCCCATCACCCACGGCGCGCGCGACATCGACTCGACGCCGCCGGCGATGGCCAGGCCCAGCTCGCCGGCGCGGATGCCGCGCGCGACGGTGCCGATGGCATCCAGGCCAGAGCCGCACAGGCGGTTGACCGTGCTGCCCGGCACGCCGAACGGCAGGCCCGCCAGCAGCAGGCTCATGCGCGCGACGTTGCGGTTGTCCTCGCCGGCCTGGTTGGCGCAGCCCAGGTAGACGTCGTCGAGTTGCGCCGGATCCAGCTGCGGCTGCCGCGCCAGCAGCGCCTGCAGCGGCACCGCGCCGAGGTCGTCCGCGCGCACCCCGGCCAGGGCGCCGCCGTAGCGGCCGATCGGCGTGCGAACGCCGTCGATGATGTAGGCCTCGTTCATGCCGCCTCCGTGGAATCGGCCAGGGTCAGCGCCAGCCCGGTGGCCTGGCGCAGGTCGTCCAGGCTCACGCCCTCGACCAGTTCGAGCACGCGCGCGCCGTCCGGCCCGAGCGCGAACACGCCCAGGTCGGTGTACACCCGCGACACGCAGCGCAGCCCGGTCAAAGGATAGCTGCACGCGTTGACCAGCTTGGGTTCGCCGCGCTTGGTCAGCAGTTCCATCATCACGTAGACCTGCTTGGCGCCGATCGCCAGATCCATCGCGCCGCCGACCGCAGGGATGGCATCGGCCGCGCCGGTGCTCCAGTTGGCCAGGTCGCCGTGCACCGACACCTGGAACGCGCCGAGCACGCACACGTCCAGGCGCCCGCTGCGCATCATCGCGAACGAGTCGGCGTGGTGGAAATAGCAGCCGCCGGTCAGCAGCGTCACCGGCTGCTTGCCGGCGTTGATCAGGTCCAGGTCCTCCTGCCCCGGCGCCGGCGCCGGCCCCATGCCGAGCAGGCCGTTCTCGCTGTGCAGGAAGATCTCCTTGTCCGCCGGCAGGAAGTTGGCCACCGCGGTCGGCAGGCCGATGCCCAGGTTGACGTAGGCGCCCTCGGGGATGTCGCGCGCCACCCGCGCGGCCAGCGCGTTGCGGTCGATGCCGCGCCCGTTCAATGCGTGCATGCGCCCTCCTGTGCGGTGGCCACCGCCACCACGCGTTGCACGAAGATGCCCGGCGTCACCACCGCTTCCGGATCCAGCGCACCGAGTTCCACCACTTTCTCCACCTGCACGATCGCGCAGGTCGCGGCCATCGCCATCAGCGGGCCGAAGTTGCGCGCGGTCTTGCGGTACACCAGGTTGCCCCAGCGGTCGCCGTGGTGCGCCTTGATCAGCGCGAAATCGGCGCGGATCGGATACTCCAGCACGTAGTGGCGGCCGTCGATCTCGCGGGTCTCCTTGCCGGCGGCCAGCTCGGTGCCGTAGCCGGTCGGGGTGAAGATCGCACCCAGGCCGTTGCCGGCCGCGTGGATGCGCGCGGCCAGGTTGCCCTGCGGCACCAGCTCCAGTTCCAGCTCGCCGGCGCGGTAGGCCGCGTCGAAGTGCTGCGAGTCGCTCTGCCGCGGGAACGAGCACACGATCTTGCGCACGCGCTTGTGCTTGATCAGCGCGGCCAGCCCGGTCTCGCCGTTGCCGGCGTTGTTGTTGACGATGGTCAGCTCGCGCGCGCCCTGCGCGATCAGTGCATCGATCAGCGCATCGGGCATGCCCGCAGTACCGAAGCCGCCGATCATCACCGTGGCGCCATCGTGGATGTCGGCCACTGCGTCGGCGCACGAAGCCAGGGTCTTGTCGATCATCGGCGCCGCTCCACCGTCGCCGGCCGCGGGCGCAGCGCGCGTCGGCGCAAGCGCATTACAAGGTCTGCCACGACATCCTCCTCCAGGTCGCTCCGGGAGGCCACGTTAGGCCGGCACTGGCGGGCGGTCAATCCGATTATCGGATGCACAGTTCGATAAACGAACAATTTAACGATGTGGCAACGGCGCGCCGGCTCATCCCTGTTGTATACATTCGGCCATCGCCGCGTATCGGGCGATGGCGTAAAGGCAGCGCCAGCTCTCCCTCCGCCCGCAACACGCAAGGATCTTCCCCAGCCTGTTGTATACACAATCGAGGTCGCCGCCATGCAGTCGTCCACTCCGGCATTTCCACTCAATGCCTGGTACGCCATCGCCTGGGATCACGAGGTCAAGCACGCGCTGCTCCCGCGCAAGGTGTGCGACCTGGACATCGTGCTGTACCGCACCAGCAGCGGCCGCGTCGCCGCGCTCGAGGACGCCTGCTGGCATCGGCTGGTGCCGCTGTCGATGGGCCGGCTGCGCGGCGACGACGTGGTCTGCGGCTACCACGGCCTGGTCTACGACGCGAACGGGCGCTGCGTGCACATGCCTTCGCAAGACACGATCAATCCGTCCGCCTGCGTGCGCCGCTTTCCCACCGTGGAACGGCACCGCTACGTCTGGGTGTGGCCGGGCGACGCGGCGCTGGCCGACCCCGCACTGGTGCCGGACCTGCACTGGAACGACGACCCGGCCTGGGCCGGCGACGGCCGCACCATCCACGTCAAGTGCGACTACCGGCTGGTGCTGGACAACCTGATGGACCTGACCCACGAGACCTTCGTGCATGGCTCCAGCATCGGCCAGGACGAGGTCGCCGAGGCGCCGTTCGACGTGGTCCATGGCGAACGCAGCACGGTGGTCTCGCGCTGGATGCTGGACATCGACCCGCCGCCGTTCTGGGCCTGGCAGATCGAGCACGCGCACGGCTACCGCGGCAAGGTCGACCGCTGGCAGATCATCCGCTTCGAGGCGCCCTGCACCATCGCCATCGATGTGGGCGTGGCGGTGGCCGGCAGCGGCGCGCCGCAGGGCGATCGCTCGCGCGGGGTCAACGGCTACGTGCTCAACACCATCACCCCGGAAACCGATCGCACGTGCCACTACTTCTGGGCATTCGCGCGCAACCATTCGTTGCACGAGCAGTCGATCACCACGCGCCTGCGCGACGGCGTCAGCGGTGTGTTCGGCGAGGACGAGTTGATCCTGGAAGCGCAGCAGCGCGCCATCGACGCGCATCCGGACCACGTGTTCTACAACCTCAACGTCGATGCCGGCGGCATGTGGGCGCGGCGGCTGATCGAGCGCATGGTCGCCGCCGAACAGCGCAACCAGGACCTGCAGCTGCGCATGGTCGGATGAACCGCCGCCGGGATCCCGGAGCCACCGCCATGTCCGCCGCGCATCCGTTCCGCTCCAGTGCCGCGCAGACCACCCGCGCCCTACTCGAATTGCGCGAGCTGATCCTGGCCGGCGCCCTGCCCGCCGGCGAGCGCCTGTCCGAGGTCGCGCTGGTGGAGCGCCTGGGCGTCTCGCGCACGCCGGTGCGCGCCGCCCTGCAGCGACTGGCCGAGGAAGGCCTGGTGCAGCCGCTGCGTGGCGGCGGCTACGCGGTGCAGGCCTTCGACGAGGCCGATGTGGACGACGCCATCGAACTGCGCGGCACCCTGGAAGGGCTGGCCGCGCGCCGCGCGGCCGAGCGCGGTGCCGAGCCGGCCTTGCTGGCGCGGGCGCAGGCGTTGCTGGCGCAGATCGACGCCGTCCTGGCGGCGCGACCGCTGAGCGAGGAGGCCTTCGCCCGCTATGTCGATTGCAACGCGCAATGGCATGCCCTGCTGTTCGAGATGGCCGGCAGTGCGCTGCTGTCGCGCGAGTTCGCGCGCGTCGCGCAGTTGCCGTTCGCCTCGCCGAGCAGCTTCGTGCTCGAACGCGGCCAGGCCGCCACTGTGCTGTCGATCGCGCAGGACCAGCACCGTCAGGTGCTGGACGCGATCGTGCGCCGCGAAGGCGCGCGCGCCGAAGCGCTGATGCGCGAACACGCGCGGCTGGCGCAGCGCAACGCCCACCACGCCCTGCACGACCAGAACGCGCTGGGCCAGATCCCCGGCAGCCGTCTGCTGCGGCGCCGCCCACCCGCCTGATCGCGGCGCACACGCGCCCGTCTCCCCTTCCCGCCTGCCGGACCCCACCATGCGCAAAGACACTCAGTGGACCACCGCCCGCGTCATCGCCGTCGCCACGCCGTGCCAGGACGTGCGCGAGATCGTCCTCGATCCCGGTCGCGCCAGCCGCTCCTTTAGCGTGGGCAGCCACCTCGACGTGCGCGTGCGCATCGGCGAGGCCTGGCACGAGCGCTCCTACTCGCTGGTCGGCGAGCCCGCCGCAGACGGCCACTACCGCATCGCCGTGCGCGCGGTGCCAGGCAGCCGCGGCGGGTCGCGCGCGATGTGGACGCTGGCGCCAGGCGATCAACTGGAGATTTCCTCTCCCAACAACCACTTCGCGCTGGACGAGACCGCCGAGCACATCGTGCTGGTCGCCGGCGGCATCGGCATCACCCCGATCCTGGGTATGGCGCAACGGCTGGCGCGCGGGCGCATCCCGTTCCAGGTGCTCTACGCCGGCCGCAGCCGCGCCAGCATGGCCTACCTGGAGCATCTGCAGGACCTTCTGGGCGAGCGCGTGCAGTTGTTCTGCCCGGAGCATCTGGGTCAGCTCGAGCTGGCCGCGCAGATCGCGCAATGGCCGCGCAATGCCGACGTCTACGCCTGCGGCCCGCTGCCGCTGCTGGACGAACTGCGGCAACGCTGGCGCGACGACGGCCGCGCCCGCGCGCGCCTGCACTTCGAGACCTTCGGCAACAGCGGCAACGCACCGGCGCAGCCGTTCGTGGTGCAGGTGCCGGCGCTGGGCAAGACCGTGCAGGTCGCCGAGAACGAGTCGTTGCTGGATGCGCTGAGCGCGGCCGGCGTGGAAGTCATGGCCGACTGCCGCCGCGGCGAATGCGGCCTGTGCGTGGTCGAGGTGCTGGACGCGGCCGCGCCGCTGGACCACCGCGACGTGTTCCTCAGCGACGAACAGCGCCACAGCAACCGCAAGCTGTGCGCCTGCGTCTCGCGTGCGCTCGGCGGCAGCGTCAGCATCGACACGGGCTACCGCGCCGACGCGTTCTGACGCCTGCGCGCATCCCCCTCGCAGCGCGCAGGTGCCGTCCACGCGGGTGGACGGCACCTGCCAGCGATCAACGAACGCGACGCGACCTCACTTGGTCGCCGCGTCCCAATGCTCCTGGATCTTGCCGTTCTGGATGCGGAACATGTCGAACCAGGTGGTGGTGTAGGTCTTGCTGGCGTCCTTGGGATCGGGCAGCGTGCGCACCGACACCAGGGTCACGTAGTCGCCCTCGGCCAGGATCGCCACCAGCGGCAACTGCACCCGCGGCTGGATCGGCGTCGGCTTGACGAAGGAGGTCAGGAACGCCAGGAACGCGTCGCGGCCGTTGGCCACGTTCGGGTTGTGCTGGATGTAGTCCTTGGCCATGTACATCGGCGCATATTCGGTGTGTCCGGCTTCGAACACGATGCGCCAGAAGTCGTAGACCAGGCGCTTGTTGGCGGTGGTGCGCCAGTCCTCGCCGTGCAGCAGCTGCGCGTGGTTGGGATTGGCGGTGACCGCGGTCTGCGCGAACGCGGACGCGACCGGGAGCGCAAGCAGCAGCGCCAGCAGACAGGCCTGAAAACGGATCTTCATGGAAGACTCTCCGATGGGGGAACAGGGGGAATGCGCAGTGCCGCTGCGCTACCGCGATGCGCGGCAACGTCGGCACCGGCGCGGCTGCAGCGTAGCAACGCGCCGTGCCTGCGCGAGGCAGGAAATCGCGAAAATCACGCGGATTTACCGAATTTTTCCCTGGTCTGGGAGAATCGCCACAGTTACCTCGATATCAGAAATGGCGCGGTAACACGCACCTGAAGGTGCGCATGCAGTGCATGGCGCCGCGATGTGTTGGCGCTCTGCACCCTCATCCATCGGCGCGCCTGATCGCCGTCATCGATCGCAATGACCGACGGCTCTTCTGTCGAGAGTGGGAATTCGGAATTCGGGATTGAAAGAAAGCGGAGAAAGGACACCATCGACGTGCGCAGGGGAACCGGGACGCGGCTTTACGAATCCCCAATCCCGACTCCCCAATCCCCCCGCTAAAGCGCCAACGGCAATCCCGCGTAATTCTCGGCAATGGTCGCGCGTCCTGCGGCACTGCCGAGCAGGTAGTCCAGTTCCGCATCGTGCAGGCGCCGGCTGAACGCGTCCTCGTCCGGGAAGCGGTGCAGCATCGTGGTCATCCACCAGGAGAAGCGCTCGGCCTTCCACACGCGCTGCAGGGCCAGTTCCGAGTAGCGCTGCAGCGGCGCGTCGCTGCGCTCCTGCTGCGCCTGCGCGAACAGGTGCGCGAGCAGGCCGACGTCGCCGGCGGCGAGGTTCAGGCCCTTGGCGCCGGTCGGCGGCACGATGTGCGCGGCATCGCCGGCCAGGAACAGGCGGCCGTACTGCATGGGTTCGGCGACGTAGCTGCGCAGTGGCGCGATGCTTTTCTCCAGCGACGGACCGGTGACCAGCGCCTGCGCCACGTCGTCGGGAAGACGCCGACGCAGCTCGTCCCAGAAGCGATCGTCCGACCAGTCCTCCACCCGCTCGTCCGCCGGCACCTGCACGTAGTAGCGGGTGCGGGTGGGAGAACGCATGCTGCACAGCGCGAAACCACGCGCATTGCGCGCATAGATCAGTTCGTCGGCCACAGGCGGGGTGTCGGCCAGCACGCCCAGCCAGCCGAACGGATAGATCCGCTCGTACACACGCAGCACCTCGGCCGGAATCGCGCGGCGGCTGACCCCGTGGAAGCCGTCGCAGCCGACCACGTAGTCGCAATCCAGGCGCTGCGTGACGCCATCCTGCACGAAGCTCAGCCACGGCTGCAGCCCGGCGATGTCGTGCAACTGCACATCCTCGACGGAATAGAGGGTGGCGGCGCCGGCGGCGCGGCGTGCGTCCATCAGGTCGCGGGTCACTTCGGTCTGGCCGTAGACGGTGACCGCACGGCCACCGGTCGCCGCACTCAGTTCGATGCGTTCGCGGCGCTGCTCCAGCGCCAGTTCGAAGCCGTGGTGGACGATGCCTTCGCGCCGCATGCGCGCGCCGGCACCGGCGGCGCACAGCAGGTCGGCGGTGCCCTGCTCCAGCACGCCGGCACGGATCCGCGACAGCACGTGTTCCGGCGTCTGCCGCTCGACGATGACGGTGTCGATGCCGTGGCCGTGCAGCAACTGCCCAAGCAGCAGCCCGGCCGGGCCGGCGCCGACGATGGCGACCTGGGTACGCATACGTCCTCCGAAGGATGGGACAGACCCACAGTGTTCCGGTTGCGGCGTGCCGAGGACATGGATCATCGCGACCGATTCCGGTACTTTTCGCCGATGCCCCGCAATGCCTCCGCCGCTGTCGCGTCGCCCGCCACGGTCCCGGCCTTTCGCCTGTATGGCGAGACCGGCGACAGAGGGACATCGGACCTGTTGCACTGGGAATCCATCGCCGCGCGCAGCCGCCTGCACGACTGGCACATCCGCCCGCACCGCCACGGCGATCTGCTGCAACTGCTGTATCTGCAACGCGGCAGCGCCGGCCTGCACTTGGACGGAACGCAGCAGCGCCTGCGCGGGCCATGCCTGCTGCTGTTGCCGCCGCTGTGCGTGCACGGCTTCCGTTTCCAGCGCAACGTGCGCGGCCATGTCGTGACCGTGTCGGCGCCGCTGCGGCAGCGCCTGGCGGCGCAATGGCCGAATCTGGACGAAGCGCTGGCGCGGCCGCTGTGCCTGCCCGCCGGCGATCAGCAAGCGGTGCTGGACGCCTGCTTCGCCGCCATCGCCGCCGAACACACACAGCACCGCCCCGGCCGCGAGCCGATGCTGCAGGCGCTGGTCACGCAGGCCTTGCTGTGGGCGGCGCGCGGCGCGCTGGCGGATGCCCATCGCGATCCGCACGATGCCGACCGCGGCGCGCGCCACGTGCGCGCCTACACCGCGCTGATCGACGCGCATTACCGCGAGCATTGGCCGCTGGCCCGCTATGCCGACCGGCTCGGGCTGAGCCGCAGCCATCTCAACGCGCTGTGCCGGCGCCTGGCCGGCGCCTCGGCGCTGGAACTGTTGCAACGCCGGATCATGCTCGAGGCGCGGCGCAGCCTGGTCTACACCACCTTGACCGTGCAGCAGCTGGCCGAAGTCCTGGGTTATGCCGATGCGGCGTATTTCAGCCGCTGCTTCCGGCGGCATGCGGGGTGTTCGCCGATCCAGTTCCGGCAGCGTGCGCAAGGGTGACACGACCCGCAGCCAGTACGGAGATCGCGGTGCGGTCGCTTTACTGTGGGAGGGACTTCAGTCCCGACGCGTGATCGATGATCGACCAGTCCCGCTTCGTTCGTCGCAGCTGAAATGGCGAGTCACCGCAGAAGCGTCGGGACTGAAGTCCCTCCCACAATGCAGTGTCGGCGCCGGTGCCGGTGTCAGGGCCCTATTGGCCGCGCGTAGCTCAACACGCACGCAATGGAACAATCATCTCTCCCGCAATCAATGCATCCACGAGCACAACCGGGCGCCACATCGACGCCCGGCGACTTGTCCTCAGAACGGATACTGCGGCGCGCTGTCCTGGATCGTCACCCACTGCCAGTGCGTGTACTGGCCCCAGTCGGCCGGGCCGCCCATGCTGGTGCCGTTGCCGGAGGCGCCGGTACCGCCGAACGGATTGGTGACTTCGTCGGCCACGGTCTGGTCGTTGATGTGCAGCAGGCCGGTGTGCAGGCGCTCGCCCAATGCCATCGCGCGACCGACCGACGCCGACAGGATGCCGGCGGACAGGCCGTACTCGGTCTGGTTGGCCAGCGCCACCGCCTCGTCGTCACTGTCGAAGGCGATGACGTTGGCGACCGGGCCGAACACTTCCTCCTCGAACGCCGGCATGCCCGGCTGCACGTTCGACAGAACCGTGGCCGCATAGAACAGGCCCTCGTGGGTGCCGCCGGCCTCGACCACGGCGCCCGCCGCCACCGAGGCATCGACCACGTCCTTGACGTGCTGCAGCTGGCGCTGGTCGATGATCGGACCGAGTGCCACGTGGGCGGTGGCCGGGTCGCCAACCGGCAGGTGCCGTGCCTTCTCGGCCAGGCGTCGGGTCAGTTCGGCGGCGATGCTGCGCTGGACCAGCACGCGACCGGTGGCCATGCAGATCTGGCCCTGGTGGAAGTACGCGCCGAAGGCGATCGCCGACACCGCCTTGTCCAGGTCGGCATCCTCGAGCACGATCAACGAGTTCTTGCCGCCCAGTTCCAGCGCGGTCTTCTTCAGGTGCTTGCCGGCCAGTTCGCCGATACGGCGGCCGGCGGCGGTGGAACCGGTGAACGCGATCATCGGCACGCCCGGCGCTTCGACCAGCGCCTGGCCGGCATCCGCGCCGCCTGGCAGCACGTGCAGCAGGCCCTTCGGCAGGCCGGCCTGCTGCAGCACCTCGGCGATGACGAAACCGCCAGCGTACGGCGTGCGCGGATCGGGCTTGAGCACCACCGCATTGCCCACCGCCAGCGCCGGCGCCACCGAACGCAACGACAGCACCAGCGGGAAATTGAACGGCGAGATCACCCCGACCACGCCCAGCGGCAAGCGTCGCGCCAGGCTCAGCCGGCCCGGCGCGGTCGGCAGCACCTGGCCCTGCGCCTGCAGCGGCATCGCCGCGGCCTGCTGCAGCAGCACGATCGCCTCGCGCACCTCGTGCTCGCCCTTGGGCAGGATGCCGCCGGTCTCGCGGGCGATCAGCGCCGCGGCCGCCGCCGCATGCTGCTGCAATACCTGCGCGGCGCGATGGAACACGGCCGCGCGCTCGCGCGGCGGCGTGGCCGCCCAGGCGCGTTGCGCGTCGCGCGCCTGCGCTACCGCCATGGCCACGTCGGCCGCATTGGCCTGGCCGACGCGGTGCAGCGGCGTGCCGCTGCCCGGTTCGATCACCTCAAGGACGCCGCCCTGGGCGGCGACCCACTCGCCGTTGAAGATGCGCTCGCTCCAGGTGGATGCGGCGGCCAGGGGTTCGGTGCTGTGCATGCTGTGTGCTCTCGTGGAAAGAGGAAGAAAGAGTGGTTCAGAGGGCGGTGGCGGCCAGGCCGCCATCCACCGGCAGGTTGACGCCGTTGATCCAGCGCGCCGCATCGGAGGCGAGGAACACCACCGCTTCGGCGACCTCGTCGGCATAGGCCGGGCGCTTCATCTTGCCGGCATCGGCCTGGACCCGCTCGGGCCCGAGCATGGTGACGAAATCGCCCAGGATCGGCGTGAACACCGGACCAGGCGCGACGCTGTTGACCCGCACCGAATGCGCTGCGAACCAGTCGCGCGAGCGCAGCAGCGTCCACACGATCAGCGCTTCCTTGAAGTACTGGTAGCAGGTCGCCTGCGGCACCGGATGCGCCGCCAGCCAGTCGCTGCCGGCGGCGTAGCTGTCGGCGGCGGCCAGCTGCTTGTGCAGGTCCAGCCGCTGCGGCCACTCGGCGCCGAGGATGGAGGCGATGTTGATGATGCTGCCGCCGGGCACGATGCGCGGCAGCAACGCCTGGCTGAGGTGGCGCAGGCCCAGGTAGTTGACCTTCGCCACCACGTCCACCGGCGCGGTACCGGGCACGCCGGCGATGTTGGCCAGCGCATCGATGCGCTCGGGCAGCTGCGCCACCAGCGCGTCGATCGAGGCCGGGTCGCCCAGATCGGCCTGGTGGAAGCCGTGCAGGGTCATGTTGACCGGCTGGCGGTCGATGCCGATCACGGTGGCGCCGTGGAAGCGCGCCAGGCGTGCGACCTCGGCGCCGATGCCGGAGGCCACGCCGGTGACGAGGATTGTCTTGTTGTGCAGGTTCATGGCAGCGCGTGTCCGTTGCGAAGTTGGTCAGAAGACGTGGATGTATTGCAGGTTGACGTTGTGGCCGGAGGGCGCGTTCTTGACCTCCACCGGCATGTAGAAATTGGCGTTGAAGATGTTCTTCTGGTCGATCCGCCACGACAGGCCGGGGCCCAGGTAGAACTGCGTCTGCTTGCTGTCGGCGACGCGCTGGCCATTGGTGCGGTTGTCGCGCAACTGCTTGAGGTAGTAGCCGTTGATGCCCAGGTGCAGGTCCTTGACCACTTCCAGCGAGCTGGCGAAGTTGAGCCACGCCGCGTCGCCGGCCTGGCCGTTGCGGAACACGAAACCGTCGCCCTGCGGCACGTTGGAGGCCTTGTCGGCGCGGAAGTTGTAAATGTAGTTAAGCCGTCCGCTGATTTCCCAGCGCGGCGTCGGCAGGATGCTGAACGCCCAGCTCGGCAGCACCGACCAGTAGCCCGCGCCCTGGTTGACGTCGCGGTTGCGGTCGAACTTGCCGATCGGCGCCAGCACATCCAGTTCGAAGCGTTGCGAGAACACCGGGCGGCCATTGCGGATCACCGGTGCCATCTGCAGGTAGGGGCCGATGGTCAGGTCGCCCAGGCCGGCGCCGTTGTCGCGCAGCGCCACCGGGCTGTCGTACGCGAACGACGTATCCAGATCGACCAGCGCTGCCAGTGCAGTGATGCCGAGGGAGCCGCCGAACAGCTTGTAGTCGCTGAGGTAGGCGACCTGGGTGACCCACACCGAGGAGCCGATGTGCGGATCGCGAAACACCGGCACGTCGTCGCCGTGCGCGTCCTTGATCGCGTCGAAGTCGTAGCGGCGCAGGTACTGGATCGCGGTCCAGCCCGGGTTGGGCTTGCTGAAACCGTCGAAGAAGCTGGTGCCACCGATATTGATGCCGGTCGGCAAGGTGGCGCTCTGCGGCACCGATTGCGCGGCCGCCGGTGCGACCCAGGCGATGGCCAGCACGGCGAGCAGAGACAGGCGCGCAGGGGCACGCGGCGACGAGGGGACACGGTAGCGGACACGCTTCACGGGCAGGCACTCCAAGCGAAAGGGGAACGGCGGGGTGCGGGGGGACAGGAACGCGAACACGCAGCGCGCGCAGGGCGCGACCACGCGGCGACGCACGCCGTCAGCGGGACGCTGGCGGCGGGTCGGGAATCAGCGAGAAAGAAGGGCGGGCGGCAAGAACCAGCCGCGCCGCAGGGGGCCGCTACAGGCGGTCGAGCGCGTCCAGCCGGTCCAGCGCCTGCAGCAGCGCGCGTGCCGAGGTCGCGCCGAGCGCGGTGCCGAGCTGCTGCTCCATCCGCACCACTTCGGCTTCGGCCTGCGCCAGCAGCGCCGTGCCGGCGGCGGTCAGATGCAGATGCTGCATGCGCCGGTCCTGGCGCCCGCGCACCTGCCGCAGCAGTTTGCGCTTGACCAGGCGCGCGACCACGATCGCCAGGTTCGGCGGCGACACGCTCAACACCTCGCCCAGCTGCCGCTGGTTGATGCCGGGATTGGCGTCCACCAGCACCAGCAGCGAATACTCCACCGGCTTCAGCTCGAAGGCGCGCACGCAGTCCTGGAACAGGCGCCGCACCTGCAGTTCGGTGCGGGTGATGCGGTAGCCGATCAGGCTGGTCAGGCGTCGCTGGTCCACGCTGTCCGCCGTGTGCGGATCGGCGGGCAACGCGCTGTTGGACATCTCGGGACTCGGTTTCGAACTCACTGCGCTTCCTGCATGGGGCGTCCTGCGGCCAGGTCACGGCGGCTGCGCACGCATCCGTCGGCGCCGGCCGGCGGTGCCGTCGCCATTGCATTGTAGGGGCATGGCCGCGCATGGTCACAACGCCGCGTCCACGCGCCGCAGCAGCGCCCGGTAAGGCGCGGCGGCGGTCCATAGGCACAGCGCGCCGAGCAGCGCCGCACCCATGCACACCACGCCCAGCGACAGCCCGACCTGGCGCTCGTCGGCGAGCACGTGGTCGGTGCCCAGCGCCACCAGGTACGGCCCCAGGCCCAGCCCGATCAGGTTGACCAGCAGCAGGTAGATCGAGGTGACCTGGCCGCGCAGGCGATTGGGGGTGACCGCCTGCAGGATCGCCGGCGCCAGCGCCACCGGCATGCCCAGCACGAACGTGGTCAGCGCGATCGCCGCCAGCGCCGGCCACGGCCCTGGTGCCACCGCGAACAGCGCACTGCTGATCACCAGCAGCACGGCGCCGACCAGCGAGATCTTCAGTGCCGCGTCGCGGCTGCCGCGTGCGGCCAGGCGGTCGGCCAGAAAGCCGCTGAACAGCATGCCGGCGATGCCGAAGGTGAGGATGATGATGCCGTAGGCCGGGCCGATCTCGCCCGGGGTCCACTGCCAGCGGCGGATGAAGGTGGCCGGCAACCAGGCGGTGATGCCGAAGGTGATCATCGCGATCACGCCGTTGGCCAGGAACAGCGCCAGGTACACCCGCGCGTTGTCACGCAGGTGGCTCAGGTCCGGGCGCACGCTCGGCACCGCGGCGGCCTGCTCGCGCCGCGCCGGCTCGCGCACCGTGGCCATCAGCGCGATCACCGCCAGCCCGGGCAGCGCGACCAGGATGAAGGCCGCCTGCCAGGGCCGGAAGCTGCCCAGCAGCGGCAGCAGCACCGTGCTCTCCTTGCTGGTGGCCGCGATCACCAGGCCGCCGACGATGAACGCCGCCGCCGAGCCGATGTAGACGCCGGAGGTGTACACGCTCATCGCCCGCGCGCGTTTTTCCGGCGGGAAGTAGTCGGCCAGCATCGAGTACGCCGCCGGCGACAGCGAGGCCTCGCCGACGCCAACGAACACCCGCGCCAGGAACAGGGTGAAGAAGCTGGTGACGTAGGCGCCGGCGGCGGTCGCCGCGATCCATATCACCACGCCGAGCACGATCAGGTTGCGGCGGTTGCGGCGGTCGGCGACGCGGCCGAGCATCACCCCGATCAGCGTGTAGAACACCGCGAAGGCGAAGCCATGGACCAGGCTGAAGGCCGAGTCGGACAGCTGCAGGTCGCGCTTGATCGGCTGCACCAGCAATCCGAGGATCTGCCGGTCGACGAAGGACAGCGTGTAGGCCAGCAACAGCACGATGGTGACGTACCACGCATACAGCGGGCGGTACGGCGCAGACGATGGCAGCGGATCGCGCATGGAAAGGCTCCGGCTCAGAAGCGCAGGGTCAGGAAGGGGGCGATGTAGAAGTAGTCGCGGCCGCGCACCGGTCCCTCGCGCAGGAACGGCCCGGCCTGGGTGTAGTGGGCGTACACGTCCAGGCTGGCGAAGGCGTTGAAGCGATACTTCACCCACAGCACCGAGCGCGTGCCGATGTCGCGCGCGTCGTTGGCGTCGCCCGGCTGCAGCACCCGCCAGCCGGCCGCGTACACGCCGTCGTGCAGGCTCTGCCGCTGCAGCTTGAGCACGTACATGTCGATCCACAGCCGCTCGCTGGGACGCAGTACCAGTTCCGGGCCGATGGCGCGCACGTTGCTGCTGATCATGCTGCCGTCGAACACCGAGGCGCGCGCGTACAGGCCATTGAAGGTGTTCAGTTCGCCATCGCGCGGATCGCGGTCGCCGGAAGACACCTCCATGCGCCAGCCCAGGCGCGGCGACCACGTCGTCGTGGCGAAGGTGTAGCCGCCGAACAGCGTGCCCTGCCAGGCGCGCACGCGCTGGCCGGCGAAATGGCCGCGCTGGCCGATCAGCTCCAGGTCGTAGTCCCAGCCCTGCACCGCGCCGCTCAGGCGCGTGGACAAGGTGTGCCGATGCTCCTCGCCGACCACCCCGCCATAGCGACGCCCGTCCTGCACGGTGTCCAGGTACAGCGTCTCCAGCAGCGCCGCCTTCGGCTGGCTGGGCGACAGCGGCACTTCGGCGTGCGCGCCCCACAGGCGCTGGTCGCGGTTGGCACGGTCGTCGAAGCTGCCGGTGCGGGTCAGCACCGGGCGTCCCCACAGCAGGCCGCCGCTCCAGCGCGGCTGCCGGGTCAGCAGCCGCACCGCATCGAACGGCATGCGCGAGTTGGCCGGATCGCGCGGGTCGAGCAGGCGCTGCCAGGCGTAGGCGATCTGCTGGCGGCCAGCGCGCAGGCGCCAGGCCGGCGCCTTCTGTCCGTCGGACAGTTCGACGAACCCCTGCTCCAGGTCCAGCGGATTGCGGTCGGTGGCCTGCACCGGCCGCGTCTGCAGGCCGGCCACGCGGCTGTCGGCGAGTTCGCCGAACAGACGCACATACGCCGACGGCCGGTAGTCGGCCCACAAGCGCAGGCGCTGCTGCGCATAGCCGTGCGGATCGGTGGCGAAGCGGCCGAAGCCGGCGTGCTCGCGGTAGTCGTACAGCGTGCGGCTCTCGCCGCCGAGGCTGAGCCAGCCGTCGCCGAGCGGGAGGTACTTCCACTTCTCCCAGCCCTGGCGCGGACGCTCGGCCAGCGCCGAATAGTCTTCCTGATCGGCCAGCAGCTTGCCCTGCGGGCCGTTGGGTTCGGCATCGGCCTGGGCGCAGCCGACGCTGCACAACATTGCCAGGCACGCGGTACGGGGCGCACGGCGCGCGCGCGCATGAGGCACAGTCATCGATTCCCTCCCAAGTCTCGAAGCCGGTGATGCGAAGGAGCGCGGTCCGCTATCCGGTCGCGCGGCCGAGTGGTGCGGTCATGACGGCGGCGCCGCCACCGCGCCCGGTGCGGTGCCGGCGTAGAGCTGTTCGACCAGCGCCGCCCGCGCGCGCAGCACGTTGCGCTGGTTGATCGAACCCTTGTCGGTGATTTCGCCGGCCTCCAGGTTCGGCGGCTGCTCCAGCCACGCCGCGCGCGCGACATGGCTGGCGCTGCCGGTGGCGCTGCGGTTGAGCGTGTCGAGCAGGCGCTGCAGCCAGGCGCGCACCGGCGGCGCCTGCAGCACCTGCGCCGTCTCGGCCTGCGCCGGCAGCCCGGACAGCGCCTGCAGCGCGTCCAGCCGCGGGAACAGCAGCAGGCCGATGGCGTCGCGGTCGGCACCGGTGACCACCACGTCCTGCACGTACGCAGCACCTTCCATCAGCACCCGCGTGCGCAACGGGCCGACGCTGACGAACACGCCGGAAGACAGCTTGAAATCCTCGGCCAGGCGGCCGTCGAACAACAGGCCGCGCTCGGGATGCTGCGGATCGATCGGCTTGAGCGCGTCGCCGGAGCGGTAGAAGCCTTCCTCGTCGAAGGCCTCGGCGGTCTGCTGCGGCGCGTTCCAGTAACCCGGCATCACGTGCGGCCCGCGGAAGCGCGCTTCCAGCTTGTCGCCGACCGGCACCAGCTTGACCTCGCAGCCCGGTGCCGGCACGCCGACATCGCCGGGGGTATTGCTGGTGCCGTGGGTGAAGGTGCACGACGGCGCGCATTCGGTCATGCCCAGGCCGGCGAGCATGCGGATGCGTTCGCCGCAATGCGCCTCGGCGATGCGCTCCAGGCGGTCCCACACTTCCTGCGACAGCGCCGCGGCGGCGAAGAAGAACATGCGCATGCGCGACAGGAACGTCTCGCGCAGCGCCGCATCCTGTTCCAGCGCCTGCGCCAGTTGTTCCCAGCCGCGCGGCACGCTCAGGTATACGGTGGGCGCGATCTCGCGCAGGTTGCGCAAGGTCTGCTCGAACAGCGCCGGGGTCGGCTTGCCGTCGTCGAGGTAGAAGCTGCCGCCGTTGTATAGGGCGATGCCGATGTTGTGGCTGCCGCCGAAGGTGTGGTTCCACGGCAGCCAGTCGACCAGCACCGGCGTCTCGCCAAGCACCGGAAAGGTCTGCAACAGCATCTGCTGGTTCGCGCACAGCATGCGCTGGGTGGTGATCACCGCCTTGGGCAGCAGGGTGGAGCCGGAGGTGAACAGGAATTTGGCGATGCTGTCCGGGCCGCAGGCGGCGAAAGCGGCATCGGCGGCGTCCAGCGCGCGCGGCGCCAGCAGTTCCTCGAAGCGCAGGCAAGCACGATCGCGCAGGGTGCCGCGCACGCACACTGCCGGTACATCGGTGGGGAACACGGCAGCGATCGCCGGGGCGAATGCGTCGCCGTCGCTGGCGAACAGCAGGCCCGGGCGCAGCACCTCGGCCACATGCCGCAGCTTGGCGAAATCGCGCGACAGCAACGCGTAGCCCGGCGACACCGGGCAGTACGGGATGCCGGCATACATCGCCGCGAACGCGAGCTGCAGGTGTTCCAGATCGTTGCCCGACAGGATCGCCAGCGGCCGTTGCGCCGACAGGCCCATGTCCAGCAGGTGCGCGGCGATGCGGCGGGTGCGCTCGAGCATCTGCGCGTAGCTCAGCCGCCGCCACTGCCCGGCTTCGTCGCGCTGCGCCACGAAGGTCGCCTCGGGGGTGTGCAGCGCCCAGTGCTGCAGGCGCTGCAGCAGGTGCCTGGGCAGCGGCGCCAGCGGTTCGCGCGCGCGCAGGCGCAGCACGCCGTCGGTATCGCGGTGGACCTCGGTATCCGCGTGGCTCAGTCCGACAGGACGGTAGCGCGCGGCGGTGGCAACGGACTCAGCGGCATTCATCGGAACCATCCGGGGGAGAGAGACGGCACGGCGTGCGGCAACGCCGCCGCGGCCCCGCGGGGCCGCAGGCGACGCGACGGGTCAGCGCTTGTAGGTCTGCAGACCGGGCTTGATGGTTTTGTCGTCCAGGAATTGCTTCAGGCCCTGTTGCCGGCCCTTTTCGGGATCGCGGTGATTGGACTGGTCGACCTTGGCGTACAGGTAGTCCTCGTTCTGCTCCCAGGTCAGCTCGCGGCAGCGCTTGAAGCCGTGCTTGGCGAAGCGCAGCACCACCGGGTTCTTCTGCTGCAGTTCCTGCGCCAGCTTGGTCACTTCCTCACGCAGCTGCGCGCGCGGCACGCTGGTGTTGACCAGGCCCATCTGCGCCGCCTCGGTGCCGGTGAAGGTGCGCCCGGTCATGATGTAGAGCATGGCGTTGCGGTGGCCCATGGTGTCGGCGACCGCCTTGCTGACCAGGTTGCCCGGAGGAATGCCCCAGTTGATCTCCGACAGCCCGAACACCGCCTCGTCCGCGGCGATGGCCAGGTCGCAGGCGACCAGCGGCGAGAACGCACCACCGAAGCACCAGCCATTGACCGCGGCGATGGTCGGCTTGCTGTAGAAGCGCAGCAGGCGCCACTGCCACTGCGAGCAGTCGCGGCGCATGCGCTCCTGCACGATCTCTTCCTTGCCGTCGGTCTCGCGGAAGTATTCCTTCAGGTCCATGCCGGCCGACCAGGATTCGCCGGCGCCGGTCAGCACCAGCACCTCGGCGCTGCTGTCCAGCTCCAGCGTCTCCAGCACGTCGATCATTTCGCGATTGAGGGTGGGACTCATCGCGTTGCGCTTGTCCGGCCGGTTCAGGGTGACCCAGGCGATGCCTGCGTCGATCTCGACCTGGACGGTCTGCCAGCGGTCTTGGTAGCTGCTCATGGATAGGCCTGCATAGGGAGGGGGGAGAGAGCGGATCACTTAGGACTGATAATAGTTATAGATCATCATTATTTCGGCGCAAGCTGCAGTGCAGCATGGCGGGCGGCGCTGTGGCGGGAGCATGGCGGCCCGCCCATGGGCGGGGTGACAGCAACCGCGATACGGATTGCTTGGACTCGCGAAGGGAGCAAGCCATCCCAGGACCTTGGATCCGCCGCCACGTCGCCGCGAGTCTTCACGCCCAGCAAACGCAATGCTCACAGGGGGCGTTCAGTCCCGGGTTAGCATCCAGCCCACAGGGGTTCCGTCGACACCGGGGTGATGTGATGCACACCGTCTCCGCGCTTGACCAACCGACCCTCGCTCGCGTCAGCATCGATCTGGACGCCGAGATGGCGTACTGGCAGCAGGCCCATGCCGAGGGCCGTCTCGGCCGCCAGGGCTTCGCCGACTACGCGCAACTGCTGAAGATCGGCTATGACGTGTACCTGGCCTACCCGCGCGCCAACGAGGCGCAGCTGTACCGCGTGCTGCAGGACGCTTATCACCAGTGCGCGCCGATGCTGTCGGTGCCATGGGACGAGGCGCGCTGGCTGGTGCGGCATGCCTGGCAGCACCTGGCGCATTCGGGGCGGCGGCACTGAACAGCGCCCAGCGCAGCCCGGCATCTCGTCGTTGCCAGGGCAGGAGCGGCGTAAGTCGCGACGGGCGTTACGGGGAATGCCTGTCGCGGCCAACGCTGCTCCTACGCTGCGTCTTCGGTCGCGATGGAAGGCGCCCCCGAGGCGCCGTCTCCCGGCGCAGCGGCGACAACCGGATAGCAGCCCATCGCGCGCTCGGCACACCGCGGCTTGCGCCGCGTGTTGCTGTTGCACGCCTCCGGCACTGCATGCGGCTCAACGCGACGAAGCGGGTGGCGAGGCGCTGTGCTCCTTCGCTTCCAGACGCCCATGGAAGGCGTTCGATCCCTTGCCGGGCGCCGTCGCCGCCTCGCCCTCGCTGCGCTTGAGGCGCTGCTTGCGCTGTTCGACCACGCGGCTGGCCAGGGCCACGCGGCGCCCGATCACCATGTCGGTCAGCCAGTCGATCAGGTGGCGCGTATAGGCGGCCTGGTGCGCCTTCTCGGTCAGCGCGTGATCGGCGCCGGCGATCATGCGCGTGGTCAGCGAGCGCGCGCTGGAGAACGCTGCCGCGTAGTTGTGCAGTACCTGGCTCGGCACGATGGTGTCGCGTTCGGCCTCCACCAGCAGCACATCGCCGCGATAGCGTTGGCAGGCCGCCAGGGCGCGGTTGTCCGCCGGCGTCACCACGCGGTTGCGGTAGGGCATCAGATCGGGATCGCGGTTCAGCGCGACTTTCGGACCATCCCAGTGCGCGTCCTTGTATAGCGCCGGCGAGCGCAGGGCCAGCCACTCCACCGGCCGCTCCAGCGTGAGCAACGCGGCCAGGTAGCCGCCGTAGCTCAGCCCCACAACCGCGATCGCGTCCGGATCCACGTGCGGCGACGCCGCCAGGCGATCGTAGGCGGCCTTGATGTCGTCCAGGTTCTGCGCGCGCGTCACCGTCTCGCGCATCGCGGCCAGGCCTTCGTGGCCACGCAGGTCGAAGGTCAGGCACACGCAACCCAGGCCGGCCGCCTCGCGCGCGCGCACCAGATTGTGATGCTGGTTGCCGCCCCATCCGTGCACGAACAGCACGCCGGGCAGGCGGCTGGTCGGGGTCAGCAAGGTGCCGCTGAGCGCCGTGCCGTCGACCGGGATGTCGATGCTGGAAAGTTCGGCTTCCATGGTCAGGTCACGCTGCGCATGTAGCGGTACTTGGTCAGCAGGCCGGTGCGCGGCTCTTCGCCCACGTAGTACACCTGCGCCCCGGCCGGCGGCGGCGGATGCGCGCCATAGCGCTCGACGGTGGCAGCGACCACGCGTTGCAGCGTCGGCGACTGCTGGAACGCAGCGACCGCGGCCAGTTCCGCTGGCGTGGCGCCGCCGACGCGCCAGGACTGCTCGAGGACGCCGCAGGCAATGCTGCCATCGGCAAGCAGCCCCTCGATCACGTCGTAGTTGCGGCGCGACGCATAGAAGCCCGGATAGGCCGCAGCCACCAGCCGGTCGTAGTCGCGTGCCTTCAGCACCGCGGTGCGCTGGCGCGGCGGCAACGGCTGCTCCAGCAGTGTGTCGAGGGTGCCGCGGATCACCTGCAGTTCCGAGCCGCCGTACGCCTCGCGGCCGCTGCCGTCGCGGGTGACCGACTGCGTGCCGCAGTAGGCGATGGTGATGCCGGCGCAATGTGTTTCGCCGACGCTGAAGGTGGTCGGCTGCTGCAGGTGCCGTTCCAGCACCACCCCATGCTCGCGCAACGCGTGCGCGGGCAGTGTCGCCAGCGCCGCATCCAGCGCCTGCGCGTCGCCGAGCAGCACCTGCCCGAGCCCCCCGACGCCGTGCGGCAGCTTCAGCCGCACCGGGCCGCCGTCGCACAAGCGCGCGTACGCGCGTCGGGCATCGGCAGCGCTGAAGGCGGCGTAGCCCGGCAGCGTGGCGGACGCCAGCGCCGCGCCCAGGTCGGGCTGCCACCCGTCAGGTGACTGCGCATCGATCTCGATCAGCGGATGGCTGATCGCCTTGGTGGCGACGAAGGCGTACGGCACCACACCGCCCAGCAGATCGGCCGCCGCGTGCACGCCGATCTGCTCGGCCTGCGCGGTGGTCAGGGTGTCGTCGGGCACGCAGAAAGCACCCGCACCGGCGGCACAGCGCTCGTCGTGCACGGGCAGGTGCATCAGCCGCCCCACTTCGGCGACCACCCAGGCATGCGTGGCTGCCTCGTGGCCCCCGGACACGGTCTCCCGCACCTGGCAGGCGCGGACATTGGCATGCACGGTGGATCGGGCCATGCGGAACGCTCCGTGCGGATCGGAAAGACGCGCTGCCTCAGCCATGGTCGTACCACTGCAGCAGCAACACGGCGGCCACGGCCAGCGCCAGCAGCGCGGCAACCACGCGCAGCCAGCGACTGGCGCGCAATTGCCGCCACCAGGCAGCGGCTTCGGACGTGCCGCTGGCATCGCGCGCGCGTCGACGCTGTGGCGCGGACGCGGAAGGAGGGGCCGCAGAGTGGCGGTCGTCGTGACGCATGGCGCAAGGCTGTCGCGCACGCTGTCGCATGGGGGTGAACGCGATGTGGTGTGCGTGTCATCGCGCGAAAACAAGGGCCGGCGGCGTCCGGTCAACCGCGTCATCGCGTCGGCGATGCGCGTCGCGCTTGCGGTAAAGACGACTCAGTGCGAGCACACAGCCAGTGCGAGCAATAGCGTCATCACGGTCGATCGTCAGCGCAGCAGCGCACGAACGCTGTGGTCGACACCGTGCTCAGGCCGCAGCCGTCGCCGTGGCATGGTGGGTGGGCAAGCGGGCATCGATCCGATGCTTGCCGGCCAGCGCCTGCATGCCCTGCAGGGTGGCCTGTACCGCACTGGCATAGCCGCTGCGCCACAAGTCGGCGCGCGACTGCCGCGATGCCGCCGCATTCAGCGCCAGTGCGAAGGCCTGCACGCGCGGATCGGCCAGCGCGGCGCGCTCCAGGAAGGGCTGCTCCGGGGCGATGACGTCGACCGGGGCCAGCCAGGCGTCGGCGACCAGTTCGGCCACGCCGGCGCGGTGCGAGAGCTGGTGCATGGCAGTGAGCGTCTCGTGCAGCATTTCCAGGCACGCCCATTGCCACAGCGCGGCCTTGTACTGCGGGTCGGCCTGGTCCAGGGCGGACAAGGCGCCATCGACATGATCGATGCGAAGATCCTGCATGGCCGACTCCACGATACGGCATTGCGATCCGCACATTCTGCGCGGCGAAAGTGAGCGCAACGTGAGTCGTGCGGCGGCAGCGGCAGCGTACAGGCGGTCACAGCGGGCGCGGCGGCAGCCATCGCGTATACTGGCCGCGCGCCTGCTCGCGCCGCTCTCTCACTACGCGCTTCCCATGACGCCACCCTGACACCCGCAGCTTGCATCGGCCCGCCTCGACAGCAGGCCGCAGGTTGTTGGTTTTCCATTGCATACAGCGAGCGCTGCCCTGCGACAGGGCGGTGTCGGGAGCGTTTACCTTGAAGTTTTCCTCTTCCCTGCGCCAGTCCTGGTGCGGCAATCTCCGTGGCGACGTGCTCGCCGGCCTGGTCGTGGCATTGGCGCTGATTCCCGAGGCGATCGCGTTCTCGATCATCGCCGGCGTCGATCCCAAGATCGGCCTCTATGCCGCCTTCTGCATCTGCGTGACCATCGCCTTCGCCGGCGGGCGCCCCGGCATGATTTCCGCCGCCACCGGCGCGATGGCGCTGCTGATGATCGGCCTGGTCAAAGAGCACGGCGTGCCCTATCTACTCGCGGCCACGCTGCTGACCGGGGTGCTGCAGATCCTGGCCGGGCTGTTCAAGCTCGGCGCGCTGATGCGCTTCGTCTCGCGCTCGGTGATCACCGGCTTCGTCAATGCGCTGGCGATCCTGATCTTCATGGCACAACTGCCCGAACTGATCGGCGTGCCCGTGCCGGTCTACCCGCTGGTCGCGCTGGGTCTGCTGCTGATCTACGGCCTGCCCTGGCTGTCGCAGCGCAGCTTTCCCGGCATCGGCCTGTGGTTGCTGGTGCTGGGCGCCGCCTTGACCGCAGGCAGCATGGCGCCGTGGATGCTGCTGCCGGTCGCCGTGGGTGGCGCCACGGCGCTGCTGTTCGGGCACCGCTGGACGCGCGGCCTGGCCGTGCCGCCGCCGTTGGTGGCGATCGTGCTGCTGACCGGGCTGGCACTGTACTTCGGCATCCACGTGCCCACCGTCGGCGACAAGGGACAACTGCCCGATCGCCTCCCCAGCCTGCTGCTGCCGGCCGTGCCGTGGACGCTGGAAACGCTGTGGATCGTGTTCCCGGTATCGGCGACGATGGCCGTGGTCGGCCTGCTCGAGTCGATGATGACCGCACAGATCGTCGACGACATGACCGACACGCCCAGCGACAAGAACCGCGAATGCGTGGGCCAGGGCATGGCCAACATCGTCAGCGGCCTGTTCGGCGGCATGGCCGGCTGCGCGATGATCGGGCAATCGGTGATCAACGTGAAGTCCGGCGGGCGCGGCCGCCTGTCCGCGCTGGTCGCCGGCAGCGTGCTGTTGCTGCTGGTGGTGTTCGCAGGCGCCTGGGTGCGGCAGATCCCGATGGCCGCACTGGTGGCGGTGATGATCATGGTCTCGGTGGGCACCTTCAGCTGGCGCTCGCTGGCGCAGTTGCGCACCCACCCGACCAGCTCCAGCGTGGTGATGCTCGGCACCGTCGCGGTGACCGTGGCCACCCACGACCTGGCGCGCGGCGTGCTCACCGGCGTGCTGCTGTCGGCGCTGTTCTTCGCGCGCAAGGTCGGGCGCATGCTGCACATCGCGCGCAGCGAGGACGCCGATGGCGGCCACACCTACCGCATCCGCGGCCAACTGTTCTTCGCCTCGGCCGGCGGCTTCGCCGGTGCCTTCGACTTCGCCCACGCGCCGGCACGGGTCACCCTGGATCTGAGCGACGCGCACGTCTGGGACATCAGCGCCATCGGCGCGCTGGACCAGGTGGTGATGAAATTCCGCCGCCACGGCGCGCAGGTCCAGGTGCTGGGACTTAACCCGGACAGTGCGGCGATGGTCGGGCGGCTGGGCAGGCACCAGCGCGACGATGTGGAAAGCGTTCCGCTGCATTGAGGCCCGGCCGGGACGATCGTGTCGGCACGGCGGCACGGCGCAGTGCGCGGTCAAGCCGCGTGCCGTCCCGCGTGCCGACATGGCGGCGACATCGGCCGATTAGCATCGAACTGCTAACGGCCATGCAGGAGATCCGCCGATGTCACTGGACCACTGGCAACTGCCGCCACACGACTGGGTGCCCAACCATCCGTTCCTGCCGGTGCTGCACTACCGGCAGTGCGTGGGCACCATCGACGCCGACGGCTTCGAACGCCGCTTCGCCGCGCACGGCTGGCCGCCGCAATGGCGCGACGGCATCTACGACTATCACCACTACCATTCCACCGCGCACGAAGTGCTCGGCGTCGCCCGCGGCAGCGCCCGCGTGCTGCTCGGCGGCCCCGGCGGCATCGAGGTCGCGCTCGCGGCCGGCGATGCGCTGCTATTGCCGGCCGGGACAGGCCATTGCCGGCTGTCTGCCAGCGCCGACTTCATGGTCGTCGGCGCCTATCCGGACGGCCAGGACTGGGACATCTGCCGTCAGGCGCCCGACGCCACGATGCTGCAACGGATCGCGCAGGTGCCGGTTCCGCAGAGCGACCCGCTGCTCGGGACGGGTGGACCATTGCTGGAGTATTGGACGAAGCCTACCGCCGTCGACTGACCTTGTCGTCCAACATGGTCACACCTGCCGCGAAGCGGGCCCCGCCGCCCAGACGTCGCATGCCGGATCGAACTCGGTCGTCGCTGCGTGCTCGGAACGCCAGCCGAAGCCGCAGATCGCCATGACGCTCTGGCGCATTGGATCCAGGCCCAACGCGTTGCCGAGATCGACATCATTGATGGCGGAGGTGACGAACGCGCCCAACCCCAGATCGGTCGCCGAGAAGTACAGCGCCTGCGAGATGTGGCCGACGTCCAGGGTCAGTGCGCGATAAGCCTTGGCGTGCTGGCGATACTTCCAGAACGTCCGGTTGAATCGCGGCGCCAGCAGGACCAGCACGTGAGCGCCGGCGAACCAATGCTGCCCGGCCAGCGCCACCCTCGCGAAAGTATCGATGTCCGGTCCCGGGCACGGCAGCTGGGTTAACGCGTGATCCACAGGGTGGTAGTGGTACAGGCCGGGTTCGATTCCTTCCACCCGGCGTATCAGCAGGTAGGCTTCGGTCGGGTGCAGCCCGCCGGCGGACGGCACGTTCTTCTTCAGGAACACCGTGTCGTCCTGGACCTTCAGCGTCGCCCGCGCCATCAGCACGCGCTGCAACATCCGCAGGAACAGCGCGTGCGGCAGCGGGCGGCTATCGTCGTAATTGCGACAGGTAACGCGACGCGCAAGCATGGCCTCAAAGGCGCCATCGTCCAGCCGCGGCAATGGAATCCTGGCAAGGCCGGACCCGACCTCCTGCACCTCCGGCGGCGGCGCGCCCAGCTTGCGGCGCAGGTCCGGGGCGGACACCATGCCGTTGCGCTCCATCGCGGTCACCCCATCGATGCCCTGCCAACGGCTCGCCCAGTGCGCCACGGCGGCGGCCGGCCACCAATGCGCGGACCGCAATGCCTCGTCGCGTTCGCGAAACGCCGCAGAACCTGCGTCGTCGCCGATCAGCAGGCCGCGCTCGAGCGCCCGCTCGATCGCATCATCGGCATGGTCAACCAGTTGTGCGCGCTCGACCCATTCCGTTGGACTGACCTGGCCGAGCAACGGCAGGTCGGCCGCGTCCAGTTCGAGCTCGCCGTCCAGGTGCGGCGCCAGGGCGACCCAGGCCCGCCGGCGACGCAGGCCCGCACCGCCCCGCAGCAGGCTGGCCAGGTCGAACGCCACGCTTTCCCTCGCCTCGACGAACAGCACGGCGCAGCGCCTCAGGCGCATGAATTCCTCGTTTCCGCTGTGTTTGAGCGCTGCATCGATTGGCCACATTGGAGAGATGCTGGACTGCTAGGATACCGTCGCGGCCCCGGTCGTTCCTGCGAGCACCCGTGGCAACCGCACCTCCACCATGCGTGCATCGCATGTCCACCGCTATCGCAACAGGGGACCACATCATGACCGATCAGCCGCAGGGGCATCCGCCCTTCGATCTCGCCACCGCCCAGCAATTGCTCACGCTTCTGTCCACCGACGACGACTTCCGCGCGCTGTTCGCGCAGGATCCGGGCGCGGCGCTGCGTAGTTTGGGCCTTTCCGAGCAACGCGTCGCCGCCGCGCTGGAGGAGCCGACCTGCCTGTGCACGTCGGACCTGGCGAGCAAGGAAGAAATCCAAGAAGCCCTGGAGTTGCTGCTGGCCTACCTCACCGCCGAGGGTACGCACACGGTCGTTCACTGTTTCGAGGCGGGTTCCGTCGTCGCCAGCCTGACCGCCAGATAGTTCGGTAGCGCTTGTCCCGCCCAGGCGCGTCGGAAGGTTTCCGCCTTCTGCCGCGCCTGGTCGGTCTGGCCAAGGCTGGCCAGGATTTCCGTGGTACTCACCACCGCCAGGTTCGCGTCGGCGACATTCATCGCTTGCAGCACCAGCCCACCGATCGGTTCGATGTACGCCAGCCCGCGACGCGCGACCAACCAGTCGTTTTCGGCCATGGCCTGCTTCTTCTCGCCGGCCGCGAGCAAGGCATCGCGCAGGCTGACGTGAAGCTGGTACGGCTCCCTGCCATCGATCTGCTCGCGTAACAGAGCGACCGCACGCGCGGGAGTTCCGCTGTCGACGAGCTGTTGCGCCTGCAGCAAGGACAGCAGCTTGGTCATCGGCGGAAAGCCCGACTCCGCGACCAGGGACGCGAGCTGCGCGGCGTGCACGTCGTACAGCGTTCGGTCGCCGCTGCGCTGCGCCAGGCGGATCGCCGACATCGCCACGATGATCAGGTCGTCGCGATCGCCGGCGTCACCGTGGACCGCGCGCTCCAGCGCTTCGCCGGCAATTCGCGCCAACAAGGCCCTGTCCACCGTCCGCGGATCGGTAACGAAGGCGACCGCCTGCTGCGCGATCTGCAAGGGATAGCGAATCACCGGCTCCGCATCCGCCGACGCCGCTACGGCGGCCCGCGCGGCGGCGGCGGCATCGCCCAAGCGGCCCTGGTCCAGCGGAATGGAAATCTGTTCGAAGCGGTCGGTCAATGCCGAGCCCGATGCCGCCAGCGCCGCCATGATCCTGCCAGCCGCCGGATAGTCTTTCATCGCCGCGAACGCCGCAGCATGGCGCCGGGTCGCCGGATAGCCGCCAAGTTCCTCGGCCTGCTTGAAGGCGTTCAGCGCGTCGCCATATCGGCCCTGCGCCAGGTAGATGCGACCCTGCAATTCCACTGCCACATCGCGCAGCGGATTCTGCGGCACCGCGAACTTCTGCACGCTATGCTCGGCGGAAGCGTAATTGCCCTCGGTGAACTCGTCCCAGGCGAACTGCGCCGCGCCGGCGTAGTAGTCCGGATACAGTTCCGACAGCATCTTCCACTTCTGCTTGGCCTGCCGCCATGGGTGCGGGCCGAGTTCGCTCGCCCACGCGTCCAGGTACAACGCATCGCGCTCGGAAAGATGGTCGCGCAGGGCCATGGCCTTGGCCAGGTACTGCAGCGCCGCGCGATTGTTGGCGGTGGAGATCTCGACTCGCATCGACCCCATGTAGGCCAGTGCGAAATCCTTGTCGATCTCCGCGGCCTTGGCGAAGTACTGATCGGCGGTCCGGAAGTCGCGCCGGGTGAAGTACTTCATCGCGATCGCATAGGCCTTCAGGGCGTCCAGGCTGCTGGTGGTGACGCTCGGCAGCGGAGGCGAATTCTTCCTGATGACGTCCTCGCCTTCGCCCAGCTGCTCGCGCAGCGATGCGGTGACCGCGTCGATCGACGCCAGCACCGAGCCGGCGCCACGGCCGTCGCGGGACTCGGCATAGACGGTCGCCTGCGTCCGCGGATCGACCACCTCGGCGCTCACCCGCACCCGCCCGCCGACCTCCGACACCGTGGCCAGCAGCACGGCGCGCGCGCCGTCGCGCTGCGCGATCTCCGATGCCGTGGCGCGATCGAGCGGCGTGTGCTCCGGATCGCGGCGCATCCGCGTGAGCGTGTCGCGCACCTTCAGATCACTGAGCACATTGACGTAGCGCGACTGTTCCAGACTGATGCGGAAGGCCTGCTGCAGGGAGTCGTCCAGTGCGACGTCGCCGGTCAGATTGCGCAAATCCCCCACCACCACCCAGTCGCGTTCGGCGAAGGCGATGGCCGGCTGCGGGCGGGTGACGAACCAGGCGCCGACGGCGAACGCGGCGATCAGCGCCGCTTCCGCCGCCAGCGCTGCCGGCCGCCGCCATAGCGGGATGTCGCGCCAGGCCTTGGGCGTGGGCTTGGGCGCGCGCAGCGGGGTGTGGCCGATCTCGCCGACTTCGTAGATCTCCAGCGGGGTCGGCACACCCTTGAAGCGCCAGCGGCCGTGCGATTTCCACAGCAGGCGCTCGCCGCGTTCGCCCAGCTCGCGGGCGGCGCGGTGGGTCAGCGACTCGGCCACCGCCGAGAGCAGAATCTGCCCGGGCCGGGCCAGGGTCATCAGCCGCGCCGCGGTCGGCTTGGCCAGGCCTTCCACTTCCAACGGCTTGGCGCCCACCTGCACGGCGGCGTCGCTGTTGCGCCAGGTCAGCACTTCGCCCACATGCAGGCCGGCGCGCACCTTCAGGTCCAGCGCGCGCGACGCGCCCAGCGCATGCAGGCCGCGGCTGTAGTCCAGGGCGAAACCAAGGCCGTCGATGGGTCGTTCGAACAGCAACAGCAGGCCATCGGAGCGGTCGATCAGGCGGCCACGCCAACGCTGCTGCAACTCCAGCACCAGCGAATCGTGCCGCTTGAACAGGTCGGCCGCATTGGCGTCGCCGAGCTTTTCCACCAGCGCCACCGAATCGCACAGGTCGGTCAGCAGCAGGGTACGAAGCTGCGGGACCTCGGGCTGCGGTGCGGTGGCATCGGTCATGGCGGCGGCTCGGCAGGGACGCGGTGACTCAGCAGGGGGCGGAGGCGAGGTCGTGCCAGTACAGCCGGTTGCCGCCCTGGCGCTTGGCTTCGTACAGCGCCGCGTCGGCGTTGGCGTACCAGTCGTTCCAGTCCGAATGCGGATCCACCCGGCTGATGCCGATGCTGACCGGGCAGATGTGCGGCGCCGGGTGCGGCACGCCCAGCAGGTTCTGCACGGTGGCGAGCACGAACTCGCCGATGCGGCGCAGGTCCTCGACCGTGCCGGCGGCCACCAGCAGGCAGAACTCGTCGCCGCCCAGGCGGCACGCCGTGTCGTCCGGCCCGGCCACCGAGCGCAGGATGTTGGCGACGTTCTGCAGCACGCGATCGCCGACCAGGTGACCGTGGGCGTCGTTGATGTGCTTGAAGCGGTCGCAGTCGATCAGCAGCAGGCCCGGGCCGGGCGAGCGGCCATCGCGGCGGCACTCCTGCAGGCGCAGGATCAGTCCGCGGCGGTTGTGCAGGCCGGTCAGTTCGTCGGTCCGCACCAGTTCCTCGGTCTGGCTGAGCTGGTGGGTGGTGGCGTAGAGGTTGTCCAGCGCCGCTTCCAGGTCGCGGTTGCGCCGGCGCAGCTGACGGATCAGGGTCTGCTCGTTCATCACCACGCGCATGATCGTGCGGCGCAGGAAGTAGGCGACCACGCCCGGGTCGCGCTCGACCAGGCGCTGGAAGTCGTCGTGGTCCAGTTCCACCAGGGCGCCGTCGCTGGCGGCGAGCGCGTCGGCGCTGCGCATGTGGTTGCCGATCAGCAGGCCCAGCTCACCGAAGAACTCGCCATGGCCGAGGTGCTTGACCACCAGGTCCTCGCCGAAATCCAGATCGATCACGCCGCTGGTGATCACGAACATCGCGCTGCCGCCGTCGCCACGGCGGAACAGCACATCGCCGGCGCGCACCGTCCGGGCGCGACCGAACTCGGAAAACAGACGCAATTCTGCGGCGGTCAGCACCGCCAGCTCGTTCGGCTTCGGAGCGACCGCAGCGTTGGAAATTGTGCCGCGTGCGGTGGATGCGGCGCTGTCGCAGCTCATCCGGCCCCCTAATGTGACGTCGCTGGCCCTGTCCGCGGAGCATAGCACCTACACGCCGCGCTCACGATACGTTTCACAGGCAATCTCGCCCCTGCAAGAGACATCGCAAGCCGCCGCTGCGACGATCTGTCGCACGCGGTAGACAGCGCCGTTCCGCCGACGGCAGCGCAAAAAAAGCCCGGGCGAACCCGGGCTTCCCACCTCCTGCCAGGGAGGGGCGATCGATCGGCGCGCCTGGCTGCAGGTCAGGCCGCTTTCTCGCCATGGAACTGCTCTTCCTCGGTCGAGCCCTTCAGCGCGGTGGTCGAGGACTGGCCCTGCTGGATTGCCTGGGTCACCGCATCGAAGTAGCCGGTGCCGACCTCGCGCTGGTGCTTGACCGCGGTGAAGCCGCGGTCGGCGGCGGCGAACTCGGCCTCCTGCAGTTCGACGAAGGCGCTCATCTGCCGGCGCGCGTAGCCGTGCGCCAGGTTGAACATCGAGTAGTTCAGCGCATGGAAGCCGGCCAGGGTGATGAACTGGAACTTGTAGCCGTAGCTGGCGATCTCGCGCTGGAACTTGGCGATGGTGGCGTCGTCCAGGTTCTTCTTCCAGTTGAAGCTGGGCGAGCAGTTGTAGGCCAGCAGCTTGCCGGGGAACTTGGCGTGGATGGCCTCGGCGAACTTGCGCGCGAACTCCAGGTCCGGCTTGCCGGTCTCGCACCAGATCAGGTCGGCGTAGGGCGCGTACGCCAGGCCGCGGCTGATCGCCTGGTCCAGGCCCTTGTGGGTGCGGAAGAAGCCCTCGACCGTGCGCTCGCCGGTGGTGAACGGGCGATCGTTGGGGTCGATGTCGCTGGTCACCAGGTCGGCGGCCTCGGCATCGGTGCGCGCCACCAGCAGCGTCGGCACGCCCATCACGTCGGCGGCCAGGCGCGCGGCGTTCAACTTCTCGATCGCCTCGCGGGTCGGCACCAGCACCTTGCCACCCATGTGTCCGCACTTCTTCACCGAGGCCAACTGGTCTTCGAAGTGCACGCCGGCCGCGCCGGCCTCGATCATCGCCTTCATCAGCTCGAAGGCATTGAGCACGCCGCCGAAGCCGGCCTCGGCATCGGCCACGATCGGCTGCAGGAAGTCGATCTCGTCCTTGCCCTCGGCGTGGTGCAACTGGTCGGCGCGCAGCAGGGTGTTGTTGATGCGCTTGACCACCGCCGGCACCGAGTCGGCCGGGTACAGCGACTGGTCCGGGTACATCTGCCCGGCCAGGTTGGCGTCGGCGGCGACCTGCCAGCCGGACAGATAGATGGCGTTGAGCCCGGCCTTGACCTGCTGCATCGCCTGGTTGCCGGTCAGCGCGCCCAGCGCGTTGACGAAGTCCTTTTCATGCAGGTACTTCCACAGCTTCTCGGCGCCGAGCCGGGCCAGCGAGTGCTCCACGTGCACCGTGCCGCGCAGGCGCACCACGTCGGCGGCGGTGTAGTTGCGGGTGATCCCGGCCCAGCGCGGATCGGTGTCCCAGTCGCGCTGGATCTGTTCGGCGGTCTGCAGCGTGGTGCTCATCTGGCGTTCTCCTCGAAAAAAGGGATGCAGCGATGAAACGGTGGGGGTGTGCCGGATAACGAGCTTGGAAGGCTCGGCAGGGATCAGACGCAGGGACATCGCTCTCACGATTCCCCATTCCCGACTCCCCACTCCCGGCTTCAATCAATCAACTGATAGGCCGGCAAGGTGAGGAAGTCGGCCAACGCCTCGTCGCGCGTCAGGCGGTCGAGCAGCGCGATGGCCTCGTCCACGCGCGCCCCGCCCGGCAGCAGCGCGCGCTCGCCCAGCCGCGCCGGCAACTGCCGCAGGCAGGCGTCGAACAGGGCGAAGTCGATGGCGGTGCCGTCGTCCAGGTGCAGGCCGCCCACGTGCAGCCACTGCCACAGCTGGCTGCGGCTGATCTCGGCGGTGGCGGCGTCTTCCATCAGGTGGTGGATCGGCACGCAGCCGTTGCCGTCCAGCCACGCCGCCAGGTAGCGCACGCACACTTCGATGTTGCCCTCGAAGCCGGCGCGGGTGATGGTGCCGGTGGACGGGGCGATCAGCGTGTCGCGGTCGGCCTGCACGTCCTCGCGGCGCACCGCGTGCTGGTTCGGCGTGCGCATGTGCTCGTCGAACACGGCGCGGGCGATCGGGATCAGCGCCGGGTGCGCCACCCAGGTGCCGTCGTGGCCGGCGGTGACCTCGCGCAGCTTGTCCGCGCGCACCCGCGCCATCGCCTGCTCGTTGGCCGCCTCGTCGTGGCCGATCGGGATCTGCGCGGCCATGCCGCCCATCGCATGCGCGCCACGGCGGTGGCAGGTGCGGATCAGCAGTTCCGAGTAGGCCTTCAGGAACGGCTGGGTCATGGTCACCTGGCCGCGCTCGGGCAGCACCCGGTCCGGATGCCGGCGGAAGGTCTTCAGGTAGGAAAAGATGTAGTCCCAGCGGCCGCAGTTCAGGCCGACGATGCGTCCGCGCAGCGCATGCAGGATCTCGTCCATCTCGAACACCGCCGGCAGCGTCTCGATCAGCACGGTGACCTTGATCTGGCCCTGCGGCAGGCCGAGCATGTCCTCGATGTGGGCCAGCGCGGTCTCCCACAGCGCCGCTTCCTCCATCGACTGCAGCTTGGGCAGGTACAGATACGGACCGCGGTCCTTGGCCTGCAGCGCGCGACCGTTGTGGAAGGCGAACAGCGCCGCATCGAACAGGCCGCCGGCCAGGGGCTGGCCATCGACCAGCACGTGCTTCTCGTCCAGGTGCCAGCCGCGCGGGCGCACGATCAGCACCGCCTGCTCCTCGTAGGGCCGCAACGTATAGCGCTTGCCCGGGCTGCCGTCGCGCGCGGCCGGCGCGGTGAAGGTCAGGGTCCCGGCCACCGCCTCGGCCAGCGCGCGCTGGCCGGCGACCAGGTTGCGCCAGGTCGGCGCGGTCGAATCCTCGAAGTCCGCCATGTACACCTTGGCGCCGGAGTTCAGCGCGTTGATGACCATCTTCGGATCGGTCGGGCCGGTGATCTCGACCCGGCGGTCCTGCAGCGCCTCGGGCAGCGGCGCCACCTGCCAGTCGCCGTCGCGGATCGCGCGGGTGTCGTCGCGAAAGTCCGGCAGGCCGCCGGCGTCGAAGAACGCCTGGCGCTCGCGCCGCGCGGCCAGCCGCGCCTGCCGCTCCGGCTCGATCGACCGGTGCAGCGACACCAGCAGGGCCAGCAGCGGCGGCGGCAGCAAGGCGTCCTGGCCGGCCAGCGAGGTGGTCAGGGCGATCCCCGGCGTTGAACGCGTGGGGTCTGGAGCGACAGCGAAAGCGGGGGCGGACATGTGGGGATTCCTCGATGTTTCCGGGGCTCCACCCTGCTTCCAGGCCATGTATTTGACAAAGCAGTTTTGTCAATGCTTTATATAAGTAAGCCTTATATCTGTCACATCATGGCCACGGGAAGCGCTGCAACCCCCCGATTTCCTTACAAATCCGACCGGCTCAAGCCGTTGCGCGCGTTCTGCCAGACGGTGCGCCTGGGGGCGGTGTCGCGGGCCGCGGAGGCCTTGTTCGTCAGCCAGCCGGCGGTGACCCTGCAATTGCAGGCGCTGGAACGCGAACTGGGCGTGGTGCTGTTCGAGCGCAGCGGCCGGCGCCTGGTGCCCAGCCGCGAGGGCCAGTTGCTGTACGAGATGGCGCAGCCGCTGGTGGAGAGCCTGGACCGGCTGGAGGCGGATTTCCGCGAGAAGGCGCGCGGACTGGACGCCGGCGAGCTCAATGTCGCCGCCAACAGCTCCACCATCCTCTACCTGCTGCCGAAGATCGTGGAGGCCTTCCGTGCACGCCACCCGCAGGTGCGGCTGACCCTGCACAACGCGATCAGCGCCGACGGCACCGACCTGCTGCGCGAGGACGCGGTGGACCTGGCGGTCGGCTCCATGCTCGATGTCCCCGCCGACCTCAGCTACGCCCCGGTGTACCGGTTCGAACAGTTGCTGATCGCCCCGCACGACCATCCGCTGGCGCGCAAGCCGAAGCTGACCCTGGAGGACCTGTCGCCGTACCCGCTGATCCTGCCGCCGCGGCGCCAGGTCACCTACCGCCTGGTCGACCTGGTGTTCCAGCAGGCGCGCGTGCCCTACACCGTGGCGCTGGAAGTCGGCGGTTGGGAAGTGATCAAGCAGTACGTGGCGATGGGCATGGGCGTGTCCATCGTCAGTTCGATCTGCCTCACCGACGCCGACCGCGCGCGCCTGGCCACCCGCGCGCTGGGCGATTACTTCCCTGCGCGCAGTTACGGCGTGGTGGTGCGCAAGGGCAAGTACCTGTCGCCGCAGGCGCGCGCCTTCATCGAGCTGATCCAGCCGGACCTGTTCACCCCGCGCGGCTACGACGAGAGCGGGCCGTCGGAGCGGTAGCCGCGCACGGCCGCGCGTCAGCGGCGCGCTTGGGCTCTGCTACCGTGGCGGCACGCCCGCTGCACACCGACCGCCCGTGTCCCTGCCCTCCCGCTACGCCGAAGCCGACGCACCCCCGGCGCTGCGCGACCGCCTGCGCTGCAGTTGGCGATTCCGCCAGGGCGAAGCCGAGACCGCCGCGACGCAGGTGCTGCCGGATGGCTGCGTCGACCTGATCTGGGACGGCCGCGCCCTGTTCGTCGCCGGGCCGGACCGCCGCGCCACCGATGCCAGATTGGCGCCAGGCAGCGTGCTCACCGGCGTGCGCCTGGCCGCCGGTGCCGGCGCCAGCCTGCTCGGCGTGCCGCTACACGCCATTGCAGACCAGCGTGTGCCGCTGGAGGCGCTATGGGGCGTCCGCGGCCGCGACTGGCAGGCACGGATGGAAGACACCGCCGATCCGCTGACGGCTTTGCACACGCTGTGCGCGAGCCGGCCGCTGCACCGCGACTCCGCGATGGCCTGGCTGTTCGCACAACTCGCCGGCGACGCACCGCCGCGGCTGGACTCGCTGACCCATGCGCTGGGCGTCAGCGAACGCACCTTGCGGCGACGCAGCCACGACGCGTTCGGCTACGGCGCCAAGACCCTGGAGCGCATCCTGCGCCTGCAACGCTTCCTGGGCCTGGTCCGCCAGCATCCCAGCCTGACCGCGGCCGCCCTCGAGGCCGGCTACGGCGACGCACCGCACCTGGTGCGCGACAGCCGGCAACTGACCGGCCTGCGCCCGCGCGACCTGGTGCAGCGGCACGCGCGCTGAGCTGGCCGTTTTCGCCAAGCCGGCGGCCGCACGGTGGTCGATACTGGCGCCCCGTCCAAAGGAACCGCCCATGTCCCGCGCCGAACAGCATCACCGCATCGACTATCTGGAATTCGCCGTCGCCTCGATCGCCGCGGCCAAGGCCTTCTACGGCCAGGCCTTCGACTGGACCTTCCAGGACTACGGCCCGGACTACTGTGAATTCCGCGACGGCCGCCTGAGCGGCGGCTTCTTCCACGGCACGCCGCAACCCGGCGGCGCCCTGGTGGTGCTGTACTCCAACGACCTGGCCGCCACCCAGGCGCGCATCGAAGCCGCCGGGGGCCGCATCGTGCGCCCGGTGTTCGACTTCCCAGGCGGGCGCCGCTTCCACTTCGCCGACCGCGACGGCTACGAGCTGGCGGTGTGGTGCGAGGGCTTCTGACGGCACCGCGGCACCAGCAGGTTGCCTCCGCAGGAGCGGCTTCAGTCGTGACGGGCACTCCCGGTAACGCCTGTCGCGACTGAAACCGTTCCTACGGATCAGGTCGCGTCATTGCGCGCGGTGCCCTACAGCCGCGCCCACTCGAATCCCTCGCCGCGGCGGTAGAACACTGCCAGCGCCTTGCCGTAGACGCTGTCGGCATCGACGAAGCCGAAATAGCGGCCATCGAAACTGTCGCCGCGATGATCGCCCATGACCAGCAGTTTGCCGGGCGGCACCCGCACGTCGTGCAGATCCGGGCCGCCACCCGCGTCCAGATCCAGCCGCGCGATGCGCGCGCCGAAGCGCTCCGCATCGCCCGCCGCGCCCACCTGCAGCGGCTGGCCGTTGATGGCGAGATGGCCATCGCGCACGTCGACGCGATCGCCCGCCACCGCCACCACGCGCTTGATCAGCCGGGTGCCGTCGTGCGGCGAGTCGAACACCGCCACATCGCCGCGCTGCGGCCGGCCGCGTTCGAACACGCGGTATTCGGTGAACGGCACGCGCAGCCCGTAAGCGCTCATGTCCACGGCGACGCGATCGCCGGGCTGCAGGGTCGGCTGCATCGAACCGGAGGGCACCACATAGTGATTGGCGAAGGACGACCGCGCGGCGGTGAGCAGCAACAGCATCACCACCATCGGCAGCAGTTCCTTGCGGCTCCAGCGCGCGGCGCGCTGCAGGCGGGTGGCATGCGGATCGGCGTGGGTCATGGGGCACCTGGGATGAGCGAGGGTGGCACGGGTCGTGCCATCGCGACAGTGCGCGCTTGGCGGCTCGGAGGGCCAGTGACGAAAGGCATGGCGCCGCCCGGCACAGACGCCTGCCGACACCATGCAGACGGCAACTACTTGCAGTCCGGAAACTCGCCCACTTTGACGACCGGAGGCAGACGTTCCTCGTTTCCGCCATCACTCCCTTGCTCGCCATCGAGATAGGTGATCCGCGCGCCTTTACCGTCGCGACGCACCGCGTAAAGCGGTTCGTTCCGGTCGGAGTACACCACGAGCTTTCCGTCTTCGACGCGCGTCGACAACAAGGCCGGCGTCAAAGCCCCGCCCTCGTAGCGCTGGATCAACAGCCGAGTGCCATCGACGGCAGGCAGGATCCATAGCGTCGTCCCCAGCAACTCCCCCTCTTCCTCGATGCGACAGACGTTGGAGAAGCTTTGCGGCCGCGATGCGCTGAAATGCGCCGGCCCCGTCGCCGCGCCCACCAGGAGCGCCATGGCAAACATCATGCTTCGATACTCCCATGCATCAGATGGATAAATCAGCAGCGATCATGCCGCCCTGTCGAGACACGTTACCAGGGCGCCCTTTCCCGGCCGCAGCGCGCGTCAGCGTGCGAGCAAAAGAACGGCGGTTACGCCGTCGGCCGATGCCTACGGCATGACCTCGATGCGGTTGGACGTAGCGGCCTTGAGGGAACCCACCTGACCGGAAACATTCGCGGCGGTGGTCGCCGGAAGTTCGCGGTATCGCAACAACGGCTGCACAGCCACCAGGTAGCGGCGTCCAGGCACGACCCGGTAGTTCCGGGACAGATCCACCGCCGCGGATTTCGACTCGCCCGGACCCAGGATCACGTCGGGCCTCGAACCCGGCAGCTGGCTCACGTAGATGCCGCGGTAGGCCACAGCGCTTCCGTCCTCCTGCAGCACTCGTAACACATTCGCTTGCAGTCGCCCGTCGCGGTTCACCTCGGGGATATCGGCATCCGGCACCGCGATCGGCTGATCGCCCGCATTGACCAGGGTGATCGTGATGACCGCTGCGCCCGCGCGCTTGCTGCCTGCTTGCGCGTGTTCCAGCCGGATCTCCAACCGCCCTGCGGCAGACGCCGCAAAACAGGCGCCCAGCAGCGCCATACCGACAATCCAGCGTCCCTTCATGACCATCTCCTTGTGGATGGAGTATCCGGACACTCCAACAAAAAACGGGATGGCCGCAAGGCCATCCCGTTCTCCACACACCAGATCGGCGCAGCGCCGATCAGTTCTTCAGACCGCGGTTTTCCAGCAGCGGCTCGACGCTGGGGTCCTTGCCGCGGAAGTCGCGGTACAGGGTGGCCAGGTCGACGGTGTTGCCGCGCGAGAGGATCTTGGCGCGGAAGATGTCGCCGTTGGCGCGGGTCAGGCCGCCGTGTTCCTTGAACCACTGGAACGCGTCGTCGTCGAGCACTTCCGACCAGAAGTAGGCGTAGTAGCCGGCCGAGTAGCCGCCGCCCCAGATGTGGTCGAAATAGGTGGTGCGGTAGCGCGGCGGCACTTCCGGCAGGTCCACCTTGTACTTCTTCAGCGAGTCGGCCTCGTACTTGTCCACGTCCTGCAGCGGCGCGTCGGCCGGCAGGGTGTGCCAGGACAGGTCGAGCAGCGCCGCCGACAGGTACTCGGTGGTGGCGTAGCCCTGGTTGAAGGTGCGCGACTTCTTGATCTTCTCCACCAGGTCGGCCGGCATCGCTTCGCCGGTCTGGTAGTGCTTGGCGTAGTGCGCGAACACCTTCGGATCCGACGCCCAGTGCTCGTTGAACTGCGAGGGGAACTCGACGAAGTCGCGCGAGGTGGCGGTGCCGGCCAGGGTCGGATACTTCACGTTGGAGAACATGCCGTGCAGCGCATGGCCGAACTCGTGGAACATGGTGGTGACGTCGTCGAAGCTCAGCAGCGCCGGCTGGCCGGGAGCGGGCTTGGTGAAGTTGCAGACGTTGTAGACCACCGGCTTGGTGCCGGTCAGGCCGTTCTGGCCGACGAACTCGTCCATCCAGGCGCCGCCGGACTTGCTGTCGCGCTTGAAGTAGTCGGTGTAGAACAGCGCCAGCGACTTGCCGTCCTTGTCGAACACTTCATAGACCTTCATCCCGTCGTGGTAGGTGGGGATGTCGGTGCGTTCCTTGAAGGTGAGGCCGTACAGCTGGTTGGCGGCGTAGAAGACGCCGTTCTGCAGCACGTTGTCCAGTTCGAAGTACGGCTTGATCTGCGCTTCGTCGAGGTCGTACTTGGCCTTGCGCACCTGCTCGGCGTAGAAGTCCCAATCGGCGGCGGTGAGCTTGAAGCCGCCCTTCTGCGCGTCGATCACCTTCTGCATCTCGGCCGCTTCGCTGCGCGCCTTGGCGGTGGCGGCGGGCACGGTGTCGGTGAGCAGCTTCAGCGCCGCGGCCGGGGTCTTGGCCATCTGGTCGCTGAGGCTGTAGGCGGCGTAGCTGTCGAAGCCGAGCAGCTTGGCCTTCTGCGCGCGCAGCTGCGCCAGGCGCTGCACGGTCTGGCGGGTGTCGTTGGCATCGCCCTTCTCGGCGCGCGACTGCGAGGCGGCCATCACCTGCTGGCGCAGGTCGCGGTCCTTCAGCGAGGCCAGCACCGGCTGCTGGGTGGTGTTCTGCAGGGCCAGCAGGTACTTGCCGTCGAGCTTGCGCGCGGTGGCGTCCTGCGCGGCCGAAGCGATGTCGCCGTCGGACAGGCCGTCGAGCTTGGCCTTGTCGTCCACCACCACCGCACCGGCGGCGGTGGCCGCGACCAGCTTGGTGTGGAACTGCGTGGCCAGGGTGGTCTCTTCGACGTTGAGCTTGCGCAGGGTGGCCTTGTCGGCGTCGGACAGCTGCGCGCCGGCGCGCACGAACTCCTGGTATTCGTACTCGACCAGGCGCTTCTGCTCCGGGTCGAGGGTCAGCGTGTCGCGCTGGTCGTACAGGCTCTTGATGCGCGCGAACAGCTTCGGGTCCAGGCTGATCTCGTCCTGGTGCGCGGCCAGCTTGGGCGCGATCTCTTCCTGGATCTTCTGGCGGGCATCGTTGGTGTCGGCCTGGACCAGGCCGAAGAAGATGCGCGACACGCGGGTCAGGGTCTCGCCGCTGCGCTCCATCGCTTCCAGGGTGTTGGCGAAGGTGGCCGGTTCCGGGTTGTCGGCGATCTTGCGGATCTCGGCCAGGTGCTGCTTCATGCCCTCTTCGAAGGCCGGCAGGTAGTCGCTGTCCTTGATCTTGTCGAACGGCGGCGCCTGGAACGGCAGCGTGCTGGGGGTCAGCAGCGGGTTGGCGGCGGCGGCGGGCTGCGCGGCGGCCGGAGCAGCGGGGGCGGCGGGCACGGGGGTGGACTCCTTACCGGAACAGGCAGCCAGCGCCAGGCTGATGGCGGCGGCCAGAACGACGTTACGCGACATGAGGTGGAACTCCTGGGAGGACCTTGGGGCCAAGACAGCCGCCCACGTTACCGGGTTTGCATGGCAGCGGCATGTGCCATTGGCTCGGCCCGGCGCGGCAGCCAGCCGGCGTACAGATGGCCGGGCGCAGGCATGGCGCCAGCGCCCTACTCACGGTGCCGGCCACGCGACGCGTTGCACGGCCGGCGCCCCGCAGGGAGCGCCGGCGCGCGAGGCTCACTGCCCGCCGGGCAGCGGCAACGCCTCGTCCTTGAAGATGGCCACGTGCGGCACGCCGTCGGCGCCGATCCAGCCGCGGTACATGCCCTCGGTGTTGAACGGGAAGGCCACGCTGCCGTCGGCGCCCAGCGCGATCGCACCGCCGTCGCCGCCGGCCTTGGGGATCTGCTGGTCGATCACCGCGTCGGCGGCCTGGGCCAGGCTCTGTCCGGCGTACTTCACCCGCGCGCAGATGTCGTAGGCGGCCACCGCGCGGATGTAGAACTCGCCCCAGCCGGTGCCGGACACCGCGCAGCGGCTGTCGGCGAAGGTGCCGGCGCCGATGATCGGCGAATCGCCGACGCGGCCGTAGCGCTTGTTGGTCATGCCGCCGGTGGAGGTGCCGGCGGCCAGGTTGCCCTGCAGGTCCAGCGCCAGCGCACCGACCGTGCCGAAGTGCTTGGCGGTCTCCAGATCGGCGTGCGCCTGCTTGTTGGCTTCTTCCTTCAGCGCCTGCTGCAGTTGCTGCCAGCGCTTCTCGGTGCGGAAGTAGGACGGCGCGACCAGCGCGATCCCGTGCTGCTTTGCGAAGACCTCGGCGCCATCGCCGACCAGCATCACGTGCTCGGACTGGTCCATCACCGCGCGCGCCAGTTCGATCGGGTTCTTGACCCGGTGCACGCCGGCCACCGCGCCGGCCTTGCCGGTGCGGCCGTCCATGATCGCCGCGTCCAGTTCGTTGCGGCCGTCGTGGGTGAACACCGCGCCCTTGCCGGCGTTGAACTGTGGCGAGTCCTCCAGCACGGTGATCGCCGCGGCGACCGCATCCACCGCCGGCTTGCCCTGCGCCAGCAGCGCCTGCCCGGTACGCAGCGCCTTCTCCATGGCCGCGCGCGCCTCGGCCAGGTCGGCCGGGCTGCTGCTGGCGCGCTCGACGCCGGCGCCGCCATGGATCACCAGGGTGGTGGCGGGAATCTCGCGCATGCGCCCGTCCTGCACCGCGTAGTAGCGGTGGAAGATCGGTGCCTCGACGCGGCCGTCGGGCAGGTGCAGGGTGGAACCGGGGCCGACCCCGACGGTCTCGATGCGGGCGGCCTGCAGCGGCTGCCCGGCCGGGGTGGGCGGTTGCAGCGGCCCGGCGACCACGGTGGCCACGGCCTGCGGATCGGTGGCATAGACGCGCGCGGTACCGTCGCCCTCCACCGCCAGCGCGGCGCTCTCGTCCACGCCCAGGCCGATCAGCGGTTCCCCCTTGGGCGCCAGCGTGGCGGCCTTGGCGCGGAACGCGAACAGGCGACCGAGGCGGTCGCGCTCGCGGAAGTGGGTATCGGTGATGACCCGCTTGAGCAGATCCAGGTGCAGGAAGTCGGTCTCGATGGTGACCGCCGGCCCCAGCGGATCGGCCAGCGCCGCCGGGCTGGTGATGCTGCCGCCGTCCATCGAGCCGTACAGGTACTCGCCCAGCATCGCCAGGCCGGCGCTGGTGCCGCCCAGCGGCTTGCCGGCGCGCACGTGCGCATCCAGCGCGTCGGCCACCGGGGTGTTCTTCCAGTAGCGCACGTAGCGCGACTGGTCGCCGCCGGCGATGAAGATGCCGTCGGCGCGGGCCAGCGCGCGCAGCAGCGCCGGATCGCTGGAGGCGCCGCGGCCGCTGAACACGAACGTCTCGACCGAGGCCACGCCGCCGACCTTGCGGTAGAACTCCTCGCCCACCTCGTTGGCCTGCGAGGCGCGCAGCACCACCACGTGGCCGTGCCCGGCCTTGGCCATGAACCAGCGCAGCGCGTCGTAGTTGCGGTCGCCGCCCCCCATCAGCAGCAGGCCGGGCGACACCGGGCCGGGTGTGGGCGCGGCCGGATCGCCGACCAGGTACTGGCGGTAATCGCGCGCGACGGCGGGCGTGGCCAGGCACAGGCCCAGCAGCAGCGACATCCAGGGCCGGAACATGCCGACGGAACGGGTCATGCGGATCTCCTCGGGAACGGGGCGGGCAGGCGAGCGTGCGGCTCGTTGCTGAGAGGGGACGAACGGCGGCACGGTTTCCCCCCGCCGCCGTCACCCTCCCACGTCGGCGCGCGCGGCACTTGCCCGCACGCACCGGCGATCGGCTAATGTGGGATCCATGTCCGCTTCCCTCGACGATTGGTTCGTCCAAGAAATCCTCGTCCACGAGCAGGCGCTCAGCGGCTACCTGCGGCGCTGCTGGCCGCATCGCGAGGAGTGGCACGACCTGCGCCAGGAGATTTACGTGCGCGTCTACGAGGCCGCCGGCAAGGCCCGGCCGAGCCTGCCCAAGTCGTTCCTGTTCGCCACCGCGCGGCACCTGATGACCGACCGGTTGCGCCGCAACCGGGTGGTGTCGATCGAGGCAGTGGGGGATCTGGAGTCGATGCACGTCCTGATAGACGAGCTGTCGCCGGAACGCTGGTGCGGCGGACGGCAGGTGCTGGGCCGGCTGGCGGCGGCCTTCGACCGGTTGCCGGACCGCTGCCGCAGCGTGGTCTGGCTGCGGCGGGTCGAGGAACTGCCGCAGAAGGAGGTGGCCGTGCGCCTGGGAATCAGCGAGAAGAGCGTGGAGAAGCACGTGGCCCGGGGCATGCGCCTGCTGGCCGATCATTTCCATGGCGACGACGGCGCGGCGGCGCCGGCGAAGCCGATGCAGGCGCGGGCACGCGATGGACAGCAGGTGGATTGAGGCGCGTGCGGCGGCCTGGCTGGCGCGGCGCGACCGCGACGACTGGTCCGACGCACGGCAGGCGCGCCTGGATGCCTGGCTGGCCGCGGCCACCGCGCACCGGGTGGCGTTCCTGCGCCTGCAGGCCGCCTGGCAGGAGAGTGGGCGCCTGCAGGCACTCGGCGCCGGCCAGCGCGATGGGCAGGTGCCCGAACGCGGCCGCTGGCAGGGCCTGGGCGGCCGCAGCACGCTGGCGCCGGCCGCCACGGCCGCCACCGCCGCGCCGGACCTGCGTGGCCTGCGCTTCGCCCCGCGTCCGCGTGCGCCGCGGCGACGGCGCTGGCCGGCAGCGCTGGCGGCCGCGCTGCTCGGTGCCGCGGTGCTGTCCCTGGTCTGGCGGCATGCCGTCGAACCGGTGCCGACCGCCTATGCCAGCGTCACCGGCCAGCTGCGCCCGGTGGCCCTGGCCGACGGCTCGCAGGCCACGCTGAGCAGCGACAGCCGCATCGCGGTGGCGCTGTCGCGCGCGCAGCGGCGCATCGACCTGCAGCGCGGCGAGGCGTTCTTCGCGGTGAGCAAGGACCCGGGCCGGCCCTTCGTGGTCGACAGCGGCGCGCGCCGGGTGGTGGCGGTGGGCACGCGCTTCGCGGTGCGCCGCGAGGCCGATGCGCTGCGCGTGGTGGTCACCGAAGGCACGGTGCGGCTGGAATCGGCGGGCGCGCCGCAGGCGCCGCCGCTGCTGCTGCATGCCGGCAGCATCGCCCAGGCCGGGCCGCACGGGGTGCTGGTACGCCGGGTCGCGCTGGCCGAGGCCGAGCGCGCGCTGGACTGGCGCAGCGGCTACCTGAGTTTCGACGACACCCCGCTGCAGGCGGCGGTGGCCGAGTTCAACCGCTACAACACGGTCAAGCTGCAGGTCGCCGATGCCGGTGCCGCGGCGCTGCGGGTCGGCGGCAACGTGCGCTGGTCCAACGTCGACGCCTTCGTGCGCCTGCTCGAACAGGGGTTCCCGATCCGCGCCGAGCGCCACGGCGACACGGTGTTGTTGCACAGCCGGTAAGCCGTCCCGCGCCGCGCCGCGCCGGGCGGGCGCGGCGGCGGGGGGATTTGTCGGTCTCGTTCGTCTGGAGCTACTGAGGCGCGCTCCGCGCCCGTTTGGGGAGAAAACTCGATGCGGTATCCGATGCGTGCCCTGCTGCTGAGCATGGCCTGTGCGAGCGCCTGTGCGGCGCAGGCGCAACCCGCTGCCGTTGCCGCCACCGGCACGGTGGACGTCCCCGCCGGCCCGCTGCGCGCGGCGCTGGACACCCTGGCGCGGCAATCCGGCGCGCAACTGATTTACCGTGCCGACCAACTGGGCCAGGCCCGCAGCGGCGGCGCGCACGGCCAACTGGACACCGCACAGGCGCTGCAGCAGGTGCTGCGCGGCAGCGGCTTCGTCGCCCAGCGCGACCCCTCCGGCGCCTGGCTGGTGCGGCGCCAGGAGCCGGCCCCGGCCCGCGCGCAGCCGGTCCGTGCCACCGCGCCGGCTGCGGCGGCCGAGGCGCCGGTGGCGCAACTGGACACCCTGCGCGTGACCGGCTCGCGCATCCCGCGCACGCAGGTGGAAGGCCCCGCGCCGATCAGCGTGATCAGCGCCGAGCAGATCAAGGCCAACGGCTTCACCTCGGTGCCGGACGTGCTGCGCGCGATGACCCAGAACGGCGGCGAGACGCAGAGCCCGCAGTCGGCCAGCGGCGCGGACTTCTCCCCCGGCGCGCAGCAGGTGGACCTGCGCGGGCTCGGCCCCAACCACACCCTGGTGCTGGTCAACGGCCGCCGCATCGCCGACTTCCCGATGCCGTTCAAGGGCCGCAGCAACTTCACCGACATCTCCAACATCCCGCTGGGCATGATCGACCGCATCGAGATCCTGACCGGCAGCGCCTCGGCGATCTACGGCTCGGACGCGATCTCCGGCGTGGTCAACTTCATCCTCAAAAAGCACGCCGACGGCACCACGCTGGACTACCGTTTCGGCGACACCACCCGCGGCGGCGGCGAGAGCTTCAACCTCAGCCTCAGCAGCGGTTGGTCGCGCGGCAATTTCGACGCGGTGTTCGGCGCCGAACTGGTCTCGCAAACGCCGCTGTGGGCCTACGAGCGCAGCCGCCAGGACAGCACCCTGGACGGCCCCACCGCACGTTCGCAGGTGCCGCGCCGCACCTTCCTGCGCACCGACGGCAACGACGACTACCTGGACCCGGGCGCGGACACCTGCGCGGCGGTGTCCGGCCTCAACGGCGGCAGCACCGGCTACGCCACCCGCCCCGGCTACGGCGCGTTCTGCGGCAGCAGTGCCTCGATCGGCTACGGCACCATCACCAACAAGCGCCGCGGCCTCAACGGCTACGCCTCGCTGCGCTACGCCTTCGACAACGGCAGCGAGTGGTTCGCCGACGTGCAGGTGGGCTACCACGAGCTGTCGCTGTTCCGCGACGTGACCCAGTGGGGCTACATGGCCCCGGACGGCAACGAGGAAGGCTATTTCTACAACCAGGCCACCGACCAGGTGGAAGCCTGGGGGCGCCAGTTCAGCCCGGAAGAAATGGGCGGCCTCAACGCCGGCACCATTCGCACCCGGCAGAAGACCTTCAGCGTCACCACCGGCTTCAAGGGCCACCTCGGCGCGGACTGGGACTACGAGACCAGCCTCAGCCACTCGCAGTACCAGGCCACGATCAGTTGGCCGCAGATCGTCGCCGCGCGCGCCAATGCGCTGTTCCTCGGCCCGCAGCTGGGCGTGGACGAAGACTCGGGGCTGCCGATCTTCAACGCCGACCCGCAGCGACTGTACACGCCGCTGAGCCGTGCCGAGTACGACAGCATCGCCCAGCGCACGGTGTACCAGCCGCGCTCGCGCACCGACACCCTCGCCTTCACCGCCACCAACACCGCGCTGTTCTCGCTGCCCGGCGGCGATGCCGGCATGGCGGCGACCGCCGAATTCGGCAACCAGTCCTACAACCTGCGCCCGGATCCGCTGGCCACGCAGTACTACTACTACAGCTGGAAGGACTCCGACGGCCACGGCAGCCGCAACCGCTGGGCGCTGGCCAGCGAGCTGCGCCTGCCGGTGCTGTCGACGGTGTCGCTGAGCCTGGCCGGGCGCTACGACCAGTACCGCTTCGCCGGGCGCTCGCTGGGCAAGTTCACCTACAGCGGCGGGCTGGAGTGGCGGCCGGTGGCCACGCTGCTGGTGCGCGCCTCCTACGGCACCGCGTTCCGCGCCCCCGACCTGCACTACGTGTATGCCGGCCCCGGCAATGACGAGACCACCGGCGTGGACTACTACCGCTGCGCCAGCGAGGAACCGGGCGTGGCGATCCAGGACTGCAGCTACAACGAAGAGGCGGTGATCCGCGGCCGCAGCGGCAACCGCGCGCTGAACCCGGAGAACAGCACCTCGTGGACCGCCGGCCTGGTGTGGTCGCCGATGGCCGACCTGGACCTGTCGGTGGACTACTTCAACATCGACATGCGCGACCAGGTGCAGGACCTGCGCGTGGACCAGGTGCTGCGCGACGAGGCCGACTGCCGCCTCGGCGTGCTGCAGGCCACCTCCACCACCTGCCAGCAGGCGCTGGCACGGGTCACCCGCAGCGCCGACGGCCGCCTGTACGGGGTCTACGTCAACCCGATCAACATCGCCCGCGAACGCACCAACGGCATCGACCTCAGCGCGCAGTACCGCCTCGACACCGGCATCGGCACCTTCCGCCTGAGCGGCAACTACACCTGGGTGCGCCGCCACGACATCCAGGTGTACGCCGGCGAAGCGATGGTGGACGAGTTCGCGGTCAACAGCGGCTACGACATCCCGCGCACCAAGGCCAGCGCCAGCGTGTCCTGGGAGCGCAACGCCTGGACCGCGACGCTGCACGGCGAACGCCTGGGCCGCCTGCCGACCTCCGATTCCTACGACCAGGTCTACGACCCGGAGAGCGGCGACAGCCCGTGGATCGGCGCCACCTACCGCTACAACGCCTCGCTGCAGTACCGCTTCACCGACCACGCGCAGTTGTCGCTGACGGTGACCAACCTGTTCGACAAGATGCCGCCGCACGACCGCACCTATACGTCGTACCCGTACTACGACGTGTCCTGGTTCGACACCGTGGGCCGCAGCGTGTACCTGCAGTACACGCAGAAGTTCGGCGGCAGCGCGCTGTAGCGCGGGGGTCAAGGCCTGCATGTGGGAGCGGCGTCAGCCGCGACGAGCGGAAGGTCGGCTGACACCGTCCGTCGTCGGGACTGAAGTCCCTCCCACAGTGCAGTCCTCCAGCGATCCTGGCACCGCATTTGTGGGAGCGGCTTCAGCCGCGACGAGTGAAGCCCAAAGCCACCCGGCACCTTCCTGCGTCGGACTGAGTCCCTCACACAGTGCGGTCTTCCGGCGATCCTGGCGCCGCACTTGTGGGAGCGGCTTCAGCCGCGACGAGTGAAGCCCAAAGCCACTTGGCACTTTCCTGCGTCGGACTGAGTCCCTCCCACAGTGCAGTCCTCCAGCGATCCTGGCACCGCACTTGTGGGAGCGGCTTCAGCCGCGACGAGTGAAGCCCAAAGCCACTCGGCACCTTCCTGCGTCGGACTGAGATCCCACACACAGTGCAATCTTCCGGCGATCCTGGCGCCACACTTGTGGGAGCGGCTTCAGCCGCGACGAGTGAAGCCCAAAGCCACTTGGCACCTTCCTGCGTCGGACTGAGATCCTCCACACAGTGCAGTCTTCCGGCGATCCTGGGGCGGCACTTGTGGGAGCGGCTTCAGCCGCGACGAGTGAAGACCAAAGCCACCTGTTACATTGCTGCGTCGGGACTGAAGTCCCTCCCACAACAACATCCGACCCATTCACTGCTCCTACGGCATCGGTTGGCGCCGTGGGGCAAAACGGCGGATGGCGCCGCCGTCAGCCGCCGCTGCCCGTCACAAGGTATCGCGGTGCTTGCCGCGCCACGGCCGGTACCATTCGCGGATCGCGGCGATGTCCGCCTGCATGTCCTCGCCGGTCCACACCACCTCGCCGAGGCCGACGGTGCGGCTGGGGTAGTCGAAGTACACCGGGAAAATCGGTACCTGCGCGCCGTGGGCGATCTTCCAGAACCCGGTCTTCCACTTCTCCACACGCTTGCGCGTGCCCTCGGGGGTGATCACGTACCACATGCGTTCGGCGCCGCGGATCAGCGCCACCGCCTGTTCGACCACGCCGCGTGGCGAGTTGCGGTCCAGCGGGATGCCGCCGAGCCTGCGCAGCAGCGGTCCCAGCGGCCACCAGAACAACTGGGTCTTGCCCAGCACGCGCACCTCGAAGCCGACCGCGAACTTGACTGCGAAGCCCAGGAACCCGTCCCAGTTGGACGAATGCGGGGCCACGATCATCACCAGCTTGGGCACGTTGGGGAACTCGCCCACGACCCGCCAGCCGGTCAGCCGCAAGGCGGTGCGGCCAAGCCAGCGCATGAAGCGGCTGGGCCTGACCATCGGCATGTTCGGGGGCGCTGCGGGCAGGCGGTAATCGCGTTCGGTCAAAAGTCACTCCCAGCGGCCGGGCGAGCGGCCGCGTTTGATCTGGCTGCGCTCGCGCTTGGCGTCCAGGCGTCGCAGCTTGGCGCCGTGCGAGGGTTTGGTGGCGATGCGCCGCTTCGGCACCGACAGCCCGGCGGCGATGAACTCGGCCAGGCGCTGGCGCGCATCGTCGCGGTTGCGGTCCTGGGTACGGAAGCGCTGCGCATCGATCACCAGCACGCCGTCGGCGGTGATGCGGCGGTCGCGCCGCGCCAGCAGGCGCGCACGCAGCGGCTCCGGCAGCGACGGCGAGCCGGCCAGGTCGAAACGCAACTCGACCGCGGTGGCGACCTTGTTGACGTTCTGCCCGCCGGCGCCGCTGGCGCGCACGAAGCGCTCGACGATTTCGTCCTCCGGAATCGTCAGGCTGCTCGAGATGTGGATGGCCCCGTTACCCATGGCGCGGATTGTAGGGTATTCGCCGGACCGCCCGGTTTCCGCGTCGGCGCCGCCTGAACGAGCCAGGGAGCGGACGCCGGCCGGTCGCACGTCCCCACGCGCGGCGGCGGCGGCGCGGCGATTGCCGTATTCTGGCCGCCGGTCATCGTTCTGCAGGATGCTCCATGCCCCCGATTCCGCGCTTCTTCCAGTGGCCGCAGCGCCTGCTGCTGGCCCTGCTGCTGGCCCTGGCCGCGCTCCCGGCGCTGGCCGAACCGCCCACCGATGCCGACGTCAACCGCCTGCTGTCGGCCTCGCGCGCGCAGAACATGCTCGACACCATGCTGCCGCAGATCGAGGCGATGCAGCGCCAGCAGTTCGCCCAGCTCACCGCGCAGCACCCGCTCGACGCCGCCCAGCAGCAGAAGCTGCAGCAGATCCAGGAGCGCACCCAGGCCACCGTGCGCAAGGCGCTGTCCTGGCAGGAAATGCGTCCGCTCTACGTCAACCTGTACAAGCAGACCTTCTCCAAGCAGGACGTGCTGGCGATGGCCGAGTTCTACGAGAGCCCGGCCGGCCAGAGCCTGCTCGACAAGACCCCGCAACTGATGCAGAACCTGATGGGCGCGATCCAGCAGAAGATGACCCCGCTGTTCGCCGACCTGCAGAAGGACCTGGAACAGACGGTCAACGCGCCGCCGGCCAAGTGACGCGGCATCGATTTTGCGCTGTCGTAGATACCGTCTTCCCCCCTAGCAGGCAAGGCCCCTTTTCGGATCGAACGCCGTGCCCGATTTGAGAACCCCGTAGGCCAGGTGCAGGAGCTTGCGCATGGCGGCACACACGATCTGCTTGCCGGTTTTGCCA